>NZ_JAFKEC010000024.1 GCF_017848315.1 Pseudomonas palmensis
GGATTTAGCGCAGGGGGGGTGGCAGCGCTGGTTTCAGGCCGTGGCGCGTTGCAACCGATGTGGGAGCCGGCAAGGCCGGCTTCTTCACCTGCTGCAACGCACCTGGCCTGTGGCAGGCAGGTTTGCTCAGGCCGGCTGCAGTTCGCTCACGACCTTGCCGGCGTGCAAACGGATCAGCTGGTCGGCAATGTCGAAGTAACGGTCGTCGTGGGAGATGACGATGATGGTCTTGCCCAGGCGCTTGAGGTCAGGCAACAGCTCGGTGTAGAAAATTCGCCGGAAGGTCGGGTCCTGGTCGGCCGCCCATTCGTCGAACACCAGCACCGGTCGCTCTTCCAGCCAGGCACTGACCAGCGCCAGGCGCTTGCGCTGCCCGGTGGACAGATCGGTGGTGCTGAACACGCCATCGCGAATGCTGACCTTGTGGTCGATCTCCAGTCGTCTGAGGTAGCGCGCAGCATCCTCGGGCACCGGCTTGTCACCCTGGATCACGTCGTCGAACAGGTAGTAGTCGGCAAAGATGGTGGTGAAGATCTGCCGATAATCATCGCGGTTGGCCGCCGTCACCGCCTGGCCATTGAGCTCGATGCTGCCCGACTGCGGCGCGTACAGGCCCAGCAGCAACTTGATCAGGGTAGTCTTGCCACACCCGTTCTCGCCGACGATGAACACGATGTCGCCCTGCTGGATGCTTACGTTCACCGGGCCCATGCGGAATGGCTCGCTGCCCGGCACCGGGGCGAAACTGTAGCTCACCTGATTCAGGACCAGGCTATGCAGCGGCGTGGCCGGCTGGCTCTGGTCGTCGAGCAGCAGGTGGGGCTCGGGGGAGGAGAACTGCTTGGACAGCTCGGCAATGCGGCGGAAGGCGATCTGTGCCTTGCTGATGATCGGCAGGGTGCCGATCAGGTGCTCCAGCGGGCCCTTCATGTACAGCAGCACCAGCACAAAGCCGCTCATCACCGTCTTGTCGGCGCTGGGCCACCAGGACTGCAAGGCCAGCGCCAGGCCGATGACCACGAAGAACAGCATCGAGCCCAGGCTCTTGGCGATCACGAAGGTGTTGATGGAGCGGATCTGCGTGTCGCAGATGCGGTTGGCGGTGTTGCGGATGCCGTGCAGGAACATGCGCTGGCGGCGCGGGCGGTGGATGCGCAGTTCCTTGGCACCCTCGGCAATGGCGTTGTAGTGCTTTTGCAGGTCGTCCTCGGCTTCACGCGCGGCCTCGAAACCGCGCATGCCCCAGGCGCGGGCGACGAACTGCATCATGGTGCCCAGCCCGATGGCCACCAGCATCACCAGGAACATCGGCCACGACAGGCTCGCCAGGTAGCCCAGGCAGCCCAGGGTCACGGTGAGGGACACCGCCAGTGGCGCGAAGGCGAAGGCGAAGTCGCTGATGGTGTCGACGTCGTGGGTCAGTACCGGGATCAGCCGATGGCTGCGGTAGCGTTCGATCTGGTCGATGGGCGCAGCCAGGACCTTTTCGCCCAGTTCGCGACGCAGCCTGGCGATGATGTGCTGGCCCACGTAGTTGCTGCCGATATCGGACAGGATGGTGCTGAGCAGGGCCATCAGGCACAGCCCGGCAAAGCCCAGCACCAGCCCCTGGGTGAGGCCGCTTTCGTTGTGCAGGGCGCTGTTGATGGTGGCCAGCAGCGCGGTGACGCTGAGGCCGCCGAGCATGCCCAGGCCGATCGACAGGCTTACCAGCGGCCAGAAGGGTTTGAGCAGGCCGAACAGTTCACTGATGGCCCCGCGAGGTTTGCTGGTCATTCGAGTCTCCCGAATCACACGTGGTTGAGGGGGCGGTCAGAGCTCGCGGGCAACGCGAAAACCCAGGTAGTCGCCGCGTACATCGGGGGCGCGGCTGTTGCGGTTGCCCGAGCGCGAGAACACCGGCGCCTCGCCCCAGTCATTGCCGCGCATGATGCGGATGTCGCAGTTGCCGGTCAGCCACGCGCTGCCGTCGGCGGGCGCGCCTTCATAGCTGGTGTTGAGGCAGTCGGCGACCCACTCGTAGACGTTGCCGTGCATGTCGTACACGCCGAAGGCATTGGGCGGGAAACTGCCTGCCGGGGAGGTGTACGAGTAGCCGTCGGCAGGCCCGTAGGTGTTGGCGTGCCGGGCGATGCTGTACTTTTTTTCGTCGTTGTCATCGAACGGGAACGGGAACGGTCCGCGCGAGCCGGCGCGTGCGCCGTACTCACGCTCGGCCTCGCTGAGCATGCGGTAGGTGTGGCCGGTCTTTTTCGACAGCCACCGGGCGTAGTCCTGCACGTCGAAGTAGCTGACGCACACCGCTGGCTGGCGCGGACCCTGTTTGTAGGTCGGCTTGCTGGCGGTGCAGGCGCGCCCGGGTCGGGTGTCGCCGTCGGCGATCTTCACCCCGGTTTCGCGGATGTAGGCGTCCAGCTCGCCGGCAGTGACCTGGTAGCGGCTGATGGCAAAGGGCCTGGCGAAGGTCACGGTGTGCAGCGGCCCTTCGTCGTCCTCACGGCCGGTCTCGCCGGGCTCGGTGCCCATGGTGAAGCTGCCGGCGGGCAGTACCACCATTTCGGGGCAGTCCTTGCAGTCGGTGAATACCTGGCCCGGCTGGCGAGGGGAATCTGCCGCCTGGGCGCCCGCGCACAGTGCCAGGCCGAGCGCGGCACTGCACGACAGCTGTGCAAGGGTGCGCGACATGCGCGGGTACGGGGTTGAACGATGGTGAGGCATGGCAGGTTCCGTCAGCTGTTGGCTACAAGATGAAAGGGCGCGATCAGGCACGCAGGCGTTGGCCCAGCACGCTGATCAGGCGATCGATTTCGGCTTCGGTGTTGAGCAGGCCGGGCGCAGCGCGCACCACCGGGCCCACGTCGCGGGACACCGCATCCACCACGATGCGGTGGCGAGTCAGGTACGCGGCCACCTCGTCGGCGTCCTGGCCCTTGACCCGGAAGAAGGTGAAGCCTGACGAGTGACGCGGGCTGCGCGGGGTGACCAGTTCGATCGCCTTGTACTCGGCCAGGCGTTGCTTGAGGTAGTCGTTCAGCCCGTGGATGCGCGCCTGAATCGGCGCCTTGCCTACCTGCAGGTGCAACTCGAAGGCCTTGCCCAGGGCCCAGCGGTGCTCGAAGGCGTGGTAGCCGCCGGGGCTCATGATGGTGGCGAAGTCCTCGTTCTCGGAGAACGTGGCGAAGGTCGGCACCAGGTCCTTGAGCTCGGTGGAGGCAGCGCAGATGATGCCGGTGCCCCGCGGGCCGAACATCCATTTGTGGGTACCGGAGATGAAGTAGTCGCACTTTAGGTCGGCAAAGCGCATGTCTTCCACGCCAAAACCGTGCACGCCGTCGACCACATAGAGGATGCGGTCCTGCTCGTCGCGGTTGCGGTTGTGTTCGCGTACCAGCTCGCCGATGGCTCCGATGGGCAGCTTGACGCCGCTGCCCGAGTGCACCCAGGTCATGCCCAGTACCCGCGTGGACGGGCGGATCGCGGCGGCGATGTTGCCCAGTACCTCGTCGTCCGAGACCCGCTGCGGGTCGCGGAACAGGCGGATCTTGCGCACCTGGGTGCCCTCGCGGGTGGCGCGGTAGGCGAGGCTGTTGCGGGTGGAGTAATGCTCGTGTTCGGTGGTCAGGATCTCCTGGTGGGCGGCCACCTTAAGGCCGCCGTAGATCAGGCCCAGGCCCTCGGTGGTGCTGCCGGTGAGGGCGATCTGGCGTGGCTTGACCTCCAGGTAGCGGGCGGCCCAGTCGCGCACTTCGCCTTCGCGCTTCCATTCGGCCTGGGTTTCCCAGTCGACCCATTGCGCGGGGTGGCGGTCGAGTTTTGCGCGATAGTCTTCGATGGCATCGCGCACGGGCTTGGGATGGGAGGTGATCAGGAAGTTGGCGAAATGAGCGTAATCGGGGTCGAGCTCGAACAGGCTGCGAAAGCCGGCCCAGGCATCGCTGCCGTTGCCGGGCAGTGACGGGCCGGCGAGGGCGCCGGGCAACAGCTGGCTGCCCAGCGGCAGGCTGGCGGCCAGCAGGCCGGCGTACTTGAGAAGGGTGCGGCGATCGGTCATGACGGGGCTCGCTGGCGAGTCAACGGGAAGAGGCGGCTACAGGGCGGGCGGCGTTTTGCGCCTGTTCCCACACCCGCAGGAAGTTGCCGCCCCAGAGCTTGGCGATATCGGCCTCGGAGTAGCCGCGTGAGAGCAGTTCGGCGGTGACGTTGCGGGTTTCGCCCACATCGCGCCAGCCGTCCACGCCACCGCCCTCGTTGAAGTCCGAGCTGATGCCAACGTGATCGATGCCGACCTTGCGCACGGTGTAGTCGATGGCGTCACCGAACTCCTTGAGCGAGGCCGGCGGCTCTTCTTCGAGAATGCCGTACAGCTCGCTGGCGTACTGGCCGAAGCGCTGCTCGGGCCAGGCGGCGATGATCGGGTCGCCGGGCATCAGGGCCACCGCCAGGTTGGGCAGCGGCAGCAGGTCGAAGCGCGCACGCAGGGCGTTGAGCTTGTCCTGGGTCTTCTGGCTCAGGGGCTTGAGGTAGGTGGAGAAGGCCACCACCTGGATCACGCCGCCGCTGTCCTTGATCAGTTGCATCTCCTTGTCGCTGAGGTTGCGCGGGATGTCGACCATCGCCCGTGGAGCGGAGTTGGACGCCACCAGCGGCGTGCGGCTGAGCCGGGCCACCTGCTCCAGGGCCTTTGTGGACATCTGCGAGACGTCGATGATCACGCCCAGGTCGTTGAGCCGCTGTACCGCCTGGCGGCCCAGGGGCGACAGCCCGTCAAGGGCGTCGGCGGTGTCGTTGAAGAACGGCAGCGGGCGCGAGGAGTCGGCCCAGGCGTTGTTACCCACGTAGCTGAAGCCGAACATGCGCATGCCGCGCGAGGCCCACAGGTCGAGCAGGTCGAGGTCGGTACCCAGCGGGTAGGCATTGAGCATGCTGATGAACACCGCGAACTTGCCTTCGCCGTGCAGGCGCCGCATGTCCTGTGGGGTGTAGGCAATGGCCACCTGGTTGGGGTAGTCGCGCACCATCGCCATGATCGACTTGTAGCGCACCTCCTGCAGGTTGCGTGCTTCCTGCACGAAGCCTTCGGTGGGCCGGTGCGGACCGTTGGGGCCGTTCCACATTTCGGGCCAGGCAAAAATGGTCAGCGCGGCGCCGGACAGGCGCCCGCGGGCGGTCTTGACGAGGTCGAAGCGTCCGCTGCCTTCCTTGTCGGCTTCATTGCCTTCCATGCCGAAGTTGGCCGGCAGGGTGATGTGGCTGTCGAACGAGAGCAGGCGATCCTGCAGTTCATTGGCCTGCTTGACCACCTCGCGTGGGTAGCCGGCGCTGGGGCCGAAGTAGGTCCAGGCGGCCACCCCGGCACCGGCGGTGAGCGCGGTGGCCAGGCTGATGTACAAGGCTTTTTTCCAGCGTGGTGTGGTCATCGTGGTCTCAGTCAGGTTCACCGTCGAGGTTCAGGCACGAGGCCTTTGCTATCTGGTGAGGACGAGCGCAATCGGCAGAAATTTAGCCGTCGCCTGCGCCCTGTGCGGGCCGCCCGGGGCCGCTTGCTGGCTAAATTTCCCTGTGTGCACAACGTTCTAGCTTCGACAACGCCATGCTCCATGGCGCAACGCGAGACACACAGGTAGGTCAATGACGATTTCTCGACGAGGGTTCATTGCGGGTGTTGCACTGACGGGCGTGGCGGTGCCTGGGGCGCTGTACGCGCACCGCGAGCTGACACGCGAGGAATTTCCGATCACCCCCGGGGAGGCCACCGTCGACTTGCCCGATACCGCCGGCCAGCAGTTGGCCGATACCCTGCGTGGCATCTGGCAGCTGGAAGGCGGCAATGTCGGCCTGGAAGGGCTTGAACACACGTCCCTGGAGTTGTTGCTGGATATTGCTCCGCGTGGCCGCGGCCTGCGCGGATGCCTGGACACGCCCGAGCGCCTGCGCAGTGACGCCGAGCCCCGCTACCGGGTGGTGGGCGACCTGATGCCGGGTGCACCGAATGTGTTGAGCTGGCGGCTGATACCCACAGCGGACACTGCGGGGCTGGCGCGCTATGAGTGTCGCGTGCTGCTCGATGAGGTATGGGGCGATTTCGGTAACGCCGGCACTGCCACGCTCACCGGCCAGGTACTGGACCTGCAGCGCCCGCTGGCCCTGCCCGAGCAGAACCACCGCTTTGTGGCGCGCAAGCGGACCTTCCCCGAAGCTCGCGAGCGCACCGCGCTGAACCCGACGTTGCTGGCGTGGCTGATCTCCCCCGAGCATCGCCTGTTCCACCAGTTGTGGCATGCCTCGCGGGACAAGTGGCACAAGCTGGCACCCAAGCAGCACGAGGCGTTGCGTGCCATCGGCTGGCAGCCCGGTCCGCGTGACCATGAGCGCGATGCCCGCGGCCCGCGCAAGGATCGCAACGGTTCGGGCGAGGACTTCTTTTTCATGCACCGGCACATGCTCGGTACCGCACGTTCGATGCAGGACCTGCCGTCCTGGCCGCGCTTTCCGATGCCGCAGCCGGAACTGGCGCGTGACCGCGCAGGCTTTTTGCGCTATTTCGACAACCAGGATGGCAACGCCTTGCCGCCCACCTGGCTGGCGCAGGGCGATGACGAATACACCCAGTGGGTCAAGGACATCAAGAGCAGTGAGGTTTTCCATGCCAACTTCGAGCTGTGGGAGTCACGCTACAGCGACCCGCATTATCTTTCGCGCCTGACCCTGGGGCAGTTCGGCTCGGAGGTGGAACTGGGGTTGCACGACTGGCTGCACATGCGCTGGGCGTCGGTGCCGCGTGACCCGGTCAACGGTGCACCGGTGCCCTATGCGCGCACCCCGAGCGATTTTGCGCCGCGCTGGTACGGGCCCGAAAACGATTTTCTCGGCGACCCGTTCTCGTCCCACGTCAACCCGGTGTTCTGGCGCTTCCATGGCTGGATCGATGACCGTATCGAGGACTGGTACCGCGCCCATGAGCGCTTTCACCCCGGCCAGGTGGTGCGGCGCGAGGTCAACGGGGTGGCGTGGTTCGCGCCCGGGCGCTGGGTGGAGGTGGCCGACCCCTGGCTGGGCCCGATCACCCACGGTTGCAGCACGGTGCCGGGCCTGCAGGTGGGCAAGAGCGTGGAGATGGACCCGGAGACCATGAAGCTGGCGTTGCGCATCACCTACAGCGACGAAGACGGGCTGGCCAGCCTGGTTCGCCGGGTGCCGCAGCGTCCGTGGTACGCCCGTCACCTGAAGGTCAGGCAGCGCCAGGTGTAAGGCGCTGCCTGCCGGTGTGCCCTAGCGTACCTGGGGGGTTGCCTGCCAGCCGCCGCCCAGCGCCTTGTACAGCGCGATGCTGGCCTGCAGGCGCGAGCGGCGCAATTGCACGTTGTCGTCCTGGGCGGCGAACAGCGTGCGCTGGGTTTCCAGCACGGTGAGCAGGTCTTCGGCACCTGCCTGGTAGCGGCTCTGGGCAATCTGGAAGGCGCGTTGCGCCTGGGCCAGCTCTTCGCTTTGCCACTGGCGCTGCTGGTCCAGCCCGCGAATGCTGTTCAGGGCCTTCTCTACGTCGGCAAAGCCATTGATGATCGCGCCGCGGTAGGTTTCCAGCAGTTCCTGCTGGCGTGCCGTGGCCTTGTCGCGCTCGGCCTTCAGGCGCCCGCCGTTGAAGATCGGCGCCACCAGCCCGGCACCCAGGTTGTACACCGGGTTGCGCAGCATGTCGTCGACGTGGGAGGCGCCCGAACCGACGGTAGCAGTCAGGGTCAGTGCTGGCAGCATGTTGGCCCGCGCCACCTGCACATCGGCTTGCGCTGCGGCCAGCTGGGCTTCGGCGCTGGCGATGTCGGGGCGGCGGGTAAGCAGCTCGCTCGGCAGGCTGGCGGCAATGTCCGGCCAGCTCAGCCGGGCGAAGGCTTCACGATCCAGCTGCAGTTGCTGGCGCGGTTGGCCAAGCAGGGCGGCCAGGCTGATCAATGTCTGCTCGGCGTCCTGGGCCAGCAGTGGCAGCTGGCGCTGTTGCGCGGCCACCAGGCTCTTCTGCTGGGCCAGTTCCAGTGCGGTGGCGGAGCCCGAGTCGTAGCGGCTCTGCACCAGGTGCAGCACGCTCTGGGCGTTGTCCAGGTTCTGTTCGGCAATGCGCTGCTGTTCGACCAGGGCCAGCCAGCGCGTGTAGTGGTCGGCCACGCCGCTGAGCAGGGTCAGCTCGACGGTGTCGCGCTCGAACTCGCTGGCTTGCAGGCTGAAGCGGGCACTGTCGCGACCGGCGCGCTTGCCGCCCCAGAAGTCCACCTCGTAGGTGGCGCTCAGGGTGGCCTGGTAACTGTTGGTGGCCTTGTTGGCGGTGCTGTTGTCCAGGGTGCTGGAGCGGTAGGCGTACATGCGCTTCTGGCGCGTGGCGTTAAGGCCCGCATTGAGTTCGGGCAGCAGCGCGGCGCCTGCGATCACGGCACTGGCCTGGGCCTGGCGCACACGGGCGACGGCACCGGCCAGGTCATGGCTGCCCACCCGCGCCTGGTCGATCAACTGGTCGAGTTCGCGGCTGCCGAAGGTGGTCCACCATTGCCGGTCGAGGGTGCCGGCCGCGTCCAGGTGTTCGGTATGCCAGCGTGGCGGTAGCTGCAGGCCGCTGTCCGGGCGCGGCGCCTGGCTGGCGCAGGCCGCGAGCAACACGCTGGCGGCAAGTAGGGTCAATGGCGCTTTCATAGTGTGTTCATTCGCTGGTAAGGGCTGCCACCGGGTCGAGCCGGGCGGCCTTGCGGGCAGGCATGAAGCCGAAGATGACGCCGGTGACCAGGGCGCAGGCAAAGGCACCGAGCACGGCGGTCAGGGAAAACGCCACGGCCACCTCGCTGAGCAGCAGCGCCCCCCCCACCAGCAGGGCCAGGCCGATGCCGGTGAGGCCGCCGACCACAGAGAGCATCACCGCCTCGGTCAGGAACTGGCGCAGGATGTCGCGCTGGCGGGCACCGGTGGCCATACGGATACCGATCTCGCGGGTACGCTCGCGCACGGTCATGAGCATGATGTTCATCACGCCGATGCCGCCCACCAGCAGCGAGATGGCGGCAATCGCGCCGAGCATCAGCGACAGGGTGCCCTGGGTGCGGGCTTCGGCCTGGATCATGGCGGCGTTGTTGGTCAGCTCGTAGTCGCGCTTGCCGTTGTGCAGGCGCAGCATCAACTGGTCGATGGCCTTTTCGGCCTCGTTGACGCGGCGTGCATCGGCGGCGGCAATGGCCACGTACTCTGGGTTCTGGCTGCCGAACAGGCGGATGCTGGCGGCCGAATAGGGCACCGCGATACGGTCGTCGCTGTCCTGGTCGCCTGAACTTGCGCCTTTTTCGGCGAGCACACCCACCACCTGGAAGGGCACGTTCTCGATCAGGATGTACTCGCCAATGGGGTTGGCGGCGTCCTTGAGCAGCTTTTCGCGCACCTTGTGGCCGATGACCGCGACGGCGCTGGCGTTGCGCTCGTCGGCTTCGGTGAAATAGCTGCCTTGCACCACCGGCCAGTTGAAGATGGCCGGGAAGTTGGTGTCGTTGCCGCCTACGTAGCTGGTGTAGTCGGCATTACCGTAGCGCACGCCGGCGGTGGAGCCGTTGACCGGCATGATGCGCTGGACCTGCGGCAGCCTGCCCACGGCGGCGACGTCTTCCAGGGTGATGACCCCAGGCGGTGTACGCGGGTTGGGAGCGTGGCCGCTGAGGTAGATGATGTTGGAACCGAACGCGCCCATCTGCGCCATCACCTGGCGCTTGCTGCCTTCGCCCACCGCCAGCATCACCACCACCGAGGCCACGCCGATGACGATGCCGAGCAGGGTGAGGGCAGTGCGAAAACGGTTGATCCACATGACGCGCCAGGCGGCCTGCACGGCATCGACCAGCTCGCCCTTCCAGGCCCCGGCATATTCGCTGCCGTCGGCCATGCGTTCGCGCAGGTCGACGGCCTGCAGGGCACCCGGCGGAGCGTCCACCGGCTGGTCCAGCGGGACCGGCGCCGAGTCGCTGATGATCCGGCCGTCGCTGATCTCGATGATGCGCCTGGCGCGAGCAGCTACCGCACGGTCGTGGGTGATGAGGATGACCACGTGGCCCTGGCTGGCCAGTTCGTCCAGCAGCTTCATGACCTCTACGCCGCTGTGGCTGTCCAGCGCCCCGGTGGGCTCGTCGGCGAGGATGATGTGGCCGCCGTTCATCAGTGCGCGGGCGATCGACACCCGCTGTTGCTGGCCGCCGGACAGTTGGTGCGGGCGGTTGGCGGTACGCTGGCCCAGGCCCAGGCGCTCGAGCAGCGCAGCGGCGCGCGCGTGTCGCTCCGGCGCCGGGGTGCCGGCGTAGATCGCGGGCATCTCGACGTTCTCCTGGGCCGAGCAGGAGGGGATCAGGTGATAGCCCTGGAACACGAAACCGAAGGCCTCGCGGCGCAGCCAGGCCAGGGCGTCGCTGTCGAGGTGGGCGACGTCCTCGCCGGCGAACAGGTAGTGGCCGCTGGTGGGGCGGTCGAGGCAGCCGAGGATGTTCATCAGGGTCGACTTGCCGGAGCCCGAGGCGCCGACGATGGCGAGGAACTCACCGGCATGGATGGACAGGTCGATGCCATGCAGGACGTCGACCCGCGGCGTGCCTGCGCCGCCGTAAGACTTGCTGATGGATTTGAGCTGGATCAGTGGCGTCTGCATTCAACCCTCGCTGCCTTCTAGCGGGCCGATCAGCAGGCGGTCGCCTTCGCTCAGGCCATCGAGGATCTCGATGTGCAGGCGGTCGCTGATGCCGGTGCGTACCTGACGTTCCTCGACGCGGCCGTTGCTGGCCACCACCCTGGCCATCTGCGTGGTGTCCCTGAGCCCGCCGTGCAGGGCGGCGATGGGGGCGGTGAGGACATTGCTGGCCTGGCTGGCCACGAAGAATACCTGGGCGGTCATCTCGGCCATCAGTGCGCTGTCGGCGTTGTCGACGTCCAGCAGTACGGTGTAGA
This sequence comes from Pseudomonas palmensis, assembly GCF_017848315.1. Taxonomy (GTDB): domain Bacteria; phylum Pseudomonadota; class Gammaproteobacteria; order Pseudomonadales; family Pseudomonadaceae; genus Aquipseudomonas; species Aquipseudomonas palmensis. The sequence continues at coordinate 10,954 of NZ_JAFKEC010000024.1, forward strand.
GCACCACGCGGCCACTGCCGCTTTTGCTCGAGGTGTTCGGGCTGCCGCCGCCCTGGCCGCTTTCGCCCAGCGGCTTGGGCGGGATCGGCAGGATCTGGCGCACGGTGCTGGCCCAGCGCCGGCTACCGCCGCTGAGGGTGGTGAAGTAGGCGTTCATGCCCGGCTTGACGTGGCCGATGTCGGCTTCGGAGACCTCGGCCCACACGGTCATCGGCGAGAGCTTGGCGATGCGCAGGATCAGCGGGGTCTGCTGCTGTGCGTTGAGGGTCTGGCCTTCGCGGGCATCGACGGCCACCACGGTACCGGACATCGGCGCGTAGATGCGCGTGTAGCCCAGTTCTGCCTGGTCGCTGCGCAGGGTGGCCTGGGCCTGGCGGATCTGCGCCTGGTACATGTCGATGCGGGCCTGGGTGGCCTTGAGTTCGGCGCGCGCGGTCTGTACGTCTTCCTCGCGGGTGGCGCCATTGGCCACCAGGCTCTGCTGGCGCTGGTACTTCTGGCGGGCCAGTTCGTTCTGGGCGCGCTGTTCCTGGAGCTGGGCCTGCAGGTTCTCGATGGCGAAGCGGCTGGCATCGAGCTTGGCCTGCTGGGTGGAGGGGTCGATCTCGACCAGCAACTGGCCTTCCTCGATCGAGTCGCCGGCTTCGACGTGGATCTTGCGGATCTGCCCGGAAGCCTGGGCACCGACATCGACGTAGCGTCTGGGTTGCAGGGTGCCCAGCGCGGTGACGCTGCTTTCGATGTTGGCGCGGGTGACCGCCACGGTGGTCAGTTGGTCGTTACCTGGCAGGGTCTTCCAGGCGACCAGCGTGCCCAGGGCAAGCAGGCCGAGGCAGCACACGAGCAGGCGGCGTTTGTTTTTCGGGCGTTTCATGCGGGCTTCCAACCAGGGGGTTGATCCATGCCAGGAGGTGACGAACACGCGCTCGGCAGGCATGGAAGGCTGCAAGTTAAACGAGCGGTATTCGAGGTAATTTAAACCGGTGCGTGGCTGTGCCAGCCCGCACCAGGGCAACACGGGCGAGAGTATGACCGAGTCGCTTGATGAGAATAATATTAATTAGTGTTATTGTGTCGAGCCATACGACCCAGCGGGTTCAACCTCGGCAACGTCGCGCACAGGTACTGTTGTGGAACACTACTATCGAGAGCTGGTGAGCTTTCTGATGTCGCGCCTGGGCAGCCGCCACGCGGCCGAAGACGTCGCCCATGACGCCTACCTGCGGGTGCTGGAGCGGGCTGATTCGCAACCTATCGAGCACCCTCGCGCGTTTCTCTACCGTACTGCACTGAACCTGGTGGTGGATGGCCATCGACGCGAGCGGATCCGCCAGGTCGAACCCCTGGAGGTGCTCGATACCGACGAGCGCTGGCACAGCCCGACCCCCTTGCACGCCATGCATGGCGATCAGCGCCTGGCATTGATGCAGCGTGCGCTGGCCGAACTCAGCCCGACATGCCGCGACAGCTTCATATTGCGCAAGCTCGATGGCCTGTCGCATCAGCAGATCGCCTTGCGCCTGGGCATTTCCCGCAGCCTGGTGGAGAAGCACATCGTCAATGCGATGAAGCACTGCCGCGTGCGCATGCGCGAGTGGGAATCCTGAGCGCGGGGCTGCGATCCAGGGTGAAAGTTCGGGTTGTTCCTTGATTTATGCGCGATTCCCTACAAGTATCAGTGGCAGACCTCTGTTCAGGCGCGATGTTTGCAGCAACTTGCAGTCGTGGATTGTCGCTGTAGGGTCAAGGACGCTAACTCCCTTTACCTTCTGCCAGGTCCGGACGATGCCAAACAAATCGATGCGCATCCTGATCGCCGACGAGCACCCCAGCCAGTTGCTGCAACTGGAAAAGATGCTCAATGGACTGGGCTATTACCGCATTGCCCCGGTCGAGAGTTTCGTCGAACTGCAGCGCCTGGTGCAGGCGGCCCTGCAGCCCTTCAATCTGCTGATCGGCAACATCGATCTGGCCAGCCACGCGGGCGTGGACATGGCGCGCTTCTGCAAGGCGAGCCTGCCGATCCAGCATGCCTTGCTGTATCACTCTCAGCACCTGAAGGTACCTGCAGTACCGGTGTCACAGCGCCAGGCGGTGAGCCTGAGCCTGCCCAAGGTGCCAGACAGCGAGGCGCTGGAGTCCTTCATGGCGATCATCGATGCGCCGGTGGTAATCGATCAGATGGAGCTGAGCGGTGGCCTGGGCGCCCGTGCAGGCTACCTGCCGCGGCGCACCAATTTTGCCCAGACCGTGTTCTGTCGACCGTCCTGAAGCTTGTCGGGCCATTGGCCGCAGTGTTTTGCTATCCTCTTGCGTTTGCCGATTTGCGGAAACGCCCATGAGTGCCATCGCTACCCCCCGACCGTCGTTGTCACGCGCAGACCACAAGACCCTGGGCCTGGCGGCGCTGGGCGGTGCGCTGGAGATCTACGATTTCATCATCTTCGTGTTCTTCGCGCTGACCCTGAGCCAGCTGTTCTTCCCGCCCGAGATGCCGGAGTGGCTGCGTCTGCTGCAGAGCTTCGGGATCTTCGTCACCGGGTACCTGGCGCGGCCGCTGGGCGGCATCCTGATGGCGCATTTTGCCGATCACCTGGGGCGCAAGAAGGTCTTCAGCCTGAGCATCCTGATGATGGCGCTGCCGTGCCTGCTGATCGGGGTGATGCCGACCTATGCCGACATCGGCTACGCGGCGCCGCTGATCCTGCTGGGCCTGCGCATTCTGCAGGGCGCGGCGGTGGGCGGCGAGGTGCCAAGCGCCTGGACCTTCGTCGCCGAGCATGCGCCGGCCGGGCGGCGGGGCTATGCGCTGGGTTTTCTGCAGGCCGGGCTGACGTTCGGCTACCTGCTGGGCGCGCTGACCGCCACGGCGCTGGCCCAGGTGTTCACCGCCCAGGAGATTCTGGACTACGCCTGGCGCTATCCATTCTTGCTGGGCGGGGTGTTCGGCGTGATCGGGGTGTGGCTGCGCCGCTGGCTGAGCGAGACGCCGGTGTTCCTGGCGCTGCGCGAGCGGCGTGAACAACCGGTGGCCTTCCCGCTGCGCACGGTGCTGCGCGAGCACCGCCGCGCGCTGGTACCGGCGGCCCTGCTGACCTGCGTGCTGACCTCGGCGGTGGTGGTGCTGGTGGTGATTACCCCGACGGTGATGCAGCAGCGCTTCGGCATGAGCGCGGCCGACACCTTCGCCCTGAGCGCGCTGGGTATCGTGTTCTTGAACATCGGTTGCGTGCTGGCCGGCTTGCTGGTGGACCGGGTAGGTGCCTGGCGCGCGCTGATGGTCTACAGCCTGTTGCTGCCGCTGGGAGTGGGGGCGCTGTATGCCAGCCTGATCGGCGGCTGGGGCTGGACCGGGGTGGCCTATGCGCTGGCAGGGCTGGCCTGTGGTGTGGTGGGGGTGGTGCCGTCGGTGATGGTCGGGCTGTTTCCGCCGGCCATTCGCGTGTCGGGGATTTCCTTTACCTACAACCTGGCCTATGCGCTGTGGGCCAGCACCACGCCGCTTATGCTGATTGCGCTGATGCCGTGGAGCCCATGGGTGTGTGTGGGGTTCTGCCTGCTGATGGGCACGGTGGGCCTGCTCACGGCGGTGTACTTCAGTGCGCGGGAGGACCTGCGGGCCGGGGATGAACTGGTGTTGGCGAAGGTGTGAGGTTGATTGCTCGAACGCCTTCACGAAAAAGCCCCCAGCGCCGCAAGACGTGGGGGCTTTTTTTGTGGGCGGTACTTACATGTTCGGGTAAGTCGGGCCGCCAGCACCTTCAGGGGTCACCCAGGTGATGTTCTGCGAAGGGTCCTTGATGTCACAGGTCTTGCAGTGCACGCAGTTCTGGGCGTTGATCTGGAAGCGCTTGCTGCCGTCTTCCTGGCTGATCACCTCGTATACGCCGGCCGGGCAGTAGCGCTGCGCCGGTTCGTCGTACAACGGCAGGTTGGTGCCGATCGGGATGCTCGGGTCGGTCAGCTTCAGGTGGCACGGCTGCTCTTCTTCATGGTTGGTGCTGGAGAGGAACACCGAGCTCAGCTTGTCGAAGCTCAACTTGCCATCGGGCTTGGGGTAATCGATCTTCTTCGAGTCGGCCGCCAGCTTGAGGCAGGCGTAGTCCGGCTTGGTGTCGTGCAGGGTGAACGGCAGCTTGCCGCCGAACCAGTTCTGGTCGACATAGTTGAATGCCGCGCCGAGCATCGGGCCGAACTTGTGCATCGCCGGGCCGAAGTTGCGGCTGGCGAACAGTTCTTCGTACAGCCAGCTGGCCTTGAAGCCGTCGACGTAGGCGGTCAGTTCGTCGCCACCCTCGCTACCGGCCAGCAGCGCATCGGCCACCGCTTCGGCTGCGAGCATGCCGGACTTCATGGCGGTGTGGCTGCCCTTGATCTTGGCCACGTTCATGGTGCCCAGGTCGCAGCCGATCAGCGCGCCGCCCTTGAATACCATTTTCGGCAGCGAGTTCAGGCCGCCCTTGGCCAGGGCACGGGCGCCATAGCTGATGCGCTTGCCACCCTCCAGGTACTGGGCGAGCACCGGGTGGTGCTTGAGGCGCTGGAACTCGTCGAACGGGGAGAGGTAGGCGTTGGCATACGACAGGTCGACGATCAGGCCGACCACCACCTGGTTGTTTTCCAGGTGATACAGGAACGAGCCGCCGGTGTTCTCGGTGCTCATCACGTCCAGCGGCCAGCCGGCGGTGTGGATCACCAGGCCTTGCTGGTGCTTGGCCGGGTCGATTTCCCAGATTTCCTTGAGGCCGATGCCGTAGTGCTGCACGTCGCTGGCGTTGTCCAGGTCGAAGCGCTTGATCAGTTGCTTGCCGATATGCCCACGGCAGCCTTCGGCGAACAGCGTGTACTTGCCGCGCAGTTCCATGCCGGGGGTGTATACGCCTTCCTTGGGGTTGCCTTCGCGGTCGACACCCAGGTCGCCGGTGATGATCCCGCGGACCACGCCGTTTTCATCGAACAGCGCTTCCTGGGCAGCGAAGCCTGGGTAGACTTCCACGCCCAGGTTCTCGGCCTGCTGGGCCAGCCAGCGGCACAGGTTGCCCAGCGAGATGATGTAGTTGCCTTCGTTGTGCATGGTCTTGGGCACGAACAGATCGGGCACCTTGACCGAGCTGCTGGCGTCGCGCAGCACGTAGATGTCGTCGCGCTTGACCTCGGTGTTCAGTGGCGCGCCGAGTTCTTTCCAGTCCGGGAACAGTTCGTTCAGGGCACGCGGCTCGAACACCGCACCGGAGAGAATGTGTGCACCGACCTCGGAGCCTTTCTCGACCACGCAGACGCTGATTTCATTACCGGCTTCGGCGGCCTTCTGCTTCAGTCGGCAGGCGGCGGACAGGCCTGCCGGGCCAGCGCCGACGATGACCACGTCGAATTCCATGTATTCGCGTTCCACAGGTTCTCTCCTACTCAAGGCTCATCGGTTTTTCTTTGTTGGCGGGTGTCAGGCGGTCATTTCGAAGTACCCGGGTGTGTAGCTCGGGTGATGACGGACTACACCGCTTTCTCTTGGCCGCGCATTATATCTACACCACTTGCGAGGTCCAATACAAACGTTTGTTTGAATTTGCCGCAGCCCAGTAAAATCAAAGACGCACGGCTTGAAGCTGGCTGGTTTGCCGTATTGACCGGATTGGGCGTTACGGTCAAGATACGGGCGGTTTTACGCTCGCCGTAGGCTGACCGTCGGATGCAGGAGCACCCCTAAAAACCAGGCAAAAAGCAGGGCAGTTACGCCAGGACCCGCCTTTGTAGTGGAGTTTACACGCCACGACAAACAATGACCCACGGGTTTTGCGCGCAAGCGTCGAGAACAGACTGCACAGTCAGTTGAATTTCACCTGCTCGCGTTCGTTTTTGGAGGTGCCCTTGTACCCACGCGCAATCGCCCGGTTCTGCCCAGGCGACATTCTTTTCACCGGAGAGTAACGAGGAATCCATGAAGGTTCTTGTAGCTGTCAAACGAGTGGTCGACTATAACGTCAAGGTTCGCGTCAAGGCGGACAACTCCGGCGTAGACCTTGCTAACGTCAAGATGTCCATGAACCCCTTCTGCGAAATCGCCGTAGAAGAAGCCGTGCGCCTGAAAGAGAAGGGCGTGGCGAGCGAAATCGTCGTCGTTACCGTCGGCCCGGCCACTGCCCAGGAGCAGCTGCGTACCGCCCTGGCACTGGGTGCCGACCGCGCCGTGCTGGTCGAGTCGGCTGAAGAGCTGACCTCGCTGGCCGTGGCCAAGCTGCTCAAGGCTGTGGTCGACAAGGAGCAGCCGCAACTGGTCATCCTTGGCAAGCAGGCCATCGACAGCGACAACAACCAGACCGGCCAGATGCTGGCTGCGCTGACCGGTTATGCCCAGGGTACTTTCGCCTCCAAGGTGGAAGTGGCCGGCGACAAGGTCAACGTCACCCGTGAAATCGATGGCGGCCTGCAGACCGTTGCACTGAACCTGCCGGCGATCGTGACCACCGACCTGCGTCTGAACGAGCCGCGCTATGCGTCGCTGCCGAACATCATGAAGGCCAAGAAGAAGCCGCTGGAGACTGTGACTCCGGACGCGCTGGGCGTTTCCACCGCCTCTACCAACAAGACCCTGAAAGTCGAAGCGCCAGCTGCACGCAGCGCTGGTATCAAGGTCAAGTCGGTGGCTGAACTGGTCGAGAAACTGAAGAACGAGGCGAAGGTAATCTAAATGACTATCCTGGTTATCGCTGAACACGAAAACGGCGCCGTTGCCCCGGCGACCCTGAACACCGTTGCTGCCGCCGCGAAAATCGGTGGCGATATCCACGTACTGGTCGCTGGCCAGAACGTGGGTGGCGTTGCCGAAGCTGCCGCGAAAATCGGTGGCGTGGCCAAGGTGCTGGTAGCCGACAACGCTGCCTATGCGCACCAGCTGCCGGAAAACGTCGCGCCGCTGGTGGCCGAGCTTGGCAAGGCCTACAGCCACGTGCTGGCACCAGCCACCTCCAACGGCAAGAACATCCTGCCGCGCGTTGCCGCGCTGCTGGACGTCGACCAGATCTCCGAGATCATCGCGGTCGAGTCGGCGGACACCTTCAAGCGTCCGATCTACGCCGGTAACGCCATTGCCACCGTGCAATCGAGCGCTGCGGTCAAGGTCATCACCGTGCGTGCCACCGGCTTCGACGCCGTTGCCGCCGAAGGTGGTTCGGCTGCTGTCGAAGCGGTTGGCGCTGCCCACGATGCGGGCAAGTCGGCATTTGTCGGCGAAGAGCTGGCCAAGTCCGATCGTCCTGAGCTGACCGCTGCCAAGATCGTCGTCTCCGGCGGTCGCGGCATGCAGAACGGCGACAACTTCAAGCACCTGTACGCGCTGGCGGACAAGCTCGGCGCCGCCGTGGGTGCTTCGCGCGCCGCGGTCGATGCAGGCTTCGTGCCCAACGACATGCAGGTCGGCCAGACCGGCAAGATCGTTGCGCCGCAGCTGTACATCGCCGTCGGTATCTCCGGCGCAATCCAGCACCTGGCCGGCATGAAGGACTCCAAGGTGATCGTTGCGATCAACAAGGACGAAGAGGCGCCGATCTTCCAGGTGGCCGACTACGGCCTGGTCGCCGACCTGTTCGAAGCCGTACCTGAGCTGGAGAAGCTGGTTTAATCCAGCCGCTTCACTTATAAAGAGCCCGGTCTTTTGATCGGGCTTTTTTATTTCGCGACGCAAGGGAGGCATGTGCATGGGGTGGCTTGGCCGAATGGCGATGGCGGGATTGCTGGGGTTTGCCAGCTTGCCCACGGCGGCGCTGGCGGTGGGCAAGTGCGAGCGTCTGGTGGCGACCGGCAGCCCCGATGCGCCGCCCTATGCCTGGCGCGACCCGCAGGACCCCAGGCACCTGATTGGCGCCAACGTCGACCTGCTCAAGCAGGTGGCGACGGAGCTTGGGCTGAAGGTCGAGGTGCTGTACGCAGGCAAGCGCAACGAGGCGCAGGATGAAGTGCGCAGCGGACGCATGGACCTGCTGGTGGATGCGCCGCTGGCCACTGAAGACCTGACCCGTGTCGACTTCATCCACCCGGCGCTGCTGCAGAACGACTACCTGGTGTGGACCCGGCACGACTCCACGCTGGCCTACGACGGCCTGGCCGATCTGCACCAGCGCCAGGGCGCGATCTCGGAGAAGGCCAGGCTGACCCCGGCGTTCGCCCAGTTTGCCAAGGACCAGTTGAAGCTGGCGCCGGCGCAGAACCTGACCCAGGCATTCCAGAAGCTTTTGCTTGGCCAGGTCGACTATGTGCTGGCCGGGCGTTACGCCGGCATGGCCATGGCGCAGACCCTTGGCATGGCCAACGACCTGATCGCCCGCGGCCTGCCGCTGGATCGCCCCGGGCTGTACCTGGCGCTGTCGCACAATTCGGCGTGCAATGACGCCTGGTTGCGCGGACAGCTGGCCAAAAAACTGACAGAATTGCCGGCCTCAGGCGTGCCTCAGGCAGTACTGCAACGCAATGTCGAGCGCTGGAAGGCGCAGCTGCAGCAACCGCTCGACGCCCCCAAACAGTAGGAAGATTGTGTGAGAACTCAACCGCTTTTCGCTGCCATGGCGTTACTGGCCCTGGCCGGTTGCGCTACCGACCCGGCGCCCCACGAGCAGATGCGCCTGTCCGAACAGGCGCTGGAGCAGGCCAAGGCCGTCGGTGCCACCGACGAAGTGGCCGAGCTGAAGCTGGCCGAAGACAAGCTTGCCCGCGCCCGCAGCAACATGGCCAGCGAGTCGTACCGTGATGCGCGGCTGCGCGCCGAGCAGGCCGAGCTTGATGCGCGGCTGGCCGAAGCCCGGGTGCTGACCCTCAAGAGTCAGGAGCAGCTGTCGCTGCTGCAATCGCGGGTCAATCGTCTGCGCAAGCAGTTGGGGGAGCAACAGTGAGTTCGATCAAGCCCTTGGTGGCCGTGTTGTGTGCAGGTGTGCTGGGGTTGCAGGGCTGCGCCAGCGAGCGCAGCGAAACCGCCCTCGACCAGGCCGCCGCCAGTTTCCAGGCAGTGAAGGACGATTCCAATGTGCTGCGCAGTGCGCCGCGTGACGTGATCCGCGCCGGCGAGTCGCTGGCCCGTGCCGAGCGGTTGTCCAGCTACGTGGGCAGTGGTGCGGACGTGCGCCATTACGCCTACCTGAGTCAGCGCTACAGCGAGATTGCCCGCGAGCACAGCAATCTGGTGCTCAATCAGGAGCGCCTGGCCAAGCTCGAACTGGAGCGCCAGCGCCTGCAGCTGGCCCTGCGCGAAGCCAAGCTGGTCAGCGTGCAGCAGCAGGGCAAATGGCTGGAGGCGCAGATCGTCAGCCTGGCCACGACCCAGAGCGACCGTGGCCTGGTGATGACCCTGGGTGACGTGCTGTTCGATACCGGGCAGGCCGAATTGAAGAACTCCGCCAGCCGTACCGTGCTCAAACTGGTGCAGTTTCTGCAGCTCAACCCCCGGCGCGTTGTGCGCATCGAGGGGTATACCGACAGCACCGGCACCCCCGAGGACAACCTGACGCTGTCGCGTGATCGTGCGCAGGCCGTGGCGGACATGCTGGTCGACCTGGGCGTCGACGAAAAACGCATCCAGGTCGAAGGCTATGGCGACCAGTACCCGATCGAGGCCAATGCCTCGGAGCGGGGCAGGGCGCAGAACCGTCGGGTGGAGATCGTGTTTTCCGACGAGAAAGGCCACCTGGGCGCGCCGCGCTGAGGTCGAGGTAAACAAAAAACCGGTGATAGTCACCGGTTTTTTTATGCCGCAAAGCTTGAAAAAGCCGCTGTCACACAACTGTGTAGTCGACTATTCTGGCATCTGTGCCCGTACACTTATGCACTGTTCCGGTATTCTTCGCCGACTGTACAAGAACAATTAGATAGCCCGCGTTTCGAGATCCGTCCCATGACCAATCTGTTGCTCTACCAGCGCATCGCCCAGCAACTGGCGGAAGACATCCGCCGCGGCGTCTATCAGCCCGGTGAGCGCGTACCGTCGGTACGCAAGATGAGCTCGCAGCTCAATGTCAGCCATGCCACCGTGCTGCAGGCCTATGCCAACCTCGAGGACCAGGGGCTGATTCGCGCGCGGCCGCAATCGGGCTACTACGTCCACCAGACCCCGGCCCTGACTGCGCAGACCCCGGACATCGCGCGGGTCGAGCGTCCAGGGCTGGTCACGCGCAGCAGCATCATCCAGCAGGTACTGACCGAAGCCCGGCGTGATGGGGTGTTCCCGCTGGGGGCGGCGGTTCCGCATGTGGACTACCTGCCGGTGCGCGCGCTGCACCAGCAACTGGCCAAGGTCACGCGGTTCCAGAGCCCGCGCGCGTTCAGCTACATGTTCAGCCCGGGTTTCGAGCCGCTGCGCCGGCAGATCGCCATTCGCATGCGCGACGCCGGGGTGGTGGTCGACCCGTCCGAAGTGGTGGTGACCCACGGTTGCGTCGATGCGCTGCAGATGTCGTTGCGGGTGCTGACCCGGCCAGGCGACCTGATCGCCGCCGAGTCGCCCACCTATTACGGGCTGCTGCAACTGGCGGACCTGCTGGGGCTCAAGGTGATCGAGATCCCCAGCGACCCGGCCACCGGCATCAGCCTGGAGGCCCTGCAACTGGCGGCCAACCAGTGGTCGATCAAGGCGCTGGTGCTGACTGCGCGGTTGAGCAACCCGTTGGGCGGCACCATTCCCGAGGAGCGCCAGAAGCAGTTGCTGCGCCTGGCCTCGGATTTCAATATCCAGATCGTCGAGGACGATATCTACGGCGAGCTGATGTTCGAGCAAGGGCGCACCAAGGCGCTCAAGGCCTTCGACCGGCTGGGGCGGGTGATCTATTGCTCGAGCTTTTCCAAGACCCTGTCGCCGGGGGTGCGTATCGGCTGGATGATCGCGGGCAATTATCAGCAGGAAATCCAGCGACTGCAGACCTTTACCACGCACTCGGCGTGCAGTGTGACGCAGATGGGGGTGGCGGCCTACCTTGAAAATGGTGGCTATGACCGCCATCTGCGCTACATTCGCCAGGAATATCGCAAGAACCTCAGTGCCTACCAGCTGGCGGTACAGCAGCACTTTCCGGAAGGCACCCAGATGAGCCGGCCTACCGGGGGCTTCATCCTGTGGGTCAGCCTGCCGGGGCGGGTCAACACCCAGGAGTTGCATGTACGTGCCTTGCAGCAGGGCATCAGCATCGCGCCCGGGCTGATCTTCAGTAACACGGAGCAGTTCAACCACTGCATTCGTCTCAACTGCGGCATTCCGTGGAACCGCGAGGCTGAGCGGGCGCTGCTGACATTGGGGATGCTGGCCCATCAGCTTTGCCAGGAAACCGCCTCTGGCGGATACCTCTAGATCGCGGGCTTGCCAGCGACTGCAGGAACAGGGAGCATGTGCGACTCATGAATACGTCTCGTTGCCTATGAAAGCGTTGAGCTGTGCTGCCGTGATGTTGTGTGCGCTGGGCCTGTGTGCAGCGGGCCCGGCACTGGCTGTGCCCGGACCGGGGCCGATACTGCTGGCACAGGCGTCGGCTGCCCCGGCACCGGACCGGAAGCCTTCGACCCAGGCCCCGGTAAAAGCGAGTGCCAAGCCACAGGCCAAGCCCAAGGCGCAACCCAAGACCAAGGCTGGCGACCCCAGGAAGGCGCCGGCCAAGGCGGTAAAGTCGGGCAAGCGCAAGGCCTCCGAGGTGATTGCCGCGCCCTTGCCCAAGGCGCGCCTGGATCTGAGCCTGCCCCCGGAGATGGTCAAGGACCTGCAGCCGAGCAGTCAGGAGGAAGTCCGTGTGCGACGTCCGCTGCTGCCGTCGTTGTTCGAAGAAAAGCCTGCCGCGGACAGCCCGTTCCAGCTCAATGGCCGCTTGATCAGCAACGAAATGCAATTGCAGTTGCGCAATGATGCCCGTCAGGACATCGAGGGTGCAGCCATCGATTTCGAGTTCAAGCAATAAACGCTGCTCGACCTGTCGGTCACATTCTGCGCGGCGATATTTCATCTGAGCGGTAATTTCAAACACCTGTTTTAGCGGTTACTATCCCCATTCACCCATCATTTGTTAGGCCGAGGTCCATGTCGTCATGAACTGCCGTGAAGGCTGTGGCGCTTGCTGCATTGCCCCTTCCATCAGCTCGCCCATTCCTGGCATGCCGCACGGCAAGCCGGCTGGCGAACGCTGTGTGCAACTGTCCGAGCACAACCTCTGCAGCCTGTTCGGCCAGCCTGAACGGCCGGCGGTGTGCTCGGGCTTCCAGGCGGAGGTGGACACCTGCGGCAATGATCGCGACGAGGCGATCAGGATCATCGGTTGGCTGGAGCAAGTGACGGCGGCTTGAGTGAGTGGAACTTCGCAAACAAGGAAAACAACACGATGGGTTCGATGAAGCGGGTAGCGGTGATTTGTGGTCTGAGTGCGATGTTCATGTCGGTGGCGCAGGCTGAAGACTGGAAGGTTGCCAAGCAAGCGGATGGCATCAAGGTATCGCTGAGCGAAGTGAGTGGTTCGAACTACAAGGCCTATCAAGGCGTGACGACCATCAAGGCGCCGCTGGCCAAGGTCCGGGCGCTGCAGGAAGACGTGGCCGGGGCCTGTGCCTGGATTCACGAGTGCAAGAGCCAGAAGCTGCTCAAGCACGAGGGTGACCAGAGCTGGACCTACACCCAGTTCAATACGCCGTGGCCGGTCACCCCTCGCGATTCGATCATCCATGTAACCACCAGCGAAGGTGCCGACGGCAGCCTGACCCGCAAGCTGGAGGGTGTGCCCAAGTACCTGCCGGAAGAAAAAGGCTATGTGCGGGTGGCTGAAGTGCAGGGTTTCTGGAAGCTGGTGCCCAAGGGTGACACTACCGAGGTGACATACCAGGTGCACACCGAGCCAGGCGGCAGTGTGCCAGCGATGGTGGCGAACAAGTTCGTGGTGGATGCGCCGTTCAATACGCTCAAGGCGTTGAAGGAGCGGGCGGAGAAACCGTAACAGTTTGATGGTTGGTTGGAATATGTCTCAACTGTAGGGGCCGCCAAGGCTTGCTCCTCCTGCATGAAGCGTTACGCAACAAAAAAGGCTGCCCGAGGGCAGCCTTTCTTGTTGTTGCAGGCGAGCCGTTTGGCTTACTTGCGGTCTTCCAGTTTGACGATGTCACGCGACTCGTAGCCGGTGTACAGCTGGCGCGGACGGCCAATCTTGTACGGGCTGGAGAGCATTTCCTTCCAGTGCGAGATCCAGCCGACGGTCCGCGCCAGGGCGAAGATCACGGTGAACATGCTGGTAGGGATGCCGATCGCCTTGAGGATGATCCCCGAGTAGAAGTCGACGTTCGGGTACAGCGAGCGCTCGATGAAGTACGGATCGGTCAGGGCGATCTCTTCCAGGCGCATGGCCAGTTCCAGCTGCGGATCGTTGGTGATGCCCAGCTCGCGCAGCACTTCGTCGCAGGTCTGCTTCATCACGGTGGCGCGCGGGTCGCGGTTCTTGTAGACGCGGTGACCGAAGCCCATCAGCTTGAACGGGTCGTTCTTGTCCTTGGCCTTGGCGATGAAGGTGTCGATGTTCGAGACATCGCCAATTTCGTCGAGCATGGTCAGCACGGCTTCGTTGGCGCCGCCGTGGGCAGGGCCCCACAGTGCAGCGATACCGGCAGCGATGCAGGCGAACGGATTGGCGCCCGAGGAGCCTGCCAGTCGTACGGTGGAGGTCGACGCATTCTGTTCGTGGTCGGCGTGGAGGATGAAGATCCGGTCCATTGCCTTGGCCAGCACCGGGCTGATCGGTTTGATCTCGCACGGGGTGTTGAACATCATGTGCAGGAAGTTTTCGGCGTAGGTCAGGTCGTTGCGCGGGTACATCATGGGCTGGCCCATGGAGTACTTGTAGACCATCGCGGCCAGGGTCGGCATCTTGGCGACCAGGCGCACGGCCGAGATTTCCCGGTGCTGCGGGTTATTGATGTCCAGCGAGTCGTGATAGAACGCCGACAGGGCGCCAACCACGCCGCACATGACGGCCATCGGGTGGGCGTCGCGGCGGAAGCCGTTGAAGAACGACTTCAACTGCTCGTGCACCATGGTGTGATTTTTGACGGTGCTGACGAACTGAGCCTTCTGCTCGGCATTCGGCAGTTCGCCGTTGAGCAGCAGGTAGCAGGTTTCCAGGTAGTCGGATTGCTCGGCGAGCTGTTCGATCGGGTAGCCGCGATGCAGCAGGATGCCCTTGTCGCCGTCAATGTAGGTGATCTTGGACTCGCACGATGCGGTCGCCATGAAACCAGGGTCGAAAGTGAAGTGACCCGTGGCCCCCAACCCTCTAACGTCGATAACATCGGGACCAACGGTGCCGGTTAAAATGGGCAGCTCGACGGGGGCTGCGCCCTCGATGACCAACTGCGCTTTTTTGTCAGCCATGTGGCCTCCTATTAATGCTTGAAATCATCAGACAGACCCCCCACGCAGGGCCCGCACCACTATAGTGAGATAAATTCGAATGTCAATTTGCCTAAAGCACGGTTGTAAAGGGCTTTGGGCGCTGTTTTTCCGCGAAATTGCGGCCCGTTTACGCCTTTTGTTCGCCAAAGGCAATGCGCTATTTGGGCTAGGGCTTCACGTTGTCATTAGTAGCCTAACTGTCTATACTCGGCACCCGACCGCCAGGGGCTTTAAAGCCCGCTTTTCTGGGGTCGTCACTCCCTGGGTGGTGGGTACCTGACCAGTACACTTACCAACAACTTTGCCCTGCTTGCTAGGGGCTCTTCAGTGTGAAAAAAGCCGTGAAAAGCCAACGACCTGTAAACCTAGACCTAAGGACCATCAAACTCCCCATTACCGGCGTTACGTCATTTCTTCACCGTGTTTCCGGCATCATCCTCTTTCTGGGCCTGGGCATCATGCTGTACGCATTGAGCCAATCCCTGAGTTCCGAGGAAGGTTTTGCCGAGGTGAAGGCATGCCTGACCAGTCCGCTGGCCAAATTCGTGGCGTGGGGCCTTCTGTCCGCCTTGCTGTATCACCTGGTTGCCGGTGTGCGCCATCTGATTATGGACATGGGCATCGGTGAGACGCTGGAAGGCGGCAAACTGGGCTCGAAAATCGTTATCGCCATTTCCGTGGTGGTGATCGTTCTGGCGGGAGTTTGGATATGGTAACTAATGTCACGAACCTGTCGCGTTCGGGCCTCTATGACTGGATGGCGCAGCGCGTTTCTGCGGTCGTTCTCGCGGCTTACTTCATTTTTCTGATCGGCTACCTGGTGGCGCACCCTGGCATCGACTATGCCCAGTGGCACGCCCTGTTCTCCCATAACGCGATGCGGATCTTCAGTCTGCTGGCCCTCGTTGCCCTGGGCGCTCACGCCTGGGTCGGCATGTGGACCATTGCCACCGACTATCTGACGCCGATGGCGCTGGGCAAGTCGGCGACTGCAGTTCGTTTCCTGTTCCAGGCGGTATGTGGTGTCGCGATGTTCGCGTACTTCGTCTGGGGTGTGCAGATTCTCTGGGGTATCTGATTCATGGCTAACATTCCAACGATTTCCTTCGACGCCATCATCATTGGTGGTGGCGGTGCCGGCATGCGCGCTGCGCTGCAGCTGGCTCAAGGCGGCCACAAGACCGCCGTGATCACCAAGGTGTTCCCGACCCGTTCGCACACCGTATCGGCCCAGGGTGGCATCACCTGCGCCATCGCTTCGGCCGACCCGAACGATGACTGGCGCTGGCACATGTACGATACCGTCAAGGGTTCCGACTACATCGGTGACCAGGACGCTATCGAATACATGTGTCAGGAAGGCCCGGCTGCGGTGTTCGAGCTGGACCACATGGGTCTGCCGTTCTCGCGTACCGAAACCGGCCGTATCTACCAGCGTCCGTTCGGTGGCCAGTCCAAGGACTACGGTAAAGGTGGCCAGGCCGCCCGTACCTGCGCCGCTTCCGACCGTACCGGTCACGCGCTGCTGCACACCCTCTATCAGGGCAACCTGAAAGCCGGCACCACCTTCCTCAACGAGTGGTACGCGGTTGACCTGGTCAAGAACCAGGACGGCGCCTTCGTCGGCGTGATCGCGATCTGCATCGAAACCGGCGAGACCGTCTACATTCGCGCCAAGGCCACCGTACTGGCCACCGGCGGTGCAGGGCGTATCTACGCCTCCACCACCAACGCCCTGATCAATACCGGCGACGGTATCGGCATGGCCCTGCGTGCCGGCGTGCCGGTGCAGGACATCGAGATGTGGCAGTTCCACCCGACCGGCATCGCCGGCGCAGGTGTACTGGTTACCGAAGGCTGCCGTGGTGAAGGTGGTTACCTGATCAACAAGCACGGCGAGCGTTTCATGGAACGCTACGCGCCAAACGCCAAGGACCTCGCCGGTCGCGACGTTGTGGCCCGCTCCATGGTCAAAGAGATCATCGCCGGCAACGGCTGTGGCCCGAACGGCGACCACGTGATGCTCAAGCTCGACCACCTGGGCGAGGAAGTGCTGCACAGCCGCCTGCCAGGCATCTGCGAGCTGTCCAAGACCTTCGCGCACGTCGACCCGGTCGTTGCACCCGTACCCGTCGTTCCAACCTGCCACTACATGATGGGCGGCGTTGCCACCAACATTCATGGCCAGGCGATCTCGCAGAACGCCGACGGCGAAGACACCATCATCGAAGGGCTGTTCGCGGTCGGTGAAGTGGCTTGCGTATCGGTTCACGGCGCCAACCGCCTGGGCGGCAACTCGCTGCTCGACCTGGTGGTGTTCGGCCGTGCGGCCGGCCTGCACCTGGAAAAGGCCCTGAGCGACGGTATCGAATACCGCGACGCCAGCGACACCGACGTGGAAGTCGCGCTGAACCGTCTGAACAAGCTCAACGAGCGTACCGACGGCGAAGACGTGGCAACCCTGCGTCGCGAGCTGCAAAGCTGCATGCAGAACTACTTCGGCGTGTTCCGCACCGGCGAATACATGCAGAAGGGTATCGAACAGCTGGCTGGCCTGCGCGAGCGTATCGCCAACGTCAAGATCAACGACAAGTCCCAGGCCTTCAACACCGCGCGTATCGAAGCGCTGGAGCTGCAGAACCTGCTGGAAGTCGCTGAAGCCACTGCAATCGCTGCTGAAGTGCGCAAAGAGTCCCGCGGTGCCCATGCCCGTGAAGACTTCGAAGACCGTGACGACGAAAACTGGCTGTGCCACACCCTGTACTTCCCGGGTGAAAAGCGGGTTGCCAAGCGTGCAGTCAACTTCTCGCCGAAAACCGTTCCGACGTTCGAGCCTAAAGTCCGGACTTACTAAGGGTGGCCACTATGTTGAAAGTCGAAGTTTATCGCTACAACCCCGACACCGACTCGGCACCTAAGACCCAGGTGTTCGAAGTCGATACCGGCGGCAAGGACCTGATGGTTCTGGATGTGCTGGCACTGATCAAGGAACAGGACGAAGGTTTCTCCTATCGTCGTTCGTGCCGCGAAGGCGTGTGCGGTTCCGATGGCATGAACATCAACGGCAAGAACGGCCTGGCCTGCATCACCCCGCTGTCGGCGGTGGTGAAGAAGAACAAGCTGGTCGTGCGTCCGCTGCCCGGCCTGCCGGTCATCCGTGACCTGGTCGTTGATATGAGCATCTTCTACAAGCAGTACGAGAAGGTGAAGCCGTTCCTGCAGAACGATACCCCGGCGCCGGCGATCGAACGCCTGCAGTCACCGGAAGAACGCGAGAAGCTGGACGGTCTGTACGAGTGCATCCTGTGCGCTTGCTGCTCGACTTCCTGCCCGTCGTTCTGGTGGAACCCGGACAAGTTCCTGGGCCCGGCCGCTCTGCTTCAAGCTTATCGCTTCCTGGCCGATAGCCGTGACACCAAGACCCAGGAGCGCCTGGCGTCCCTGGATGACCCGTTCAGCGTATTCCGCTGCCGCGGGATCATGAACTGCGTAAACGTTTGCCCCAAAGGTCTGAACCCGACCAAGGCAATCGGCCACGTACGTAACATGCTGCTGCAAAGCGGCACCTGATTCAAAAGTGTTGTACCCGTAGCACACCGAAGTGCGGGCCCTTGCCCGCACCGAGGTGCAACTTGAGCAAAGGCCAAAAGCCCGAGCTTTTACCTATGAAGATATGAGACCAGCAGGGGCGTCCGGGCTGGTACCCGGTAAATCTGCGGAACTCTCGGTGGCTTGGTTCAGTCGCTGCATACGGACTCAACTCAGCTTGCTGTGGTTCTTGCCGATCGAGGCCCCTAACCGAGGGTGACCAAGCATGCAAGAAAGCGTGATGCAGCGCATGTGGAACAGCGCCCACCTTTCAGGTGGTAACGCTGCCTATGTGGAAGAGCTCTACGAGCTCTACCTGCACGACCCTAACGCTGTGCCAGAAGAGTGGCGCACTTACTTTCAGAAGTTGCCCGCCGAAGGCAGCACTGCCACCGATGTATCGCACTCGACGATCCGCGACCATTTCGTACTGCTGGCAAAGAACCAGCGCCGCGCCCAACCGGTTTCCGCCGGTAGCGTGAGCAGTGAACACGAGAAGAAGCAGGTTGAAGTGCTGCGACTGATCCAGGCCTACCGTATGCGCGGCCACCAAGCCGCGAAGCTCGACCCCCTGGGGTTGTGGCAGCGCCCTGCGCCAGTAGACCTGTCGATCAATCATTACGGCTTGACCAATGCCGATCTTGATACGACCTTCCGTGCCGGCGACCTGTTCATCGGCAAAGAGGAAGCGAGCCTACGCGAAATCTTCGAGGCGTTGCAGCAGACATATTGCCGCACCATCGGCGCCGAGTTCACCCACATCGTCGACTCCGAGCAGCGCAGCTGGTTCCAGCAGCGTCTGGAGAGCGTGCGTGGGCGTCCTGAATTTTCCGCAGACATCCAGAGCCACCTGCTCGAGCGCGTTACCGCGGCAGAAGGCCTGGAGAAATACCTGGGTACCAAATACCCGGGCACCAAACGTTTCGGCCTGGAAGGCGGCGAAAGCCTGATTCCGATGCTGGACGAGCTGATCCAGCGCTCCGGTTCCTATGGCACCAAGGAAGTCGTGATCGGCATGGCCCACCGTGGTCGCCTGAACGTACTGGTCAACACCTTCGGCAAGAACCCGCGCGAGCTGTTCGACGAGTTCGAAGGCAAGAAGAAGGTCGAGCTGGGTTCCGGTGACGTGAAGTATCACCAGGGCTTCTCGTCCAACGTGATGACCGCCGGCGGTGAAGTTCACCTGGCCATGGCGTTCAACCCTTCGCACCTGGAAATCGTCTCGCCAGTGGTGGAAGGTTCGGTGCGTGCCCGTCAGGACCGCCGCAACGACAGCGTTGGCGACAAGGTACTGCCGATCTCGATCCACGGCGACGCGGCCTTCGCTGGCCAGGGCGTGGTCATGGAAACCTTCCAGATGTCGCAGACCCGCGGTTTCAAGACCGGCGGCACCGTGCACATCGTGATCAACAACCAGGTTGGTTTCACCATCAGCAACCCGCTGGACTCGCGTTCCACCGAGTACTGCACCGACGTCGCCAAGATGATCCAGGCGCCGATCCTGCACGTCAACGGCGACGATCCGGAAGCGGTGCTGTTCGTGACCCAGCTGGCGGTCGACTACCGCATGCAGTTCAAGCGTGACGTGGTCATCGACCTGGTCTGCTACCGTCGTCGCGGCCACAACGAGGCCGACGAGCCGAACGGCACCCAGCCGCTGATGTACCAGCAGATCAGCAAGCAGCGCACCACCCGTGAGCTGTACGCCGATGCGCTGACCCAGGCCGGTCGTCTGGATGCCGAGCGCGTCCAGGCCAAGGTCGACGAGTACCGCAATGCGCTGGACAACGGCCTGCATGTTGTGAAAAGCCTGGTCAAGGAGCCGAACAAGGAGCTGTTCGTCGACTGGCGTCCATACCTGGGCCACGCCTGGACCGCGCGTCACGACACCCGCTTCGACCTCAAGACCCTGCAGGAGCTCTCGGCCAAGTTGCTGGAGCTGCCGGAAGGCTTCGTGGTTCAGCGCCAGGTGTCGAAGATCTACGAAGATCGCCAGAAGATGCAGGCCGGTGGCTTGCCGATCAACTGGGGTTACGCCGAAACCATGGCGTACGCCACCCTGGCCTTCGAAGGTCACCCGATCCGCATGACGGGTCAGGATATCGGTCGCGGCACCTTCTCTCACCGCCATGCGGTGTTGCACAACCAGAAGGACGCCAGCACCTATATCCCGCTGCAGAACCTGTTCCCGGGCCAGCCACGTTTCGACCTGTACGATTCGTTCCTGTCCGAAGAGGCGGTACTGGCGTTCGAATACGGCTACTCGACCACCCAGCCCAATGCGCTGGTGATCTGGGAAGCCCAGTTCGGCGACTTCGCCAACGGTGCCCAGGTGGTTGTCGACCAGTTCATCACCAGCGGCGAGCACAAGTGGGGCCGTCTGTGCGGTCTGACCATGCTGCTGCCACACGGTTATGAAGGGCAGGGGCCTGAGCACTCCTCGGCGCGTCTGGAGCGTTACCTGCAACTGTGTGCCGAGCACAACGTTCAGGTCTGCGTACCGACCACGCCGGCTCAGATCTACCACCTGCTGCGTCGTCAGGTCATCCGTCCGCTGCGCAAGCCGCTGATCGTGCTGACACCCAAGTCGCTGCTGCGCCACAAGCTGGCCATCTCGACCCTGGAAGAACTGGCCGAAGGCTCGTTCCAGACCGTCATTCCGGAAATCGACAGCCTCGATCCGGCCAAGGTGACGCGCCTGGTGCTGTGCAGCGGCAAGGTCTACTACGATCTGCTGGAAAAACGCCGTGCCGAAGGTCGTGAAGACATCGCTATCGTGCGTATCGAGCAACTGTATCCGTTCCCTGAAGACGATCTGGTTGAAATCCTTGCGCCTTACACCGGTCTGAAGGACGTGGTGTGGTGTCAGGAAGAGCCGATGAACCAGGGCGCGTGGTACAGCAGCCAGCACCACATGCGTCGCATCCTGAGCCGTCACAACAAGGACCTGGTCCTTGAGTACGCCGGTCGTGACGCCTCGGCAGCACCTGCCTGTGGTTACGCTTCGATGCACGCCGAACAGCAGGAAAAACTGCTGCAAGCTGCCTTCACCGTTTAATGCCATCGCGCACCAGAAACCGAATTTAAGGAACCACTGATAATGGCTATCGAGATCAAAGCCCCTACTTTCCCGGAATCGGTTGCCGATGGCACCGTTGCCACCTGGCACAAGAAACCGGGCGAAGCCGTCAAGCGTGACGAGCTGATCGTCGACATCGAGACCGACAAGGTCGTCCTGGAAGTGCTGGCCACCGCCGATGGCGTGCTGGGCGACATCGTCAAGGGCGAAGGCGAGACCGTGCTGTCCGACGAAGTGCTGGGTTCGATCAATGAAGGCGCTGCGCCGGCTGCTGCTCCGGCCGCCGCTGCCGCCGCACCTGCCCAGGCTGCTGCTGCGGCCGACGCTGGCGAAGACGACCCGATTGCTGCGCCTGCCGCACGCAAGCTGGCCGAAGAAAACGCCATCGACCTGGCCAGCGTCGCTGGCACCGGCAAAGGCGGTCGCATCACCAAGGAAGACGTCGTCGCTGCCGTCGCCAACAAGAAGGCCGCTCCGGCTGCCGCTGCTGCCAAGCCGGCCGCTGCTGCCGCTGCCCCGGTTGTTGCCACTGGCGACCGTACCGAGAAGCGTGTGCCGATGACCCGCGTGCGTGCCACCGTGGCCAAGCGTCTGGTCGAAGCACAGTCGAACATGGCGATGCTGACCACCTTCAACGAAGTCGACATGACCGAAGTCATGGCACTGCGTTCGAAGTACAAGGACCTGTTCGAGAAGTCCCACAACGGCGTGCGCCTGGGCTTCATGTCGTTCTTCGTCAAGGCTGCCACCGAAGCGCTGAAACGCTTCCCGGCCGTCAACGCCTCGATCGACGGCAGCGACATCGTCTACCACGGCTACGCCGACATCGGTGTTGCCGTGTCCAGCGACCGCGGCCTGGTGGTACCGGTACTGCGTAACGCCGAGCAGATGAGCCTGGCCGAAATCGAAGGCGGCATCGCCACCTTCGGCAAGAAGGCCCGTGACGGCAAACTGTCGATCGACGAGATGACCGGCGGTACCTTCACCATCACCAACGGTGGTACCTTCGGTTCGATGATGTCGACCCCGATCGTCAACCCGCCGCAGGCTGCAATCCTGGGCATGCACAACATCATCCAGCGTCCGATGGCCGTCAACGGCCAGGTCGTGATCCGTCCGATGATGTACCTGGCACTGTCCTACGATCACCGCCTGATCGATGGCAAAGAAGCCGTGACGTTCCTGGTGACCATCAAGAACCTGCTGGAAGACCCGGCTCGTCTGCTGCTGGACATCTGATAAACAGCTGCAGGCTGCAAGCGACAAGCTTCGAGCAGAAGCGTGTTCGCCTTGCCGCCTGCAGCTTGCCGCTTGACGCTAAAAGGAATCTTTTATGACCCAGAAATTCGACGTGGTAGTGATTGGTGCAGGTCCTGGCGGCTATGTGGCCGCGATCAAGGCTGCCCAGCTCGGCCTGAGCACTGCCTGTATCGAGAAGTACGTTGACGGCGAAGGCAAACTGGCCCTCGGCGGTACCTGCCTGAACGTGGGTTGCATTCCGTCCAAGGCGCTGCTGGACAGCTCCTGGAAGTACAAGGAAGCCAAAGAGAGCTTCAACGTGCACGGCATCTCCACTGGCGAAGTGAAGATGGACGTGGCTGCGATGGTTGGCCGAAAGGCTGGCATCGTCAAGAACCTGACCGGCGGCGTTGCCACCCTGTTCAAGGCCAACGGCGTCACTTCGATCCAGGGCCACGGCAAACTGCTGGCCGGCAAGAAAGTCGAAGTCACCAAGCCTGACGGCAGCACCGAAATCATCGAAGCCGAGAACGTGATCCTGGCCTCCGGTTCGCGTCCGATCGACATTCCGCCGGCTCCGGTCGACCAGAAAGTCATCGTCGACTCCACCGGCGCTCTGGAATTCCAGACCGTGCCAAAACGCCTGGGCGTAATCGGCGCCGGCGTCATCGGCCTGGAGCTGGGTTCGGTATGGTCGCGCCTGGGTGCCCAGGTGACCGTGCTCGAAGCCCTGGACACCTTCCTGATGGCAGCCGACACCGCTGTTGCCAAGGAAGGCCTGAAGACCCTGACCAAGCAAGGTCTGGACATCAAGCTGGGCGCTCGCGTGACCGGCTCGAAGGTCAACGGCGACGAAGTCGAAGTGACCTACACCGACGCCAACGGCGAGCAGAAGATCACCTTCGACAGGCTGATCGTTGCAGTCGGCCGTCGCCCTGTGACCACCGACCTGCTGGCTGCCGACAGCGGCGTGACCATCGACGAGCGCGGTTTCGTGTTCGTTGACGACTACTGCGCTACCAGCGTACCGGGCGTCTACGCCATCGGTGACGTGGTACGTGGCATGATGCTGGCGCACAAGGCCTCGGAAGAGGGCATCATGGTCGTCGAGCGCATCAAGGGCCACAAGGCCCAGATGAACTACGACCTGATCCCATCGGTTATCTACACCCACCCGGAAATGGCCTGGGTCGGTAAAACCGAGCAAGCCTTGAAGGCTGAAGGCGTTGAGGTTAACGTGGGCACCTTCCCGTTCGCGGCCAGCGGCCGTGCGATGGCGGCCAACGACACCGGTGGTTTCGTCAAGGTCATCGCCGATGCCAAGACCGACCGCGTTCTGGGTGTACACGTCATTGGCCCAAGCGCTGCCGAACTGGTGCAGCAGGGTGCAATCGCAATGGAATTCGGCTCCAGCGCCGAAGACCTGGGCATGATGGTCTTCTCCCATCCGACCTTGTCTGAAGCGCTGCACGAAGCCGCTCTGGCCGTGAATGGCGGTGCCATCCACGTAGCCAACCGCAAGAAGCGTTAAACAATAAGAAACCACGGCGGACGGCCCGTCGTGAGTCTTGCGTGCATGGCTCACCGCGGAAAGTCCGCCGGACTCGAACTCCCGGAGCATACCGGGGGCAAGCGGTCACAGGTGGCGCGGCACTCCACAGGAGCGCAGCGCCGAAGCGCAGTACCTAACGAAGACGGTAAAAAGCATGAATCTTCACGAGTATCAGGGTAAGCAGCTGTTCGCTGAATACGGCCTGCCAGTTTCCAAGGGTTTCGCAGTCGACACCCCTGAAGCTGCAGCAGAAGCCTGCGACAAGATCGGTGGCACCGAGTGGGTTGTAAAAGCCCAGGTTCACGCCGGTGGTCGCGGTAAAGCGGGCGGCGTAAAGCTGGTTCGCAGCAAAGAAGACGCCAAGGCGTTCGCTGCCCAGTGGTTGGGCAAGCGTCTGGTTACCTACCAGACCGATGCCAATGGTCAGCCAGTCACCAAGATCCTGGTTGAATCGTGCACTGATATCGCTAAAGAGCTGTACCTGGGCGCTGTCGTTGACCGTTCGAGCCGTCGTATCGTGTTCATGGCCTCCACCGAAGGTGGCGTGGACATCGAGAAAGTCGCTCACGACACTCCGGAAAAAATCATCAAGGCCACTATCGATCCACTGGTTGGCGCTCAGCCATTCCAGGGTCGCGAGCTGGCATTCCAGCTGGGTCTGGAAGGCAAGCAGGTTGCTCAGTTCGCCAAGATCTTCGTCGGTCTGGCCAAGCTGTTCAAAGAGCACGACCTGGCACTGCTGGAAGTGAACCCGCTGGTGATCAAGGCCGACGGCGATCTGCACTGCCTCGATGCCAAGATCAACATCGACGCCAACGCCATGTACCGTCAGCCCAAGCTGAAAACCTTCCACGACCCGTCGCAGGACGATCCTCGTGAAGCCCACGCTGCCAGCTTCGAGCTGAACTACGTGGCCCTGGAAGGCAACATCGGCTGCATGGTCAACGGTGCCGGCCTGGCCATGGGTACCATGGACATCGTCAACCTGCACGGCGGCAAGCCAGCCAACTTCCTCGACGTAGGTGGTGGCGCTACCAAAGAGCGCGTGACCGAAGCGTTCAAGATCATCCTGTCCGACAGCAATGTCGCGGCCGTACTGGTCAACATCTTCGGCGGCATCGTTCGTTGCGACATGATTGCCGAAGGCATCATCGGTGCAGTGAAAGAAGTTGGCGTTAAAGTGCCGGTTGTTGTTCGTCTGGAAGGCAACAACGCTGAACTGGGCGCCAAAGTACTGGCAGAAAGCGGTTTGAACATCATTGCGGCAACCAGCCTGACCGACGCTGCTCAACAAGTTGTCAAAGCTGCGGAGGGCAAGTAATGAGCGTCCTGATCAATAAAGACACCAAAGTCATCTGCCAGGGCTTCACCGGCTCGCAGGGTACCTTCCACTCCGAGCAAGCCATCGCCTACGGCACCAAGATGGTTGGCGGCGTGACCCCAGGCAAAGGCGGCACCACTCACCTGGGCCTGCCGGTGTTCAACACCGTGAAAGAAGCAGTAGCTGCTACCGGCGCCGACGCGTCGGTCATCTACGTACCGGCTCCTTTCTGCAAGGACTCGATCCTGGAAGCAGCGTTCGGCGGCATCAAGCTGATCGTGTGCATCACCGAAGGCATTCCTACCCTGGACATGCTCGATGCCAAGGTCAAGTGCGACGAGCTGGGTGTTACCCTGATCGGCCCTAACTGCCCAGGCGTCATCACCCCGGGCGAGTGCAAGATCGGCATCATGCCAGGTCACATCCACTTGCCAGGCAAGGTCGGTATCGTGTCGCGTTCCGGCACCCTGACCTATGAAGCCGTGAAGCAGACCACTGACGCCGGTTTCGGTCAGTCCACCTGCGTCGGTATCGGTGGCGACCCGATCCCGGGTTCGAACTTCATCGACATCCTGAAGCTGTTCCAGGAAGACCCGAAGACCGAGGCGATCGTGATGATCGGCGAGATCGGCGGTTCGGCTGAAGAAGAAGCGGCTGCCTACATCAAGGCAAACGTCACCAAACCAGTGGTTTCCTACATCGCCGGTGTGACTGCCCCAGCGGGCAAGCGCATGGGCCATGCTGGCGCCATCATTTCGGGCGGCAAGGGTACTGCAGACGAGAAGTTCGCAGCCCTGCAGGACGCCGGTGTAAAAACCGTGCGTTCGCTGGCCGACATCGGCAAGGCCCTGGCCGAGCTGACCGGTTGGGAAGTGAAGAAGTAAGCTGCGGCTGACCTTCCACGCTTCGGCAAAGGCCACCCTCGGGTGGCCTTTGTGCTTTCTGGTGTACGCTGCCCTCTGTAGGAGCCGGCCTTGCCGGCGAAGCAGACAGCGCGTTCTTGCATAAAAGTCGGTCATCCACGCGACATGCATATTCGCTCATCGGACAAGCACCCCTCTGGCAGTGCGTTTTGCGGCCAGATTCGTTAACCTGTGCCCTCATTTTGTGCCAGCACCCCAAAAGGGAGCTACACGCTAAACGGGTCTGCTCCATCCGGGCAGGCAGCATTTCCCTCACCCAAGGGGAAGTCCCTCTCTAAATCCCGATTTCAGAAGTGTGGTATTTCCTTAATGAAAGTCTTGAAAGGCCAGGACATCCTGGCGCTTGGTTTTATGACGTTCGCGTTATTCGTGGGCGCAGGCAACATCATTTTCCCGCCTATCGTCGGCCTGCAATCGGGCCCCTACGTCTGGTTGGCCGCCCTGGGCTTTCTGGTCACTGCCGTGGGCCTGCCCGTGATCACCGTGGTGGCACTGGCCAAGGTCGGTGGCGGCATGGACGCGCTGAGCAGCCCGATCGGCAAGGTGGCCGGTGGCCTGCTGGCGGCTGCCGCGTACCTGGCCGTAGGCCCGCTGTTCGCCACCCCGCGTACCGCGACCGTGTCCTTCGAGGTAGGTGTGGCACCGCTGACCGGCGAGAGCCCGACCGCGTTGTTCATCTATAGCCTGGTGTACTTTGCCGTGGTGCTGGCCGTGTCCATGTACCCGGGCAAGCTGCTCGATACCGTCGGGCGCTTCCTGGCCCCGCTGAAGATCATCGCGCTGGCCGCGCTGGGCATCGCCGCGTTCATGCTGCCGGCCGGCACCATGGGGGTGGCGCAACCTGAATATGTCGCCGCGCCGTTCTCCCAGGGCTTCATCAATGGCTACCTGACCATGGATACCCTGGGCGCGCTGGTGTTCGGTATCGTCATCGTCAACGCGATCCGCTCGCGTGGCGTCGACTCGCCGCAACTGATCACCCGCTATGCCATCATCGCCGGCCTAATTGCCGGTGTCGGCCTGGCGCTGGTGTACATCAGCCTGTTCCGCCTGGGTGCGGGCAGCCACGAGATCGCCGCCGGTGCGAGCAATGGTGCGGCGGTGCTGCATGCCTATGTACAGCACACTTTCGGTTCGCTGGGCAGTGGCTTCCTGGCTGTACTGATCGCGCTGGCCTGCCTGGTCACCGCCGTGGGCCTGACCTGCGCCTGCGCCGAGTACTTCAGCCAGGTACTGCCGTTGTCGTACCGTATGCTGGTGGTGCTGCTGGCCGGCTTCTCGCTGGTGGTGTCGAACCTGGGCCTGACCAAGCTGATCGCGTTCTCGATCCCGGTGCTGACGGCAATCTACCCGCCCTGCATCGTGCTGGTGGCGCTGAGTTTCTGCGGCAACCTGTGGAACTCCCAGACCCGCATCATGGCCCCGGTCATGGCGGTGTCGCTGCTGTTCGGCGTGATCGACGCGCTCAAGGGCGCCAACCTCGCTGGCTGGCTGCCGGAGTCGCTGGCGCACCTGCCGCTGAGCGAGCAGGGCCTGGCCTGGCTGGTGCCTTCGGTGGCGATGCTGGCTGTTGCCGTGGTGCTTGACCGCATGCTCGGCAAGCCGCGCGAAGCGGTCGCCTGAGTGCCGGCCGCGGCAGGCGAGGGCCACAAGCCATGATCGCCTGCCGGGCCAGCCTCTGAAGAGCCCCGCATCCATTCGGATGCGGGGCTTTTTCGTCTCGGGGCCACGTGTCTTTTTGCCGCTGGCAGCGTCGAAAGGCGGACAATGCACCATCCTGTGCCATTTCTTCGGGAGCGCCATGAGCTTCATCCAGAACAACCTGATCAACCTGTTTGCCGCCTGCTGGTTCGTTGCTTGCTGGGGTGGCTACACCCGCTACGCCAGCTGGAAGGCCCGTGATACCGCCTGCCTGGCCAGCGTCATGCACCTGTACCGCGAGGACTGGATGCGCCGCATGCTGCTGCGCGACAACCGCATCGCCGACGCCAGCGTGATCGGCAACCTGGAGCGCAACGCATCGTTCTTCGCCTCCAGCACCCTGATCATCCTGGCCGGTATCCTCACCGTGCTGGGCGCCTCGGACCGCGCCTGGTCGCTGCTGGCCGACCTGCCGCTGGTACAGCAGACATCCCAGGGCATGTCCGAAATCAAACTGTTGTGCCTGGCGATGGTGTTCGTGTACGCCTTCTTCACCTTCAGCTGGTGCATGCGCCAATACAATTTCGCCGCCGTGCTGGTGGGCTCGGCACCGATGATCGGCGAGCGTCAGGTCAGCGAGCAGGAGCGCAAGGCCTTCGCTCTGCGCGGGGCGCGGGTTATCTCGCTGGCGGCCAACCAGTTCAACTTCGGGCTGCGCTCGTACTATTTCGGCATGGCCTTGCTCAGCTGGTTCATCAGCCCCTGGCTGCTGGTGCTGATGAGCACTGGGGTAGTACTGGTGCTGTACCGCCGCGAGTTTCATTCCGACGTGCTCGACGTGATGGTCTATACCCCTACAGAGGCGCCATTGCCTGAGCCGAACAAGGAACCGGTCGCATGAGTATTCCGTTCTGGTGTGTGTTGATCAGCGCACTGCTGATCTATGTGGCGCGGGTGCCGGTGGCGCGTGCGATGAAGCAACAGGGCAGCTACGACAACCACCTGCCACGCAGCCAGCAGGCGCAACTGACCGGCATGGGCGCCCGGGCGGTGGCGGCGCACCAGAACAGTTTCGAAGCATTCATGTTGTTCGCCGTAGGTGTATTGATGGCGCACACCACCCAGACCCAGGGTTTTCTGATCGATACCCTGGCGATCATCTTCGTGATCGCGCGGATCATCTACCTGCCGCTGTATTGGTATGACTTTGCGTGGCAGCGCAGCCTGGTCTGGTCGATCGGGCTGATCTGTTCATTGTTGCTGATGCTCAGCCCGACCTTTCGCCAACTTCTGGCCTGACATGAAAAAACCCGACCTGAGTCGGGTTTTTTCATTAAAGCGCAGTTGCTTACTTGGCAGGTTCTGCCGGGGCGGCTTCTGGTGCTGGCGTCACAGGAGCGGCCTGGTTGTTTTCTTCTGCACGCTTTTGTTCGGCTTCAGCACTGTCTTTGGCGGCTTCGGCGTTTTCTTTGGCGGCGTCGTTCATCTTATCCTGAGCGTCGTCCATTTTCTTCTGGGCTTGCTCGGCATGTTCTTGAGCGTCCTGGGCTTTGTTTTCGCTGGCTTTATCGCAAGCAGCGAGGCCCAGGGCGGCGGCCAGCATAACGGCAAAGGCAATGGGTTTACGCATGGGGTGTTTCTCCTTGTGGAATAGAGTTGCTTGAATTATCTGAGTTCAAGTAAGCGACATAAGTTCCGCGTCGTTTGCACATATATAAGTGCCGGATCCATATAGACTTTCCCTCAGGCTTATGCAGCACCTGAGTTATTGCACAAGGAGCTGACCGTGAATGAACCGTCACCGTTGATGGCCCAGGCCGAACGTTTTCTTTCGGCGCTGCGCCATTGCCAGTTGTTGAAGATGCGCGTAGAGCGCGCCGATGCCGACGGCATCACGCTGTGCCTGCCGTACTCGCCGCAAATCGTGGGCAACCCGCAGAGCGGCGCGATCCATGGCGGTGCAATCACCACGCTGATGGACACTGCGCTGGGCATGGCCACCCTGTGCGCCCTGGCCGAGTTCGAGGTGTGCCCGACCCTGGACTTGCGCATCGACTACATGCACCCGGGGCAGGCCGACAAGGCGGTGTATGGGCAGGCGCAGTGCTACCAGGTCACCCGCGACGTGATCTTCATCCGCGGCTGCGCCTACCAGGACGACCCCGACCAGCCGATTGCCCAGGTGGTGGGCACCTACATGCGCCTGGGCAAGGACATCAAGGGCGGCCTGGGCTTTGGCCGGCAGCTCAAGGCGGTGGCGCAATGATTCCCGCGGACGTGCATGCACAGCTGCGCCAGGCGCATGCCCAGGGCAACTACGCGCCATTGCTGCAACTGATCCCCTACGCCAGCCTGATCGGCATCCAGTGCAGCCGTGACGGCGACGACCTGCTGTTCTGCCTGCCGGCCAGTGCCGACAATATCGGCAACCCGTTGCTGCCGGCGATCCATGGGGGGGTGATCGCCGGGTTCATGGAACTGTCGGCGGCGCTGTACCTGCTGATTTTCAGCGAAAGCGCGAGCATTCCCAGGATCATCGACTTTTCCATCGATTACCTGCGCGCCGGCCTGTACCGCGATACCTATGCGCGGTGCCAGCTGTGGCGCCAGGGGCGGCGGGTGACCAACGTCGCGATCACCGCCTGGCAGGGCGACCCGGACCAGCCCATCGCCACGGCCCGTGCGCATTTCAAGATCAAAGAACTGCCCGTGCCCTTGAAATAGATATGCCAGCCCCCATCTGCTGTTCATCCCGCCACGAAAGGCCGGACGCTGCCCCGCGGGGGCCGTCGGCCCGAGTGACTACTGCCATCAGATCGGAGTGTTGAAGACCATGAGTGTGGAAACTCAAAAAGAAACCCTGGGCTTCCAGACCGAGGTGAAGCAGCTGCTGCACCTCATGATCCATTCGCTGTACTCGAACAAGGAAATCTTCCTTCGCGAATTGATTTCCAACGCCTCCGACGCCGTCGACAAACTGCGCTTCGAAGCCCTGGCCAAGCCCGAGCTGCTCGAGGGCGGCAGCGACCTGAAGATTCGCGTGAGCTTCGACAAGGCGGCCAACACCGTCACCCTGGAAGACAACGGCATCGGCATGAACCGCGATGACGTGATCACCCACCTGGGCACCATCGCCAAGTCCGGCACTGCCGACTTCATGAAGAACCTCACCGGTGACCAGAAGAAAGACTCGCACCTGATCGGCCAGTTCGGTGTGGGCTTCTACTCGGCGTTCATCGTCGCCGATCAGGTCGATGTCTACAGCCGCCGCGCCGGTACTCCGGCGAGCGAGGGCGTGCACTGGTCGTCCAAGGGCGAGGGCGAGTTCGAAGTCGCCACCGTGGACAAGGCCGAGCGCGGTACGCGCATCGTGCTGCACCTGAAAAAAGGTGAAGACGAATTCGCCGATGGCTGGCGCCTGCGCAACATCATCAAGAAGTACTCCGACCATATCGCCCTGCCGATCGAACTGCCCAAGGAAGCGACTGCCGCCGAAGGCGAAGAGCAGCCGGCCGTGGAGTGGGAAACCGTCAACCGTGCCAGCGCGCTGTGGACCCGTCCGCGTACCGAGATCAAGGACGAGGAATACCAGGAGTTCTACAAGCACATCGGCCACGATTTCGAAAACCCGCTGGCCTGGAGCCACAACAAGGTCGAAGGCAAGCTGGAGTACACCTCGCTGCTGTACGTACCGGCCCGTGCGCCGTTCGACCTGTACCAGCGCGAAGCGCCACGCGGCCTGAAGCTGTACGTGCAGCGCGTGTTCGTGATGGACCAGGCCGAATCGTTCCTGCCTTTGTACCTGCGCTTCATCAAGGGTGTGGTCGACTCCAACGACCTGTCGCTGAACGTGTCGCGCGAGATTCTGCAGAAAGACCCGATCATCGATTCGATGAAGTCGGCGCTGACCAAGCGCGTGCTGGACATGCTCGAGAAGCTGGCCAAGAACGAGCCTGAGCAGTACAAGGGCTTCTGGAAGAACTTCGGCCAGGTGCTCAAGGAAGGCCCGGCGGAAGACTTCGCCAACAAGGAGAAGATCGCCGGCCTGCTGCGCTTTGCCTCCACCCATGACGACAGCGGCGAGCAGAGCGTGTCCCTGGCCGACTACCTGGCACGTGCCAAGGAAGGTCAGGACAAGATCTACTTCCTCACCGGCGAGTCCTACGCGCAGGTACGCAACAGCCCGCACCTGGAAGTCTTCCGCAAGAAAGGCATCGAAGTGCTGCTGCTGACCGACCGCATCGACGAGTGGCTGATGAGCTACCTGAGCGAGTTCGACGGCAAGGGCTTCGTCGACGTGGCCCGTGGCGACCTGGACCTGGGCAAGCTGGACTCCGAGGAGGACAAGAAGGCTCAGGAAGAAGTGGCCAAGGACAAGGAAGGCCTGGTCGAGCGTCTGAAAGCTGCGCTGGGCGATACCGTCAGCGAAGTGCGCGTGTCGCACCGCCTGACCGATTCGCCGGCGATCCTGGCCATCGGTGAGCAGGACATGGGCCTGCAGATGCGCCAGATCCTCGAAGCCAGCGGGCAGAAGGTGCCGGACTCCAAGCCGATCTTCGAATTCAACCCGGGTCACCCGCTGATCGAGAAGCTGGACAACGAGCAGAGCGAAGACCGTTTCGCCGACTTCTCGCATATCCTCTTCGATCAGGCCGCCCTGGCGGCGGGCGACAGCCTCAAGGATCCGGCGGCGTATGTGCGTCGACTGAACAAGCTGCTGGTCGAACTGTCGGCGTAAGCAGTTGCAGGAAAGCCCGCTTCGGCGGGCTTTTTTCATTGTGCAAGGAGGGGTTCATGAGCAACGTGACGATCGAGTCGCTGGTGTACAAGCTTGACGGCAAGGTGTACGAAAGCCGCCTGGTGTATACCCACGGCGCCAAGGAACAGCCGGGCCTGGTGATGGCGCCGAACTGGATGGGCATCGGCGAGGGCGCTGAGCGCATTGCCAGGGAGGTGGCGGCCCAGGGCTATGTGGTGCTGCTGGCTGACCTGTATGGGCAGACGCTGCGCCCATCCAACATGGATGAAGCGGGGGCGGCGATGATGCCGCTGAAAAATGATCGGGTCGAGCTGCGCAAGCGCATGAAGGCGGCGCTGGATCAGTTGCTGGGGCAATCGAAGGCAGTGCTTGCGCCGGGCAAGCTGGCCACCTTCGGCTTCTGCTTCGGCGGTTGCTGCGCACTGGAGCTGGCCCGTGAAGACCAGCGTCTGCGCGCTGCGGTGTCGTTCCACGGTACGCTGGACACGCCGCTGCCGGCCCAGGAGGGCAAGGTGTCGGCAGCGTTGCTGGTGTTGCACGGTGCAGCCGACCCGCTCGTGCCGCGCGAGCAACTGCCTGCCTTCGAGGCCGAGATGGATGCGGCCAAGGCTGACTGGCAGCTGGTGAGCTACGGAGGCGCGGTGCATTCGTTCACCGACCCCGCAGCGAACGTGCCAGGCAAGATGAAGTACGACGCCAGGACGTCCAAGCGCGCGTTCCAGGCGATGCACACCCTGCTGCGGGAAGTGTTCCAGGCCTGATGGCCTCTTCGCTGGCAAGCCCGCTCCTGCCTCTGTAGGAGCCGGCCTTGCCGGCGAATCTCAAGGCAACTCGATTCGCCCGATCTCGCCCGGTACCACCGGCCAATCCCCGGCCGCCCAGCGTGCCCGTGCCTGCTCGATCAGCGCCGGGTCACTGGCGACGAAGTTCCAGTTCATCCGCCGCGGCCCGTCCAGTGCGTCGCCGCCAATGATCACCAGGTGGCATTCGCTGTCGGCGTACAGGCTCATCGCTTCGCCTTCGGGCAGCACCACCAGGCTGCACGGCTCCAGTGGCTGATCGTCAAGGCTCGCCTCACCGTCGAGTACATAAACCGCCCGTTCAGCGTGTTCGGCGGGAATCAGCAGCGTGCTCGCCGCCTGCATGCGCACCTCGGCATACAGGGTCGCTGACAACACCGGCACTGGCGAGGTCAGGCAAAAGCCCGTGCCCGCGATCATGCGGATACTCACCCCCAGCGCATCGCTGCTCGGCAAGCTGGCCGCCGGGTGATGGCTGTAGTGCCCCGGCCCCTGTTCGTGATCCTTCGGCGAGGCCAGCCACACCTGCAGCCCGTGCAGGCGCTTGGGCTGACCCAGCAGCTCCGGCGGGGTGCGCTCGATATGCGCCACGGCGCTGCCGGCGGTCATCCAGCTCACCTCGCCGGCACTCACGCGCTGATCCGAGCCCAGGCTGTCCTTGTGCTGCAACTGGCCTTCGAACAGGTAGGTGAGGGTGGACAGGCCGATGTGCGGGTGCTGGCGAATGTCCATGCCACGCCCGGGCGGGTAGTCGGTCGCCAGCATGTGATCGAAGAACACGAACGGCCCGACGCTGCGCCGCCGTGCCGAAGGCAGCGGGCGCAGGATGGGTTGGCCTTCGACGGATTCGGCGCGCGGGCGGATTACCAGGGGAGGGTTCATCAGGGGCACCAGGGCGATGGAAATAATTGGAAGCATAACCTGCCCGGTGCCCGGGCTGAACCGTTGCGCCCGGCGGCAGGTCTACCCTGGGTCAATTGCACAAGGGGATTGCGATGTGGGCCAGGACGCTGGGGTGCCTGTTGCTGTCGGTGACGCTGTCGGGCATGGCCCAGGCGCGGGAGTACCGCTACAGCGACGCGCACCTGCATTATGTCGATTTCTTTCAGGAAAGCGCCGGCATGGACGAGTTGCTCAAGGCCATGGATGCGGCGCGTATCGATCAGTCGATGATCTCGGGTGTGGCGGTGGCCAAGAAATGGCATGAAGACGAGCCCAAGCGCCCGCGCTACTACGCCGGCGATGATGCCGCAGCCTACTGGTACAGCGCCACCGACATCTATGTGGCAGCGGCGCTGCAACAGTTGCCCGAGCAGCAGCGCCAGCGCTTTCACCCGTTTCTGACCGGCTTCAACCCGGTGGACAAGAACGCGGCCACCCATATCGAGCGCATGCTCGAGCTGTTTCCCGGCCTGTGGCAGGGCATCGGCGAAGTCTTCACCCGCCACGACGACCTGACGGCGTTGACCAGCGGCGACACGCCACGGGCCAACAACGAGGCGCTGGGCCTCATCTATCAGCTGGCGGCCAGGCACGACATGCCGGTGCTGATCCACTCCAACATCACCTCCAAGCGCGAACGCAACCCGCTGTACCTGGAAGAGATCGAGCAGCCCCTGCGCGAGCACCCCGATACCCGTTTCATCTGGGCCCACGCCGGCACCAGCATGGAGATTCACCGCCACCAGACCCAGCTGGACTTTCTGCTGCCGACCCTGACGCGCATGCTCGAGCGTTATTCGAACCTGTACATCGACCTGTCGTGGAGCGTGCTCGAACCCTACCTGCTGGACGACAAGGGCGTGCCACGGCCCGAATGGGTTGCGCTGGTGGAGCGCTTCCCCGAACGTTTCATGCTCGGTTCCGATGTGGTCGGCCGCTTCGCCAGCCTGGGCGAGCAACTGCACGGGTTCGACCGGTTCCTGGATGCCTTGCCCGAGGCCGTGGCGCACAAGGTGGCCAAGGACAACTTTCTCGCGGTACTGCCCAGGTCACGCTGATGTCATCAGCCTGTCATGCAAGCCCCATAGCCTGCCGCCATCAACCTGATGGAGAGCAGTATGTCGAAGAGTCGTTTGGGCGCCATGGCCGCGCTGATGCTGGTGAGTGCGGTGGCCGGTGCAGAGGTGCGGGTGCAGGGGCCGGTGGAGTACGGCGTGTTCCAGACCCGCCACCAGGACTTCCAGCCCGGTGAACGGGTATTGACCCAGACCAGCCAGACCCTGGAGCACACCGACCGAGTGCCGGCCCGTCTTGGCAGCAAATTCGGCCTGCGCTATCGCCTTGAAGGCAAGGTGGCCGAAGACACGCCCCTGACGCTGCTGTACCTGACCCCCGGGGTGATCACCCCCGACGGCCAACGCCATGACAAGTTCGAGGTGGTGCAGAAGCTGGTACCGGGGGCCGCGCAGGATGTCATGGCCTATGAATTTACCGAGCACCACGAAGTGGTACCGGGCCAGTGGCACTTCATGGTGTTCCAGGGGGACCGCCTGCTGGCCGAGCAGCGCTTCATCGTGCAATGAGGCATGCGCCGCCTGCGCTCGCAATGACAAGGCGTTTTGATATCACTTTTTCGTCTTACGCAAAAATCTCAAGGGCCGATACCTTCTAATAAGCACGTCAGCTGCATGACCGATGCAGCGCTTTTGGAGGGAACCGGAAGATGAGCTTGAGACGTTTGAACATT
Organism: Pseudomonas palmensis; assembly: GCF_017848315.1. Taxonomy (GTDB): domain Bacteria; phylum Pseudomonadota; class Gammaproteobacteria; order Pseudomonadales; family Pseudomonadaceae; genus Aquipseudomonas; species Aquipseudomonas palmensis. The sequence continues at coordinate 46,931 of NZ_JAFKEC010000024.1, forward strand.
GCGCCGCGGGCAGGTCTGGGGTTTGGTCTGGTAGCGTTGCTGGTGTTTGCATTGGGGGCCTTCTCGCTCCTGCAGATGAGCAGCATGCGCCAGCAGTCCGAACAGGTCGACAGCAACTGGCTGCCCAGTGTGATCTCGGTGGGGCAGATCAGCCAGGACATGTTCCGGATACGGGCACTGACCCTGCGCCTGCTGCTCAACAGCGACAACGCCGCGCAGCAGCAGACCCATTCACGCATCGAGCAGATCAAGGGCGAGCTGGGCAAGGAACAGCAACGCTACCAGGCCCTGATTGCATTGCCCGAGGAGCAGGCGCTGTTCGACCGCTACCTCAAGCTCGAGCAGCAGTACCTGAGCTATCAGGCACGGGTAGTGCAGATGGCCCTGCAGGGCCAGACAACGGAGGCGGTGGCGCTGGTCAACGGTGAGATGAACCAGCTGGCCGATCAGCTCACCACCACCCTCAACGAGCTGATCGCCCTCAACAACCATCACGCCAACATGGCCACCGAGCTTGCCGGCACGGTGTATGAGCGTGCCCGCGTGTGGGTGGTCGGCCTGCTGGTGGCCGCACTGGTGCTCACCGTTGTGCTGGCGCTGACCTTGACCCGCAGTATCGTGCGCCCGCTGGCGCAATCGCTGCAGGTGGCCGAGGTGGTCGCCACCGGCGACCTGACCCCGCAGATCAACGTGGAGGGCAGTGACGAGCCGGCGCGCTTGCAGGCGGCCCTCAAGCAGATGCAGCAGAGCCTGCGCGATACCATCGGGCGTATTTCCGATTCGTCCAACCAGCTGGCCTCGGCGTCCGAAGAGCTCAGCGCAGTGACCGAGGACGCTACCCGCGGCCTGCACCAGCAGACCCAGGAAATCGAGCAGGCCGCCACCGCCGTGAACCAGATGACCGCCGCGGTGGAAGAGGTGGCGAGCAATGCGGTGGCCACCTCCCAGGCCTCGACCGAGTCCGATCGCATTGCCCGTCAGGGGCGCGAGCAGGTGCGCCTCACGGTAGCGTCGATCGAGGCGCTGGCCGATGGCGTTACCGCCAATGCCGCGGAAGTCGGGCAGTTGGCCGAGCAGGTGCACGGCATCACCAAGGTGCTGGATGTGATCGGTTCGATCGCCGAGCAGACCAACCTGCTGGCCCTGAACGCGGCCATCGAGGCGGCGCGGGCGGGGGATGCCGGGCGCGGTTTTGCAGTGGTGGCCGACGAGGTACGGGCACTGGCTCATCGTACCCAGCAGTCGACACGGGAAATCGAACAGATGATCGGTGGCATCCAGGAGGGTACCGACCGGGCGGTGGAGGGCATGCAGCAGACCAACCAGCGTGCTCAGGGCACCCTGGATGGCGCGCATGCGGCGGGTACGGCGCTGGAAGAGATTGCCGCGGCCATCAGCCTGATCAACGAGCGCAACCTGGTGATCGCCAGTGCGTCCGAACAGCAGGCACAGGTGGCGCGGGAGGTGGACCGCAACCTGACCAACATCCGCGACCTGGCGCTGCAGAGCTCGGCGGGGGCCAACCAGACCAGCGCGGCGAGCCAGGCGTTGTCGCAGCTGGCCATCGAGCTCAATACGCTGGTGGGCAGGTTTTCGGTGTAACGCCTTTGGCCGGCAAGGCCGGCCCCTACAGGCATCGCGTGCCCTGTAGGAGCCGGCCTTGCCGGCCAATTGCCCCGAAAGCCGCAAACAAAAACGCCCCGAACCAGTCGGGGCGTTTCTACAGCAGGGGCGAGCCCTTGCTTACTTGCCAGCCCAGCGCTTGAGCACCAGGGTGGCATTGGTGCCGCCGAAACCGAAGCTGTTGCTCATCACGGTGTCGATCTTGGCATTTTCGCGGGTTTCGCGCAGAACTGGCAGGTCGGCCACTTCCGGGTCCAGCTCGTCGATGTTGGCGGAGCCGGCAATGAAGTTGCCTTCCATCATCAGCATGCAGTAGATCGCCTCGTGAACGCCGGCAGCGCCCAGCGAGTGGCCCGACAGGCTCTTGGTGGAGCTGATGGCCGGGGCCTTGTCGCCGAACACTTCACGCACACCCTTCATTTCGGCAACGTCACCGACCGGGGTCGAGGTGCCGTGGGTGTTCAGGTAGTCGATCGGGGTGTCGACGGTGGACAGCGCCTGCTGCATGCAGCGGATCGCGCCTTCGCCACTTGGGGCAACCATGTCGTAACCGTCGGAGGTCGCGCCGTAGCCAACGATTTCGGCGTAGATCTTCGCGCCACGGGCCAGAGCGTGCTCCAGCTCCTCGACCACTACCATGCCGCCACCGCCGGCGATGACGAAACCGTCACGGTCGGCATCGTAGGCGCGCGAGGCTTTTTCCGGGGTGTCGTTGCGCTTGCTGGACAGTGCGCCCATGGCGTCGAACAGGAACGACTGGCTCCAGTGCTCTTCTTCACCGCCACCGGCGAACACCACGTCCTGTTTGCCCATCTGGATCTGTTCCATCGCGGTACCGATGCAGTGCGCGCTGGTGGCGCACGCCGAGGCGATGGAGTAGTTCAGGCCCTTGATCTTGAACGGGGTGGCCAGGCACGCCGACACGGTGCTGCTCATGGTGCGGGTAACGCGGTATGGGCCGACGCGCTTGACGCCTTTTTCGCGCAGGATGTCCAGCGCTTCCATCTGGTTCAGGGTCGAGGCGCCGCCGGAACCGGCGATCAGGCCGGTGCGCGGGTTGGACACCTGCTCTTCGCTCAGGCCCGAGTCCTTGATCGCGTCCTGCATCGCCAGGTAGGCGTAGGCGGCTGCGTGACCGACGAAGCGATAGACCTTGCGGTCGATCAGCTCTTCGAGGTTGAGGTCGATGGAACCGGAAACCTGGCTGCGCAGCCCCATTTCCTTGTATTCCGGGTTGAAACGGATGCCCGGACGGCTTTTACGCAGGTTTTCGGAGACGGTCTCTTTGTCATTGCCCAGGCACGATACGATGCCCAGACCTGTGATTACGACGCGGCGCATGCGAATAACCCTTAGAAATTTTCAGTGGAGGTAAATACACCGACCCGAAGGCCTTCGGCGGTGTAGATCTCGCGGCCGTCGACGCTGACCGAGCCATCGGCGATGGCCATGTTCAGCTTGCCTTTCAGGACGCGCTTGATGTGGATGTTATAGGTGACTTTCTTGGCGGTCGGCAGTACCTGACCGAAGAACTTCACTTCGCCCGAACCCAGGGCCCGGCCACGGCCTGGCAGGCCTTGCCAGCCCAGGAAGAATCCGACCAGCTGCCACATGGCATCCAGGCCCAGGCAGCCTGGCATCACCGGGTCGCCTTCGAAATGGCAGGCGAAGAACCACAGGTCTGGACTGATATCCAGCTCGGCGACCAACTCACCTTTGCCGTACTTGCCACCCTCTTGGCTGATGTGCGTGATGCGATCCACCATCAGCATGTTAGGGGCGGGCAGTTGCGCGTTACCTGGGCCGAACAGCTCACCGCGACTGCAGCGCAGCAGGTCTTCCCGGGTAAAGGCGTTTTGTTTGGTCATGCGAGCTCCTCAATAGTCACCGTGCGGCACGGGGTAGATCTTCCCGACCGACCCAAAAGCCTCAGGCTTGGGGCGGCAGCCTACACATAGACTATTGCGTTGTAGTGAAAGTCACAGCACAGGGGACGAAGATGTACACTTGTGCACTGAAATTTTTATGACAAGCCCGGCAAGGGCCCGGTTCAGTCTGTAAGACTGCCGCACTTTAGCATTTATCGCCAGTCACAGATGCCTGTGCGGGCAGCCAGCGTTGCAGAATCTGCTGCAGATCAATGCGTTTGAACGGCTTGGTCAGGTAGTCGTTCATGCCGGCGGCCAGGCAGCGTTCGCGATCGCCCTGCAGCGCGTTGGCAGTCAGGGCGATGATCGGCATGGCTGCGGCATGGGGGATCTGGCGGATGCGCCGGGTGGCCTCGTAGCCGTCGATGACCGGCAGGCGGCAATCCATCAGCGTGGCGGCAAAGCGCTGGCGGCTGGCCAGCGCCACCGCCTGGGCGCCATCGGCGGCCACGCACACCTCGAACCCCAGGCTGCGCAGCATGGCCTGGGTCACGGCCTGGTTCACCGGGTTGTCCTCCACCAGCAGGATGCGCCGGCCCTGGCCAGGGTCACTGTTGTCGGTCCTGGGCGCAGGCAGCGTGGGGTTCTGCTGCATGCATAGCGCCAGCGGCATTTCCAGGGTAAAGGTCGAGCCCCTGCCTTCACGGCTTTCGGCACGCAGCGTGCCGCCCATGCGCTCGGTCAGGGTGCGGGCGATAGACAGCCCCAGGCCGGTACCGCCGTAACGTCGTGAAATAGAACTGTCGGCCTGCTGGAAGGCAACGAACATGGTTTCCAGGCGCTCGCTGTCGATACCGATGCCGGTATCGCGCACCGCACAGGTGAACCAGATCAGTTGTCGGTCCAGTACCTGCCAGCGCGGTTCGATCTGCACGCTGCCGTGTTCTGTGAACTTCAGCGCGTTGCCGATCAGGTTCACCAGCACCTGGCGGATGCGGGTCGGGTCGCCGGCCACGCGCAACTGTTCCATGCCCGGCGGCAGTGGCGCCAGCAGCAGCAATCCGCGCTGCTGGGCGACATGCTGGAACGACTGCGTGCAACTGCCCAGCAGCTCGGCCAGGTTGAACTCGATGTGCTCCAGCTCCAGCGTCGTGCGCTCGATCCGCGAGAAGTCGAGGATGTCGTTGATCACCTTGAGCAGATGGCCGGTGGACTCGCTGGCCACGGCCGCGTACTCGCTCTGTTCTTCGCTCAGCGCGGTGGTCTGCAGCAGTTGCAGCATGCCCAGCACCCCGTTCATGGGGGTGCGCAGCTCGTGGCTCATCATCGCCAGGAAGTCCGACTTGGCCTTGTTCGCCTGTTCCGCTTCCTCGCGGGCCTGGATCAGCTGGGCGATGGCCTGTTGCTGCTCGTGGCTGGCCTGTGCCAGGCCGCTGGCCAGGTTGTTGATGTGGCGGGCCAGGTGGCCCAGCTCGCTGTCGTCGACCACCGGCAGCGGCGCATTGAAGTCGCCTTTCTGGATGGCCTTGACCGCGTGCCCCATGTCGCTGATCGGACGCGACAGGCTGCGCGCCAGGCGCCGTGCGAGGATGAAGGTGAACAGCAGGGCGAACAGGGCCAGGATCGCGGCCTTGATCACGATTTCCTGCTGGCGCTGGTTGAAGGCGTCATCGGACATGCCCACGATCACCCGGCCCAGGTAATCGTCCTTGCGGGTCGAGGCCGAGCCACCGTTGTGCAGGAAATCGCTGTCCAGGAAGATCCGCTGCAGGCGGATAGGCGCCTGGAACACCTCGACCTGCTGGGGGCGGTTCTCGTGCTCGTCGGCCTGCTCGACATACACCAGGATGTGGTTTTCGCTGTCCTGCACTTCGAGAAAGCGCACATGCGGGATGGTCAGGGTGGCGCGCATCAGGCTCTCGAGCACTTCGTCATTGCCCGAAATGACCCCGTATTCCGAGGCCGGTGCCAGCTGGTTGGCGATCAGCTGGCCGGTATGGTTGAGCTCCTGGCGCAAGTCCTGGATGCGCACGAAGGTGAAGAAGCTGATCAGCAGCAACGTCAGCAGCAGGGCCGGCCCCAGGCTGATGATCTGGGTGCGGGTACTGATGTCCCAGGTCAGTTTTTTCATCGGTGCTTCTCTCCTGCGGCCACGGCCTGTTGTGCGGCCACCGGGTCTATCGCCTCGATGCCCAGGGCTCGGGCCACCTGCTGGTTGCCGGCCACGCGAAATCGCTCGGGGTACAACGTCCGCGGCCAGGCCGCCGGCGGCTGGTCGAGCAGGCGGTCGAGCACCGCCAGCCAGTCATGCTGGTCGCTCAGGGTACTGGCCAGCCCGCCGGCGCGCACGAACCCGGCATTCGGACCGATCAGCGGGACCTGGCGTGCATAGCTGCTCAGCAGCAGGTGCTTGGCCGTGGTGGCGTTGTACAGCAGTGGGTCGTCCAGGCCCAGTAGCACATCGCTGTTTTTGAGCACGGCCTGCAGCGGCCGATTGTCACGCGGGTCGGGCCAGGCCTGGGCGATGATCTCAAGGCGCAGCGCCTTGGCCGCCTGGCGCAGCTCGTCGAGCAGGAACCGGCTGTTCTCGGTATATAGCACACCAATGCGCCTGGCCTGGGGCAGCAGGTAGTGGGCCAGGCGCAACTGGCGCGCGGGCGGCGGGTCGCTCCACAGCAGGCTCAGGTAGGACGGGCGTCGGTCGCCCAGGTGCCGGCTGGCCTGTACCCGGCTGACCCGCAAGGCCAGCGTTGGCGGGCCTTCGGCCTGTTTCAGGCGCCAGTCCAGTGCGGCCAGGTCGAGCAGAATCAGGCGCGTGCCCGGCTTGAGCCTGTGCCCGGCAGGCAGTTCTGACACGGCGGTGAAGCGCACGTGATCGGTGGGGCGCTGCGCGCGCAGGGCGGTGACGAAGTCGCGCACGCCTGCATTGCCCTGGGCGGCGGTAACCAGAATGTCTGCGGCCGCCAGTGCGCTCAGCGGCCACGCCAGCATCAGCACCAGGCAAGCGTGCAGCAGGCGCATCAGAATTCCAGCTCCGCGCTCAGGTACAGCACCTGCCGGCTGTCGTAGCGGTTCTGCCAGTTGCTGGTGGGCTCGTCATCCAGGCGTTGCTGAAGCATCCCGGCCAGCTCCAGGCTGGCGTTGCGGATGGGGATGCGCCTGGCCACGCGCAGGTCGACACGCTCGAAGCGGTACTGGTTGAGGGCGTCGTCGCCGTAGTAGAACACTGCGCTCGACCAGCCTCGGCCCCAGTCGCGCAGCCAGCCGGCCGATCCGCTGTTGCGTGCGCTGAGGTGGCGGTCATCGGGGTTGCTGGCCCAGGCATCGACATAGGCGTAGGTCAGGCGCAGGCGGTCGGCACTGCGCAGTTGCCAGTCCAGTTGCGCCTCGCTGCCGGTGAAACGCGCCTTGTTGGCGTTGCTGGCGATGGGCCGGTTGTTGCGCAGCGGTTCGCTGACCATGCCGGTGAGCTGGTCATGGAACAGCTTGATGTCCAGGCTCAGGCCGATTTCGCTGAAAAAGCCGTTGTAGCCCAGCTCCTGCGAGCGCATGCGTTCCTGGTCGAGATCGCCCGGGCCGCGGGTGGTGACGAAGTACTCGGCGTGGCGCTGGCCGAAAGCGGCCGGGCGCAGGTTGTCGACGCGGTAGCTCCAGTTGACGTTGTTCTCGAACATGTCCGGCGAGCGTACCGCTTCCGAGTACACCGCACGCAGGCCGTGGCGCGGGGTGATCAGGTAGTTCACGGCCAGGCGCGGGGCCAGCGAGCTGCCCGCCAGCCGGGTGTCCTCGAACATCGCGCCGCCCTGCACGATCCAGTGTTCGTCGGCGCGCCACTCGAGCTGGCCGAACAGGCGCCAGGTGGTGTCGTCGAGGCTGCCATCGTAGTAGGTCTGCGAGTCGGCCCGGTCGTAGCGGTAGGCGACGCCGCTGACCAGGCGCAGGCTGTCGCTCAGGCTCAGGGTGTCCTGCAGCTCCAGGTCCAGGCGGCTTTCGCGGGTACTCTGGTCGATGTCGCCGCACACCGGGTTGGCACCGCCGTTGTGCCACTGCTGGCGGACCTCGCGGGCCAGCGCCTGCTCCTGGTCGCTGCCGGGAGGAATCGGCGCGTCGATGTTGCGGGCCAGGCGTTCGGTATAGCCCGGGTTGAGCCGCCACAGCTGCGCCAGTTGCGGGCTGAAGGCGATGGCCGCATCGCACGCGCGCCACACCTGCTGGCGATCCCAGTGCAACGCCGAACCCTGCAGGTACAGACTGTGCCACGGGTCCAGGTCGATGTTCCAGCGTACCGAGGCGGCGTAGTCCTTGGCATTCACGTCGGCGTTCGCCCCTGCGCCGCTAACGCCGGGGAACACCGGGGTGTAGGCATAGGGGCGCTGCTCGCTGCCTTCCTTGGCGGAAAACTGCCAGTCCAGGCTCTGCTCGGCGTTCAGCGCATGGCTGGCGCTCAGGCTCAGGCGGGTCAGGCGGCGGCCATCGCGGTAGTGCTGGCCCTGCGCGTTGTGGTCAAAGCCGTCGTCCTGCTGGCCCGACAGCGACAGGCGCAGGTCGCCGCCTTCCCAGCCCAGGCCCTGGCTGGCGTACCAGTCGTCGATGCCGCGCTGGCCGCGGATCACCTTGAGCCGCGTGCCATGGCTGTCGGCCGGGCTGCGGGTGAGGATGTTGACCACCGCCATCAGTGCATTGGCGCCATAGCTGACGGTGTTGGGCCCGCGGAACACCTCGATGCGCTCGATATCCTCCAGTGCCAGCGGGATATCGCCCCAGTCCACCGTCGCCAGCCCCGCGCGGTACACCGAACGGCCATCGACCAGCACCTGCATGCGCCGCGCATCGTTGACGCTGCTGCCGTGGTAGTTGGCCGCCGGCTGGTTGCCCGCGCCGTAGCCGACCATCATGCCGGGCACCAGGCGCAGCAGTTCGGGTACGTTGCGCGCGCCGCTGGCGCGGATCAGCTCACTGTCGAGCACGCTCATGCTGCCGGGCACCGCCGCCGGCGACTGCCTGAGGCGGGTGGCGGTCAGGATCTGCGGCAGCGCCTGGCTGTCGACGAACAGGTCGTCCGCCACCGCCGGACCGCCCAGCAGGGCAGTCAGCAGAACCAGCGGGCGCGAGGGGGGAGGGCCAAGATGCACGGCGCGGCCTTGATGGCGGGTATCGAGCGGGCATGTTAACCGAGTAGCCGGCTTTTTCCAGCGATCAAACCCGCATTGCTGCGGTCCAATCGCACATCTGGCGCTGGCCGTGGCCTTAACGCTCCGTATAATGCGGGGGTCGCCACTTTATTGGTTTTAACGGATTGGATATGACTGAACAGCAGCCTGTTGCAGTTCTTGGAGGCGGGAGCTTTGGTACCGCCGTGGCGAACCTGCTGGCCGAGAATGGTGTCGAGGTACGGCAGTGGATGCGCGACCCCGAGCAAGCCGAGGCCATGCGCAACAACCGCGAAAACCCGCGCTACCTCAAGGGCGTGAAGATCCACCCGGGCGTCGAGCCGGTCAACGACCTGCTGGCCACCCTGCAGGCCTGCGAGCTGATCTTCGTCGCCTTGCCGTCCAGCGCCCTGCGCAGCGTGCTGGCGCCCCATGCCGAGCTGCTGAGCAACAAGCTGCTGGTGAGCCTGACCAAGGGCATCGAGGCGCACACCTTCAAGCTGATGAGCCAGATTCTCGAAGAGATCGCCCCACAGGCGCGCATCGGCGTGCTCTCCGGGCCCAACCTGGCCCGCGAGGTGGCCGAGCACGCGCTGACCGCCACCGTGGTCGCCAGCGAGGACGAGCAGCTGTGCCAGCGGGTCCAGGCCGTGCTGCACGGGCGTACCTTCCGTGTCTATGCCAGCAACGACCGCTTTGGCGTCGAGCTGGGCGGCGCCCTGAAGAACGTCTATGCCATCATCGCCGGCATGGCGGTGGCGCTGGGCATGGGCGAGAACACCAAGAGCATGCTGATCACCCGCGCGCTGGCCGAGATGACCCGCTTCGCCGTCAGCCAGGGCGCCAACCCGATGACGTTCCTGGGCCTGGCCGGTGTCGGCGACCTGATCGTCACCTGCTCTTCGCCCAAGAGCCGCAACTACCAGGTCGGCCATGCCCTGGGCCAGGGGCTGAGCCTGGACGAGGCGGTCAACCGCCTGGGCGAGGTGGCCGAAGGGGTCAACACCCTCAAGGTGCTCAAGGCCAAGGCCGAGCAAGTGCAGGTGTACATGCCGCTGGTAGCCGGCCTGCATGCCATCCTGTTCGAAGGCCGGACCCTGAGCCAGGTGATCGAGCTGCTGATGCGCGGCGAGCCGAAAACCGACGTCGACTTCATTTCCACCAGCGGTTTCAACTGAATTACAGGAGCAGGGCATGAACGAGTCCCCAAAACAGGCGCAGCGCGAATCGATCATCTTGCGTGTGCTGTGGATGCTGGTGTTCCTACTGGTATGGCAACTGGCCGAGCTGCTGCTGGGTGGCCTGGTGGTGGTGCAACTGGTGTACCGGCTGATCTACGGCGCACCCAGTGCCAGCCTGATGAACTTCGGCGACAGCCTGAGCCAGTTTCTGGCCCAGATCGGTCGCTTCGGCAGTTTCCACACCGACCAGAAGCCCTGGCCGTTCGCCGACTGGCCCACCCCGCGCGCGCCGGAAGGCGAAGCCGCCCACAGCGTGCCGCCTGCGCCACACCCGGCGCGTGACGAAGAGCCCAAGCTGTGAGGCTGTGGGTACTGCGCCACGGTGAAGCCGAGCCCCGCGCCAACAGCGACGCCGAACGCCGGCTGACCGCCCACGGTCGCGAGCAGGTGCTGCGCAGTGCCGCCCAGTTGCTCGGCTGCGCGCCGCAGGTGATCCTGGCCAGCCCCTATGTACGCGCGCAGCAGACCGCTGCGCTGGTCCACGAGGCGCTGGGTTTGGACAAGCCGGTGCAGACCGTGCCCTGGCTCACTCCCGAAAGCGACCCGCAGCAGGTCATCGCCGAGCTGGGCAGGCTGGGGGTGGAGCAGGTGCTGCTGGTCAGCCATCAACCGCTGGTGGGCACGCTGGTGTGCCTGCTCGAGCATGGCCACCGCAAGGACCCCGCACCCATGGGCACCGCCAGCCTGGCCGAACTCGACGGCGACCACCCCCTGGCCGGGCTGATGACACTGCGCAGTCTCACTCCCACCTGATCGCCAACCACGACAAGGAATGCTGCATGAGCCTCTGGAAAACCCAACCCGATATCGACCAGCTCAACGCCCGCCAGAAAGGCACCATCGGCGAAGTGCTGGATATTCGCTTCGAAGGCTTCACCGACGACTCCCTGAGCGCCAGCATGGTCGTCGACCAGCGCACCCACCAGCCGTTCGGCCTGCTGCACGGCGGCGCCTCGGTGGTGCTGGCCGAGAGCGTCGGCTCCATGGCCAGCTACCTGTGTATCGACACCACGCGCTTCTATTGCGTGGGCCTGGAGATCAACGCCAACCACCTGCGCGGTGTGCGCAGCGGGCGCGTCACGGCCACTGCCCGGCCCGTGCACATTGGCCGCAGCACCCATGTGTGGGACATCCGCCTGAGCACCGAAGACGGCAAGCTCAACTGCATCTCGCGCCTGACCATCGCCGTCATCGCGCTGGGCGACAACCCACCGGCGACCTGATATTTCTACCAGTTGTTGCCCATGCCCTGCCTTGCTAGCGTGCCCCCAGGACCCATCGGGGGCGCGAACAGGAGTTTGGCGATGAACACACCGGATCCGGAAATGGCAGGCTCGGCCTACTTCTACGACATCGTGCGCCAGGTCGAGCGTGCCCAGGCGCTGGATTTTGCCGAGTACAACGTGCTCAAGGACAGTGCCGAGGCCAAGCTCGACGAGTTGATGCGACGCCTGGAGGGGCTGCGCGAGCTCAGGCAATTGCGCGAGACGGGCCGCCTGATGGGGCATCAGTTGCAGGCCACCTGCCTGGCACTGCGCCGGGCCGAACTGAGCCGCGAGCACAAGCGCAAGGCACGTGATGCGCTCGAGTACCAGTTGCTGTACCTGCAGGCCTGCCTGCGCCGTTCGATTGCCAGCTTCGACGCGAATTGACCTGATCGTCGTGCTCCCTGGCCTGTACGGATGTTGCCGGGTGTTGCTGCGGCGGGGAAAATGGCCCGATTCCCCTTCGCGGACAGGCGACCATGACGCAGCAGATCTTCTTCGCCCATGCCAACGGCTTCCCCTCGGCCACCTACGGCAAGCTGTTCGCTGCGCTGGCCCCCGATTATCACGTCACCCACCTGCCGCAGCACGCGCACGACCCGCGCTTTCCGGTCAACGACAACTGGCAGAACCTGGTCGATGAACTGATCCATCACCTGGAGCAGCAGCCCGAGCCGGTGTGGGGGGTAGGGCACTCGCTGGGCGGGGTGCTGCACCTGCACGCGGCGATGCGCTGCCCGCAGTACTACCGTGGGGTGGTGATGCTCGATTCGCCGGTGCTGACCCGAGCCGACGAGTGGCTGATCCAGCTGGCCAAGCGCTTTGGCTTCATTGACCGCATCACCCCGGCCGGCCGCACCCTGGGACGCCGCGAGGCGTTCGCCGACCGCGAGAGCGCCCGGGCCTACTTCACCGGCAAGGCGCTGTTTCGCCAGTTCGACCCCGACTGCTTCGAGGCTTATCTGGAACATGGCCTGCAGGACGAGGGCGAGCAGTTGCGCCTGCGCTTCGACCCGGCCACCGAGATCAGCATCTATCGCAGCCTGCCCCACGTAAGCCCCGGCCCGGCCCGCCAGCTGACGCTGCCGCTGGCGATGGTGCGTGGCAGCCAGAGCCGCGTGGTACGCCGCCACCACGCGTATGCCGTGCGCAGCATGCCCAGGGGCGAGTTCCACAGCCTGCCGGGTGGGCACATGTTTCCGCTGGAGCGCCCGCATGACACCGCGAGCCTGATCAAGGGCCTGTTCGATCGCTGGCAGGAAGCGGTGCAATGAGTGGCGTGGAGGAAGTGCGCCTGAACCTGGGGCACATCGAACTGGCAGCGCACCTGTTCGGCCCGCAGCAGGGCATCCCGGTAATCGCCGTGCATGGCTGGCTCGACAACGCCAACACCTTCGCGCGCCTGGCGCCCCGGCTGCATGGGCTGCGCATCGTGGCACTGGACCTGGCCGGGCATGGCTATTCAGACCATCGGCCGGTGGGCGCCGGCTACGCGCTGTGGGACTACGCCCACGACGTGCTGCGGGTAGCCGAGCAACTGGGCTGGCAACGGTTTGCCCTGCTCGGGCACTCGCTGGGGGCGATCATCTCGGTGATCCTGGCCGGTGCCTTGCCCGAGCGGATCACCCGCCTGGCGCTGATCGACGGGGTGATCCCGCCCGGCGCCGGCCCCCAGGACACGGCCGAGCGCATGGGCATGGCCTTGCAGGCGCAGTTGCGCCAGGGCGGCAAGGGCAAGACCGTCTACCCGACCCTGGAGCTGGCGGTGCAGGCACGCATGCAGGGCATGGTCGCGGTCACCCGCGAGGCCGCCGAGCTGCTGGCCCAGCGCGGCCTGATGCCGGTGCCGGGTGGCTACACCTGGCGCAGCGACAGCCGCCTGACCCTGCCGTCGCCGCTGCGCATGAGCGAAGAACAGGCGCTGACCTTCGTGCGCCGCATCGCCTGTCCGACCCAACTGGTGGTGGCCGCCGACGGCATGCTGGCGCGCAACACCACCCTGCTCGAGCAGCTACCCTTCAAGCTGGAACAGCTGCCGGGCGGGCATCACCTGCACCTGAACGACGAGTCGGGCGCCAGCCTTGTTGCAGACTGTTTCAATCGCTTCTTTGCCATTTCTTGACTTGCGGCGGGCAACTGTCGAGGCTTGGCGGGTTGAACAGGGAGACAACCATGACCAAGCGCGACACCGTTGCACCTTTTTTCGCCATCGAGGCCCTTAGCGCCATGGCCCGCCAATGAGTATTTCGCGTCTGATTCGAACAGGCCTTGCCGGCCTGGCCGTGCTTGCCAGCACGCCACTGATGGCCGATCAACTGCCGATTCCGGTGGATGCCAAGGTAGTGGGCCAGACCAGTGCGCAGGAACTGGAGCAGGAACAGGAGCGGGTGTACCCCCTCGGTTCGCTGCGCAAGATCAGCAATGTGGTACGCATGGAGGGCAAGGTCGAGGGCCGCGGCAAGGTCAGCTATGCCACCTACCAGCTGCCGGCCGAGCGCAGTGCCAACGAAGCCTTTACCGCCGCCCGCGAAGCCTTGCAGACCGCAGGTGGCTACCCGCTGTTCTGGTGCCAGGGGCAGGACTGCGGTGAAAGCAGCCTGTGGTCGGCGCAGCTGGCCGGGCGATTCAACCTGACCGGTGCCGACAACCAGCAGGCGTTCATTCTGTTGCGCCGCTCCGGCGCCTCCAGCGACACCCTGGTTGCGCTGTACAGCATCACCAAGGGCAATCGGCGCGCGTACCTGCATGTCGAGGAGTTCGTGGCCAACGCACCGCTGGGCGAGGTGTTGCCCACGCCGGCCACCGTGCAGCGGGAACTGCTGAGCACCGGCAAGCTCGACTATGCCGACCTCAAGGGCGAACCGCAGCCGGCCTGGGTCAACCTGCTGTCGCGCAGCCTCAACCTGAACAGTACCTTGCGCGTGACCCTGACCGGCGCCCAGGCCGAGGCCTGGCGCGAGCAACTGGTCAAGGCCGGGGTGCGCGCAGCACGGCTTGAAGTGGGTACGCAGCCGGCTGCCGGGCTGCATGTCGAACTGATCCGCTGACCGGGGCCGCTATGCTCAACAACGATCGCCTGCTGGTGCAGATCATCCTTATCGGCCTGCTGGGGGCCGGTCTGTGGGTCATGGCCCCGTTCATTTCCGCGCTGCTGTGGGGGGCGATCCTGGCCTATGCCAGCTGGCCGCTGATGCGCCTGCTCACGCGCGTGCTCGGCGGGCGCGAAACCCTCGCGGCGAGCGTACTGACGGGCGTGTGGATGCTGCTGGTGGCATTGCCGCTGGTGTGGCTGGGCTTCAACCTGGCCGACCATATTCGTGATGCCACCGCGTTCGTGCGCGACGTGCAGGTCGACGGCCTGCCCGATGCGCCTGCCTGGCTGGGCGGCATACCCTTCGTGGGGGAGCGCCTGGTCGGCTTCTGGGACACCCTCGACCAGCAGGGCGCGGCCATGCTGGCGGCGATCAAGCCACACCTGGGGCAGGTGGGCAACTGGTTGCTGGCCCGCAGTGCGCAGATCGGCGGCGGGATTCTCGAACTGACCCTGAGCCTGGTGTTCGTGTTCTTCTTCTACCGTGACGGGCCGCGGCTGTCGGCCTTCGTGCTGCGCCTGCTGAACCGCCTGATCGGCGAGCGCGCTGAATACTACCTGGACCTGGTGGCTGGCACCGTGCAACGGGTGGTCAACGGCGTGATCGGCACCGCAGCGGCGCAAGCCCTGCTGGCGCTGATCGGCTTCCTGATCGCCGGGGTGCCGGGCGCGCTGGTGCTGGGCCTGGTGACCTTCCTGCTCAGCCTGATCCCCATGGGGCCGCCGCTGGCCTGGGTGCCGGCCACCGCATGGCTGGCGTGGCAGGGCCAGTACGGCATGGCGGTGTTCCTGGGGATCTGGGGCACGTTCATCATCAGTGGCGTGGACAACGTGCTCAAGCCCTACCTGATCAGCCGGGGCGGCAACCTGCCGCTGGTGATCGTGCTGCTGGGGGTGTTTGGCGGGTTGCTGGCGTTCGGCTTCATCGGCCTGTTCATCGGCCCCACGCTGCTGGCAGTGGCCTACAGCCTGCTGCTGGACTGGACCCGCAGCGAGCCGCAGCACCCGCCGCGGGCCTGATCGCACCGGCCTGGCTGGCCGGGCCGCCCTTGCCAGGCGCCGGCCCTGCCGGCCAACGGGGCGTCCCAGCCATGCCGACTCGCTCTCTTTACGCATTCTTTATACCCAACCCTCGCTAGCCCTCTCGCCCCTTTACGCCCCCCCTCCCGACAATCACCGTCAGCGGCACCGTGCCGCGGGACGGAGATTCTTCATGAGCATTCTGGACGGGGTGTCACTGCTGCTGGCAGTGGCGTTGTTTGTGTACCTGATGGCCGCGCTGCTGCGCGCCGATCGCGGTTAGGAGCAGCCATGCACAGTTACGATTACGCATTGCTGCTGGCCTTTTTCGCCCTGGTGCTGCTGCCGGCGCCCTGGCTGGGCCGCTTCTACTACAAGGTGATGGAAGGCCAGCGCACCTGGCTGAGCCCGCTGCTGGGGCCGGTGGAGCGGGGCTGCTACCGGCTGGCCGGGGTCGACCCCGCCACCGAGCAGAGCTGGAAGACGTACGCCCTGGCGCTGCTTGCCTTCAACCTTGCAGGCTTCGGGCTGCTGTTTGCCGTATTGCTGCTGCAAGGGCACCTGCCGCTGAACCCGCAGCACCTGCCCGGCCAGGAGTGGTCGCTGGCGTTCAACACCGCCGTCAGCTTCATGACCAACACCAACTGGCAGTCCTACAGCGGCGAAGCCTCGCTCAGCTACCTGAGCCAGATGCTCGGCCTCACCGTGCAGAACTTCGTCAGCGCCGCCACCGGCCTTGCCGTGCTGGTCGCGCTGTGTCGTGGCATTGCCCGACGCTCGGCCAGCACCCTGGGCAACTTCTGGGTCGACATGACCCGCGCCACCCTCTACGGGCTGCTGCCGCTGTGCCTGCTGCTGGCGCTGCTGCTGGTATGGCAGGGTGTGCCGCAGACCTTCACCGATTATGTGCATGCACTGACCCTGCAGGGCGCCGACCAGGTGATCCCGCTGGGCCCGGCTGCCAGCCAGATCGCGATCAAGCAGCTGGGCACCAACGGCGGCGGCTTTTTCGGGGTGAACTCGGCGCACCCGTTCGAGAACCCCAGCGCCTGGAGCAACCTGTTCGAGGTGGCCTCGATCATCCTGATTCCGGTGGCCCTGGTGTTCACCTTCGGCCACTACGTCAAGGACCTGCGCCAGAGCCGCGCGATCATCGCCTGCATGCTTGCGCTGTTCGTGATCGGCGGCGCCACCGCGCTGTGGTCGGAGTACCAGCCCAACCCCACCCTGAACAGCCCGCTGGTGGAGCAGACCGCGCCGCTGGAAGGCAAGGAGAGCCGCTTCGGCACCACCGCCAGCGTGCTCTGGAGCGTGACCACCACCGCGGCCTCCAACGGCTCGGTGAACAACATGCACGACAGCCTCAACCCGCTCAGCGGCATGGTCGCGCTGGTCAACATGATGGTCGGCGAGGTGATTTTCGGCGGCGTCGGCGCCGGGCTCTACGGCATGCTGCTCAACGTGCTGATCGCGGTGTTCCTGGCCGGGTTGATGATCGGTCGTACCCCTGAATACCTGGGCAAGAAGCTGCAGGCCCGCGAGGTGCAACTACTGGTCGCCACACTGCTGGTGATGCCGGTGGGCGTGTTGGTGCTCGGCGCGCTGGCCACCAGCCTGCCGGGGCCTGCCGCCGCGGTCAGCAACCCGGGCCCGCACGGCTTCAGCCAGTTGCTGTACGCCTACACCTCGGCCAGTGCCAATAACGGCTCGGCGTTTGCCGGGCTGGGCGCCAACACCACCTTCCACAACCTGATGATCGGCCTGGGCATGTTGATCGGGCGCTTCGGCTACATCCTGCCGGTGCTGGCCCTGGCCGGCAGCCTGGCGCTGAAGAAGAGCGCGCCGGTGGGCCAGAACAGCTTCCCGACCCATGGCCCGCTGTTCGTCACGCTGTTGCTGGTGACCATCCTGCTGATCGGTGGCCTGACCTTCCTGCCGGCCCTGGCCCTGGGCCCGGTTGCTGAATACCTGAGCCTGGGCTTGTGAGGAGCCGACCATGAACCTGCCTGTTTCCGAAGTGAAGGCGGCCCCGTCCGCCACTGCCCGCACCACCTTCGCCGCGCTCTGGCGTCCGGCCCTGGTGCAGGCATTCGTCAAGCTCGACCCGCGCCAGCTCAAGCGCGCCCCGGTGATGCTGGTGGTGGAACTGACCGCTATCTTCACCACCCTGTTGTGCCTGCTGCCCAGCGACGTACCCACCGGCGTATCGGTGCAGATCGCCGTGTGGCTGTGGTTCACCGTGCTGTTCGCCAACTTCGCCGAGGCCCTGGCCGAAGGCCGTGGCAAGGCCCGCGCCGACAGCCTCAAGGCCGGCAGCCAGGGCCTGAACGCGCGGCGGCGCATGGCCTCGGGCGAGTTCGAGGTGGTGCCGGCCAGTGACCTGCGCAAAGGCGATGTGGTGCGTGTGGATGCCGGGGAGATGATCCCCGGTGACGGCGAGGTGATCGAAGGGATCGCCGCGGTCAACGAGGCGGCGATCACCGGCGAGTCCGCACCGGTGATCCGCGAGTCTGGCGGCGACCGCTCTGCGGTCACCGGCAACACCCGGCTGGTGTCCGACTGGCTGCTGGTGCAGATCACCAGCAACCCGGGCGAGTCGACCCTGGACCGCATGATCGCCCTGGTCGAGGGCGCCAAACGCCAGAAGACGCCCAACGAGGTGGCCCTGGACATCCTGCTGATCGGCCTGACGCTGATCTTCCTGGTGGTAGTGGTCACGCTGCAGCCCTTCGCGCACTTTGCCGGTGGCAGCATCCCGATGGTGTTTCTGGTGGCCTTGCTGGTGACCCTGATCCCCACCACCATCGGCGGCCTGCTGTCGGCCATCGGCATCGCCGGCATGGACCGTCTGGTACGGCTCAACGTGATTGCCCGTTCGGGGCGTGCAGTGGAAGCGGCCGGCGATGTGCACGTGCTGCTGCTGGACAAGACCGGCACCATCACCTTCGGCAACCGCCGTTGCAGTGCGGTGCACGCCGCCCCCGGCATCACTGCCCGCGAGCTGGGCGAGGGCGCCTTGCTGGCCTCGCTGGCCGACGACACCGCCGAAGGCAAGTCGATCGTCGACTACCTGCGCCAGTTGCATGACTTCACCCCACCCGACGCTGCACACCTGGTGCCGGTGGCCTTCAGCGCCGAAACCCGCCTGTCGGGCGTCGACTTCGGCGCCCAGCGCTACCGCAAGGGCGCGGTGGATTCGGTGCTGGCGTTCGTCGGCATGCAGCGCCTGGACCTGCCGGCCGCCCTGGCCCGTGAAGTCGACCGCATTGCCCAGAGCGGCGGTACACCGTTGCTGGTGTGCGTGGACAAGCGCCTGCTGGGCGTTATCCACCTCAAGGACGTGGTCAAGCCCGGCATTCGCGAGCGCTTCGCCGAGCTGCGCAAACTGGGCATTCGCACCGTGATGGTGACCGGAGACAACCCGCTGACCGCGGCGGCGATTGCCGCCGAGGCCGGGGTCGACGACGTGCTGGCCGAGGCCACGCCGGAGAAGAAGCTGGCACGCATTCGCCAGGAACAGAACGACGGGCGCCTGGTAGCCATGTGCGGCGACGGTGCCAACGACGCCCCGGCGCTGGCCCAGGCGGATGTCGGCATGGCCATGAATGACGGCACC
Source organism: Pseudomonas palmensis (assembly GCF_017848315.1). Taxonomy (GTDB): domain Bacteria; phylum Pseudomonadota; class Gammaproteobacteria; order Pseudomonadales; family Pseudomonadaceae; genus Aquipseudomonas; species Aquipseudomonas palmensis. The sequence continues at coordinate 65,805 of NZ_JAFKEC010000024.1, forward strand.
CAGGCGGCCCGCGAGGCGGCCAACATGGTCGACCTGGACAGCGACCCGACCAAGTTGCTGGATGTGGTACAGGTGGGCAAGGAGCTGCTGGTGACCCGTGGCGCGCTCACCACCTTTTCCATTGCCAACGACGTGGCCAAGTACTTCGCCATCCTGCCGGCGCTGTTCGCTGCGATCTACCCGCAGCTGGGCGTGCTCAACCTGATGCAACTGGCCAGCCCGCAGAGCGCCATCGTCTCGGCGATCGTGTTCAACGCGCTGATCATCGTGGTGCTGATCCCGCTGGCGCTGCGCGGGGTACGGGTGCAGGCCGCCAGCGCTGCCCACCTGCTGCGGCGCAACCTGCTGATCTACGGTCTGGGCGGGCTTCTGGTGCCGTTCGTGGGGATCAAGCTGATCGATCTGGCGCTCAATGCGCTGCACCTTGTGTGAACTGGGAGATGAACATGACGACGCTAGTACGCCCGGCCCTGAGCCTGATTGTGTTGATGACCCTGATCACCGGCGCGGTGTACCCGCTGGTGGTCACCGGGGTCGCCCAGGTGGCGTTCCCCGAGCAGGCCAACGGCAGCCTGCTGCGCGACGACAGTGGCCAGGTGCGCGGCTCTCGCCTGCTGGCCCAGCCGTTCAGTGGCGCGGGCTGGTTCCAGCCGCGGCCCTCGGCGGCCGACTATGCCACGGTGTCCAGCGGTGCCAGCAACCTGGCGCCGAGCAACCCGGCGTTGGCCAAACGCGTGGGCGAGCAGGCCCAGGCGCTGTATGTGCCGGCACAAGGCCCGGTGCCGCTGGCGCTGCTGACCACCTCCGGCAGCGGCCTGGACCCGCACCTGCCGCCAGCAGCCGTGGCCTATCAGCTGGCGCGGGTGGCAGCGGCGCGGCAATTGCCGCTGCCCGCCTTGCAAGCCCTGGTGGAGCAGTCCACCCTGCACCCACTGGTGGGGCCGCCGGTGGTCAATATCCTGGCCCTGAATGCGGCCCTCGACCAGCTCGCACCTGCTTCGAAATAAGGACGTGTGTCGACCATGAGTGATTCTGAACGCGCCGATGCGTTGTTGGCCGAGTTGCCGCGCGAGGGGCGCGGCCGGCTCAAGGTGTTCCTGGGCGCAGCGCCCGGCGTAGGCAAGACCTACGCCATGCTGCAGGCCGCCCATGCGCAGTTGCGCCAGGGGGTGAGGGTGCTGGCGGGCATCGTCGAAACCCATGGGCGCAGCGAAACCGAGGCGCTGCTGGGCGGTTTGCCGCAACAGCCGCTGGTGCGCTCCGAGTACCGTGGCGTGCAGTTGGAGGAAATGGACCTGGACGGCCTGCTCAAGGCCGCCCCGCAACTGGCGCTGGTGGACGAGCTGGCCCACAGCAACGCACCCGGCAGCCGCCACGCCAAGCGTTGGCAGGACGTGCAGGAGCTGCTGTCGGCCGGTATCGACGTGTACACCACGGTCAACGTGCAGCACCTGGAAAGCCTCAATGACCATGTGCGCGGCATCACCGGCGTGCAGGTGCGCGAAACGCTGCCCGACTGGGTGCTGCAGGAAGCCTTCGAACTGGTGCTGATCGACCTGCCGCCGCGCGAGCTGCTCGAACGCCTGCGCGACGGCAAGGTGTACGTGCCGGAGCAGGCGCGGGCGGCGATCGATGCGTTCTTCACCCAGACCAACCTGACGGCCCTGCGCGAGCTGGCGATGCAGACCGCCGCCGCCCAGGTCGATGCCGACCTCGCCCACGGCTACCGCAGCCTGGGCCAGGATGCGCCGGCGCTGCGTGGGCGCCTGCTGGTGGGGGTGGATGGCGATGCCCAGGCCGAGCGCCTGGTACGTCATGCCAGCCGCGTGGCACAGCGCCGCCACCTGCCCTGGAGCCTGGTGCACGTGGACAACGGCCGCCTGCGCGACGAAACCGCACGCCAGCGCCTGCAGGCCGCCCAGCAGCTGGCCGAGCGGCTGGGCGGCGAAGTGGTGGTGCTGCGCGCCGGCGAGGTGGCCAACACCTTGATCCAGCATGCGCTGGAGCGGCGTGCGAGCCTGGTGCTGGTGGGCCAGTCGCGTGACCGGCTGCGTCGGCGCTGGTTCGGTGCCGGTGTGGCGGCGCGCCTGTTGCGCGAGGCCCACGGGCTGGAAATCAACGTGCTCGACCGCGACGCACAGCCAGAACCGGTCAGCGCGCCGGTGGCGCGAGCCTGGGCCTGGCGCCACTACTTGCTGGCGCTGCTTGCCACCGTGTTGGCCAGTGCACTGGCCTGGGGCGTGGCCGGGGTGCTGGCGCTGCCCAACATCTCGCTGGTGTTTCTGGCAGCAGTGCTGCTGGTGGCGGTGCGCAGCAGCTTGGGCCCGGCGCTGGTGTGCGCCGCGCTGTCGTTTCTGGCCTACGACTTTCTGTTCATACCGCCGAATTTCTCGCTGAGCATCCAGCGCGAGGAGGACGTGCTGACCCTGGTGTTCTTTCTGCTGATGGCCGCCCTGACCGGCAACCTGGCGGCGCGCCAGCGGCGTCAGTTGCAGGCGCTGCGCGAAACCCAGGAGCAGACCGGCCAATTGCTGGACCTGACCCGCCGGCTGACCGCGGCCACCGACCGCCAGGCGGTGTTCAATGCCGCCAGCCACCACCTGGAGGGCTGGACGGACGTGCAGATGTGCCTGCTCGAACGCGATGCCGAAGGTCGCCTGCAGGTGGCCAGCGGCGGTGCCCTGCAGTTCAACGACACCGAGCGGGCGGCCGCCGACTGGGCCTGGCAGCATGACCAGGCCGCCGGCCTTGGCAGCGACACCTTGCCCAACGGGCGCTGGTGGTGGTGGCCGCTGTCGGTGGAGGAAGGCCCGCTGGCCCTGCTGGGGGTACGCCCGCGCGAGGGCCAGGTGCTGACGGCCCAGCGCCGGCGCCTGCTCAAGGCCCTCAGCCAGCCATTGGCCCAGGCCCTGGCCCGGGCGCGGCTGGCCGATCAGCTGGAGGCGGCGCGCCTGCACGGCGAAACCGAACAGTTGCGCAGTGCCTTGCTGGCCTCGGTGTCCCACGACCTGCGCACCCCGTTGACTGCCATGCGCGGCAGCATCGACAGCCTGCTGGCACTGGGTGAGGCAATCAGTCAGCACGACCGTCGCGAGCTGCTCGAAGGCACCCGCGACGAGGCCGAGCGCCTGGACCGTTACATCCAGAACCTGCTCGACATGACCCGCCTGGGGCATGGCGGGCTCAAGCTCGCGCGGGACTGGGTGGCGCCGACCGACATCGTCGGCAGCGCCCTGAGCCGCCTGCGCGTGGTGCTGGCCCCGTTGCAGTTGCGCACCGAGGTGCCGGCAGAGCTGCCGCTGCTGTTCGTGCATGCCGCACTGATCGAGCAGGCCCTGATCAATGTGCTGGAGAACGCGGCACGCTTCTCGCCGGCCCACGGGCGCCTCGAACTGCGGGTGAGTGTGGAAGGCGAGCAGCTGTGCCTGGCCGTCGCCGACGAGGGCCCGGGGATTGCGCCGCAGGACCGGGCGCGCATCTTCGACATGTTCTAC
>NZ_JAFKEC010000025.1 GCF_017848315.1 Pseudomonas palmensis
CCCCATGACCCGCCCCAGCTCACTGAAAATTGCCTGCGCCGTACTCTTCGTGCTGCTGTGCTGGGCCTACTCGCCCACCGGCATCCGCCTGGGCTTGCAGGGCTATGCGCCCACGCATCTGGCGCTGGCGCGCTTTATCGTGGCGTCGCTGTTCATGGCGGTCATCGCGCTGCTGCGCGGCATCGCCCTGCCCCGGCTCAGGGACGTGCCCACCCTGCTGTTGCTTGGCCTGTTCGCGGTCAGCCTGCACCATGTGGCCATCAACTACGGCCAGCGTGGGGTCAGCGCCGGGGCGGCCAGTGTGCTGGCGCAGTCCACGCCGCTGTTCAGCCTGCTGATCGCGCACTGGGTGTTCAAGCAGGTGGCCGGGGCCTGGCATTGGGGCTGCCTGCTGCTGGGCATGGCCGGCGCGGTGATCGTGGTGGCCGGCGATCGCGGGCTCGGTCAGTTCGACCCGCACGGGTTGCTGATTCTGGTGGCGGCATTGTCGTGGAGCATCTATTTCGCCCTGCAGAAACACCACGGCCACCGCTACGACGCGCTGACCATCACCTGCTACACCGTATGGTCGGGCACTGCATTGCTGATGGTGTACCTGCCGGGGCTGCTCGACGACCTGGGCCACGCGCCGTCCCAGGCCAACACTGCGGTGCTGGTGCTGGGGGTATTCCCCAGCGCGCTGGCCTACCTGGCCTGGGCCTGGGTACTGCGCCACTGCGAGGTCACCCGGGTGACCCTGGCGCTGTACCTGATACCCGCCTTCGCCATGCTGATCGCCGCAGCGCTGCTGGGCGAGCGGCCCTCGGCTTCGGTGATGCTGGGCGGGCCGTTGGTGCTGATCAGCGTGCTGGCGCTGAACCTGAGGCCGCCTCGGCTGCCGGTTCAGCCGGGTCGCCAAACTTCACATTGAAGTAGTCGAGCAGGGTCTGGCCACGACGCAAGGTACTGCGCACCTCTTCGCTCTGCGCCAGCAGTTCGGCGCTGGGCCTGGCATGCTGTTCAGCCGGCAGCGGCGTCGACCACGCCTTCACCTCAGGAGGTATGCCCGCCTTGGGCCGGTTGTTGACCCAGTGCGAGATATGGCACGGCAAGGTCCAGCCGCCGAAGGCCTGCACAAACAGAAAGCCAAACCAGTGCTGCCACCACGGGAAGTTGTCGCGATAGCCCTGGCGGGCCATGTGGAAGAACGCCACGGTGCCCTCCTCGAACTCTTCATCGGGCGCTGGCGGCAGGCTCGCCGGGCCCTCTTCCATGTACACCCGGATCGCTTCCCATTCGGCAATCGCCGCGCCCAGGTGGCCGCTGGGCACGTTGATCCACAGCACATTGCCGGTGTCGGCCTGACGCAGGCAGAACATCAGGTTGAAGGCGGGCAGCACGGCGTACTCGGTGACGGTGCGCCCCGCGCTGACGCAGGCGATCACCGACTCCCACGGCACGAAGATCGGCGCCGCGCCCCGGGTGGGCACGAACGCCACCTCGCGGCGCTGGCGGTTGAAGCGTATCGGCGGGTGAATCGTCACCTCGCGCATCACCCGCCAGAACATCCCCGCATACAGCAACGACAGGCAGGCGATGAAGCCCCAGATGAACCCGTTGGCCATGAAGTCGGCGAAGGTGCTCCAGAACGGCTCCACATGGCGGCGTGCCCAGGAGCCGAGCAAGGCAGTGAGCATGAAACAGGTAACCACGCCCATCACCGAGGCGATGCCGCAGCGCGCCATGAACTCGAAGTTGCCCTGGCCGATGGCAAAGTCCAGGTACACCTCGTTGGATTCGCGGTGCAGGTTGCGGCTGCTGTAGGCCGGCATGCCGGTGGGGATCGGCAGGGGCGAGAGGTAGACGATCTCGGTGCCGGCCACCCGCTCGAAGTCACCGGCGTGGGGCAGGCGTTCGTATTTGCTGTCGGTCATCGAGCTATTCCTCTTCCAGCGTCAATGGCCGCGCCATGTCTTTGATCCAGTGCCACAGGATGTAGAAGATGGGGCTTGCGCAGCAGACACCGATCAACAGCAGCCCGACAGCATTGTTGAGCAGCTGGCGCGGGTTGCACTCCAGGGGGCCGCTGTTGCCCTTGCCCATGCGCACACAGCCATGCTCCGGATAGGCCATGACATAGGCGCCCCAGGCAAACAGCGCGGCCAGCAGGGCGAACAGCAGCATCAGGCCCACCTCGGTATCGCGATTGCCCAGGCGCTCCCAGCGTTGCGCCAGCCGCAGGTTCAGCATGCGTCGACATCCTTGTTCATACAGGCTCCTATGAAAAACGGCGCACAGTATCACGCAAATAGTCGTCGAGCAGTTTTACATCGCCGTGGGGCCTGGGCAGTGCCGGAGCGGCTCCCCCTCGTGCCAGCTCGCTCTCGATGAACTGGTGCAGCAGTACGCGGCGAGGCCCGTAATCGGCTTCGCTGGCGATGCGCTTGACGCGAAGCAGCTCGTCCAGGTCGGCCAGCAGCAGCGGGTCGTGCAGGGTCGCCTCCACCAGTTGGGCGAACGCGGTGGGCGGCATGCCCAGGCCCTGTTCGATCCAGCGCACCGCCAGCAACGGGCGCAATACGTAGAGGTACTTCTTCAGGCACACCTCTTCGCCCTGCAGGTAGATGCGAAAGTTCTTGGTAGCCATCGACAGGTAGTGGTGAAACGCCGCCTGCGGCGAATGGAACTGCCTGGCCAGGCCGCGCAAGGCTTGCAGCGCCCCCGGCTCGGCGCGGTACACCAGCGGCGAGTCGAGCCATTCGAGCAGGGTCGGGTTGGCATTGCGCAGCAGGCGCAGGGTCTTGCGCAGCTCCCAGCCACTGATGTCGAGTTCGTCGGTGAGCGGGCGCTCGATCACGTCGCGTGGCTCGTCGATGCGCAGGTACCAGTCCTGGCGGTGCACGTAGATGAAGCGCACGTCGAAGTCGCTGTCGGTGGAGGCAAAACCCCAGGCGCGGCTGCCGGATTCGCAGGCGTAGAGCACGCGCACGTCATGCTCGCGCTCGATGCGTTGCAGTTCTTCGAGTACCCAGCTGCGCATCGCACTGGGCAGGGGGTGACGGTCTTCCATGTTCATGTTCGAATCCTCGTTGTACCCCTTCGCCGGCACGGCCGGCGAAGAGGCCATCAGCCTTTCACACACACCACCTGACGCAACGTGTGCACCACTTCCACCAGCTCGCGCTGCGCCGCCATCACCGCATCGATGTCCTTGTAGGCCATCGGGATCTCGTCGATCACGTCCTTGTCCTTGCGGCACTCCACGTGCGCGGTGGCGCGTACCTGGTCCTCAAGGGTGAAGGCCTGTTTGGCCCGGGTACGGCTCATGATCCGCCCGGCACCGTGGCTGCAGGAGCAGAACGATTCCTCGTTGCCCAGGCCGCGCACGATGAAACTCTTGGCGCCCATCGAGCCCGGAATGATCCCCAACTGGCCCTTCTGCGCCGACACCGCGCCCTTGCGCGTCACCAGGATCTCCTGGCCGAAGTGCTGCTCTTTCTGCACGTAGTTGTGGTGGCAGTTGACCCCCTGCAGGTTGGCCTCGAACGGCTTGCGGATGACCTGGCGCGTTGCCTCGATCACCGCGTGCATCATCAGCGCACGGTTCTGCCGGGCAAAGTCCTGGGCCCACTCCACCGCCTGGACGTAGTCGTCGAAATGTCGGCTGCCTTCCTCGAAATACGCCAGTTCCTTGTCCGGCAGGTTGGCGATGTGCTGGCGCATGTCGGCCTTGGCCAGCTCGATGAACAGGTTGCCGATGGCATTGCCCACGCCCCGCGAGCCGCTGTGCAGCATGAACCACACGCGGTCGGCCTCATCCAGGCACACCTCGATGAAGTGGTTGCCGCCGCCCAGGGTGCCCAGGTGCTGGCGATTGTTGGTCTTCTGCAGTTGCGGGTACTTGTCGGTGATCGCCTTGAAACGCCCGGCCAGGGCCGACCACGCCTGATCGGCGGCGGTCGGTACGTGGTTCCACGCGCCCTGGTCGCGCCGGCCGAAGGTCTTGCCGTGGGGCACTGCCTTCTCGATGGCGCTGCGCAGCCCTTGCAGGTTGTCGGGCAGGTCGGCCGCCACCAGCGAGGTGCGCGCCGCGATCATGCCGCAGCCGATGTCCACGCCCACCGCCGCCGGGATGATCGCGCCCAGGGTAGGGATCACGCTGCCAATGGTCGAGCCCTTGCCCACGTGCACATCGGGCATCACGGCCAGGTGCTTGAAGATGAACGGCAGGCGCGCGGTGTTCATCAGTTGCTGGCGTGCGTCCTCGTCCACCGGCACGCCCTGGGTCCAGAGCTTGATCGGTTTGCCGTTGGCCACTTCGAGGATGTTCATGTGTTTCATCTCAATTGTCCTTGTAGCCCGCCAGGCCCGAAGGCCTGGCAGGTGTCATGCGGTTTTCAGGCTGACCAGCCCATTCAACACCTGATCCAGCCCGCCGAATACCGAAATCCGGTCGATGCGCTCGGCCACCCGCTCCAGGGTTTCCAGCTCCTTCAGGCGCAGGGCCGTCGGGTTGTCTTCCATGACCTTGGCGGTGTTGAGCAGCGAACGGGTCGCCGAGGTTTCCTCGCGGCGCCGGATCACGTTGGCCTGGGCCGCCTTCTCAGCCTCCACCACCTGCGCCAGCAGGGTCTTCATTTCACCCGGCAGGATGATGTCGCGCACGCCCAGGCCGCTGACCTCGATGCCGCTGCCCACCAGTTTCTCGGCCAGGTACTGGCTGACGGTGTCGTCGATCAGTTGCTTGTTCTCCAGCAGCTCGTCGAGGGTACGCGTGCCCACGGCCGCACGCAGGCCGAACTGCACCTCGCGGTACAGGTGCTCCAGCGGTTTGCTGAGGCTGGCGAAAGCCATCAGCACGTCGCTGTAGCGCCAGTTGGCCGCCAGGTTCAGGCGCAGGCTGACCTTGTCGCGGGTGAGGATCTCCTGGCCGCTGACCTCCAGCGACTGGATGCGCATGTCGACCATGTCGACGCTCACCTGGCGGTTGAAGCGCCAGAAGCCGTACTGACCGGCCGGCAGCAGCTCGACCACTGCGCCATCGACCTTGAGCACGCCCACATGGAAGGCCGGCACCGGCGCCAGCAGCACCGCATCCAGCCCGGCCAGGGTGCGACCGCGCAGCTTGGGCTGACCGAGCTGGCCGAGCAGGATCGGCTCCAGGCGATAGCTGTGGGTCAGGTCGATGCGCTGCAGGGTCTGCGCGCTCTGGCCCTTCCAGTACAGCTGGCGGCTGCCCGGTGGCAGCAGTTCCGCCAGTGCGCCATCCTCGAAACGCAGGCCCACTTCGTGTTCGGCCAGGTCCATGCGCTCGAAGTACTGATCCACCACCGCCGGCTCGCTCTGGCGCAGGTAGCCGGCCAGGCGGTGCTCGAAGCGCGGGGTGTTGAGGCTGAAGGTTTCCACCGTCAGCCGGTTATGCAGGTCAAAGCGCTGATGCACGCCCGGTTCCAGGATCGACACGAAGTCGCCCTCGCAGAACAGCAGGCCGCGTTCGTTCTTTTTCACGATGAAGCGCTTGAGCAGTTTCATTCTGTATTTCCCTTTCAATGAATTCCGTGGTGCCGGTGCTGCCGGTACGCCGAGCGCTGCAGGTGGGGCCCGGGGGGAGGTGCACGCGTCGGGACATCAGAGTCCTTTGCCGACCGAGTCCTTCGGTCCGACGTTGCGCCTTGCCCAGGGCCCGGCCAGCAGGCCGGGCGTACCAGCGGTGGCGGGGGCGTCCTTCGCGACAGTCAGCCATCCTGGCTGCAAGTGCGTTGCCCTCGCCTCACCGGCGGGTGTTACGGGTACAGCTACCGTGGAGGGTATGTAACGAGTTCTAGGCTCGTTGGCGGCCCCATCCGGGGTTGCGCCAGCGACCGGTCGTTGCGGCGGCGGCATGCACGACACCAACACCAGGGGTGGGCTCGTGCACCGGTGGGGTTGTGAACCCCGACCCGTTGGCCTGCTTGGCGATGCGGTCGAAAGCGTTATTGCGAGGGGCGTGCCAGGTTTCGTCAAAGCGCTAGAATTTATTTTCAACTCATTGATTTATAAGTGTTTTATTTTCATCTTCGTTAAATCAACCTGCGCACCGGGCAAATGCTTGAGGGCTTTTATGTATACTTTTATCTCTTCATTTATCCAAAAAGATAAACAGCATGCACAAGCGCAGCGTTGCCATCGGCTTCATCGGTACCACCCTCGACCGCAACGGAAAGGGTGCCGCGCGCTGGAACAAGTGGCGGCCCACCGTCGCGCTGTGCCAGCAGCCTGATCTTTCGATCGACCGCCTGGAGCTGATTCACGGCAAGAGCGAACGTGATCTGGGCCTGGCCGAGCGCCTGCGCGAGGATGTACTCAGCGTGTCGCCCCACACCGAGGTGCGCCTGCACCGCTTGGCTCTGCACAACCCGTGGGATTTCGAAGAGATGTACGGCGCGCTGCATGACTTCGCCAGCAGCTACCACTTCGACACCGAGCACGAGGACTACCTGGTGCACATCACCACCGGCACCCACGTTGCGCAGATCTGCTGGTTTCTGCTGACCGAGGCGCGCTACCTGCCGGCGCGACTGGTACAGACCTCGCCGGCGCGCGGCAAGGAAGAAGAGCGTGACCCGGCCGGCACCAGCACGCTGATCGACCTCGACCTGTCGCGCTATGACCACATCGCTTCGCGCTTTCAGCGCGAGCAGGCGCACAGCCTGGCGTTTCTCAAGGCCGGCATCGCCACGCGCAACGTGGCGTTCAACCACTCCATCGAGCAGATCGAGCGCGTCGCCCTGCGCTCAACCGCCCCGATGCTGCTGGTGGGGCCGACCGGTGCCGGCAAGTCGTTCCTGGCCCGGCGCATCCATGAACTCAAGCGCACGCGCCACCAGCTGGAGGGCCGCTTCGTCGAAGTGAACTGCGCCACGCTGCGCGGCGACGGCGCCATGTCGAGCCTGTTCGGGCATATCAAGGGCGCCTTCACGGGAGCACAGAACGCCCGCGACGGCCTGCTGCGCGCCGCCGACGGCGGCATGCTGTTTCTCGACGAAATCGGCGAACTGGGCGCCGACGAACAGGCCATGCTGCTCAAGGCCATCGAAGAGAAGCGCTTCTTCCCGATGGGCGCAGACAACGAGGTGCAAAGCGACTTCCAGCTGATCGCCGGCACCCACCGTGACCTGCGCAAGCAGGTGGCCGAAGGGCTGTTTCGCGAAGACCTGTATGCGCGCATCAACCTGTGGACCTTCGAACTGCCGGGGCTGGCCGGGCGGCGCGAAGACATCGAGCCGAACATCGATTTCGAACTGCAGCGCCACGCCCGCGAACAGGGCCGCAACGTGCGCTTCAACCTTGAAGCCAAGCGCCAGTACCTGGCGTTCGCCCATTCACCGCAAGCACGCTGGGCCGGCAACTTTCGCGAGCTGTCGGCCTCGATCACGCGCATGGCGACCCTGGCCGACAGCGGACGCATCGACGAGCCCCTGGTCAGCGAAGAGATCACCCGGCTGCAACGGGCCTGGGGGGTTGCCGCGCCCACCGAGCCGTTGCTTGAAGGGCGTGAGCTGGACCTGTTCGACCGCCTGCAACTGGAGGCCGTGCTGCGGGTGTGTCGCGATGCCCGCTCGCTGTCCGACGCAGGGCGCCAGCTGTTTGCGGTGTCGCGCCAGGACAAGGAAAAACCCAACGATGCCGACCGCCTGCGCAAATACCTGGCGCGCTTCGAACTGGACTGGAACCAGCTGCGCAGCTGAGCTGCCATGCTAGAATCCGCGCCCCGGCCGTATTGGCCGGCACACTTTCCCTTCCACCGAAAAAGGACTCTCGGTCTTGTCGTTCATGACATCTCCTCGTCTGCACTTTGCCACCCTCAGCCTGTTCACCGCCCTGAGCCTTACCGCCACCGCCAGCTTCGCCGACGAAGACGAGGCCGTTGCCAAGGGCCGCTGGCAGGGCCTGGCCGGCATGGCCAACCTCTACCTGAACGATGCCGACGCACAGGAATTCATCGATGCCGGCGACAAGGAGAAAAGCGAGCACGACAACATGGCTGGCGCCCTGGCCTATTACCTGACGGCCGCACGCCTGGACCCGAAGAACGCCTATGCGTCCTACCAGGCCGGCGCCGCCCTGGCCTCGATGGAGAAGTTCGATCTGGCTGGCGACCTGCTCGACCAGGCCCGCGAGCGCGGTTTCTGGCAGGCCGTGATCCTGCGTGACGACGACGAGCTGGAGAGCATGAAGGACGCACCGGCCTACAAGAAACTGCTGCAGAGCGCCGAGGCCAACTACGCCAAACAGGCCAAGGATGCCGGTGCGGCGGCGTTCAGCATCCCCGAAGGCAAGGCCCCGGCCGGCGGCTGGCCGGTAGTGGTGTGGTTGTCCGGCTACGGCACCGAAGGCAGCAAGGGCATTCGCATGCGTGAAGAGCTGGTGGGCGAACGCGCCGTACTGGTGGGCGTGAACGGCACGCTCAAGCGCGACGAGGGCCAGTTCATGTGGCAGCAACACTCGGTCGAGCCGACCGAGAAAGCCGTGGCGGCCGCGCTCAAGGCCCTGGAAAAGCAGACCCGCATCGACCGCTCGAACGTGGCGCTGATCGGCTTTTCCCAGGGCGCCGAACATGCGGCGCACCTGATCGCCGAATACCCGCAGCATTACAGCGGCGCGGTACTGCTGTCGCCGGGCGGCTTTCGCATTCCATTCGCCGTGCAGAAGGCCAAGGACAAGCGCATCGTGATCGTGCACGGCGCCAAGGAGCATTCGAGCAACCTGGAACTGACCGCAACCACGCAGAAGGCGTTCGAAGGCAGCAACCCGGTGCAAAGCCACGAACACCCGGCCGGGCACACCTTCCAGGATGACTGGGAAACGGCGTATCGCGGGTACCTCGATTACGCGTTGGGGCTGACCCCGGCGGGCTGACTACAGCGCGGCTTTCGCCAGCAAGGCCGGCTCCTGCAGGGTTGGGATAAACGGCAGGAGTCAGCCATGCTGACGAAGAACCCTTCGAGATCTGTCCAAAAGTCCTACAGCAGGCCCCAAAAAACCATTCTATGCTTGCACCTGAGTTCGACGCCCCTGTGGCTCGAAGCTGGGGGGCTGTTATCGATGCACCGGGGCGCCGCAAGCCAATCCCGACACCGATACAGCCCCTCTTTTTTTGCCTCAGCGCAGCCCCAACTGCCCACGCAGGTAGTCATACAGCCCCGACGCACTCTTGCGATAGCCATCAGCCGTCAGGTGCACCAGGTCGCCTCGCGCCAGCCCCTCTGCCTGCCACCGCGCAATCGAGCACTCCCCGCCCATGTAGGCCTGCCAGTCCCAGAACAGCACGTTGGCCTGGCGTGCCACCTGGCGCTGGATCTGCACCACCTGCGGCAACGACTGCGGGCGCCGCGTCGCGCAGGTGCGCGCGCCACGCTGCTTGATCGAGTCCGAAGGCCCCACCAGCAGGATCACCGCCCGTGGCTGCACCCGCTTGAGCTGGGCCACGGTACGGCGCAACTGGTCACGGTACTTGGCCATGTCCAGGGTGTTGTCGAACGCTTCGTTGGTGCCATAGGCCAGAATGATCAGGTCCGGGCGCAGGGCCTTGAGGTTTTCCTGCCAGCCAGCCTGCCATTTGTCCTGCACCTCCAGCCGCGCACCGTTGATGCCCAGGGCCGAATAGGTCACCCCGGCGTTCTTCTGGCCCTGGATGTACCAGCCACCCAGCACCGTGCCCGGGTGGGCATTCAGGCTCATGTCCACCGGCAGGCTGATGCTGTTGAGCGGCGGGCTGAAGCGCCACTGCCCGTTGCTTGCGGCCAGCATCACGCGGCGCGCCGCGTTCTGCCCGCCACGGGCGGTAAGGCTGCTGTTCTCCCGCGCCTGGTACAGGGCCGAGATACGGTAGCGCTGGGCACTGGGTTCGCGCGCCTCCAGGCGCACGCTCGGGTTCGCCGCCAGCGGTACCGACAGGTAGCCCCCCAGCGGGAACTGGGTGCTTTGCTGGTTGCGCGCCGACACCAGCTCCCACTGGCGCCTGGCCGTCTTGAGGATCAGGTTGTCGTAGCGCGTGCCAGGTACCGGTGTCGCCGCCACAAAGCCTATGCCGCCATCGCCGTACTGCGACTGCAGCAGGCGACGCATCTCGCCGCTGAACAGGTCGGCGGCAGTGTGCGAATCTCCGAATTGCACGATATTGACCGGTGTGCGACTGGAGGTGCGCAGCTTGCCGGCCAGCACCGCAAGGTTGCCGTCACGGCTGCCGGTCGCCTTCTGCTGCACGGCGAGGGGGCGCGCGGCCGGCGCGTTGACCGCCGCCACCGGGCTGCAGCCCGGCAGTGCGCAGATAAGCGCCGCCAGCACCAGGATGTTGTGCGCTCGGCGCATGCTCAGTGTCCCGTTACGGTCAGGCCCGGGAAGGCGATCATCGACAGTACCTGCTCGGCGATCAGCTTCTGGCCCGTGGTGGTGAAGTGGATGCCGTCGTCGACACGGGTCTTGACCCGTTTGCCCTGGCTGTTCTGCAGGGTATAGGAGAACTCGTCGGCCTGGTAACCGAGCACGCCGTTGGCCGACACGTAATGCTGCTGGTACAGCTGCGCCTGGCTTTCATATAGCCCGCTGAGATAGGCCATGGCCGTCGACAACCTGGGCTTTTGCATGTTGGGCGGGCCGACCCAGATAACCTGCACATTGTGAGCGCGGGCCTCGTCCAGGATCCGGTCGATGCGCTTGCGGTACAGCGCCTCCCACTCAGGCGATTTGAAACGCAGGAACGGCTTGCCCTTGGACTCGGGCATGTCCCACGGGTCGTTCGGGCCCAGGAACACCACCATCAGGCGGATGTTGGGGTGATTCTGCAGCGTGTCGGACACCGTCTGCGGCCAGTTGAAAAAACCGGGGTACGCCAGGCCCGTGCTCTGGCGGCTGAGGTTGACGCTCTTGATCTGGTAGCGCTTGAGCAAGGTGTTGGCCAGGTGCGGCGCCACGCCCTGCATCAGCGAGTCGCCCACCAGGAACACTTCGTCGCCAGCCGCCAGGCTCACGGCCTTGGGCGGCTGCCCCGGCACCAGCGGTTGCGCCGCCACCTTGACCGGTTGCGCGGCGGGCGCCTGCGCCACAACCGGCGGCACTGTCGCTGGCTGCACTGCAGTGGGCCTGGCCGCAGGTGTCGGCGCCATCACCGGTACCTTGGCAGGCGCCGGCGCCTTGGCATGCGGCTGCGCCAGGTCGACCAGCACCACCGGCATACTGGGCGGCAGCTCGACCGTCGGCATGCCCTCGGCCTGGGCCAGCAGGGTCTGGCGCTCCAGGCTGTCGATGAAGCTACTGCGCGCATCCCCCAGGGCCTGGGTCAGGTTGCCGCCCAGGCGCCACGCCTGGCTCTGCCCTACCCAGGGCAGCTCGCAGCTCTGGTGATACTTCTGCTGGCAGTACAGGCTGATGGAGTTCTGGTTCAGCCAGAACAGCAGCAAGGTGGTGACCAGGATCGCGTACAGCACCTTGGCCGCGCCCATTTGCGTCTTGAACAGCTGACCGGTACTAGAAGCTTGCATAGATGAACCCCGGCACGCCCGATTGCGAAGCGAAGATGACCAACGACACGAACAGCCCCAGCGGGATCGGGTAGAGCTGCCAGGGCAGCCGGCTGCTGGCGGCAAAACCCTGGCGCAGCAGCGCCAGCACCTGCGGGTACACCGCGATGTACAGCACGCAGCCCAGCAACAGCAGGCCGGTGGTGCTCAACAGCCCGCCCAGGCTCAGGCCGGCGATGCCGCCGAGCATGTCCAGCGCATCATCCAGGCTCGCGCAGCGAAAGAAGATCCAGGCGAAGGCGACGTAGTGGAAGGTCAGCAGGCGCGCCAGCACATCCGCGCCCGGCCAGCGCATCGGTTGTGGCAGCACGTAGGTGGAGGCCTTGTACAGCGCCAGCCCCACGCCATGCAGCGCACCCCAGATGATGAAGTTGAGGCTCGCGCCGTGCCACAGGCCGGAAACCAGCATCGCCAGCAGCATGTTCAGGTTGCCGCGCCACACGCCCTGGCGGTTGCCGCCCAGCGGGATGTACACGTAGTCGCGAATGAAGGTCGACAGGCTGATGTGCCAGCGCCCCCAGAACTCCTTGAGGTTGCGGGCCGCGTAGGGCGCATTGAAGTTGGCCGGCAGGCGAAAGCCCAGCAGCAGCGCCACGCCGGTCACCAGGTTGGTGTAGCCGCTGAAGTTCAGGTAGATCAGCAGGCTGTAGCCGTACACGCTCAGCAGCAGTTGCTCGGCGCTGAAGCCGCTTGGGGTCTCGAACACCGGGTCGACCCACTCGCTGCCCAGCCAGGCACTGAAGAAGAACAGCTTGACCACCGCCAGCGCAATCAGCCCCAGCGCCCGCTGCGGCTCCAGCACCTGGCGGATCTGCGCCGGGCGAATCTGCGGCAGCATGTGCGCGGCGCGGTTGACCGGGCCGGCCACCAGGCTGGGGAAGAAGGCCAGGTACAGGGCCAGGTCCAGCGGCGCGGCCGGGGCCATTTCACCGCGGTTGATCGACACCAGGTAGCTGACCGAATGGAAGGTGTAGAACGACAGCCCGATCGGCAGCAGCACCTCCAGCACCGGCAGCGAGACGTCCAGGCCCAGGTCGGCCAGCGCGGCCTGCACACCCCCCACGAAGAATTCCTGGTACTTGAAGACATAGAAGCAGCCCAGCACCAGCAGCAACACCATCAGGTAGGTGAAGCGCCGTCCGGGATGTCGCGCGCTGAACAGCCCCAGCAGGTAGACCAGCAGGGTGTAGCCGAGCAGGATGTACAGCGAATCGAGGCTGAAGCTTGCGACCAGCGCATAGCTGCCCGCCAGCAGCAGGACGTTCTGCAGGCGAACGCTCCAGCAAAGGCTCCAGTAGACCGCGAAAAACAGAGTGAAGCAGAGGCCGAACTCGATCGAAAGAAAGCTCACAACGTAGTCCATTACGCGACATGGAAGGGGGGACCCTGACCCGGATACAACCCGCGGCGCAGAGCGGGCGCGATTATGGCAGACAGCAGTGAGCCCCCACAATGCAAGCGGTGCAGGAAAATCAAGCCTGTTCCCACGGCATTTATGCAACAGAATGCGACGAAAGATCACAGGCGCTGATTTGCTCCCCCTGCCCTGCTCTGCTAGTGTCGCGCCGTTCAAACCGCCACCAGAGACAGCCGCCATGGCCCGAAAAAAAGCTGCCATTGACTTCGAGCAATCCCTTGCCGACCTGCAAGCGCTGGTCGAACGCCTGGAGAACGGCGAACTGTCGCTGGAAGACTCGCTGACCGCCTTCGAGCAAGGCATCGGCCTGACCCGCGATTGCCAGAGCGCCCTGACCCAGGCCGAGCAGAAGGTCCAGGTGCTGCTGGAGCGCGACGGCGAGTTGCGCGCCGAGCCGTTCGACGCGGAACAGCCGGAATGATCGCCGCCTACCAGGCCCGTTGCCAGGCCCAGGTGGATGCCGCGCTGGAAACCCTGTTCCACGCCCCCTCGAGCGAACTCGAGCGCCTGTATGCCGCCATGCGCTACAGCGTGATGAACGGCGGCAAGCGGGTACGCCCGCTGCTGGCCTATGCCGCCTGCGAGGCGCTGGGTGGCGCCAGCAGCGATGCCGACGGCGCCGCCTGCGCAGTCGAGCTGATCCACGCCTATTCGCTGGTGCATGACGACCTGCCGGCAATGGACGACGACGACCTGCGTCGCGGCCAGCCCACCACCCACAAGAAATTCGACGAGGCCTGCGCGATCCTGGCCGGCGACGGCTTGCAGAGCCTGGCCTTCAGCGCCCTGCTCGACCCGCGCCTGAGCCCGCAGGGCGATGCCATTCGCCTGGCCATGGTGCAGGCCGTGGCCCAGGGCGCCGGCCCCGCCGGCATGGTCGGTGGCCAGGCCATCGACCTGGGCTCGGTGGGGCTCAAGCTCGATCAGACCGCGCTGGAATACATGCACCGGCACAAGACCGGCGCGCTGATCGAAACCAGCGTCAAGGTCGGCGCCCTGGCCAGCGCGCGGGCCGATGCCCAGACGCTTGCGGCCTTGCAGCAGTATGCCCAGGCCATCGGCCTGGCGTTCCAGGTGCAGGACGACATCCTGGATGTCGAGAGCGATACCGCGACCCTGGGCAAGCGCCAGGGCGCAGATATCGCCCGCGACAAGCCGACCTACCCGGCATTGCTGGGGCTCGAAGCCGCCAAGGCCTACGCGCTGGAACTGCGCGACCAGGCGCTGGCAGCGCTGGCTGGGTTCGATGACAAGGCCGAGCCGCTGCGGGCGTTGGCGCGGTACATCGTCGAACGCCGCAGCTGACCGCAGCGGCCCTTCGCCGGCAATGCCGGCTCCTGCATCGAACCCTGTAGGAGCCGGCATTGCCGGCGAAACGCGCACCACATACCTCAATGGGCAGCCTTCACCGCAATAAGGTAAACTGCCGCCTCATCACACCTATAACGATTCGCCTGATGCCCACGACGTTTCAAGAGATCCCCCGCGAACGCCCGGTCACGCCGCTGCTTGACCGTGCCGATACGCCAGCCGGCCTGCGTCGTCTGGCCGAAGCCGACCTGGAGAAACTGGCCGACGAACTGCGCCAGGAGCTGCTCTATAGCGTCGGCCAGACCGGCGGGCACTTCGGTGCCGGCCTGGGCGTCATCGAACTGACGATCGCCCTGCACTACGTCTTCGACACCCCGGACGACCGGCTGGTGTGGGACGTGGGCCACCAGGCGTATCCGCACAAGATCCTCACGGGTCGGCGCGAACGCATGCACAGCCTGCGTCAGAAGGACGGCCTGGCCGCCTTCCCGCGCCGCGTCGAGAGCGAGTACGACACCTTTGGCGTCGGGCACTCCAGCACCTCGATCAGCGCCGCGCTGGGCATGGCCATAGCCGCCCGCCTGCAGAACCAGGCACGCAAGTCGATTGCAGTGATCGGTGACGGCGCGCTCACCGCCGGCATGGCCTTCGAGGCGTTGAACCACGCCCAGGAAGTCAACGCCGACATGCTGGTGATCCTCAACGACAACGACATGTCGATTTCGCGCAATGTCGGCGGCCTGTCCAACTACCTGGCCAAGATCCTCTCCAGCCGCACCTATGCAAGCATGCGCGAGGGCAGCAAGAAGGTGCTGTCGCGCCTGCCCGGCGCCTGGGAGATCGCCCGCCGCACCGAGGAGTATGCCAAGGGCATGCTGGTGCCCGGCACGCTGTTCGAAGAGCTGGGCTGGAACTACATCGGCCCCATCGACGGCCACGACCTGCCTACCCTGATCGCCACCCTGCGCAACATGCGCGACCTCAAGGGGCCGCAGTTCCTGCACGTGGTGACCAAGAAGGGCAAGGGTTTCGCCCCGGCCGAGGTCGACCCGATCGGCTACCACGCGATCACCAAGCTCGAACCGCTGGACGCCCCGGCCACCGCGCCGAAAAAGGCCGCCGGGCCGAAGTACTCGGCGGTGTTCGGCCAGTGGCTGTGCGACATGGCCGCCGCCGACCAGCGCCTGGTGGGCATCACCCCTGCCATGAAGGAAGGCTCGGACCTGGTGGCGTTCAGCGAACGCTACCCCGAGCGCTACTTCGACGTGGCGATTGCCGAGCAGCACGCGGTGACGCTGGCGGCGGGCATGGCCTGCGAGGGCGCCAAGCCGGTGGTGGCGATCTATTCGACCTTCCTGCAGCGCGCCTACGACCAGTTGATCCATGACGTGGCGGTGCAGAACCTCGACGTGCTGTTCGCCATCGACCGCGCCGGCCTGGTGGGCGAAGACGGCCCGACCCACGCCGGCAGCTTCGACCTGTCGTTCCTGCGCTGCATCCCCGGCATGCTGGTGATGACCCCCAGCGACGAGAACGAGCTGCGCAAGATGCTCAGCACCGGGCACCTGTACAACGGCCCTGCCGCCGTGCGCTACCCGCGTGGCAGCGGGCCGAACGCGACGATCGACGGCGACCTTGAGCCGCTGGAGATCGGCAAGGGCGTGATTCGCCGCCAGGGCAGCAAGGTCGCCCTGCTGGTGTTCGGTGTGCAACTGGCCGAAGCGCTGAAGGTGGCCGAAAACCTGGATGCCACCGTGGTCGACATGCGTTTCGTCAAGCCGCTGGATGAAGCGCTGGTGCGCGAGCTGGCCGGCAGCCATGAACTGCTGGTGACCATCGAAGAGAACGCCATCATGGGCGGCGCCGGCTCTGCGGTCAGCGAGTTCCTGAGCGCTGAAGGCGTGCTCAAGCCGATGCTGCACCTGGGCTTGCCGGATGTGTACGTCGAGCATGCCAAGCCGGCGCAGATGCTGGCCGAATGCGGGCTGGATGCTGCCGGGATCGAGGCTTCGGTGCGTCAGCGGATGCAACTGCTGGGCCTTTAGACCCTTTCGCCAGCCAGGCTTGCTCCTGCCTGCAGGAGCCAGCCTGGCTGGCGAAGGGCGCATCAGCCCAGCTGACGCGGTACCCGGTACAGGTAAAGGATCACCACGCTGGCGATGGCCAGCAGAATCTGCGGCACTCCCTCCAGGCCCACGAACACCGACAGTGCGGCCACCCACGCCGGCAGGCAGGCAAACAGCATCGACACACGGCGAACCCGCGCCAGCTCTATCCAGGCCGCCGGCTCTTCAGCGCTGTTCAGCGCCTTTTCAGTGGCAATCAATGCACGCTTGTAGGCGCTGAAACGCGGCAGGCTGAAGAACATCGAGGCCAGCCCGGCCAGAAACACCGGCATCACCAGCAGCGGGACACGCGCCACACTGCCTCCGAACGCCCAGCCGAACACCAGCAGCGGCGCCAGGGCAATCGCGAAGAACTGCCACCAGGCGAACGCCAGCCGCCGCTTGACCTGGCCGCGGGTCACGCCCGACCGGCCTCGCCCTGGTGCTCGTTGCCCATCATGTGGCCGAGCTTGCCGGCCTTGGTGGCCAGGTAGTGCTTGTTGTGCGGATTGTGCCCGGTGTGCAGCGGCACGCGCTCGGCTACCGCAATGCCCATGGCGGTGAGGGCTTTTACCTTGCGCGGGTTGTTGGTCATCAGGCGCAATGACGTGACACCCAGGTGCTCGAGCATCGGCTGGCACATGGCGTAGTCACGCTGGTCGGCGGCAAAGCCCAGGCGCTCGTTGGCCTCGACGGTGTCGGCGCCGCCGTCCTGCAGTTCGTAGGCGCGAATCTTGTTCAGCAGGCCGATGCCACGACCCTCCTGACGCAGATACAGCAGCACGCCACGGCCTTCGCGGGCGATGGCCTGCAGAGCGGCCTCCAGCTGCGAACCACAGTCGCAGCGCTGGCTGAACAGCGCATCGCCGGTCAGGCATTCGGAATGCAGGCGCCCCAGTACCGGCTCGCCATCGGCTACATCACCCAGGCTGAGCACAACGTGCTCGCGGCCGGTGGCTTCGTCGAGAAAACCATGCATGGTGAACGTGGCAAAGGGGGTGGGCAGCTTGGAAGCGGCAACAAAGACGACGGGCACCTTGTGCTCCTGATCAATAACGTGAAATTTGATGTGCGCCGATTGTAACAGCAGCGTAAGGCGGGTGCTTAGGCTGAATTCTTGGGCAAACAGATCGAGAAGTTAGATGCTGGCACGTGCGCCCTGCCCGGAATCGGGAACGGATACGGCTGCTGCCAGCGCTCGAAGATCTCGCGCAATTCGCCGCTGGCGATCAGTTCGTCCATGCGCCGATCGAACAGCGCCCGGAGCGCACAGGCCTGCTCGGTCCTGGCAAAGGCCAGGTACAACGGTAACTCGGCGATGTGGGTGCGGCGGAACCGGGCCTTGTCACGGGCCTGGTTGTACACGTAGTCCACCTCGGTCTGGGCATCGATGTAGAAGTCCACGCGCTTGAGTTCGAGCATCGGCAGGATGCCGTCGCGCCGCTGCACCTCGCGAAACTCCTTCACATCGGGCAGGTAGCGCTGGTACTCGTAGCCACGCACCCAGGAGAGCTTGTAGCGGCCGATGGTGGCGGCGCTCGGCACCGGCAGGCTGGCCAGGCCCAGGGCGTAGATATGGTCCTGGTCGAAGGCGTTGCGCGGGTAGAGGTAGTCGTTGCTTTCCTGCTCGTAGGAGCCGACCCAGGCATCGGCCTCGGCGCGCTTGACCAGGCCCACGGCGCGGCTGTAGGGCACGCTGATGGCGAGCACCTTGACCCCCGCCGGCTCGAACACCTTGCGCAGCACGTCCCAGGCCATGCCGCGCCCTTCGACGTCGGTGTAGTCCGGCCAGATCTCGCTGGCCAGGCGCACCTCCTGCGGCAACGCGGTCGGCTCGCCAGCCCAGGCGATGCCGCCACCCAGCGCCAACACCAGCAGCAACACTCGCCATGCGCGCATCAGGCCACTCCCTTCAGGTGAAACTCCACACCAGCGCCTGCATGCCCAACCAGGCGAACACGCCGGCCAGCACGTCATCGAACATGATGCCGAAACCGCCATGCACATGCCGGTCGATCCAGCGGATCGGCCACGGCTTGAGTATGTCGAAGAAGCGGAACATCAGAAAGCCTGCCAACAACCATAGCCAACCTTCCGGTACCAGCCAGAGGGTTATCCACATGCCGACCATCTCGTCCCAGACGATGCCCTCGTGGTCATGCACGCCCAGGTCGTCGGCGACCTTGCCGCACAACCATACGCCGAACAGCATGGTCAGCCCCAGCATCAGCCAGTAGCCCCAGTCGGGCAGCATCTGCCACAGCGGGATGAACGGCACGGCCACCAGCGAACCCCAGGTGCCCGGCGCCTTGGGCAGGGTGCCGGAGCCGAAGCCGAAGGCCAGAAAATGCCAGGGGTTGCGCCAGACTGAAGGCGGCACGTTTTCTGCCGGCACCTGATTGGGGTGATCGGTCACGGTGTCTCCCTAAAAATGTTGATAACCCCGCGTGCGCGGGGTGATGTCCGCCCCGGCGTGGTCACGCAGGCTGACGCCGCTGCCCGCCTCCACCCGACCGACCACGTGCACCGGCCAGCC
Source organism: Pseudomonas palmensis (assembly GCF_017848315.1). Lineage (GTDB taxonomy): Bacteria > Pseudomonadota > Gammaproteobacteria > Pseudomonadales > Pseudomonadaceae > Aquipseudomonas > Aquipseudomonas palmensis. Next base: position 18,907 of record NZ_JAFKEC010000025.1, read on the forward strand.
GGCAGCCTGCAGGCCGGCCAGGTGCGCGGGGGGCAAGGTGAAGGCAATCACGTAGTCGTCGCCACCGGTGAGCGCGGCCTGTCGCGCACCTTCCAGGCCCAGCAGGCCCTGCAGCGCCGCACCCAGCGGCAGCTGTTCGAGCGACAGCACAATCGACACGCCCGAGGCCGTGGCAATGTGTCCGCAATCGGCCAGCAGGCCATCGGAGATATCCAGCGCCGCGCTGGCCTTGCCTCGCAGCGCCTGACCCAGCGCCAGTTGCGGTGGCGGCGACCAGTAGTGCGCCAGCAGCGGCTCGGCCAGCGCCACCGCCGCCTCGCGTTCGCCAAGCACCAGCGGCAAGGCCCCGGCAGCGTTGCCCAGCTCACCGCCGACACACACCAGGTCACCAGGCCGCGCACCGCTGCGCGTCAGGGCCTGGCCGGCAGGCACGCGGCCGAACACGGTCATGGTCAGGCTCAGCGGCCCATGGGTGGTGTCCCCGCCTACCAGGCTCAGGCCGCATTGTCGGGCCATCAGGTTCAGACCCTGGGCATAGGCCTTCAACCAATCGGCGTGAACCGTCGGCAGGGTCAGGGCAAGGGTAAAGGCCACGGGGGTGGCGCCCATGGCTGCCAGGTCACTGGCAGCCACCGCCAGCGAGCGCTGGCCGAGCAGGAACGGTTCGCACACAGCCGGGAAATGCACCCCGGCCACCAGCGTGTCGGTGGACACGGCCAGTTGCTCGCCGGCCGGCAGCGCCAGCAGGGCGCAATCGTCGCCGATCCCCAGGGCGACCCCGTCGCCGGCCTGCGCACAGGGCGCGGCGGCGAAGTAGTGGCGGATCAGCTCGAATTCACCCATGGGCAGGCAGCGCCGCAATCAGCGCTTGAACGCCTTCACTTCGGCTTCGCGCAGCCGCGGTGCGAGCTTGTCGAGCACACCGTTGACGAACTTGTGCCCGTCAGTGGCGCCGTACACCTTGGCCAGCTCGATACCTTCGTTGATGACCACGCGATAAGGCACGTCGACCCGCTTGATAAGCTCCCAGGTGGACAGGCGCAGCACCGACAGCTCGACCGGATCGAGCTCTTCGAGCACGGTGTCCAGGCAAGGCGCGAGGGCCTTGTCGATTTCTTCCTTGATCGCCGGCACGCCGTGCAGGATCTCGCGGAAGTAGGCACCGTCGACATCGGTGAAATCGTTATCGACCCGGAACTGCGCTTCGATCTCGTTCAGCGAGTGCTTGGCCATGTGCCACTGGTACAGCGCCTGGGTCGCGAGCTTGCGGGCTTCGCGACGCTTGGCGCTCTTGGAGGGCTTGCCAGCATCCGCAGGTTTTGGATCGCGCGGGTTGAAACGATCGCTTTCGTCGCTAATCACTTGGCCTCCAACTGCGCCAGCAGGCTGACCATTTCCAGGGCGGACAGGGCCGCTTCGGCGCCCTTGTTGCCGGCCTTGGTGCCGGAACGCTCGATGGCCTGTTCGATCGAATCGACGGTCAGGACACCGAAGGCAACCGGCACGCCGAACTCCATGGACACCTGGGCCAGGCCCTTGGTGCATTCGCCCGCCACGTATTCGAAGTGCGGGGTGCCACCACGGATCACGGCGCCCAGGGCGATGATCGCGGCGTATTCGCTCTGCTGGGCGACCTTCTGTGCCACCAGCGGAATCTCGAACGCACCCGGTGCACGGATGATGGTGATGTCGCTTTCGCTCACGCCGTGGCGAACCAGGGCATCAACGGCACCGCTTACCAGGCTTTCGACGACGAAGCTGTTGAAGCGGCCAACCACCAAAGCATAGCGACCTTTGGGGGCAATGAAGGTACCTTCGATGGTCTTCAGGGACATTGCGGGGTTCTCATCTTAAAGAGCCAGGCCGCAACGGTGCGGCCTGTGGGAGTTTTGTTCCGGATCAACAGCGGGAAACCAGCCCCTGCTTTATTCGGAGGGCACGTATTCTACAACTTCCAGATCGAATCCGGATATCGCATTGAACTTCATTGGCGAACTCATCAGGCGCATCTTGCGTACGCCCAGGTCGCGCAGAATCTGCGAACCGGCACCCACGGTGCTGTAGGTGGTGGGTGTCTTGACCTGGCTGCTGTCGGCGCTTTCGCGGATATGCGCCAGCAGCACGTCGCCGTCCAGCGGGTGTCCGAGCAGCAGCACCACGCCGCTGCCGGCCTCTGCCACGGCGCTCATGGCGGCGCGCAGGCTCCAGCGGCCGGGCTGCTTGACCAGCAGCAGGTCGCGCAGCGGGTCCATGTTGTGCACCCGCACCAGGGTCGGTTCCTCGGCGCAGATCTTGCCCAGGGTCAGGGCCATGTGCACGTCGCCTTCGACCGAATCGCGGTAGGTCACCAGGTTGAACTGACCCAGTTCGCTGTCCAGCGGCTGCTCGGAAATCCGCTGAATGGTACGTTCGTGGATCATGCGGTAGTGGATCAGGTCGGCGATGGTGCCGATCTTGATGTTGTGCTCGGCGGCGAACACTTCCAGCTCGGCGCGACGCGACATGGTGCCGTCGTCGTTCATCACCTCGCAGATCACCCCGCTCGGCTCGAAACCGGCCATGCGCGCCAGGTCGCAGGCCGCCTCGGTGTGGCCGGCACGGGCCAGGGTACCGCCGGGCTGGGCCATCAGCGGGAAGATGTGGCCCGGGCTGACGATGTCTTCGGCCTTGGCGTCCCGGGCGGCGGCGGCCTGCACGGTGCGCGCGCGGTCGGCGGCGGAGATGCCGGTGGTGACGCCTTCGGCAGCTTCGATCGAAACGGTGAACTTGGTGCCGAAGCCCGAGCCGTTGCGCGGGGCCATCAGCGGCAGCTTGAGCAGCTCGCAGCGCTCGCGCGACATCGGCATGCAGATCAGGCCACGGGCGTGCTTGGCCATGAAGTTGATGTGTTCGGCCTTGCAGCACTCGGCGGCCATGATCAGGTCGCCTTCGTTCTCGCGGTCTTCGTCATCCATCAGGATGACCATTTTGCCCTGGCGAATGTCTTCGACCAGTTCTTCGATGCTGTTGAGCGCCACGCGGCACCCCCTTCTAAATCAGGATTTCAGGTAGCCGTTGGCGGCCAGGAAACTTTCGGTGATGCCACCCTTGCCCGGCTCGGCGGCCTTGTCGCCCAGCAGCAGACGCTCCAGGTAACGGGCCAGCAGGTCGACCTCAAGGTTAACCCGACGCCCGGTGCGGTAGTCGGCCATGATGGTTTCAGCGAGGGTGTGCGGCACGATGGTCAGCTCGAACTCGGCGCCATCGACCTGGTTGACCGTGAGGCTGGTGCCATCGACGGTGATCGAGCCCTTGTGGGCGATGTACTTGGCCAGCTCGGCCGGCGCGCGCAGGCGGAACTGGATGGCGCGGGCGTTATCGCTGCGCGAGATGACCTCGCCGACACCGTCGACGTGGCCGCTGACCAGGTGGCCGCCCAGGCGGCTGCTGGGGGTCAGGGCCTTTTCCAGGTTGACCCGGCTGCCTACCTTGAAGTCGGCAAAGGCGGTGCAGTCGAGGGTTTCGCGGCTGACGTCAGCCCAGAAACCGTCGCCAGGCAGTTCGACGGCGGTCAGGCACACGCCGTTGACGGCGATGCTGTCGCCCAGTTTCACGTCGCCCAGGTCGAGCTTGCCGGTTTCGACATACACGCGCACGTCGCCGCCTTTGGGGGTGAGTGAACGGATGCTGCCGATGGATTCGATGATGCCGGTGAACATGAGTCCTCCTTCAGAACGGGTCGCGCAAGGCGCAGGCCGCGAATTATACGCCGGGCGCAGGCACAGGAATGGCAGTGACTCGCCAGTCATCGCCTACGGCGCGCATGTCGGTGATGTTGAGGGCCTGCGCTTCGCTCATTCTGGCCAGGGGCCAATCGAGCAATGGGCGGGCACTGGAGCCGAGAAACTTGGCAGCGATGAAGAGCTGGTATTCGTCCACCAGGCCCTGTTGCGCGAAGGCACCGGCCAGGCCCGGGCCGGCCTCCACCAGCACCTCGCTGGCACCACGCCGGGCCAGTTCGCGCAGCAGCGCGGGCAGGTCGACGTGCCCGTCGGTGCCGGGCAGGCTCAGCAGGTCATGGCCGGCCTGGGCGTACTGCGCAACTGGCGCGGCGGCCGTCACCACCAGTACCGGGCCGGCCTGGAAGAAAGGCGCCGTCAGCGGCAGGCGCAGGCGCCCGTCGATGAGCACGCGCAACGGTGGGCGGGCCATCGCCAGGGCGGTGCTGTCTGCGTCCAGCCCAAGCTCGTCGGCGCGCACGGTCATGCGCGCGTTGTCGGCCAGCACGCTCTGGGCGCTGGTCAGCACCACGCTGGAGCGCGCGCGCAGACGCTGCACCGCCGAGCGTGCGGCCGGGCCGGTGATCCACTTGCTCTCGCCACTGGCCATGGCGGTGCGCCCGTCCAGGCTCATCGCCAGCTTGACCCGCACAAAGGGCAGGCCGTGTTCCATGCGCTTCAGAAAGCCCGGGTTGAGTGCGCGGGCCTCGGCCTCCAGCACACAGCTGGCAACCTCGATACCGACGTCGGCCAGGCGCTTGAGCCCCTGCCCCGCCACTTGCGGGTTGGGGTCCTGCATGGCCGCCACCACCCGCGCCACACCGGCCTTGACCAGCGCCTCGGCACATGGCGGCGTGCGCCCGTGGTGGCTGCACGGCTCCAGGGTCACATAGGCACAGGCGCCACGGGCCAGCTCGCCGGCCTGGCGCAGCGCGTGCACCTCGGCATGCGGTTCGCCGGCGCGTACGTGCCAGCCTTCGCCGACCACCTGACCGTCACGCACGATCACGCAACCGACCCGCGGGTTGGGGTGGGTGGAATAGAGACCCTTGCGCGCCAGTTCCAGCGCACGGGCCATGTAGTGGGCGTCGAGCACGTCGCGTTCGCTGGGCAGGCTCATTGCTTGGAAGGCTCGCGCGCCAGGCGGTCGATTTCTTCACGAAATTCGTCCAGGTCCTGGAAGCGGCGGTACACCGAGGCGAAGCGGATGTAGGCCACTTCGTCGAGCTTTTGCAGCTCGGCCATCACCAGTTCGCCGACGACCAGCGACTTGACCTCGCGCTCGCCGGTGGCGCGCAGCTTGTGCTTGATGTGGGCCAGCGCCGCTTCGAGGCGCTCGACGCTCACCGGGCGCTTTTCCAGCGCCCGCTGCATGCCGGCGCGCAGTTTTTCTTCGTCGAAGGGCTGGCGGCTGCCGTCGGTCTTGATCAGGCGCGGCAGCACCAGTTCGGCGGTTTCGAAGGTGGTGAAGCGCTCACCGCAGGCCACGCATTCGCGGCGACGGCGCACTTGTTCGCCCTCGGCAACCAGTCGCGAGTCGATGACCTTGGTGTCGTTGGCACCGCAGAAGGGACAGTGCATGGTGGCAGGCAACAAAAAAAGGGAGGGTCATGGTAGCGCATCCCACTGGCAAGACAAGCCAAAGCAGTTACCATCCAGTGAGGAAATATCCCCCCGAAGGAATTGATCATGCCCTTTAGAGCGCTCGTTGTGCTCAGTTTTGCCGCCCTGCTGGCCGCCTGCAGCAGCGATGAACCCAAGCCGGTGCTGGCCCCCAAGGCCCCGGTAGCGGCCAAGCAACCTGTGGCCCTGGGCCCGCTGCCGGCCTACCAGCGTGAAATCAGCGGCACCCTGCTTGGCATCCCGTCGGGCGCCGAGGTCGAGCTGGCGCTGCTGGTGGTCGACCCGCGCGGCCGCCCGCAACGCCTGCTGGCCAGCAGCAACCTGGACGCCAACGGCCAGGACCTGCCGTTCCAGCTGCGTTTCAACCCCGAGGCGTTCCCTGCCGGTGCGCGGGTGGAGCTGCGCGGGCGTGCCAGCCAGTCCGGGCAGTTGATCCTGCACCTGCAACCTGTGGCGGTCAGCAGCCCGCAAACCCAGGCCACCGGCCCGCTGCGCCTCGAAAAAGCGCCGTGACCGCGCCGATCCACCTGCAACAGGCGTTGAGCGGGCTGCTGGGGGACGCACGGCTGGTGGTCAGCGAGCTGCCGGCCTGCGACCTCAAGCTGTGGCTGATCGATGCGCACAACATGGACCGCGCGTTCAGCCCCGAGGAAACCCGGCGCATCCTGCACGAGCCGCCCTACTGGGCCTTCTGCTGGGCCAGCGGTCTGGCCATGGCGCGCTACCTGGCCGCCCGCCCCGAGTGGGTGGCCGGCAAACGCGTGCTGGACTTCGGCGCAGGCTCGGGCATTGCCGGCATCGCCGCCGCCCGCGCCGGGGCGCTTGAAGTGGTGGCCTGCGACCTCGACCCGCTGGCGCTGCAGGCAAGCCGCGCGAATGCCGCGCTCAACCAGGTGCAGTTGGGCTACTCCAGCGATTTCTTCGCCGAGGCCGACCGCTTCGACCTGGTGCTGGTGGCCGATGTGCTCTACGACCGCGCCAACCTGCCGCTGCTCGATGCGTTTCTCAGCCGCGGGCACCAGGCGCTGGTGGCCGACTCGCGGGTGCGCGACTTCCGTCACCCCCTGTACCGCCAGCTCGACACCCTGCACGCCCTGACCCTGCCAGACCTGGCCGAACCCCACGAATTCCGCCAGGTGAGCCTGTACCACGCCAGCCGCAGCGCTTTATAGTGTTGCCATTCAAGGATTTGCGAGAGTCGCGATGAGCCAGGAAACCCCGTACAACTTCAATGCCACCAGCGCCGACTTCGACCAGTCGGTGATCCAGAACTCCCACGTCAAACCCGTGCTCGTCGACTTCTGGGCCGACTGGTGCGCGCCGTGCAAGGTGCTGATGCCGCTGCTGGAGAAAATCACCGCCGAATACCGGGGTGAGCTGCTGCTGGCCAAGGTCAACTGCGATGTGGAACAGGACATTGTCGCGCGCTTCGGTATCCGCAGCCTGCCGACGGTGGTGCTGTTCAAGGATGGCCAGCCGGTCGACGGCTTTGCCGAGGCACGCCCGGAGTCGGAAATCCGCGCAATGCTCGAACCGCATGTGCAACTGCCGCCACCGGCGGCGGCCGACCCGCTGGTAGTGGCCCAGGGGCTGTTTGCCGAGGGACGCTTCAGCGAGGCCGAGGCGCTGCTCCAGGCCCTGCTGACCGAAGACAACAGCAATGCCGCGGCACTGATCCTGTATGCCCGTTGCCTGGCCGAGCGTGGCGAGCTGGGCGAAGCGCAGACCGTGCTCGATGCGGTCAAGAGCGATGAGCACAAGGCTGCACTGGCCGGTGCCAAGGCGCAGCTGACGTTCCTCAAGCAGGCCGCCAGCCTGCCGGACGTGGCCGACCTGAAGTCACGCCTGGCACAGAACGCCGAGGATGACGAGGCGGCGTATCAGCTGGCAGTGCAGCAGCTGTCGCGCCAGCAGTACGAGGCGGCGCTGGACGGGCTGCTGAAATTGTTCAAGCGCAACCGCGGGTATGAAAGCGGCCTGCCGCACAAGACCCTGCTGCAGGTGTTCGACCTGCTGGGCAACGAGCACCCGCTGGTGCTGGATTACCGCCGCAAGCTGTTTGCTGCGTTGTACTGAGGTCAACCGCCCGCTCCCACAAGGTTACCTACCCGCGCTGTGGGAGCGGGCTTGACCCGCGATGGGATCAACGCGGTGTTCAGCCGACCCAGTGATAGACCGGCGCATCCGCCCCGCTTTCCACCCTCACCTCGCTGCTATGGCGCAAACGCACCAGCAGGCGCTTGCCGGCCGCCGTATTGCCCGCCAACCCCTCCAGCGCCTCCAGCAACTGGGGCCCGTTCAACTGACCGGCCTTGCGCAACACCTCGCGCGCCGCCTGCCACACTGCATCGTCCGGGCGAACCGGCGCCGTCGGTACAGCAGCGGCAACCGCCGGCGCCCCGGCCGCATGCAACTGCCCGCCCAGCTGCGCCCACTCATGGGGCTCCAGCTCCACGCTCAAATCCACCGGCCATTCGCCGATGTGTCCACGAATACGCACGTTCGCACCCTCCACTCGATCAGGCGCCCATGCTCCCACGAAGTTTCATCCAGCGACACTGGTACGCGGCCGACAAGTTGTTATAACATTTCGAAACTCTTTCAGCGCCTTCCGGAGTTCCGCCCATGCGTCGTCTGCTGCTTGCCTTGCCGTTCGCCCTGCTGCCCCTGAGTCTGGTTTACGCCCATGACGACCATGACCATGAGCATGGCAGCCTGGGCGCCCATGAACATGGCGTGGCGCACCTGAACGTCGCACTCGACGGCAATGCCCTGGAGCTGGAATTCGACAGCCCGGCGATGAACCTGGTGGGCTTCGAACATGCCGCCACTTCTGCCACCGACAAGGCCAAGGTCGCGGCCGTGCGCGCCCGGCTCGAAACACCCCTGGCGCTGTTCGGCCTGAACAAGGCAGCCGGTTGCAGCGAAACCGACCAGGACCTGCAAAGCCCGCTGTTCGGCGACAAGCCGGTGCATGACGAGGATGGCGACGCCCACGATCACGAACACAGCGACATCAACGCCCATTACAAACTCGAATGCACCACCCCGGCACAGCTCACCCGCCTGGACCTGGCGCCACTGTTCAAGGCCTTCCCCGCCACCCAGAAGATCCAGCTGCAACTGGTGGGCCCCAATGGCCAGAAGGGCGTGGAACTGACCCCGACCCACAGCGCGATCGACTTCTGACATGGGCCAGGCACTGATCGAACTGTCCCGGCTGGGTTTCGCCTGGCCCGGCCAGCCTGAGCTGCTGGACATCCCGGCGTTGCGCCTGCAGGCCGGCGAGTCGCTGTTCCTCAAGGGCCCCAGCGGCAGTGGCAAGACCACCCTGCTGGGCCTGCTGGGCGGGGTGCAGAAGGCCGACCGCGGCAGCATCCGCCTGCTCGGCCAGGAGCTGGGCGCGCTCAGCCAGGGCCAGCGCGACCGTTTTCGCGTCGATCATACCGGCTACATCTTCCAGCAGTTCAACCTGCTGCCGTTTCTGTCGGTACGCGAAAACGTCGAGCTGCCGTGCCGTTTCTCGCGCAGCCGGGCGCAACGCGCCGGCCAGCGCTACGGCAGTGTGGACAAGGCCGCCGCCAGCCTGCTCGCCCATCTGGGCCTGAAGGACCCGGCACTGCTGGCACGGCGCGCCGACAGCCTGTCGATCGGTCAGCAGCAACGGGTGGCCGCCGCCCGCGCGCTGATCGGCCAACCCGAGCTGGTGATTGCCGACGAGCCGACTTCGGCGCTCGATGCCGACACCCGTGAAGCCTTCATCCGCCTGCTGTTCGCCGAATGCCGCGCAGCCGGCTCCAGCCTGTTGTTCGTCAGCCACGACCAGAGCCTGGCACCGCTGTTCGATCGCCAGCTGTCGCTTGCCGAACTCAACCGCGCCGCGCGCCCTGCCAGCGACCTGGAGGCCTGATGTACCTGCTCCGCCTTGCCCTGGCGAGTCTCGCCAACCGCCGCTTCACTGCCCTGCTCACCGCCTTCGCCATCGCCCTGTCGGTGTGCCTGCTGCTGGCGGTGGAGCGGGTACGCACCGAGGCCCGCGCCAGTTTTGCCAGCACCATCAGTGGCACCGATCTGATTGTCGGTGCGCGCTCGGGCTCGGTGAACCTGCTGCTGTACTCGGTGTTTCGCATCGGCAACGCCACCAACAACATCCGCTGGGACAGCTTCGAGCACTACGCCAGCAACCCGCGGGTGAAGTGGGCCATCCCGATCTCGCTGGGCGACTCGCACCGCGGTTACCGGGTGATGGGCACCACCGAAGCCTACTTCGAGCATTACCAGTACGGGCGCAAGCAGCACCTGCAGCTGGCCAGCGGGCGTGCCTTCGCCAGCGACCCGTTCGAGGTGGTGCTGGGCGCCGAGGTGGCCGACGCGCTGCATTACAAACTCGGCGACAAGCTGGTGCTGGCCCATGGCGTGGCCGCCATCAGCCTGGTCAAGCATGACGACAAGCCGTTCACCGTGGTGGGCGTGCTGCAACGCACCGGCACCCCGGTGGACCGCACCCTGCACATCAGCCTTGGCGGCATGGAGGCGATCCACGTCGACTGGCACAACGGCGTGCCCGCCCGCGGCACCGGCCGCGTCAGCGCCGAACAGGCCCGTGGCATGGACCTCACACCCAAGGCCATCACCGCGTTCATGCTGGGCCTGAACAACAAGATCAGCACCTTCACCCTGCAACGCGAGATCAACGAGTTTCGCGGCGAGCCGCTGTTGGCGATTCTGCCCGGCGTGGCCCTGCAGGAGCTGTGGAGCCTGATGGGCACCGCCGAACAGGCGCTGTTCGTGGTGTCGCTGTTCGTGGTGCTGACCGGCCTGATCGGCATGCTCACGGCGATCCTCACCAGCCTCAACGAGCGCCGCCGCGAAATGGCCATCCTGCGCTCGGTGGGTGCACGCCCCTGGCATATTGCAGGGCTGCTGGTGATGGAGGCGTTCACCCTGGCGCTGGCGGGGATTGCCGCCGGGCTGGGTCTGCTCTACCTTGGCATCGCCCTGGCCCAGGGCACGGTGCAGGCCAACTACGGCCTGTACCTGCCGCTGGCGCTGCCCAGCGCCCACGAGTGGAGCCTGCTGGGGATCATCCTCGGCGCCGCCGTGCTGATGGGCAGCATTCCGGCCTGGCGGGCCTACCGCCAGTCGCTGGCCGACGGTTTGTCCATTCACCTGTGAGAACGCCCGTGATACGTCGTGCCCTGCTGTTGTTGCTGTTGATTGCCCCGCCCCTGTGGGCGGGTGAGCCGCGCACGCTGGAATGGCCGCAATTGATCCCCGAGGGTGCACCGGTGATCGTGCCGCAGATGACCCCACTGCACGACCTTTCGCAGTTGAGCAACGCGCTGGCCGGCGAAAGCGGCCCGGCGGCGCAGCAGCAGGCGCCCGACGCGCCGGTGGTGAAGGCACTGGATGGCCAGCAGGTGAAGCTGCCGGGCTACATCGTGCCACTGGAAGTCAGCGAGGAAGGCCGTACCACCGAGTTCCTGCTGGTGCCGTACTACGGCGCGTGCATTCACGTGCCGCCCCCACCGTCGAACCAGATCGTGCACGTGTTCAGCGAAATCGGCATCAAGGTCGAGGAGCTGTACCAGCCCTACTGGATCGAGGGGCCGATGCAGGTCAAGGCTTCCAGCAGCGAGCTGGCCGAGGCCGGCTACCAGATGGAAGCCGAGAAGATCTACGCCTATGAACTACAATAGAAGCCCCGCGCCAGGGCGTTTGCGGTTTCATTGAGCTGCGTCAAGAATCACCGCCTGTCAGCTCCTTACCATTGGACACATTAAATTCTAAACGTCCTTTGGGAGCTTCCATGAACAAGTCCTTGCTCAGCGCCTCGCTCATTGCCCTCGCGCTTGCAGCCCCTGTTGCCCACGCCCACCAGGCGGGCGATTTCATTCTGCGTGCCGGTGCGATCACCACCGCACCGAACGAAGACAGCGGCGATATCAAGCTCGACGGCACCAAGGTTGGCGGCACCAAGGCCACCCTGGACAGCGACACCCAGCTGGGCCTGGCCTTTGCCTACATGCTGACCGACCACATCGGCCTGGAACTGCTGGCAGCCACCCCGTTCCAGCACGAAGTGGGCGTAAAGGGCCTGGGCGCGGGCCTGGACGGCAAGCTGGCGAACATCAAGCAACTGCCACCGACCCTGTCGCTGCAGTACTACCCGATGGAGCCGACCTCCAAGTTCCAGCCTTACGCCGGTATCGGTCTTAACTACACCCTGTTCTTCGATGAAGACCTGAGCAGCAGCCGCAAGGCCCAGGGCTTCAGCAACATGAAGCTCAAGGACTCGGTCGGCCTGGCCGGCCAACTGGGCATGGACTACATGCTGACCGACAACCTGCTGGTCAACGCCGCGGTCTGGTACGTGGACATCGACACCAAGGCCACCATCGACGGCCCAAGCGCGCTGGGCGTGGGCAAGACCAAGGTGAGCGTGGATGTGGACCCATGGGTCTACATGGTGGGTGTGGGTTACAAGTTCTGACCATGAAAAAGCCCCGATCATTCGGGGCTTTTTTTTGGCTGCGATTCCCGTCAGGGAGATACCGCCTGCAGGAGCCGGCGTTGCCGGCGAAGCTTTTTACGTTCAGCGCCCCAGCAGGTGCGCCAGCCCATCGGCCAGTGGCGTCGGCTCGGGCAGGTCGAAGCGCGCCAGCAGCCGCGCATTGTCGGCCCGCGAATGACGGATATCACCCGCGCGCGCCGGCCCGTGATTGACCTCGGGCAACGGCCCTACCACCTTGCGCAGTGCCTCGAGCAACTGGTTCAGCGTGGTGGCGCGGTTCAGCCCCACGTTCACCGCGCCCTCCTGCACCTGCGCCTGTTCCAGCGCCTGCACCAGCACCGCCACCAGGTCGGCCACATACAGGAAGTCACGGGTCTGCTCGCCATCGCCAAACAGGTTGATCGGCGTGCCGTTGAGGGCGCGCTCGCAGAAGATGCTGATCACTCCCGAATACGGCGACGACGGGTCCTGGCGCGGGCCGAAGATATTGAAGAAGCGGAACACCACCGGCTCCAGCCCATGCTGGCGGCGATAGAAGTCCAGGTACTGCTCGCTGGCCAGCTTGTCCACCGCATAGGGTGTCAGCGGCGCCTTGGGCGTGTCCTCGTCGATGGCCTGGCCTTCACCGTTGTTGCCGTACACCGCAGCGCTGGAGGCGAACAGCACGCGCTTGATGCCGGCCACACGCATCGCCTCGCACACGTTCAGCGTGCCGATGAAGTTGCTCTGGTGGGTCCTGACCGGGTCTTCCACAGAGGCCTGCACCGAGGCCACCGCCGCCAGGTGCACCACGGCCTGGCAGCCCTCGGCGGCCCGGGCCACCAGGGCGGCATCGGCCACGTCGCCCTCGATCAGTTGCAGACGCGGGTTGTCCAGCTGCAGGTTCAGACGCCGACCGGTAGACAGGTCGTCGAGCACGCGCACCGCGTACCCCTTGGCCAGCAGCGCGTCGCTCAGGTGGGAGCCGATGAAGCCGGCCCCCCCGGTAATCAGGATAGGAGCATCAGCCATGACGATAGAACCGGTCCAGTAGGGTCGGCAGGCCGGCGCGCCAGGCACGCGGCTTGATGCCGAAGGTGTGGAGGATTTTCTTGCAGGCCAGCACCGCGTGCTGGGGTTCTTCGGCAGCATCCGGGCGGGCGGCGTGGGCCTGCGCAGTGGGCGCTTCGACGGCCAGCTGACGCAGTTGCCCGGCTTCGCTGAGGATCGCCTGACCCAGCGCCAGCGGCGTGGTCGCCTCGTTGCCGGCGTAATGGTAGGTGCCCCACAGTGGCGCGCCACAGTCCAGTTGCTTGAGCACCGCCAGGATCACCCGCGCTGCATCGTCGACCGGGGTCGGGTTGCCACGCCGGTCGTCGGCCAGCAGCAGTTCCTGCGAGTGCTCGGCGCGGGTCAGAAAACGCCCCAGCACGCCGTCGACGCTGTCGTCGAGCACCCAGCCAAAGCGCAGCAGCACGTGCTGCGGGCAGGTCGCGCGCACGCTCTGTTCGATGCGCCACAACGCCTGGCCACGTTGGCCGAGCGGTACCGGCTCGTCCTTTTCGCTGTAGGCCGTGGCCCGCGAACCGTCGAATACCCGGTAGCTGGAGGGTTGCAGCAAGATGATGTTGTGGTGCTGGCACAGTTCGGCCAGGCGCTCGACCGCACGCTCCTGCGAAGCCAGGCGCTGCTCGCTCACCGATTCGGCCTGGAACCAGTCGAAGTAGTAGGCCAGATTGATAAGCGCATCGGGGCGGGTGTCATCGAGCAGCTGGGTCAGGCTCGCGGCATCCCAGCCCTGGTCAGGTGGGCGCGGCGCCAGAAAGCCGATATCTTCCTCGGCCCCGAGGCGAATCAGCGCTTGCCCAAGGGCATTTCCACCACCCAACAGCATCAGGCGCATTCGCATAGAGTCAGCAGGTCCGGTCAGATAAATTGAGGGAAAGCGGATATTTTGCGGCTTCCAGCAAGCGAAGTCCAACGCGGGGCCGACTGACGCCAAAGTCTAGAGTGTGTCAGCGCAAAGTGTGACGGGTTCAACGTAGTTCAAGAAATAACCTGCGCGCCCACCAGAAATGCCCGACTGCATCTACTGTAAAAGCGTCAGCCTCGCTGGTTCATGTCGACTTGTCGACCCTTCACCCCGGGCAAGAGGACCGCTTCATGCCGATCAAGACGGCCGCACACGGACGTGAGCGTTGGCAATTCGACGAACCCAGCCCGGGCCGCGAGTGCCTGGTGGTCGAAACGTTCGACGGCTACAGCCAGGAAGGTCGCCTGCTGATCCCCGATATCGAGCACGCGCCGCCGCTGTTCATGCTCGGCGGCGCACGCAGCGACTTCACCCACCTCAACCCGCTGCTGTACCGCCTGCAGGCCCTGGGCATCGGCTCGCTGACCGGCAACCTGTCGGGGCACAGCCTGGCCAGCCTGCCGGGGGCCCGGGCGCCGTCGCTGCACACCAACCTGGCCGAGGCGCTGCGCTTCTTTCGCCACGTCGAGCATCGCTGCAACACCGTGATCGGCCACAGCCTGGGCGCAGCGCTGGCGCTGAAAGTGGCAGCGCACCATGCACGCCAGGTGAACAAGCTGGTGCTGCTGTGCCCGGCGGTCTATGCCGACAGCGCCTACGATGCACCGTTCGGCCCGGCCTTCACCCGCGCCATCAGCACCCCCCACGGGTTTCTCGACAGCGACAGCTACAAGTTCCTGCGCAGCTATCGCGGCCAGGTGCTGCTGGTGCTGGGCCAGTACGATGGCCTGCTGGCCGCCCACCATGGGCGAACCCCGGGCACGTCGGCAGGCCATGTGGAAATCGACGGCATGCTGCGCTACAGCCCGATCCCGGCCGAAGTCATCCAGGCGCTGAGCGACACCCTACCCCCCGGGCATTTCGAACAGCTGACCCTGCCCGACTGCGACCACGGCATCGCCGCCCACCTGCGCGCCCATCCCCCACAGGCCGGGGCCCTGGCGCAGCAGGTGGCGGCATTCATTCGCCGCTGAGCACGGCGCCCTTCACTCGATCTCGAACAGGCCGTTGCGAATCGGCCCGACGTTGAGCCGTGCGCGCACATCGTCATCGATGCGCGGGTCATCCGGGCGGTACAGCCGGACCTGGCGGTAGGCATTGATGCGGTTGATTTCCGGGCCCAGGTATTCCCACACCACGCGGGTACACGCCGGAGTGCGCCGGTCACCGCTGGAGACGCCGGTCTTGAGGCCGTTGAGCCGGGTGATGCGGCTCTTGAAGCTGGGAATCAGGATGGTCTGGCTCATCTCGTTGACCGTCAGCGATTCGTAGTCGATCAGAAACACCCGGTCCTGCAACTGAAAGGCCGCGCCCAGGTAGCGGCAGCGCACCCAGTCTTCGGCCTGCACGTCGGTGCTGCTGGAGCGCTCCTGGCGTTCCTGGCGCTCGAACAGGAACGTGCCGCGTTCTTCGCGCAGGTGCACCAGCGACAGCAGGATGCTGCCCGGCACCGACATGCAGTTGGAATATTCGAAGTAGTAGCCGCAGTAACGCGACAGATTGCCCTCGTGCTCGCGCAGCGGGCGCAGCAGTTCCAGCAACGGGTCGGCCTGGGCCGGGCTGGCAAGCGCCGAGCTGCGCGCACCGATCAGGCGCGCGAACTGTTCCGGCGGCAGGCCCAGTTCGTAGTCCTCGACGCCGAAGAAGTCGCCGATGCGCTTGAGGTTGTACGCCGTCGGCTGGCTCTGCCCGCTCAGGTACTTGTTGAACTGCGCCCGGTTGATCGACAGCTGCCGGCAAACCTCGGAAATAGAGCGGTAATGGCTGCACGCCAGCTTGAGGTTGGGGCCCAGGTGTTGACTCATTGATCAGGTACCGATTGATGCGATAGGCGCCAGCTTAGCATCAGGTCGCATCAACTCAGAGCAACCCGCGAAATTGTAACGACGTTTGTCATGACCAACCATGCGCCCCCAGGCAAACGGCGCACGCCGTCAGCCACTGTCATTCAGAACAAGAACCGAGGTCACGCCATGCTCGAAGTGCTCAACGATTTCCTTTCGGGGAAGCTCCTTATCGTGCTTATCGTCGGACTGGGAAGCTATTTCACCCTGCGCTCGCGATTTGTGCAGTTTCGCCATTTCATCCATATGTTCGGCGTATTCAAGGAATCGTTGCGCGGCCAGGCGGGCCAGTTGAGTTCGTTCCAGGCACTGATGCTGAGCCTGGCCGGGCGCGTGGGTGCCGGCAACATCGCCGGCGTCGGTATCGCCGTGACCCTGGGCGGCCCGGGCGCGGTGTTCTGGATGTGGGTGACGGCGCTGGTGGGCATGTCCAGCAGCTTCTTCGAATGCACCCTGGCGCAGGTCTACAAGCGCGCCGACGGTGACGGCCTGTACCGCGGCGGCCCGGCCTACTACATCCTGCACGGCCTCAACCTGCGCACCATGGCAGTGGTGTTCTCGGTGTTGCTGCTGGTGACCTACGGCTTCGCCTTCAACGGCCTGCAGTCGTACACCGTGACCCACTCGCTGCAGAACGCCTTCGGCTTCGCCCCGGAGCACACCGGGATTGCCCTGGCCGTGCTGCTGGCCATCGTGTTCCTGGGCGGGATCAAGCGCATCGCCTCGGTGTCCGACCTGCTGGTGCCGGTCAAGACCCTGGCCTACATCGGCGTCACACTGTACGTGATCGGCAGCCAGATCGAACACGTGCCGGCCATGCTCGAAACCATCTTCAAGAGCGCCTTCGGCCTGGACCCTGCGTTCGGCGGCCTGCTGGGCAGTGCCATCGTGATGGGCGTCAAGCGTGGCGTGTTCGCCAACGAAGCGGGCCTTGGCAGTGCGCCCAACGTGGCCGCCGTGGCGGCAGTGAAACACCCTGGCGCCCAGGGCGTGGTGCAGGCATTCAGCGTGTTCCTCGATACCTTCGTGATCTGCACCTGCACCGCGCTGCTGATTCTGCTGTCGGGCTTCTACACCCCGGGCTTCGAAGGTGACGGCATCGTGCTGACCCAGAACTCGCTGGCTGCCGTGGTCGGTGACTGGGGTCGCCTGTTCGTCAGCGTGGCGCTGTCGCTGTTCGTGTTCACCTGCATCCTCTACAACTACTACCTGGGCGAAAACAGCCTGCAGTTTCTGACCCGCAACCGTGCGGTGCTGATGGTCTACCGTGCCCTGGTGCTGGCGCTGATCGTGTGGGGCTCGGTGCAGAACCTGTCGACCGTGTTCGCCTTCGCCGACATCACCATGACGTGCCTGGCCTTCGTCAACCTGATCGCCCTGGCGCTGCTGTTCAAGATCGGCCTGCGCGTGATGCGCGACTACGACGACCAGCGCAAGGCAGGCATCAAGCAGCCGGTATTCGACTCGGCCAGGTTCCCCGACCTGGACCTGGACACCCAGGCCTGGCCTGCTGTCCAGCCCGCTGAAAGCGTACGCCCTGCCAGCGTGGGCGAAGCTCAAGCTCAAGCTCAAGCGCAACGCTGAGCAACCCTGTGCCGCCGCCCCGTTCGCGGGCGGCAGCCGATTCGCGATGCCCCTTTTCTCACCTGCCTGGAATGCTCACCATGCGCGCGGTCAAGAACCTTCTCGTCCTCTACACCGGCGGCACCATCGGCATGCTGCAAACGCCCCATGGCCTGGCGCCGGCCGGTGGCTTCGAGGCACGCATGCGCGCCTGGCTGGACACGCATCCAACGCCACCCCGGGTGGACTGGCGCCTGCAGGAGATGTCACCGCTGCTCGACAGCGCCAACATGCAGCAGGCCAACTGGCTGGCCATGCAGGCGGCCATCGTCACGGCGGTGACGCGTGACGGCCACGACGGCATCCTGCTGCTGCACGGCACCGACACCCTGGCCTACAGCGCAGCAGCGTTGTCGTTCCTGCTGCTGGGGCTGGATGTGCCGGTTGTGCTCACCGGCTCGATGCTGCCGGCCGGCGCACCGCACAGCGACGCCTGGGACAACCTGCACGGCGCCCTGGCCCTGTTCGAAAGCGGCCTGCAAAGCGGCGTGCAGCTGTATTTCGCAGGCCAGCTGCTGCACGGCGTACGGGCCAGCAAACTGCGCAGCGAGGCCTTCGATGCGTTTGCCGCGCCGGCGCGCCACCGCGAAGGCAGCCGCGCCAGCGCGTTGCCCGCGGTACTCGACTATGCCCAGCCGCGGGTGCCGGTGAAACTGGCGGTGCTGCCGGTGTACCCCGGCTTGCAGGCCGAGCAGGTGCAGGCACTGGTGGCGAGCGGCGTGCGCGGCCTGCTGCTTGAATGCTATGGCAGCGGCACCGGCCCATCGGAAGATGCAGCACTGATGCAGGCGTTGCAGAAGGCGCGCCAGGGTGGCGTGCTGATTGCCGCCATCAGCCAGTGCATCGAGGGCAGTGTGCTGTTCGATACCTACGCCGCCGGCAGCCGCCTGCGCGAGACCGGCCTGGTATCGGGCGGTGGCATGACCCGCGAGGCGGCGCTGGGCAAGCTGTTCGCCCTGCTGGGCGCGGGGCTGGACATCGACACCGCCGAGCACTGGTTCGCCCTGGACCTGTGCGGTGAACGGGTGGCCTGAGGCCCCGCGAAAAATGGCGGAAGGCAGCCGGAGTCGAACCTGCCCGGGAACGGCTGCCGTCCCCAACCGGGTTTGAAGCCCGGCCGCGCCACCGGGCGCGATTGCCTTCCTTGAATTCAGTTGTCGCCCGGTTGAGCCAGGGCATTGTCGCGGCGGATGCGGCGCTGGTCGCCCAGGCGCCGGGTCAGGCCGATGCGATCGAAGTATTCCAGCACCTGGATGCTGCGCTTGCGCCCGATACCCAGCGCATCACGAAAAACCGTCACCTGCACCTCATCACCCGCCATGCGCAACAGCATAGCCGCCATTTGCCGCACTGTGGCCTCGGGATAGAACAGATCGCGCACCACCTGGTGCACCTGGCCCAGACGCGCCATCTTGCGCAGCAGCAGCCGTACCTCGGCTTCTTCGCTGCCGGTGGCGCGGGCCAGGTCGCGCACCCAGGGCGGATCGAAACGCGCCGCCAGCAGCAACGGTTGCACCTGTTGCCAGAGCGCCGTGTCGGCCTCGTTCAGGCGCGCCTGGTGCGTGGGCAGGTGCAGCCACGGGCCGCTGCTGGCAATCGCCTGCTCGCCCAGCAACTCGTCCACCAGGCTGATGAACGCCGGCCGCTCCAGTGCCAGGCTGGCGAAACGGCGCAGGCGGTCGCGGTCAGGGCCGAGCTGGTCGGGTTCGAGCTCGTGAAAACGCGCCAGTTGCGCCAGCACCCGGGCCTTGAGCGCCTGCCATTGCGTCGTGTCGAACAGCAGCGGCCCCTGCCGCGTGGCCACCACCTGCACCTGCGCATCCAGCCGCCAGTGGTTGCGCAAGCGATTGAACTGGCGCTCCAGGCGCTGTGGGTCGAGCCCGCCCGTGCCTTGCGCAAGCAGCGCCGGCAAGGCCTGTTCCAGGCTGTCGGCCGCCGCCAGTGCCTGCAGCTGCGCCAGCCGCTGCGGGCTGCGGCGCTGGCGGGCCGGGGCGAATGGATCGAGTATGCGCCCGCCGCCAAGGGTGCGCTGGGCGCTCTGGTCGCGCAGCACCACGGGGTCGCCATGCACCGCCTGCACCGGCGCGTTGACCAGCAACTGCGCGAACATGCGCGCCCCGGGCGCCAACCGCTCGCCCTCCAGCAATGCCACGCGGGCGGTGACATCCTGGGTGCCCAGGTGCAGGTGCACCGGGCTGAAGTGCTCGAGTGCACGAGCTTCCCCGGCCAGCAGGTGCAGTTCGATATCCAGCCGCTGAGTGGGCGCATGCAGCCACTCGGCCAGCAGCCAGTCACCGCGGTGGATATGCTCCAGCGCCAGCCGCTCGGCGCTGATGTTCAGGGCCACGCGCTGCCCGGCGAAGGCCTGGGTCGCGACCTGGTTCTGCGCGTGCAGGCCGCGCACCCGCACCGGTTTGCCCGCCTTGCCCAGCACCAGGCTGTCGCCCACCTGAACCTGCCCGGACAACGCGGTGCCCGTGACCACGATACCGGCCCCGGCCACGCTGAAGGCCCGGTCGATGGCCAGGCGAAAAGCGCCACCCTGGCTACGCGGCTGCAGGGCGTGCTGCGCGGCGAGCAATGCCCGACGCAGTGCCTCGATACCCTGGCCGCTGACACTCGACACCGCGAACTGCGCCGCCCCGGCATACGGTCCCGGCGCAAGCAGCCCGCGCACCTGGGCCTGCACCGCCTGCACCCGCGCCGGCTCGACCCGGTCGCATTTGGTGATGGCCACCAGCGCCTGCGCGATGCCCAGCAGTTCGACGATGGCCAGGTGCTCGCGGGTCTGGGGCATCACCCCGTCGTCGGCCGCCACCACCAGCAGCACCAGGTCGATACCCTGGGCGCCGGCCAGCATATTGTGGATAAACCGCTCGTGGCCCGGCACGTCGACAAAGCCGGTCAAAGGCGCATCCGCCGCCAGCGCTGCATAACGGTAGCCAAGGTCGATGGTGATGCCGCGTTCACGCTCTTCGCGCCGATGGTCGCCAGCCTGGCCGGTGAGGGCTTCGAGCAGCGCGGTCTTGCCATGGTCGATGTGCCCGGCGGTGCCGACGATCACGTGGGCAGTACCGCCAGTTGCGCCAGCTGCGCCAGCCACGCGGGTTCGTCATCCAGCTGGCGCAGGTCGAGCCACAGCGCGTCGTCGTCCAGGCGCCCGAGCACCGGGATGGGCAACGCGCGCAAGGCCGCTTCCAGCGCCAGCAGGCTGCGACCGCGCAGGCGCTTGGACACCTGTGGGCGCATGCACAGCGCAGCACTGGGCAGGCGTGCCACCGGCTGGCTGCCGCTGCCGATCATGCCCAGTGCAGGCAGCGCGGCAACGCTCCACGACGCGCCCAACGCCTGTGCCATGCGCGGCGCCAGGCGTTCGGCCTGGGCCAGGATCTCGGCTTGCGGCCGGGTCAGCAGGCGCAGGCTGGGCAGGCGCTCGGCCAGGCGGTCGGGGTCGCGGTACAGGCCCAGCACCGCTTCCAGCGCGGCGAGGGTCAACTTGTCGACCCGCAGGGCACGCTTGAGCGGGTTCTTCTTGATGCGCGCGATCAGCGCCTTGCTGCCCACGATGATCCCGGCCTGCGGACCGCCGAGCAGCTTGTCGCCGCTGAAGGTAACGATATCGGCGCCATCGGCCAGGGCCTGACGCACCGTGGGTTCGGCGGGCAGGCCCCAGCGGGTCAGGTCGAGCAGGCTGCCGCTGCCCAGGTCTTCGAGCAGCGGCAGGCCGTGCTGGTGGGCCAGTTGCGCCAGCTCGGCGGTGGGCACATGGCTGGTGAAGCCTTCAATGCTGTAATTGCTGCAATGCACGCGCATCAGCAGGCCGCTGCGCGGGTTGATTGCCGCTTCGTAGTCGCGGGCGTGGGTGCGATTGGTGGTGCCCACCTCGTGCAGCCTGACCCCCGCGCGGGCCATGATGTCGGGGATGCGGAATGCACCACCGATCTCGATCAGTTCGCCGCGCGAAATGATGCCCTCCTTGCGCGCGCCCAGGCTGTTGAGCGCCAGCAGCACGGCGGCGGCATTGTTGTTGACCACGGTCACGGCCTCGGCGCCGGTGAGCTCGCGGATCAGGCCTTCGATCAGGTCGTCACGGTCGCCGCGCTTGCCGCTGTCCAGGTCGAACTCGAGGTTGAGGGGGTGGCGCGCGGCAAGCTGGACGGCCTCGATGGCGGCTTCCGGCAGCAGCGCGCGGCCCAGGTTGGTGTGCAGCACGGTGCCGGTGAGGTTGAACACCCGGCGGATGTGGCTGCGGTGCCGGGCGGCGAGGCGTTCGTTGGTGCGGCCGGCGAGCACCTCGGGGGCCAGTTCGGCAGCGCCGAGCTGGCCGTGGCGGGCGGGCTCGCGCAGGTCATCGAGCAGTTGGCGCAAGGTGGCGAGCACGGCGTCGCGGCCGTAGCGGTCCACCAGGGGAACGCAGGCGGGGCTGCGCAGGAGGGTGTCGATGGAGGGTAGACGGTGGGTGCACTGAGTGACGTTGGAGGACATGCAAAAACGCTCCGGCCTATGTAGGAGCCGGCCTTGCCGGCGAATGGAACACCGCGCAGGGACGGATCCCACAGTGTAGTGCGCCCTTCGCGCAAGGCCGGCCCTACAGGCCTGGGGCCAGCAACAGGTTCGGCGCCAGGCGCTGGTAGCCCTCCTGATCCAGGCGCATGTCCAGTGCCAGACTGGCCAGGTCTGCCGACAGGGCCTCCGATTGCGCATCGCTTTCAAGGTAGACCAGCTTCAGGTAACTGTGGCATTCGGGGCAGCATTCGGCCCGCAACGGCGCCTGCCCGGCGACATGGCGGTCATCCTCCAGGCTGAAGTACTGCAAGCCCTTGCTTTGCTCGCAATACACGCACTTGACCCGCACTGCATGCCATTCACAGGCACACAACGCACACACCAGATAGCGCAGGCCGTTGTACTTGCCGCGGTGGCGGATTACCCCCGCCATCGCCGGCGAACCACATGCCGGGCACTGCCCCAGGCTGTCGCCGGGCTTGAGTTCGACGCCGGGCATGGCCAGCAGCCAATGGCTCCACGCCGCCTGCAGCGCGGCCCCCAGAAACGGCACCAGCGCCGCCGGCACCGCGCTGTACTGCCCGCCCAGCAGTGCCAGCGCCCACACCATGCGCTGCCCTGCCCCGGCCTCGCGCAATTGCGTCTGGGCCTGATGCGCCAGCGGCGAAGACGCCTCGTAGCGTTGCAACAGGGCATCCAGCCAGCCCTGCCAGGCGCCCTCGCGCACCAGGCTGTCGGCGGCCAGTGGCGCCAGGCCGTGGGTCACGCACAGTTGCAGGCGCTGCGGGTCGGGCATGGCCGCTGCCGGCGGGTTGTCCAGCAACCCCTGCTGCACGCGGCACAACCCGGCCACGAAGCGCAGGTAGTCGCCCAGCGCATGCCCCTCGGCCAGCAGGTCGAGGCGTTCGGCACGCAGCGCAAACAGCTGGGGCGGTGGCGGGTGCAGAAACGGCGGCGAACTGGCCGACGCCTGGATCTGATCGGGTTCCATCACGGTACTCAAGGCTTGGCTCCTTTGTGCGTGTCGGGCCGCTCGTCCCGAGTGACCTCCCGGTACCATAGCGCATGGTGCTTGCGCGCCCACGCGCGGCTGACCCAGCCATGCAGCATCGCGCTGACCGAGCCCTTGATCCAGATGCCGGCATAGATGTGCACGATGATGCTCAGCACCAGCACGAAGCCGGCCAGGGCATGCAGCAGGGTGGCCAGGCGAATGGTGTCGATACCGAAGTACGCGCTGAAGTAGGCACGCCAGATCACCACGCCACTCACCAGCAGCACCAGCATGCACGCCAGCAGGGTCCAGAACAGCAACTTCTGCCCGGCGTTGTACTTGCCCACCGGTGGTACGCCCTCCTCCTCGTTGCGGATCACCCGGTCGACCCGGCGCAGCCACTGCCGGTCGGTGGCGGTGATGAAGTTGGCCCGCCAGAAGCGCAGCACCAGCCCCAGGAACAGCACGAACATCAGCACACCCATGAACGGGTGCAGGATGCGCGTCCACGGCCCGCCGCCGAACAGGTGGCTGAGCCAGAACAGCGCCGGGTGAAACAGCGCCAGCCCCGACAGTGCCGCCATGAAGAACAGGATCGCCACCAGCCAGTGGTTGGTGCGCTCGTTGGCGGTGTAACGCAGTATCGGCTTGTGCTTCATGGCCGTTGCTCCCCTGGTGCGGTGGGCTTGCCCGGGTCATACACATGCACCGACGGGTCGACCTGATGCACGCTGGTGTCAGGATGCTCGTCATCCTCTTCCTCGACCCGCTGCGGGCCGATGCGCACGTAGTGGAAGAACCCGGCCAGCACCGCCGCACCCATGGCCAGCAGCGCCAGCGGTTTGCTCACGCCCTTCCACAGCCCGACCAGCGGGCTGATCACCGGGTTGTCGGGCAGCCCCGCGTACACGCGCGGCGTGTCGGCGTGGTGCAGCACGTACATCACATGGGTGCCACCCACGCCGTCCGGGTCGTACAGGCCGGCATGCTCGAAGCCCCGCGACTTGAGGTCGACGATGCGTTCGGCGGCGTGCTCCTGCATGTCGGTCTTGCTGCCGAACACGATGGCGCCGGTGGGACAGGTCTTCACGCAGGCCGGCTCCAGCCCCACGGCCACGCGGTCGGAACACAGGGTGCACTTGTAGGCCTTGTGATCCTTCTGCGAGATGCGCGGGATGTTGAACGGGCAGCCGGTGATGCAGTAGCCGCAGCCGATGCAGTGGTCCTGGTTGAAGTCGACGATGCCGTTGGCGTGCTTGATGATCGCCCCCGGGCTGGGACAGGCCTTGAGGCACCCGGGGTCGGCGCAGTGCATGCAGCCATCCTTGCGGATCAGCCACTCCAGGTTGCCGTCGGCGGTCTCGTGCTCGGTGAAGCGCATCAGCGTCCAGCTTTCAGCACTGAGGTCCTGCGGGTTGTCATAGGTGCCGTGGTTGTGACCCACCTCGTCGCGCAGCTCGTTCCATTCCGAACACGCCACCTGGCAGGCCTTGCAGCCGATGCACTTGGTGGTGTCGATCAGCTTGGCGACCTGCTCCTGCTGGCGCACCGAGGGGGGCAGCGTGGTGGTGGCCGAACGGGCAATGATGTCTTGGCTGGCCATCAGATTTTCTCCACGTTGACCAGGAACGACTTCGATTCCGGGGTCTGTGTATTGCCATCGCCGAGGAACGGCACCAGGGTGTTGGTCAGGTAGCCATGCCGCGTCAGCCCGGTGAAGCCCCAGTGCAGCGGGATACCGACCTGGTGCACGGTCTGGTTGTTGACCTGCAGCGGACGAATCCGCTTGGTGACGACCGCCACCGCCTCGATATGCCCACGCTTGCAACTCACCCGCACCCGGTCGCCGGCCTGGATACCCTTCTGTTGCGCCAGCACTTCACCGATCTCGACGAACTGCTCGGGCTGGGCGATGGCGTTCAGGCGCGCATGCTTGCTCCAGAAGTGAAAGTGCTCGGTCAGCCGGTAGGTGGTGGCCGCGTAGGGGTAGTCCTTGGCCTGGCCGAGGGTGTCCCACACCGAGTCGAAGATGCGTCCGGCCGGGTTGCTGGTGGCCTTCTTGTTGGTGGGGTGCAGCGGGTTGATCCCGATCGGCGTCTCGAAGGGTTCGTAGTGCTCGGGGAACGGGCCTTCGGCCATCTTGTCGACGGCGAAGAACCGGGCCACCCCTTCGGGGTTCATGATGAACGGGTTCATGCCCGCCTCGGGGGGCACGTCGGCCTTGTAGTCCGGGGTGTCGGTGCCGGTCCAGGCCTTGCCGTTCCACCATACCAGGCGTTTTTTCGGGTCCCAGGGCTGGCCTTGCGGGGTGGCCGAGGCACGGTTGTAGAGGATTCGCCGGTTCATCGGCCAGGCCCAGGCCCAGCCCAGGTTCTGCTTCATGCCATACGGGTCGCTGTTGTCGCGCCGAGCCATCTGGTTGCCCTGCTCGGTCCAGCTGCCGCAGAAGATCCAGCAGCCGGACGCGGTACTGCCATCGTCCTTGAGCTGGGCGAACCCCGACAGTTGCTGGCCGCCCTTGAGCGCAGCGCCGGTGGCATCGACCTGATCGGTCACGGCCACGCCGTTGAGCTCCCTGGCCAGCTCTTCGGGGGAGGGTTCGTCGGCGACCTTGTACGGCCAGCTGAGGTTGAGCAGCGGTTCGGCAAACGCGCCACCCTCGGCGCGGTAGCGTTCACGCAGGCGCAGGAACAGGTCGCTCATGATGCGCACGTCGGTACGGGTTTCGCCCGGGCCGTCGGCGCCCTTCCAGTGCCACTGCAGCCAGCGGCTGCTGTTGACCAGCGAGCCGTCCTCCTCGGCGAAGCAGGTGGTGGGCAGGCGGATGACCTCGGTGGCGATGTCGGCCGTGCTGACGTCGTTGTACGGCCCTGCGTTGCGCCAGAACTCCGAGGTTTCGGTGGCCAGCGGGTCCATCACCACCAGCCACTTGAGCTTGCTGAGCGCGGCAGTGACGCGGTTCTTGTCGGGCAGCGCAGCAATCGGGTTGAAGCCCTGGCACATATAGCCGTGCACCTCGCCCCTGCCCATCATGTCGAACATCTTGAGCACGTCGTAGCCTGGGATGTCGAGCTTGGGCAGCCAGTCGTAGCCCCAGTGGTTCTCGGCAGTGGCGTTGGCGCCATACCAGGCCTTCATCAGGCTGACATGGAACTTGCCGTAGTTCTGCCAGTACGACAGCTGCCCAGGGCGCAGCGGCTTGAGGGCGCGCTTGGCGATGTAGCCGTCGTAGTCCTGCTCGGCATCACCGGGCAGGGTCAGGTAGCCCGGCAAGGAGTTGGACAGCAGGCCCAGGTCGGTCAGGCCCTGGATGTTGGAGTGCCCGCGCAGGGCGTTGACCCCGCCACCCGGCATGCCGACGTTGCCCAGCAGCAGTTGCACCATCGCCGCGCTGCGGATGATCTGCGCACCGATCGAATGCTGGGTCCAGCCCAGGGCATAGAGGATGGTCATGGTCTTGCCGGGTGTGGAGCAGGTGGCGATCTCTTCCCAGATCTTCTGCATGCTGGCCTGGGGCATGCCGCAGGTCATGCTGGCGAGCTCCGGGGTGTAGCGGCTGTAGTGCTGCTTCATCAGCTGGTAGACGCAGCGCGGGTCCTGCAAGGTCGGGTCGACCTTGGCGAAACCGTCTTCACCCAGTTCGTAGCCCCAACCGGACTTGTCGGCATAGGTACGCTTGGCCGCATCGTAGCCACTGAACAGCCCGTCCTCGAAGCCGAAGCCGGCTTTGACGATGAACGACACGTCGGTGTAGTTGCGCACGTACTCGTGCTGGATCTGGTCAGTGCTGAGCAGATAGTTGATCAGGCCGCCCATGAAGGCGATGTCGCTGCCGGTGCGAATCGGCGCGTAGTAATCGGCCACCGAGGCGGTACGGGTAAACCGTGGGTCGACCACGATCAGCCGCGCCTGGTTGTGCGCCTTGGCTTCGGTCACCCATTTGAAACCGCACGGGTGCGCTTCTGCTGCGTTGCCGCCCATCACCAGGATCAGGTTCGCGTTGGCGATATCGGTCCAGTGATTGGTCATGGCACCACGGCCGTACGTCGGGGCAAGACTTGCCACCGTCGGGCCGTGTCAGACACGCGCCTGGTTGTCGAACCCCAGCATGCCCAAACTGCGAATGACCTTGTGGGTCAGGTAGCCGGCTTCGCTGGAAGCCGCCGAGGCCGCGAGGAACCCGGTGCTGAGCCAGCGGTTGACGGTCTGGCCCTGGGCGTTTTTCTCGATGAAGTTGGCGTCGCGGTCGGCCTTGACCAGCTCGGCCACGCGGTCCATGGCCTCATCCCAGCTGACGCGCGTCCACTCGTTGCTGCCCGGCTTGCGCACCTGCGGGTACTGCAGGCGACTGGGGCTGTGGATAAAGTCCAGCAGGCCTGCACCTTTAGGGCACAGGGTGCCGCGGTTGACCGGGTGATCGGCGTCGCCTTCGACGTGGATGATGCTCTGCGCCACGTTCTTGCCCGCATCGCCCTGGCTGTACAGGATCAGGCCGCAGCCGACCGAGCAGTAGGGGCAGGTGTTGCGGGTTTCCTTGGTGCGGGCCAGCTTGAAGTGGCGTATCTGTTCGGCGAAGGCCGGCGTGGGGGCCATGCCCAGCGCCGCCAGGCTCGAACCTCCAAGGCCGATGGCGGCGACCTTGAAAAATTGCCGACGGTTGAGATCCATCGTGCACTCCTGATCAGGTGGTGGACGCGCGGAGCATTGCCGGCGTCTCGTGAACAGTCACGGTGGCGGCCACTGGGTGGTCGTCAATATTCACTCTAGCCAAGATCGGGCCAAGCACCATTAAAACGGATTATCGATGCGTGCAACGGGTGCATAATCGCCAGCCTGACCACCATCGCCAAGGGACTGCATGATGCAATTGGACAAGAACGGGTTGCCGCTGCTGGAGCAGTTTGGCGAAGAAGGTTTTGTGGACTGCGTGTTTCAGGTGCAGCACCTGATGCAGGATGACGTGCACTACCACTTTGACCTGCGTGCCGCGTTCGCCGGGCACTCGGTGGGTGTGCGGGCGCGGCTGCGGCGCGACGTGCAGCCGGGGTTCGATGGTGAGATGAACGTGATACAGGCGCACTTCTACAGCGACGGGCTCGAGATCTCGTCGCTGGGCCTGGAGACCGAGCGGTTCATCGAGGCGCTGGCACAGCTGTATGAAATCGAGCTGGTCGATGGCCCCGGGGCGGTCGGCGAGCGCTTCAGCGTGATTGCGCTGCACCAGGCGGACACCGGGCTTGAAGCGGGTGCGGTGCGCCTGAAGGTGTTCGGCAACGACCGTTCGGATTCGGCGCCAGGCAGCTACTACGAAAGCTTCTTCAATGTCGACCTGCCAGCCGGTCATGTGTACTGGAACGAGAAGGACGTGGAGTATCGCGCACCGATGCTCAATGCACTGGCCGGGCTGGTGGGCCAAGGCGTGGCCGCGGCGTGAGTGCTCACGGGCCGCTTCACCTCCTGGCGGCCCGCTAGAGGTACCGCGAGGCCCGCACGTGCGCTGAACATCGCAAGCGTGTCAGGGCCACCGCCCACCGAGGTTTCCCCAGAACGCAAAACGCCCGATGCTGCGCATCGGGCGTTTGTCTTGAAGCGCGGCGTTGGCCAGGGCTCAGAACGGGATGTCGTCATCGAAGCTGTCGAAGTCGGCAGCCGGCTGCGGCGCAGGCTGTTGCGGCGCAGGGCGCTGCTGAGGGGCCTGCTGCGGACGCTGCTGAGGCGCCTGCTGACGTGGGGCCTGGTTGTAGTTGTTGCCACCCTGCTGCGAACCGTCCTGGTTTTGCGGACGACCACCCAGCAGCTGCATGGTGCCCTGCATGTCGACGATGATCTCGGTGGTGTAACGCTTGATGCCGTCCTTTTCCCACTCGCGGGTCTGCAGCTTGCCCTCGATGTACACCTGCGAACCCTTGCGCAGGTACTCGCCGGCAATCTCGGCAACCTTGCCGAACATCGACACTCGGTGCCACTCGGTACGCTCGACCTTCTGGCCGGTCTGCTTGTCGGTCCACTGCTCGCTGGTGGCCAGGCTGAGGTTGGTCACCGCGTTGCCGTTGGGCAGGTGGCGAACTTCAGGGTCCTGGCCGCAAGTGCCGACCAAAATGACTTTGTTAACCCCACGGGCCATAACGTTCTCCTAGGCTTGGCACGCCGCGGGCGCCGGGTTTACCAGCAGCTCCAGGGCCGTACGATCCAAAATTTGTGTATCCAGTTTGATATAGATGGCGGCTTCCTCTGCCACCACCACTGCGTCGGTCACACCCGGCACGGCCTTGAGGCGCTCGGTCAAGCCCGCTTCGCGCATCGCTTCTGGCGACAACGGCAAGCGCAGGCTCGTCACGTAAGGTGGTTCGCGCATAGTAACAGCTATGGCCAACCAAAGGGCACAGAGGCCTGCGCACCCCAGGAAAACCACGCTCAAGCCGCCATGCTGGAACAACCAGCCACCCATGATCCCGCCCAGCGCCGCCCCCAGGAACTGGCTGGTGGAGTACACCCCCATCGCCGTGCCCTTGCCACCGGCCGGCGACACCTTGCTGATCAGCGAAGGCAACGAGGCTTCGAGCAGGTTGAAGGCGGTGAAGAAGATCACCGTGCCGATCACCAGTGACTGCAGGCTGTTGCCCAGCTCCCAGAAAAACAGCTCTGTGAGCATGAGCACACTGACCGCGCCCAGCAGGACACGTTTCATCTTGCGCTTTTTTTCACCGTAGATGATGAACGGAATCATTGCGAAGAATGAAACCAGCAAGGCGGTGAGGTAGACCCACCAGTGCTCCTCTTTCGGCAACCCGCCACGCTCCACGAACGCCAGCGGCAAGGCGACGAAGCTGGCCATGAGGATGGCGTGCAGCACGAAGATGCCGACGTCCAGGCGTAGCAGGTCGGGGTGACGCAGGGTCGGCCCCAGGGCCTGCTTGGCCACGCCCGACTCGCGGTGCGCCAGCGGGCCGTTGGAGGCCGGCACCACGAAGGCGATCAGGCCGATGCCCACCACCGCCATCGCCGCGGTGGCCAGGAACAACCCCGACAGGCCGAAGGCCCGCGTTACCAGAGGCCCCACGACCATCGCCACGGCGAACGACAGGCCGATGCTCATGCCGATCATGGCCATGGCCTTGGTGCGGTGCTGTTCGCGGGTGAGGTCCGAGAGCAACGCCATGACCGCGGCGGAGATGGCGCCCGCACCCTGCAGGATGCGCCCGGCGATCACGCCCCAGATCGAGTCGGCCTGCGCTGCCAGCACGCTGCCCAGGGCAAAGATCACCAGCCCCAGGTAGATCACCGGCCGACGGCCGATGCGGTCGGAAATGACCCCGAACGGAATCTGCAGTACGGCCTGGGTCAGGCCATAGGCACCGATGGCCAGGCCGATGAGCGCCGGCGTGGCGCCCGCCAGGTCCATGCCATAGGTGGCCAGTACCGGCAGCACCATGAACATGCCCAGCATACGGAAGGCGAACACCAGGGCCAGGCCGCCTGCGGCGCGGGTCTCGCTGCCGCTCATGCGTTCGCTGTGGGGATCGTGCATGGATAAACCTCGTGTGAACCGGCGGCGATTCTACCAGTCGGATCGGTTAACGGCATATACGCGACGCTTTGCCGCGTGGTGGCAGCGCGCCGTATACTCCTCCGTTTATGCCCGCCAAGCGAGGCCGCAGTGGACAAGATCCTGATACGTGGGGCACGTACCCACAACCTTAAGAACATCGACCTGACCCTGCCCCGGGACAAACTGATCGTCATCACCGGTCTGTCCGGGTCCGGCAAGTCATCGCTGGCGTTCGACACCCTGTACGCCGAAGGCCAGCGTCGCTACGTGGAATCGCTGTCGGCGTATGCCCGCCAGTTCCTGTCGATGATGGAAAAGCCAGACGTCGACACCATCGAGGGGCTGTCGCCGGCCATCTCGATCGAGCAGAAGTCGACCTCGCACAACCCGCGCTCGACCGTGGGCACCATCACCGAGATCTACGATTACCTGCGCCTGCTGTATGCCCGTGTGGGCACCCCACGCTGCCCCGACCACGACATCCCGCTCGAAGCCCAGACTGTCAGCCAGATGGTCGACCTGGTGCTGGCCCAGCCCGAGGGCAGCAAGCTGATGCTGCTGGCTCCGGTGATTCGCGAGCGCAAGGGCGAGCACCTGGCGGTGTTCGAAGAGCTGCGTGCCCAGGGCTTCGTGCGCGCACGGGTCAACGGCAAGCTGTACGAGCTGGACGAGTTGCCCAAGCTCGACAAGCAGAAGAAGCACAGCATCGATGTGGTGGTCGACCGCTTCAAGGTGCGCGACGACCTGCAGCAGCGCCTGGCCGAATCGTTCGAGACGGCCCTTAAGCTGGCCGATGGCATCGCCCTGGTGGCGCCGATGGACGACGAGCCGGGTGAAGAGATGATCTTCTCGGCGCGCTTCGCCTGCCCGATCTGCGGCCACGCGATCAGCGAGCTGGAGCCCAAGCTGTTCTCCTTCAACAACCCGGCCGGCGCCTGCCCGACCTGCGACGGCCTGGGCGTGAAGCAGTTCTTCGACATCAAGCGCCTGGTCAACGGCGAGCTGACCCTGGCCGAGGGCGCGATTCGCGGCTGGGACCGGCGCAATGTGTATTACTTCCAGATGCTCGGCTCGCTGGCCGCGCATTACGGGTTCAGCCTGGAGGTGCCGTTCAACGAGCTGCCGGCCGACCAGCAGAAGGTGATCCTGAACGGCAGTGGCAAGCACAACGTCGACTTCAAGTACCTCAACGACCGGGGCGATATCGTCAAGCGCTCGCACCCCTTCGAGGGCATCGTGCCGAACCTGGAGCGGCGCTACCGCGAGACCGAATCGGCCACCGTGCGTGAAGAGCTGGCCAAGTTCCTTAGTACCCAGCCCTGCCCCGACTGCCGCGGCACCCGCCTGCGCCGCGAGGCGCGCCATGTGTGGGTGGGCGAGAAGACCCTGCCGGCGGTTACCAACCTGCCGATCGGCGATGCCAGCGACTACTTCGGCGGCCTCAAGCTGACCGGGCGCCGTGGCGAGATCGCCGACAAGATCCTCAAGGAAATCTGCGAACGCCTGCAGTTTCTGGTGAACGTGGGCCTGGACTACCTGACGCTGGATCGCAGCGCCGATACCCTGTCGGGCGGCGAGGCCCAGCGTATCCGCCTGGCCAGCCAGATCGGCGCCGGCCTGGTGGGGGTGATGTACATTCTCGACGAGCCATCCATCGGCCTGCACCAGCGCGACAACGATCGCCTGCTGGGCACCCTCAACCACCTGCGCGACATCGGCAACACGGTGATCGTGGTGGAGCACGACGAGGACGCCATCCGCATGGCCGACTACGTGGTGGATATCGGCCCGGGCGCGGGCGTGCATGGCGGCCAGATCGTGGCCGAGGGCACCCCGGCCGAGGTGATGGCGCACCCGGACTCGCTGACCGGCAAGTACCTGTCGGGCCGCGTGAAGATCGCCGTGCCGGCCAAGCGCACCCCGCGCAACAAGAAGCTGTCGCTCAAGCTCAAGGGCGCACGCGGCAACAACCTGCAGAACGTCGACCTGGAGATCCCGATCGGCCTGCTGACCTGCGTGACCGGCGTGTCCGGTTCGGGCAAGTCGACGCTGATCAACAACACCCTGTTCCCGCTGGCGGCTACCGCGCTCAACGGTGCCAGCACGCTGGAAGCTGCGGCCCACGACAGCTGCGATGGCCTGCAGCACCTGGACAAGGTGGTGGATATCGACCAGAGCCCGATCGGGCGTACACCGCGCTCCAACCCGGCGACCTACACCGGGCTGTTCACGCCGATCCGCGAGCTGTTCAGCGGCGTGCCGGAGTCGCGCTCGCGCGGCTACGGGCCGGGGCGTTTCTCGTTCAACGTCAAGGGCGGGCGCTGCGAGGCGTGCCAGGGCGATGGCCTGATCAAGGTCGAGATGCACTTCCTGCCCGACATCTACGTGCCGTGCGACGTGTGCAAGAGCAAGCGCTACAACCGCGAAACGCTGGAGATCAAGTACAAGGGCAAGAACATCCACGAGGTGCTGGA
The DNA here is from genome assembly GCF_017848315.1 of Pseudomonas palmensis. Classification (GTDB taxonomy): domain Bacteria; phylum Pseudomonadota; class Gammaproteobacteria; order Pseudomonadales; family Pseudomonadaceae; genus Aquipseudomonas; species Aquipseudomonas palmensis. Next base: position 51,803 of record NZ_JAFKEC010000025.1, read on the forward strand.
AATGACCATCGAGGAAGCCCGCGAGTTCTTCGATGCGGTGCCGGCACTGGCGCGCAAGCTGCAGACGCTGATGGACGTGGGCCTGTCGTACATCAAGCTGGGCCAGTCGGCGACCACGCTGTCCGGTGGTGAGGCGCAGCGGGTCAAGCTGTCACGCGAGCTGTCCAAGCGCGATACCGGCAAGACGCTGTACATCCTCGATGAGCCGACCACTGGCCTGCACTTTGCCGATATCCAGCAACTGCTGGACGTGCTGCATCGCCTGCGTGATCACGGCAACACCGTGGTGGTGATCGAGCACAACCTGGACGTGATCAAGACCGCCGACTGGCTGGTGGACCTTGGGCCGGAAGGCGGCTCCAAGGGCGGACAGATCATCGCCTGCGGCACGCCGGAGGAGCTGGCCGAGATGAAGCAGTCGCACACGGGGTATTACCTCAAGCCGCTGCTGGCGCGCGACCGGGCCTGAACTGCAGGAGCCGGCCTTGCCGTCTCCTGCACAGCGGCATGCGGGCACAAAAAAAGGCCATCGGGTACACCCCGATGGCCTTGTTCGTTGCGCGGTGGATTACATCTGCGATTGCAGGTAGTTCTCCAGGCCCAGCGACTTGATCAGACCCTGCTGCTTCTCCAGCCAGTAGGTGTGATCTTCTTCGGTGTCGGCCAACTGCACACGCAGGATGTCACGGCTGACGTAGTCCTTGTGCAGCTCGCACAGCTCGATGCCTTTGCACAGCGCAGCGCGCACCTTGTACTCAAGGCGCAGGTCGGCGGCGATCATCTCGGGCACGGTGGTGCCGATGTCCAGGTCGTCCGGGCGCATGCGCGGGGTGCCTTCGAGCATGAGAATGCGGCGCATCAGGGCGTCGGCGTGTTGTGCCTCTTCTTCCATCTCGTGGTTGATACGCTCGTAGAGCTTGCTGAAGCCCCAGTCTTCGTACATGCGCGAGTGGATGAAGTATTGGTCACGTGCCGCCAGTTCGCCCGTCAGCAACGTGTTGAGATAATCGATTACGTCCGGGTGACCTTGCATTGCCCTGACTCTCCCTGTGTGAAAGCCATAGTTTGAACCAGGATGACTGTAAGGTCACTGCAAATTGCGCTAAAACCGCTAAAAAAGTGGGCAAACAGTAGTCAATTGCATTGAAAAACCGCCCAGATGAGGGCGGTTCTTCTTATCACTTCGACTTAGGCCAGATTGAGACCCAATGCCTTTGCGATTCCCCCTCCGTAGGCCGGATCGGCCTTGAAGAAGTGCTGCAGCTGACGCTCCACCACATCGCGCGAGACGCTGGCCATGGTGCCGGCGATGTTGGCGATCAGCAGGGCCTTCTGCTCATCGTTCATCAGGCGGAACAGCGCACCGGCGTGACTGTAGTAGTCGGTGTCTTCACGATGATCGTAACGGTCTGCTGCGCCACCGAGGGCCAGTGCAGGCTCAGCGTACTGCGGGGCCTGCTTGGGTGCGTCGGCGTAGCTGTTGGGCTCGTAGTTGGGCGCCGCGCCGCCGTTGCTGCCAAAGGCCATCGAACCATCGCGCTGGTAGCTGTTCACCGGGCTGCGTGGGGCGTTTACCGGCAGTTGCTGGTGGTTGGTACCCACACGGTAACGGTGAGCGTCTGCGTAGGCGAATATGCGGCCCTGCAGCATGCGGTCTGGCGACAGCCCCACACCGGGGATCATGTTGCTGGGGCCGAACGCGGCCTGCTCGACTTCGGCAAAGTAGTTGAGCGGGTTGCGGTTGAGCTCCAGTTCGCCCACCTCGATCAGCGGATAGTCCTTCTGCGACCAGGTCTTGGTCACGTCGAACGGGTTCTCGGCACGGCTGGCGGCCTCGGCTTCGCTCATGACCTGGATGCACACGCTCCATTTAGGGAAGTCACCGCGCTCGATCGCTTCGAACAGGTCGCGCTGGGCGTAATCCGGGTCGGTACCGGCCAGGCGGGCCGCCTCGGCAGGCGCCAGGTTCTTGATGCCCTGCTTGGTCTTGAAGTGCCACTTGACCCAGGTACGCTGGCCCTGTGCGTTGATCAGGCTGTAGGTGTGGCTGCCGAAACCGTGCATGTGACGGTAACCGTCCGGGATGCCGCGGTCGGAAAACAGGATGGTGACCTGGTGCAGCGATTCGGGCGAATGCGACCAGAAGTCCCACATCATCTGCGGGCTTTTCAGGTTGCTTTGAGGCAGGCGCTTCTGGGTGTGGATGAAGTCCGGGAACTTCAACGGATCACGGATGAAGAACACCGGCGTGTTGTTGCCCACGATGTCCCAGTTGCCTTCCTCGGTGTAGAACTTGAGTGCAAAACCCCGAGGGTCACGCTCGGTATCGGCCGAACCCCGCTCGCCACCCACGGTGGAGAAACGCAGGAAGGTCTCGGTCTGCTTGCCGACGCTGCCGAACAGCTTGGCGCAGGTGTACTGGGTGATATCGCGGCTGACGGTAAACGTGCCATAGGCACCCGACCCCTTGGCGTGTACACGGCGCTCAGGGATGTTCTCGCGGTTGAAGTGCGCAAGCTTTTCAATCAGGTGGAAGTCTTCCAGCAACAACGGACCCCGCGGGCCTGCCGAACGCGAGTTCTGGTTGTCGGCGACCGGCGCGCCACTGGCGGTGGTCAGCGTTTTGTTCTGGCTCATGCACTCTCTCCTTAATCAGACTTTTGCGGCCGGCTAATCGGCGTAGGCAGAAGTATCGACCAGGAACATGACACCATCAAATTCATTACATGACTGAGATCAATAGATTATTTCAATTCACGCAGAAACAAAAAACCGGGCACTGGGCCCGGTTCCTTGTTACAGACTGTTCGCCTTACTCAGCAGCTTCAACCGAGCCACCAACAGGACGATCAACCAGCTCGACGTACGCCATAGGTGCGTTATCGCCAGCGCGGAAACCGCACTTGAGGATACGCAGGTAGCCGCCCTGACGGGTGGCATAGCGCTTGCCCAGATCGTTGAACAGCTTACCGACGATTTCTTTCGAACGGGTACGGTCGAAAGCCAGACGACGGTTAGCAACGCTGTCTTCCTTGGCCAGGGTGATCAGCGGCTCGGCAACGCGGCGCAGTTCCTTGGCTTTTGGCAGAGTAGTTTTGATCAGCTCGTGCTCGAACAGCGACACCGCCATGTTCTGGAACATGGCCTTACGGTGAGAGCTGGTACGGCTCAGGTGACGTCCACTTTTACGATGACGCATGGGTTCATTCCTTACCAAACACTACGTTCGGTGATTACGACGATCAGGCAGTCGCCTTGTCGTCCTTCTTAAGACTTGCAGGCGGCCAGTTGTCGAGGCGCATGCCGAGGGACAGACCACGGGAGGCCAGAACGTCCTTGATTTCGGTCAAGGATTTCTTGCCCAGGTTCGGAGTCTTCAACAGTTCTACTTCGGTACGCTGAATCAGGTCGCCGATGTAGTAAATGTTCTCCGCCTTAAGGCAGTTGGCCGAACGCACGGTCAATTCCAGATCGTCAACCGGACGAAGCAGGATCGGATCGATCTCGTCTTCCTGTTCGACTACCACTGGTTCGCTGTCACCCTTGAGGTCGACGAATGCAGCCAACTGCTGTTGCAGGATGGTTGCAGCACGACGGATTGCCTCTTCAGGATCCAGAGTACCGTTGGTTTCCAGATCAATAACCAGCTTGTCCAGGTTAGTACGCTGCTCGACACGGGCGTTTTCCACCACGTATGCGATACGGCGAACCGGGCTGAACGAAGAGTCGAGCTGCAAGCGACCAATGCTGCGGCTTTCGTCTTCATCGCTCTGACGCGAATCGGCCGGTTCATAACCACGACCACGAGCTACGGTGAGCTTCATGTTCAAGGCGCCATTGGACGCCAGGTTAGCGATTACGTGATCGGGGTTAACGATCTCGACATCATGATCCAGCTGAATATCGGCAGCGGTAACCACCCCCGAACCCTTCTTCGACAAGGTCAGCGTAACTTCGTCACGACCGTGCAGTTTGATAGCCAGGCCTTTCAGGTTCAACAGGATTTCAATGACGTCTTCCTGAACACCTTCGATGGCGGAGTACTCGTGGAGTACACCGTCGATCTCGGCCTCGACTACTGCACAGCCAGGCATGGAGGACAACAGGATGCGGCGCAGCGCGTTGCCCAGGGTATGGCCAAAACCACGCTCGAGAGGCTCGAGAGTGATTTTAGCGCGGGTTGGACTGACGACCTGCACATCGATGTGGCGGGGCGTCAGGAACTCATTTACCGAAATCTGCATGGATGCACCTATTTTCTAGCCCTTACTTGGAGTAGAGCTCGACAATCAGGCTTTCGTTGATGTCGGCAGACAGATCACTGCGAGCAGGAACGTTCTTGAAAACGCCCGACTTCTTCGCGGTGTCTACATCTACCCACTCAACGCGGCCACGCTGGGCGCACAGTTCAAGGGCTTGAACAATGCGCAGCTGGTTCAGCGACTTCTCGCGAACCGCGACCACGTCACCCGGACGAACTTGGTAGGACGGAACGTTTACAGTCTTGCCGTTAACGCTGATCGCTTTGTGCGAAACCAGCTGACGGGATTCGGCACGAGTAGCGCCAAAGCCCATACGATAAACGACGTTATCCAGACGGCATTCGAGCAGTTGCAGCAGGTTCTCACCAGTAGCGCCCTTCGAGGAGGCCGCTTGCTTGTAGTAACCGCTGAACTGACGCTCGAGCACGCCGTAGATACGACGGACTTTTTGCTTTTCACGCAGCTGGGTGCCGTAGTCGGACTGACGACCGCGGCGCTGACCGTGAATACCTGGGGCTGCTTCGATGTTGCACTTCGATTCCAGAGCGCGAACGCCGCTCTTCAGGAACAGATCGGTGCCTTCACGACGAGACAGTTTGCATTTTGGACCAATGTAACGTGCCATTTATCTGTCTCCTGATTACACGCGGCGCTTCTTCGGCGGACGGCACCCGTTATGCGGGATTGGCGTCACGTCGGTGATGCTGGCGATCTTGTAGCCACAGCCGTTCAGAGCACGAACAGCGGACTCACGACCTGGACCTGGACCCTTGACGTTGACGTCGAGGTTCTTCAGACCATATTCCAGCGCAGCTTGACCAGCACGCTCAGCAGCTACTTGAGCAGCGAACGGGGTGGACTTGCGGGAACCGCGGAAACCCGAACCGCCGGAGGTAGCCCAGGACAGGGCGTTACCTTGACGATCGGTAATGGTCACGATGGTGTTGTTAAAGGACGCATGGATGTGGGCGATGCCATCAACCACTGTCTTTTTAACTTTTTTACGAGGACGAGCAGCAGGTTTTGCCATGTCTATATTCCTGTCGATTCGCTGGTGCGATTACTTGCGGATCGGCTTACGCGGACCTTTACGGGTACGCGCGTTGGTCTTGGTACGCTGACCGCGTACTGGCAGACCCCGACGATGACGCAGGCCGCGGTAGCAACCCAGGTCCATCAACCGCTTGATTTTCATGTTGATGTCGCGACGCAGGTCACCTTCAGTGGTGAACTTCGCAACTTCGCTACGCAGCTGTTCAATCTGCTCGTCGCTCAGATCTTTGATCTTCACGGCTGGGTTGACCCCAGTGTCTGCACAGATTTTCTGTGCAGTTGTGCGACCGACACCATAGATGTAGGTCAGCGAGATAACAGTGTGCTTGTTATCTGGAATGTTAACGCCTGCAATACGGGCCATTCAGTGGGACTCCAATTGACAGCTACCTACGCCCCGGAAGCCAAGAAATAGGGCGCGAGATAATATCGCTGTAGAAACAAATAATCAACCCAGCAGCGCACTAGCTGCTGGGTTTGAAGCACAGATCACACTCAGCCTTGGCGCTGCTTGTGACGTGGTTCCGCGCTGCAAATCACTCGCACAACACCTTCGCGGCGAATAATTTTGCAGTTACGGCACAGCTTTTTCACCGATGCACGAACTTTCATCACCAACTCCTCGAACCTTAAGGGTCTCTCAGCGCAGCATTCCGCTGCCACCGTAGCCTTTCAGGTTGGCTTTCTTCATCAGGGATTCGTACTGGTGCGAAACGAGGTGCGATTGTACTTGGGACATGAAGTCCATCACAACCACTACCACAATCAGCAACGAGGTCCCGCCAAGGTAGAACGGAACGTTTGCCGCTACCACCAGGAACTGGGGCAACAGACACACGGCCGTCATATAAAGAGCACCGAACATGGTCAAGCGGGTCAGAACGCCATCAATGTAGCGCGCCGACTGCTCGCCTGGACGGATGCCCGGAATAAAGGCACCGGACTTCTTCAGGTTTTCCGCTACGTCTTTCGGATTGAACATCAACGCCGTATAGAAGAAGCAGAAGAAAATAATCCCTGCACTAAACAGCAGAATATTCAACGGCTGACCAGGAGCGATCGACTGCGAGATGTCCTGCAGCCAGCCCATACCTTCAGACTGACCAAACCAGGCACCCAGCGAAGCCGGGAACAGCAAAATGCTGCTTGCGAAAATGGCTGGGATGACCCCGGCCATGTTCACCTTCAGCGGCAAGTGGCTAGTCTGCGCAGCGAAGACCTTGCGGCCCTGCTGACGCTTGGCGTAGTGAACGGCGATTCGACGCTGACCACGCTCAATGAACACCACAAAACCGATAATCGCTACTGCCAGCAAACCGATAGCGACCAGAGCGAAAATGTTGATATCGCCCGTACGTGCAGACTCGAAAGACTGCCCGATTGCTCTCGGAAGACCGGCGACGATACCTGCGAAAATCAACATCGAGATACCGTTGCCTACACCGCGCTCCGTGATTTGCTCACCCAGCCACATCATGAACATCGCACCCGCCACAAACGTGGAGACAGCGACGAAATGGAAGCCAAAGTCAGCAGAAAACGCTACACCCTGACCGGCCAGGCCGATGGACATGCCAACAGCCTGGACCAGCGCCAGGATAACGGTGCCGTAGCGGGTGTACTGGCTGATCTTGCGACGGCCAGCTTCACCTTCCTTCTTCAACTGCTCCAGCTGCGGGCTGACGGCGGTCATCAGCTGCATGATGATCGATGCCGAAATGTACGGCATGATCCCCAGTGCAAAGATGCTCATCCGTTCCAGCGCGCCGCCGGAAAACATGTTGAACAAGCTAAGAATGGTCCCCTCATTCTGTCGAAACAGTTCCGCCAGCCGGTCCGGGTTGATGCCTGGAACTGGGATGTGTGCGCCTATCCGATAGACGATGATCGCCAGAAACAGAAAACGCAGACGAGCCCAAAGTTCAGACATCCCGCCTTTACCGAGCGAAGAGAGAGCACCTTGCTTAGCCATTTATTCCTCGAACTTGCCGCCAGCTGCTTCGATAGCCGCACGCGCACCTTTGGTGGCTGCGATACCCTTGATGGTGACCGCGCGAGTAACTTCGCCGGACAGCATGATTTTCACACGCTGTACGTTTTGGTTAATCACGTTGGCATCCTTCAAGGATTGCACGGTGACAACGTCGCCTTCCACTTTGGCCAGCTCGGACAGACGCACTTCTGCGCGGTCCATGGCTTTCAGGGAAACGAAGCCGAATTTCGGCAGACGACGGTGCAGCGGCTGTTGACCGCCTTCAAAGCCTGGAGCGATGGTGCCACCGGAGCGGGAGGTCTGACCTTTGTGGCCACGGCCACCGGTCTTGCCCAAACCACTACCGATACCACGACCCGGACGATGCTTCTCGCGACGGGAACCCGGCGCTGGACTCAGATCATTGAGTTTCATCGATTAACCCTCGACGCGCAGCATGTAGTAAGCCTTGTTGATCATCCCGCGATTCTCGGGAGTATCCAGGACTTCTACAGTGTGACCGATGCGGCGCAGACCCAGACCCTTAACACACAGTTTGTGGTTAGGGAGACGGCCGGCGGTGCTTTTGATCAGCGTTACTTTGACGGTAGCCATGATCAGCGGATCTCCTCGACGCTCTTGCCGCGCTTGGCAGCAATGGATTCAGGAGATTGCATAGCCTTCAGACCCTTGAAAGTGGCATGAACCACGTTCACTGGGTTGGTCGAGCCGTAGCACTTGGCCAGGACGTTCTGAACGCCAGCAACTTCCAGGACAGCACGCATCGCGCCACCGGCGATGATACCGGTACCGTCGGAAGCAGGCTGCATGTACACCTTCGAAGCGCCATGGGCGGACTTGGTGGCGTACTGCAGAGTGGTGCCGTTCAGGTCTACCTGAATCATGTTGCGACGGGCAGCTTCCATGGCTTTCTGGATCGCAGCAGGTACTTCGCGCGATTTGCCACGGCCGAAACCAACGCGACCCTTGCCATCACCTACCACGGTCAACGCGGTGAAGGTGAAGATACGGCCGCCTTTTACGGTTTTGGCTACGCGGTTAACTTGAACCAGCTTCTCGATGTAGCCTTCGTCGCGCTTTTGATCGTTATTTGACATAACTTAGAACTCCAGTCCGCCTTCACGAGCACCATCTGCCAGCGCTTTAACGCGGCCGTGGTACTTGAAGCCAGAACGGTCAAAGGCAACTTGAGATACACCGGCGGCTTTCGCGCGCTCAGCTACCAGCTTGCCAACCTTAGTGGCCGCGTCGATGTTGCCAGTGGCGCCATCACGCAGGTCTTTGTCCAAAGTCGAGGCGCTGGCCAGGACTTTGCTGCCGTCGGCCGAAATGACCTGGGCATAGATGTGCTGCGAGGAGCGGAACACGCAGAGACGCACGACTTCGAGTTCGTGCATTTTCAGGCGTGCTTTGCGAGCGCGACGCAGTCGAGTAACTTTTTTGTCGGTCATTTGCTATGCCCTACTTCTTCTTGGCTTCTTTACGACGGACGACTTCGTCCGCGTAACGCACACCCTTGCCTTTGTACGGCTCTGGTGGACGGAAGTCGCGGATTTCAGCGGCCACCTGACCTACCAGCTGCTTGTCGATACCCTTGATCAGGATGTCGGTCTGGCTAGGGGTCTCAGCGGTGATGCCCTCAGGCAGTTCATAATCCACTGGGTGCGAGAAGCCGAGCGCCAGGTTCAGCACGGTGCCCTTGGCTTGCGCCTTGTAACCAACACCGACCAGCTGGAGCTTGCGCTCGAAGCCTTGGCTTACGCCCTGGACCATGTTGTTCACGAGTGCACGGGTAGTGCCGGCCATTGCGCGAGTTTGTTGGTCGCCGTTGCGAGCAGCGAAACGCAGCTCACCAGCTTCTTCAACAACTTCAACGGACGAGTGAACGTTCAGTTCGAGAGTGCCCTTGGCACCCTTCACCGAAAGCTGTTGGCCGACGAATTTGACTTCGACACCGGCTGGCAGCTTAACGGGGTTCTTAGCGACGCGAGACATGCTTATCCCCCCTTAGAACACTGTGCAGAGTACTTCGCCGCCGACACCGGCAGCGCGCGCAGCACGATCAGTCATCACACCTTTGTTGGTGGAGACGATAGACACGCCCAGACCGCCACGTACTTTCGGCAGTTCTTCGACGGACTTGTACTGACGCAGGCCTGGACGACTTACGCGCTTGACTTCCTCGATGACCGGACGGCCTTCGAAGTATTTCAGCTCGATGGACAGCGAAGGTTTGACTTCACTGCTGACCTGATAACCCGCGATGTAACCTTCGTCTTTCAGAACTTTGGCTACAGCCACCTTCAGGGTCGAGGACGGCATGCTTACGACGGACTTTTCAGCCATCTGGGCATTACGGATTCGAGTTAGCATGTCCGCTAACGGGTCCTGCATACTCATGGGCTAGACGCTCCTGATACAAGAAAAATTAGCCTTTCGGCTACTACAGTCACCTGAACACAACGGGCAAAAAACCCGGGCTCAGGTGAGCCGGTCATTCTAGACACATCCCAGAAACGAAACAAGCCCCATAAGGGGCTTGTTTCGTTGCAAGATCACCGGCGGTCGGAAGATCACTCCCCCGCCGCCAGGGCCCTGCCGGTACGTCTTACCAGCTGGCTTTGACCAGACCTGGAACGTCACCGCGCATTGCTGCTTCACGCAGCTTGTTACGGCCGAGGCCGAACTTGCGGTAAACGCCGTGTGGACGACCGGTGATGCGGCAGCGGTTACGCATGCGCGAGGCGCTTGCGTCACGTGGCTGCTTCTGCAGAGCGATCGAGGCTGCCCAACGTTCTTCTGGAGTTGCATTCAGATTAACGATGGTAGCTTTGAGCTCAGCACGCTTCTTGGCGTATTTAGCAACCGTGAGCTGACGCTTCAGCTCGCGGTTTTTCATGCTCTTCTTGGCCATTTTCCTACTCCAATCAGTTGCGGAACGGGAATTTGAAAGCGCGCAGCAGAGCGCGACCTTCGTCATCCGTACGAGCAGTGGTGGTCAGGGTAATGTCCAGACCGCGCAGAGCATCGATCTTGTCGTAGTCGATTTCCGGGAAGATGATCTGCTCTTTCACGCCCATGCTGTAGTTGCCACGACCGTCGAAGGACTTGGCATTCAGGCCGCGGAAGTCGCGAACCCGAGGCAGGGAGATCGCCAGCAGGCGGTCCAGGAATTCGTACATACGATCACGGCGCAGAGTGACTTTGACGCCGATCGGCCAGCCCTCACGGACTTTGAAGCCCGCGATGGATTTCCGAGCGAAAGTCACAACGGCTTTTTGACCGGTGATCTTCTCGAGGTCAGCTACAGCGTGCTCGATGACTTTCTTGTCGCCGACAGCTTCGCCCAGACCCATGTTCAGGGTGATCTTGGTAACGCGCGGAACTTCCATCACGTTCGCCAGCTTAAGTTCTTCCTTAAGCTTGGGAGCAATTTCCTTCCGGTAAATCTCTTTCAGTCGTGCCATGGTCTTCTACCTAGCAGTGTTCAAGCATCAACCGCTTTTTGGGTCGACTTGAAGACACGAATTTTTTTGCCTTCTTCTACTTTGAAACCAACGCGGTCAGCCTTGTTGGTTTCGCCGTTGAAGATGGCGACGTTGGAAGCGTGCAGTGGCGCTTCTTTCTCGACGATACCGCCTTGTACGCCCGACATAGGGTTAGGCTTGGTATGACGCTTCACCAGGTTGATCCCACCAACGACCAGACGGTCGTCAGCGAGAACCTTGAGCACCTTACCGCGCTTACCTTTGTCTTTGCCGGCGATCACGATGATCTCGTCGTCACGACGAATCTTTTGCATGTCGGATCTCCTTACAGCACTTCTGGGGCGAGCGAGACGATCTTCATGAACTTCTCAGTACGAAGTTCACGGGTCACTGGCCCAAAGATACGGGTGCCGATCGGCTCTTGCTTGTTGTTCAGCAGAACAGCAGCATTGCCATCAAAGCGGATGATGGAGCCGTCAGCACGACGGACACCGTGGCGAGTGCGGACTACAACAGCAGTCATCACCTGGCCTTTCTTCACTTTACCGCGAGGAATTGCTTCCTTGACGGTTACCTTGATGATGTCACCGATACCGGCGTAGCGACGGTGCGAACCGCCGAGCACCTTGATGCACATGACGCGACGAGCGCCGCTGTTATCGGCCACATCGAGCATGGATTGAGTCTGAATCATAAAATTTCTCCGACCCCTAGCCCTTAGACTTCAACAGCGCGTTCGAGAACTTCAACCAGTGCCCAGGACTTGGTCTTGGCCAGCGGACGAGTCTCGCGGATGGAGACCTTGTCGCCGATGTGGCACTGGTTGGTTTCGTCGTGCGCGTGCAGCTTAGTCGAACGCTTAACGTATTTACCGTAGATCGGGTGCTTTACGCGACGCTCGATCAGTACGGTGATGGTTTTGTCCATCTTGTCGCTGACGACACGGCCAGTCAGCGTACGGACGGTTTTTTCAGCTTCAGCCATGATCACTTACCTGCCTGCTGGTTGAGCACAGTTTTCACGCGAGCGATGTCACGCTTAACTTGCGAGAGCAGGTGCGACTGCCCCAACTGGCCAGTTGCCTTCTGCATACGCAGATTGAACTGGTCGCGCAGCAAGCCGAGCAGTTGCTCGTTCAGCTGCTGTGCTGATTTTTCACGAAGTTCATTCGCTTTCATCACATCACCGTCCGCTTAACAAAGGAGGTGGCGAGAGGCAGCTTTGCAGCCGCCAAGGCGAATGCCTCACGCGCCAGCTCTTCAGAAACACCCTCGATCTCGTACAGGACCTTGCCTGGCTGGATCTGGGCAACCCAGTACTCCACGGAACCCTTACCTTTACCCATCCGCACTTCGAGAGGCTTCTTGGAGATCGGCTTGTCCGGGAATACACGGATCCAGATCTTGCCGCCACGTTTTACGTGACGGGTCAGGGCACGACGTGCCGATTCGATCTGGCGAGCGGTGAGACGACCGCGAGCAACAGCTTTCAGAGCAAACTCGCCGAAGCTGACTTTGCTACCGCGCAGTGCCAGACCACGGTTGTGGCCAGTCATCTGCTTGCGGAATTTTGTACGCTTTGGTTGCAACATTTGGCGTACCCCTTACTTAGCAGCTTTTTTACGAGGCGCTGGTGCTTGTGGTTTCAGTTCTTCTTGGCGACCACCAATAACTTCGCCTTTGAAAATCCAAACCTTCACACCGATCACACCGTAAGTGGTGTGAGCTTCGTAAGTGGCATAGTCGATGTCGGCACGCAGGGTGTGCAGTGGCACACGACCTTCGCGATACCATTCAGTACGTGCGATTTCAGCACCGCCGAGACGACCGCTCACCTGGATCTTGATGCCCTTGGCACCAATACGCATGGCGTTCTGTACGGCGCGCTTCATGGCGCGACGGAACATCACACGACGCTCCAGCTGCTGAGCTACGCTCTGAGCTACCAGCATACCGTCGAGTTCCGGCTTGCGGATCTCTTCGATATTGATGTGCACAGGCACACCCATTTGCTTGGTCAGGTCCTGACGCAGTTTCTCAACATCTTCACCTTTCTTCCCGATAACGATACCTGGACGAGCGGTGTGGATGGTGATGCGTGCAGTTTGAGCCGGACGATGGATATCGATACGGCTAACGGACGCGCTTTTTAGTTTGTCTTGGAGGTACTCACGCACATTCAGATCTGCGAGCAAATAGTCCGCATAAGTCCGACCGTCTGCGTACCAGACGGAGGTGTGCTCCTTGACGATTCCCAGGCGAATGCCAGTGGGATGTACTTTCTGACCCATCTGATCGACTCCGTTACTTGTCCGCAACCTTGACAGTGATATGGCAAGACCGCTTGACGATGCGATCAGCGCGGCCTTTGGCACGCGGCATGATGCGCTTCAGCGAACGCCCTTCGTTGACGAAAACGGTGGAGACCTTCAGGTCATCAACGTCTGCGCCTTCGTTATGCTCGGCGTTGGCTACGGCCGACTCGAGGACTTTCTTCATGATTTCAGCGGCTTTTTTGCTGCTGAAGGCCAACAGGTTGAGCGCTTCGCCCACCTTCTTCCCGCGGATCTGGTCGGCGACCAAGCGGGCTTTCTGGGCGGAGATGCGAGCGCCCGACAACTTAGCGGCTACTTCCATTTCCTTACCCCTTAACGCTTGGCTTTCTTGTCAGCCACGTGCCCGCGGTAGGTGCGGGTACCGGCGAACTCGCCCAGTTTATGGCCGACCATGTCTTCGTTCACGAGAACTGGGACGTGTTGGCGACCGTTGTGTACCGCGATGGTCAGACCGACCATTTGTGGCAGGATCATCGAACGGCGCGACCAGGTCTTAACTGGTTTGCGATCGTTCTTTTCCGCCGCCACTTCGATCTTCTTCAGTAGGTGAAGATCGATAAAAGGACCTTTTTTCAGAGAACGTGGCACTGTCGTATCCCTCTATTTACTTGCGACGACGGACGATCATTTTGTCGGTACGCTTATTACCACGAGTCTTCGCGCCCTTAGTCGGGAAGCCCCATGGCGATACCGGATGACGACCACCGGAGGTACGACCTTCACCACCACCATGTGGGTGGTCAACCGGGTTCATGGCAACACCACGAACGGTTGGGCGAACGCCACGCCAGCGTTTGGCACCAGCTTTACCCAGCGAACGCAGGCTGTGCTCGGAGTTCGAGACTTCGCCCAGGGTCGCACGGCACTCAGCCAGGACTTTACGCATTTCACCAGAGCGCAGACGCAGGGTCACATAGACACCTTCGCGAGCGATCAGCTGAGCCGAAGCACCAGCGGAACGAGCGATCTGTGCACCTTTGCCCGGCTTCAGTTCGATGCCGTGAATGGTGCTACCCACTGGAATGTTGCGCAGTTGCAGGGAGTTGCCTGGCTTGATTGGAGCCAGAGCACCTGCGATCAGCTGGTCGCCAGCACTCACGCCTTTAGGGGCGATGATGTAGCGGCGCTCGCCGTCTGCGTAGCAGAGCAGTGCGATGTGAGCAGTACGGTTCGGGTCGTATTCGATACGCTCGACAGTGGCGACGATGCCGTCCTTGTCGTTGCGACGGAAGTCGACCATACGGTAATGCTGCTTATGACCACCACCTACGTGACGCGTAGTGATGCGGCCATTGTTGTTACGACCACCAGACTTCGATTTCTTCTCGAGCAGCGGTGCGTGAGGAGCGCCTTTATGCAGCTCCTTGTTGACCACCTTGACCACGAAACGGCGGCCAGGGGAAGTCGGTTTGCATTTAACGATTGCCATGATGCACCCCTTCCTTACTCAGCACTGCTGCTGAAATCGAGATCTTGGCCGGGTTGAAGGGAGATGATCGCCTTCTTCCAGTCATTACGCTTGCCCAGACCGCGAGCGGTACGCTTGGTCTTACCCAGAACGTTCAGGGTAGTCACGCTTTCCACTTTCACGCTGAACAGGCTTTCGACGGCCTTCTTGATTTCCAGCTTGGTTGCGTCGGTAGCAACCTTGAAAACGAACTGGCCTTTCTTGTCAGCCAGAACCGTGGCCTTCTCGGAAACGTGCGGGCCAAGTAGAACTTTAAATACGCGTTCCTGGTTCATCCCAGCAGCTCCTCGAATTTCTTCACGGCCGACACGGTGATCAACACCTTGTCGTATGCGATCAGACTGACCGGATCGGAACCCTGTACGTCACGTACGTCGACGTGCGGCAGGTTGCGAGCAGCCAGGTACAGATTCTGATCAACAGCATCAGAAACGATCAGTACGTCGCTCAGACCCATGCCGTTCAGTTTGTTCAGCAGGTCTTTGGTTTTCGGTGCTTCAACAGCGAAGTCCTGAACCACGACCAGACGGTCGGTACGCACCAGCTCGGCGAGGATGGAACGCATTGCTGCGCGGTACATCTTCTTGTTGAGCTTCTGCGAGTGGTCTTGAGGACGAGCTGCGAAAGTGGTACCGCCGCCACGCCAGATTGGGCTACGGATAGTACCGGCACGAGCGCGGCCAGTGCCTTTCTGACGCCATGGGCGCTTGCCGCCACCAGCAACGTCGGAACGGGTTTTCTGCTGCTTGGTGCCCTGACGGCCGCCGGCCATGTAGGCCACGACTGCTTGGTGTACCAGCGTCTCGTTGAATTCGCCGCCGAAAGTCAGTTCGGAAACTTCGATCGCTTGAGCGTCATTTACATTTAGTTGCATGTCAGCTTCCCCTTAACCGCGAGCCTTGGCAGCCGGACGCACAACCAGATTGCCGCCAGTAGCGCCAGGAACGGCACCCTTGACCAGCAACAGATTGCGTTCAGCGTCGACGCGCACTACTTCGAGGGACTGAACGGTCACGCGCTCGGCGCCCATGTGACCGGACATTTTTTTGCCCTTGAATACACGACCAGGAGTCTGGCACTGGCCGATAGAGCCCGGGACGCGGTGGGAAACGGAGTTACCGTGGGTATTGTCTTGACCGCGGAAATTCCAACGCTTGATGGTACCGGCAAAGCCTTTACCTTTCGACTGACCGGTAACGTCTACCATTTGGCCAGCAGCGAAGATTTCTGCATTGATCAAGTCGCCAGCCTGGTACTCGCCTTCTTCAAGACGGAATTCCCAGACACCGCGACCAGCGGCAACGTTCGCTTTAGCGAAGTGACCTGCTTGAGCAGCAGTCACACGCGAAGCGCGACGCTCGCCAACAGTGACTTGCACTGCGCGATAGCCATCAGTTTCTTCGGTTTTGAACTGGGTGACGCGATTCGGCTCGATCTCAATGACCGTGACCGGAATGGAGACACCTTCTTCGGTGAAAATACGGGTCATACCGCATTTACGACCGACTACACCAATAGTCATGTTGTAAACCTCATGAGTGTACGGGGCTTTCACCCGCTATGGCCGCCCATTTCAGAGCGTTACACGACTAAGACCCGAGTCTTAGCCGAGGCTGATCTGCACTTCCACGCCTGCCGCAAGATCGAGCTTCATAAGAGCATCAACGGTTTTATCCGTTGGCTGGACGATGTCCAGTACGCGCTTATGAGTACGGATCTCGTACTGGTCACGCGCGTCTTTGTTGACGTGCGGGGAGACCAGAACGGTGAACCGCTCTTTACGGGTAGGCAGTGGAATTGGACCACGCACTTGAGCACCAGTACGTTTCGCGGTTTCCACGATTTCCTGGGTGGATTGGTCGATCAGGCGATGGTCAAAAGCCTTCAACCTGATACGGATTTGCTGATTTTGCATTGGATTTCAGACTCCAGGCTGCTATTCCCACCGGGCGCACTACGCCCGTTAAAAGGAGGCGTGATTCTATAGACACCCCCACTGAGTGTCAACCCAATAAAAAAGCCCCCGCAAAAGCGGGGGCCTTTCTAAACGATCAACGATTACTCGATGATTTTGGCTACGACGCCGGCGCCGACGGTACGACCGCCTTCACGGATAGCGAAGCGCAGACCGTCTTCCATCGCGATGGTCTTGATCAGAGTGACAGTCATCTGGATGTTGTCACCTGGCATTACCATTTCAACGCCTTCTGGCAGCTCGCAGTTACCAGTCACGT
>NZ_JAFKEC010000026.1 GCF_017848315.1 Pseudomonas palmensis
AGGGGGTGCTGGCGGGGGCGGGGAGTGGCCGCAGCGGGTCGGCCTGGCCACTGAAGGCGCCGTACCAGCAGGCCAGCGCGTAGGCCAGCAGCAACAGGCCGAGCAGCTGCGCCAGGCGCTGGCCGGTGGTCTTCACGCCGAATTCCAGGGCGCCGAGGAACAGCGCCACGCCGGCTGCCAGCAGACCGATCAGCAGCAGGGTGAGCGGGCCGGGCAGCACGCGGCTGAGCAGGCCGATGGCCAGGCCCAGCAGCAGCACGCCGATGGCGTTCTTCACCGTGACCAGCCACGGCCCGCTTTTGGGCAGCCAGGCCGCACCGCCGGTGGCCACCAGCAGCAGCGGCGCGCCCATGCCCAGGCCCAGCGCGAAGAGTTTCAGCGCCCCGCCGATCGCATCGCCGCTGGCGCTTATATAAAGCAGCGCACCGGCCAGTGGCGCCGACACGCAGGGCGAGACCAGCAGGCTGGAAACCACCCCGAGTACGGCGGCGCCCAGCAGCGAGCCGCCCTTGGTCTGCCCGGCCACGCGGTCCAGGCGGCTGCTGATGAACTGCGGCAGCTTCAGTTCGAACAGGCCGAACATGGCCAGGGCGAATACCACGAAGAATGCCGCGAAGGGCACCAGCACCCAGGCCGATTGCAGGCGTGCCTGCAAATTGAGCTGGGCACCGAACAGGCCCATCAGCGCGCCGAGCAGGGCGAAGCAGGCGGCCATCGGCAGCACGTAGGCCAGCGACAGGGCCAGGCCGCGACCGCCGCCGACCTGGCCACGCAGCACCACCCCGGAAAGGATCGGCAGCATCGGCAGCACGCAGGGGGTGAAGGTCAGGCCGACGCCGGCAAGAAAGAACAGCAGCATTTCCTTCCAGCTCCAGGCATTGCTGCTGGCCGGGGCGGCGGCGGTGGATGCGGCGCCGACGCCGTCGATGCTCAGGCGCTCGGTTTCTGGCGGGTAGCACAGGCCCTTGTCGGCGCAGCCCTGATAGCTCACCACCAGGGTGAAGGGGCGCTGGTCGGCAGTGCGTGGCAGGTCGATGTCGAGGATGCCGTGGTACACCTCGACGTCGCCGAAGTACTCGTCGTGCTTGGCCTCGCCGGCAGGTAGCTGCGCGGTGCCCAGGGCGATGTCGGCAGGTTCGGTACGGAACTGGAAGCGGTGACGATAGAGGTAGTAACCCTCGGTGGTGACGAAGCGCAGCTTGATGGCCTGGGCGTCGCCCTGGATCAGGTTGAGCTTGAAGGCTTCGCGCACGGGCAGGAAGTCGGCGCTGTTGTTCAGGCCCGGTGCGCCGAGTGTGGCGCTGGGGCGGTTGTCGAGCAGCCCGGCGCCCATGGCGGGCAGGGCCAGGACCAGAAGCAGGAGGCAAAGCAGGCGACGCATGAGCGGTCTCGCTGGGGGGAACGTGGGGGCAATGATAACGGAGTTTGAGCAGGAGCAAT
This sequence comes from Pseudomonas palmensis, assembly GCF_017848315.1. GTDB lineage: Bacteria > Pseudomonadota > Gammaproteobacteria > Pseudomonadales > Pseudomonadaceae > Aquipseudomonas > Aquipseudomonas palmensis. The sequence goes on from NZ_JAFKEC010000026.1 coordinate 1,441, forward strand.
CGAGTTGAACCCATCGCGGGTCAAGCCCGCTCCCACAGACAATGCATCTGGCTCAATCAGGATGCATACCTGTGGGAGCGGGCTTGACCCGCGAGAGTCCCCTGGATCAGACCCGGAACGCCTGTACGGCGGTGTTCAGCTCCCCGCCCAGGCGCAGCAGATGCTCACCCTGCTCGCGCCCCTCGCCAATGCGCTCCAGGTTGTCCGCGCCCAGTTCGTGGATCCGTTCGCTATGGTCGCGAATCTCGCTCACCGCACCGCTCTGCTGCGCGGTCACGTCGGCGATGCGTACGGCGGTCTGCGCAATGGTCTGGATCGCCGCGACAATCTCGTCCAGCGCTCCATCGGCCGACTGCGCCTGCTGGGCAGTGGCCTCGGCGTGCTCCAGTTGCGCGCGCATGCCTTCCACCGATTCGCGTGCCGCCTGCTGCAGGCGCGCGATCAGGGTCTGGATTTCGCCGGTGGCTCCGGTGGTGCGCTGGGCCAGCGAACGCACCTCCTCGGCCACCACGGCAAAGCCGCGGCCCATCTCGCCGGCCCTTGCCGCCTCGATGGCCGCATTCAGGGCCAGCAAGTTGGTCTGTTCGGCAATCGAGCGGATCACCGTGAGCACGCCGCCAATGGTCGCCGACTCCTGGGCCAGGCCCTCGATCATCTGTGCATTGCCCTGCACCTCGTCCACCAGCAGGCGCAGCCCGCTCAGGCTCTGGCCGATCACCGCCTGGCCCTGTTCCACCGCCAGCCCCGCGTGGCGGCTGGCGTCGGCGGCCTGGCTGGCATCGCCGGCCACCTGGGTGATGGTGGCCTCCAGTTCGCCCAGCGCATCGCGGATCTGCGCGGTGTCGCCGGCCTGGCGCTCGGCGCCGTCGTGCAGCGCGCTGCTCATGCCGGCCAGGGCGTGGCTGCTGCCGGCCACCTGCTCGGCGTTGCTGCGGATGGTGCCCACCAGGTCCACCAGGTAGGCACGCAGGCGGTTGAGCGAGTCCTGGATGTCGTGCATTTCGCGGTTGCTGCGCCCCAGCGCAATGGCCTGGCTGAAGTCGCCGCCGGCCCACTGCGAGAGCGCCGGCGCCAGGTTGCCCAGCACCCGCGCCAGGCGCCGCTGCAAGGTGTCGATGAGCAGGGCGATCAGCAGGATCAACCCGATCATCAGGCCCTGGATCACCCGCACTTCGCCCTGGATCTGCCCATGCTGCGCGCGCACCCCCGGTTCCAGGTCGGCGATGGCCTGCTGCACGGCGGCCATGCGCGCCTGGGTGGTGGTGGCCAGTTCGGTACGGCGCTCGATCTGCGCGCGGGTGCGCTGCAGTTCTGCCGGGTAGCGCGCCAGCAAACTGCCCAGCTCGCGCTTGAGGGCCACGCCGACGTCTTCGGCGCTGGTGGTGGCCTCGCTCTGCAGGCCCATCATCGCGGCGAAGTCGTCGGCGCCGGATTCCACCGCCGCGGTCACGCCCAGCAATGGCAGGGCGTCGAGGGCTTTGGCCTGGGTGATGATCAGTTGCAGTTCGCGCTCCACCTCGTCGGCCAGCTCGCTGCGCCCGCTGCTCACCAGCTTGTCACGCGCCAGCGACAGGCGGCCCAGGTGCAGGCTGGCTTCCAGCAGTGCCGATTGGTAATGCGCCGCCTCGGGGTGGCCGCTGTCGTGGGCGTAGCGGGCGAGCTGTTCGAGGTTGGCGCCCAGTTCGCGTTCGGCCTGCAGCAACAGGGCCTGGGGGTCGCCGGCGAGCTTGCCGGCGGCCAGCAGCTCATTGGCGGTGAATGCCTGCAGGGTGTCGAGGCTGGGGCGCAGTTGCGCGGCCAGCTCATCGGGCAGCTGGGCCAGTTCCTGTTGCAGGTCCTGGGTGCTCTGCAGGGCGGTGGCGTGGCGCAGGGCATCGCCACTGTTCAGGTAATCCTGGGTGTTGCGGGCCACCTGGTTCTGGAACTGCTGGGACAGCGCCAGGTAACGCTCCATCAACAGGTAGGGCTGTTCCAGGGCACGTTGCGACCACCACAGGGTCGCCCCCAGGGCCAGGCACACGGTTACCAGCAGCAGGGTGTTCAGATTGGTCAGCAACTTCAGGCGCATGAGCGGGCTCTACCAACGGCGGGATGGCAAGTGCCTGAAGTTATTGCGTTTTTATGACGTGGTTATGACGATGGCAGGGGTGTTGCGAAATAAAGTGGCTATATGGTGGCCCTGTCGCCGGCAACGCCGGCTCTTACAGGGGCCGGGTTGCTGGCGAAAAGGCTCAGGCCTCGACCCGCTGTACGCAGTTGCGCCCCGCACCCTTGGCCAGGTACAGCGCCTCGTCAGCTGCGGTGGCCATGCTCAGCGCATCCAGCCCGTCGCTCAGTTGCACCACCCCGGCACTGAAGGTGCACGACAGGTCACGCGGCTGCGCCGGGTAGTGGATCTCGGCAAAGCGCCGGCGAATCTCGTCCAGCACCTTGTGCGCCGCGTGCAGGTCGGTGTTGGGCATCACGATGGCGAACTCTTCGCCGCCATAACGGCCGATGAAGTCGGTCTTGCGCAGGCGCTGCTTGAGAAACAGCGCCAGGCTCTTGATCACCCGGTCGCCCATGGGGTGGCCGTGGCTGTCGTTGACCTTCTTGAAGTGGTCGATGTCGAGCATGGCAAAGCTCAGCGGGCGGTCTTCGCGCCGCGCCCGGAAGCTGCAGTCTTCGAGCAGTTGCAGGATGTGCGTGTGGTTGTACAGCCCGGTGAGGCTGTCGCGCACCATGCGCGCCTTGAGGTTGCGCGCCCTGGCCGCACGGTTGCGCACGGTGGTGATCAGGTGGCGCGAACGGATCGGCTTGGTGAGGAAGTCGTCGCCACCCTCGCTCATGGCATCGAGCTGCTTGTCCAGGTCGTCCTCGGCCGACAGGTAGATGATCGGCACGCTCACATAGCGGTCGTTGTGGCGGATCACCTTGGCCAGCTCGGTGCCGGTGCAGGCGGGCATGTACATGTCGAGGATGATCAGGTCGGGCTGAAAGTCGGCCAGCTCGGCCATGGTCTGGATCGGATCGGTGAGGGTGCGGGTGACGATGCCGGCATTGTTGAGCAGGCGCTCGGTGTGCAGTGCCTGGGCACGCGAGTCGTCGATCACCAGCACCTTGAACGGTTCGTACTGGGTCACGCTGGTGAGCAGCTCGACCTTTTCCAGCAGGCTGGAGGCCTCCAGGGTACCGGTGAGAAATTCCTGGCCGCCGGCGCGTACCGCGGCAAGCCGGGTGGGGGTGTCGGTTTCGTGCAGGCTGAAGAACAGCAGCGGTACGCGCTGCTCCAGGCCCTGCTGGGCCTGGGCAGCCAGCTGCAGGCCCTGGCCCTGGCCGCCGAAGTCGACATCCATGACGATCGCCGCCGGCAGGCGCTCGGCCATCGAGGCCTGGAACGCCTCGGGGCTGTACAGCGGCTCGACCCCCAGGCCGAAGAACTCCAGCTGCTTGGCCAGGCGCTCGGCGCGCTCGTGGTCCTGCAGCATCACGTAGATGGGCTTGCGCAGCGGCGGCAGCGGGGTGCGCTCGAGCTGGTCGCCCTGGCGCAACCCGGTACGCGACAGGCGCTGCATCAGGCGGTTGAGTTCGTTGATCAGGCTGCTGCTCAGGCGCGCGCTGTTGGCCTCCACCGCCGCCAGGGTCTGGCCGATGGCATCGGCCAGCAGGCTGTGCTCGGGCTGCTCGAAGCGTTCGGCGTAGCGCTGCAGGCGCAGGTTGGCCTCGCCCAGCTCGCTCAGGTCGCAACTGGTCCACTCGCTGCGCTGCAGGCGCTGCCAGATCTCGAGAATTTGCCGGGCCTGGTGAATGACCCGCTGGGCAAAGTGTTGCTTGAGGCGCGCACGATTCGGGTCTTCTGGCTCGGTCATGTCCTGACTACTTGTAAGGGGTGAGGCAATTCGAGTGATGGCTCTATGCTAGCACCACTTTTCCGGCAATCGAGTGTGCTGCATCAATTAACTGGGGTGGCGCTAAATTCCGTTCCTGACCCGTTAGTCACTTATGCGAAGCGGCGCGCTTGATTTATAGTGCAGGCTTGGCTGGCGCCCCGGCCGCGCACGCTGGCACACAATGCTGGCCGGCGTGGGCACGAAGCGGGGGCCGCGCGGTCGAACCCTGGACACGACCTGACAGAAAGGACAACGCCATGCTGGACTGGAAAAACCGTACAGGCAAAGCCGAGGCACGCGAGCGGGTGGACGCCCGTGGCTCGGGCACCCGCAGCTACTTCGGCGGGCTGTTGTTCAGCCGGGCGCTGGGCACCCTGATCGGTCTGTACCTGCTGGTGACCATCGCCCTGGGCTGGTACTGGAGCCAGGAGCCCGACCTGTTCCCGGTGCAGCAGAACGCCCAGGCCGCCGCCGAGCGCAACGGCCAGCAGATGGTCGTCGGCTACACCACTGTCGAAACCCTCAAGACCGTGGTTGCCACCCTGCTCGACAAGCCAGGCGGCTACATCTCCAACGACCGCTTCCCGCCGGGCCTGTGGATGGACAACATGCCCAGCTGGGAATATGGCGTGCTGGTGCAGGTACGTGACCTCAGCCGTGCCCTGCGCAAGGACTTCGCCCGTTCGCAGTCGCAGTCGGCCGAAGACGCCGACCTTGCCAAGGCCGAGCCGCGCTTCAACTTCGACAACAAGAGCTGGATCCTGCCGTCGAGCGAGTCGGAGTACCAGGAAGGCATCAATTCGCTGAACCGCTACCAGAAGCGCCTGGCTTCGCCAGACCAGCAGGGCGCGCTGTTCTACACCCGTGCCGACAACCTCAACAACTGGCTGGGCGACGTGGCCACGCGCCTGGGCTCGCTGTCCCAGCGCCTGTCGGCCAGCGTGGGCCGAGTCAAGCTCAACACCACCCTCAAGACCGAATCGGTGGTGCCGGGCCAGGTGCCGCAGCTGGACGAGGAAGTGGTCGAGACGCCGTGGCTGCAGATCGACAACGTGTTCTATGAAGCCCGTGGCCAGGCCTGGGCGCTGTCGCACCTGCTGCGCGCCATCGAGGTCGACTTCGCCGACGTGCTGGCCAAGAAGAACGCCACCGTCAGCGTGCGCCAGATCATCCGTGAGCTGGAAGCCTCGCAGGAGCCGCTGTGGAGCCCGATGGTACTCAACGGCAGCGGCTTCGGCATGTGGGCCAACCACTCGCTGGTGATGGCCAACTACATTTCCCGCGCCAACGCCGCAGTGATCGACCTGCGCCAGCTGCTGTCCCAGGGCTGATGCTGTTCAGCCAGAGCGAGGCGGCGCACCGCGCCGCCTCGGATGCCGAGCGCATCGCCTGGGTCGACGAGCAGGACAACCTGCTCGGCGCCAGGCCGCGGGCCGAGCTGCGCGAGCAGGGGCTGATCGGGCGGGGCACCTACATCCTGCTGTTCAACAGTGCCGGCGAGCTGTGCGTGCACCAGCGTACCCTGAGCAAGGCGATCTACCCCGGCTACTGGGATGTGGCCGCCGGCGGCATGGTCGACGAGCACGAAAGCTACGAGCGCTGCGCCGCGCGCGAGCTGGCCGAGGAGCTGGGGGTGAGCGGCGTGTCGCTGAGCTTCCACGAGCGCTTCTTCTTCGACCAGCCTGGCAACCGGCTCTGGTGCGCGGTGTTCTCGGCGGTCTGGGACGGGCCTTTGCGCCTGCAGCCCGAGGAAGTCAGCCAGGCCCGCTTCATGCCCTTGCAGGCAGCCCTGGACGACAGCCTGAGCACTCCCTACTGCCCCGACTCGCTGGCGGCGCTGAACCGTTTCGTGGCGCGGCGCGGCTGACGTCGCGAAAGCCAAGCAAAATGGCGCAGTTTTGCACTTAGCATTCGGCGCAATTGTGGTTACACTGCGCGGCCTTTTCACCCTGCCACGGCTTGCCGCGGCAGGTGCGCTGCCCCTGCCAGAGTGGGGCTTCGCGGTCGGTACCTCGCCCCGGGGCATCGACCAGTTTTTGTCCTCAACGCAGAGGATCAAAAGTGGCCAAGAAAGCCGCATCATTCGCCGCCCTCGGTGGCCTGGTGTTCTCCACCGATGCAGGCCGGCATTGCCCGGACTGCAGCAAACCCGTCGATGCCTGCATCTGCAAGCAGACACTCATCCCCGAAGGCGACGGCATTGCCCGTGTGCGTCGTGAAAGCAAAGGCCGTGGCGGCAAGACGGTGACCACCATCAGTGGCGTACCGCTCCCCCTGGATCAACTCAAGGAACTGGCCACCACGCTCAAGCGGCGTTGTGGTACGGGCGGCGCGTTGAAAGACGGCGTCATCGAGATCCAGGGCGACCACGTCGAGTTGTTGCTGGCCGAGCTGATCAAGCAAGGCTTCAAGGCGAAAAAGTCCGGCGGCTGATGGCCGCTGCGAGGTTTTTCCTGCAGCACTTCTAAACTCGTTCCCTGGGCAGGGGTCTATGCCTGAACAGGGAGAATCGTCATCTTCATTTTCTACACTGGCCAGCACGCCCTGGCCGGTGTTCACGACTTTCTTTATAGGGGACTTCGATGTCCGTACGACGCACACGCAAAGACGATGGCAGCCAATGGACCGTGGCCGACAGCCGCAGTGTTTACGGCATTCGCCATTGGGGCGCGGGTTACTTCGCGATCAACGAGGCCGGGCGCGTCGAAGTACGCCCCAACGGGCCGGACAGTGCGCCGATCGACCTGTACGAGCAGGTCGACGAGCTGCGCCAGAGCGGCCTGTCGCTGCCGCTGCTGGTACGTTTCCCCGACATCCTGCAACACCGCGTGCGCCAGCTGACCGGCGCATTCGACGCCAACATCGCGCGCCTGGAGTACCAGAGCCAGTACACCGCGCTGTACCCGATCAAGGTCAACCAGCAGGAAGCGGTGGTGGAGAACATCATCGCCACGCAGAACGTGTCCATCGGCCTTGAGGCCGGCTCCAAGCCCGAGCTGCTGGCGGTGCTGGCGCTGGCGCCCAAGGGCGGCACCATCGTCTGCAACGGCTACAAGGACCGCGAGTTCATCCGCCTGGCGCTGATGGGGCAGAAACTGGGTCACAACGTGTTCATCGTGATCGAGAAAGAATCCGAAGTGGCACTGGTGATCGAGGAAGCCGCCGACCTCAAGGTCAAGCCGCAGGTCGGCCTGCGCGTGCGCCTGTCGTCGCTGGCTTCGAGCAAGTGGGCCGATACCGGCGGCGAGAAGTCCAAGTTCGGCCTGTCGGCTGCGCAGCTGATTTCGGTAGTGCAGCGCTTTCGCGATGCCGGCCTGGACCAGGGCATTCGCCTGCTGCACTTTCACATGGGCTCGCAGATCGCCAACCTGGCGGACTACCAGCACGGCTTCAAGGAAGCCATCCGCTACTACGGCGAGCTGCGTGCGCTGGGCCTGCCAGTGGACCACATCGACGTGGGTGGCGGCCTGGGCGTGGACTACGACGGCACCCACTCGCGCAATGCCAGCTCGATCAACTACGACATGGACGACTACGCCGGCGTGGTGGTGGGCATGCTCAAGGAGTTCTGCGACGCGCAGGGCCTGCCGCACCCGCACATCTTCTCCGAGAGCGGCCGCGCGCTGACCGCGCACCACGCGATGCTGGTGGTGCAGGTAACCGACGTCGAGAAGCACAACGACGAAGTACCCGAGATCGAGGACAAGCAGAGCCTGCCCGAAACCGTGCAGTGGCTGGCCGACCTGCTGGGCCCGACCGACATCGAGATGGTCACCGAGACCTACTGGCGTGCCACCCACTACATGAGCGACGTGGCCGCGCAATACGCCGACGGCAAGATCACCCTCGCGCAGAAGGCCCTGGCCGAGCAGTGCTACTTTGCCGTGTGCCGCCGGTTGCACAACTCGCTCAAGGCACGCCAGCGCTCGCACCGCCAGGTGCTGGACGAACTCAACGACAAGCTGGCCGACAAGTACATCTGCAACTTCTCGGTGTTCCAGAGCCTGCCCGACACCTGGGCCATCGGCCAGGTGTTGCCGATCCTGCCGCTGCATCGCCTGGGCGAAGAGCCGCTGCGCCGTGCGGTGCTGCAGGACCTGACCTGCGACTCGGACGGCAAGATCAACCAGTACGTCGACGAGCAGAGCATCGAGACCAGCCTGCCGGTACACGCCATCAACGAGGGCGAGGACTACCTGTTGGGGATCTTCCTGGTGGGCGCGTACCAGGAAATCCTCGGGGACATGCACAACCTGTTCGGTGACACCGACTCGGTGAACATCTACCAGAACCCCAACGGCAGCGTGTACCACGCCGGCATCGAGACCCACGACACCATCGAGGACATGCTGCGCTACGTGCACCTGTCGCCCGAAGAGCTGATGACCCACTACCGCGACAAATGCGCCAGCGCGAAGATCACGGCGCGTGAGCGTACCCAGTTCCTGGATGCCTTGCGCCTTGGGCTGACCCGCTCGTCCTACCTGTCCTCCTGACCGCTTTCGCCGGCAAGGCCGGCTCCTACAGGTTCATGCAATACCCTGTAGGAGCCGGCCTTGCCGGCGAAGAGGCCGTCATTCACGCCACAAACCACCCATCCCTACGCTGCAACCGCCACCCCATCACCCCCAGCGTCACCGCCCGCAGCCCCATGAACAGCAGAAAGCCCAGCCACAGCCCGTGGTTGCCCAGCCCGCTGGCCGCATAGGCGAACGGCAGTGCTATCGCCACGCTCAGCAGCATGCCGTTGCGCATCTCCCGTGCCCTTGTCGCGCCGATGAACAACCCGTCGAGCAGGTAGCTCCACACCGCCACCAGTGGCAGCAGCGCCAGGTATGGCAGGTACTCGAACGCCGTCTCGCGCACGCTGGGGATATCCGTCTGCAACTGGATGAACCAGTGCCCGCCCAGCAGGAAAACCCCGGCAAACCCCAGGCTGACGATCAACGACCAGCCACACGCCACCGTCATCGAACGGCGCAATGCGCCGCGGTCCCCGGCGCCGATCGCATGCCCGCACAGTGCCTCCACCGCATGCGCCAGGCCGTCCAGTGCATACGCGGTCAGCAGCAGGCCGTTGAGCAGCAGCGCATTGGCCGCCACCGTCGCCTCGCCCAGGCGCGCACCCTGCACGGTGATCAGGAAGAACACCCCCTGCAACGCCAGGCTGCGAATGAAGATGTCGCGGTTCACGCTCAGCAGCGGGCGCCAGCTCTGCCAGCGCCTGAGCAGCGCCCAGGCCACCTGCCCGGGGTAGGCGCGCAGGGCCGGGCGCGTGAGCGCCAGGCCGAGCAGCGTGGCCGACCATTCGGCGATCACCGACGCCCGCGCCGAGCCCAGCACACCCCAGTCCAGCCCCAGCACGAACCACAGGTTGAGCACGATGTTGAGCAGGTTGGTGGTCAGCAGGATCGCCAGCGGGGCACGGGCGTTCTGCGTACCCAGAAACCACCCCACCAGGGCAAAGCTGGCCAGCGCTGCCGGCAGGCCGAGCAAGCGCGTGTGGAAGAACGCCAGGGTGTTTTCCTGCAGTGCGGCACTCGGTTGCATCAGGCCCAGTGCCAGGTGGCTGAAGGGAATCGCCAGTGCCCCCAGCAGCACGGCGAACAGCAACGCCAGCAGCAGCCCCTGCACCAGCACCTGGCGCAGCGCGGCGCCGTCGGCGCGTCCGGCCGCCTGGGCGGCAAAGCCGGTGGAGCCCATGCGCAGGAAGCCCATCAGAAACGCCAGGAAGGTATACAGGCTGGCGCCCACCGCCACGGCGCCGAGCTGGTGCGCGTGGGGCAGGTGGCCGATCACGGCGCTGTCCACCAGCGCCACCATGGGCACGGAAATGTTGGAAAGAATCATCGGCGCGGCCAGCGCCCAGACCCTGTGGTGGGTCGGGCGGTCGCGCCAGTCGCTGAGTAGTCGGGACATGCAGGCTCCTTGAGAACCGGCATTGTAGCCGCCCCCGGCACTAAAACTGGTGAACGCTGTCTCACGCCGGGCGCCTCGATCAGCGATGCCCGCGAGCTTGCTATATAGTGCTCGTCTCAGACCCTGCTACCGGAAGAGTTACCCTCCATGCTCAACAAAGGATTGTGGCTGGCGTGCGCCATGGCGCTGCTCAGTGCTTGCGACTCGTCTACTGATAAACCGGCCCCGGCGGCGACCCCGGCGCCCACCCAGGCGAGCCTGGGCGAGCGCTACGCCGGTCGCGAGCTGACGGTGGTAGACGTTTCCGAAGTGCAGGTCGACGGTGCCAGCGCCTTGTCGGTGACCTTCTCGGTGCCGCTGGACAAGGACCAGAACCTTGCCGAGCGCGTGCACCTGGTGGACACCACCCGGGGCAAGCTCGACGGCGCGTGGGAGCTCAGCGAAAACCAGATGGAGCTGCGCCTGCGCCACCTGGAGCCGCAGCGCAAGCTGGTGCTGACCGTGGATGCCGGCCTGCTCGGGGTGAACGGCAAGAAGCTCCCCAGCGAGTACGTCAGCCGCCTCGAAACCCGCGACATGCAGCCCACCGTGGGCTTCGCCAGCCGCGGCTCGCTGCTGCCCACGCGCCTGGCCGAAGGCCTGCCGGTGATCGCGCTGAACATCGACAAGGTGGACGTCGAGTTCTTCCGCATCAAGCCCGAGTCGATGTCCAGCTTCCTGGCCAGCTGGGGCCGCAACACCTCGCTCGAGTACTACAACTCCGAAGAGCTGTTGAGCAAGGCCGACCTGGTGTATGCCGGCCGCTTCGACCTGAACCCGGTGCGCAACACCCGCGAAACCCTGTTGCTACCGATTGCCGGGATCAAGCCGTTGCAGGAACCGGGGGTGTACCTGGCGGTGATGCGCGCCTCGGGCCGCTACAACTATTCGCAGCCGGCCACCCTGTTCACCCTGAGTGACATCGGGCTGTCGGCGCATCGCTACACCAACCGCCTGGACGTGTTCACCCAGGCGCTGGACGGCGGCAAGGCCCTGGACGGGGTCAACCTCGAACTGCTCGACCGCGAAGGCAAGCTGCTGGCCCAGGCCAAGACCGACGGCGATGGCCATGCGCAATTGCCGATGCCGCCCAAGGCCGATGTACTGCTGGCCAAGCAGGGCGTGCACACCACCTTGCTGCGCCTGAACAGCGCCGCGCTCGACCTCTCCGAATTCGCGCTGACCGGGCCGCAGGCCAACCCGCTGCAGTTTTTCGTGTTCGGCCCGCGCGACCTCTATCGCCCGGGTGAAACCGTGCTGCTCAACGGCCTGCTGCGCGACCAGGATGGCAAGCCGGTGAAAGCCCAGCCGGTCAGTGTCGAGGTGCGTCGTCCGGATGAACAGGTCAGCCGCAAGTTCGTGTGGGAGGCCGATGCCAATGGCTTCTACCAGTACCAGTTGCAACTGGCCAGCGAAGCCCCGACCGGGCGCTGGCAGCTGGTGTTCGACCTGGGCGGCGGCAAGAAGCAGGTGTTCGAGTTCCTTGTCGAAGACTTCATGCCCGAGCGCCTGGCCCTGGAACTCAAGGGCAGCGCGACCCCGCTGAGCCCGGGTGAAACCGCTGAAATCCATGTCAATGGCCGCTACCTCTACGGCGCCCCGGCTTCGGGCAACCGCCTCAGCGGCCAGGCCTACGTGCGCCCGCTGCGCGAAGCGGTGCCGGCCTTGCCGGGCTACCAGTTCGGCTCGATCACCGAGGAAGACCTGAGCCACGACCTGGAACTGGACGAAACCACCCTGGACGCGTCGGGCGATGCCACGTTGCAGATCGAAAGCCGCTGGTCCGAGGCGCATTCGCCGCTGCAACTGAGCGTGCAGGCCAGCCTGCAGGAGTCCGGTGGCCGGCCGATCACCCGGCGCCTGGAGCAGCCGATCTGGCCGGCCGAGCGCATGCCCGGCCTGCGTGGGCTGTTCGACGGCGAAGAGGTCGACGGCAACACCCCGGTCGAGTTCGAACTGCTGATGGCCGACCGTGACGGCCACAAGCTGGCCGCCGACAACCTCAAGGTGCGCCTGATTCAGGAGCGCCGCGACTACTACTGGAACTATTCCTCCAGTGACGGCTGGGATTACAACTACAACGAGAAATTCCTGCTGCAGTCCGAGCAGCCGGTCAACATCAAGGCCGGCAGCACTGCCAAGCTGAGCTTCCCGGTGGAATGGGGCCCGTACCGTGTCGAGGTCGAAGACCCGAGCACCGGCGTGACCAGCAGCGTGCGCTTCTGGGCTGGCTGGCGTGCCCAGGACAACACCGACGGCGGCGCCGTGCGCCCAGACCAGGTCAAGCTGGCGCTGGACAAGCCGGCCTACGCCGATGGCGCCACCGCGCAGATCACCGTGACCCCGCCGGCTGCCGGCAAGGGCTACCTGATCGTCGAGGGCAATGACGGCCCGCTGTGGTGGGAAGAAATCGACGTGCCTGCCGAAGGCAAGACCTACGCGGTCAAGCTCGACCCCAAATGGGCCCGCCACGACCTGTACGTCAGCGCCCTGGTGATCCGCCCCGGCGAGCGCAAGGCCAATGCCACGCCCAAACGTGCCGTGGGCGTGCTGCACCTGCCGCTGGATCGCGCCGAGCGCAAGCTGGCGCTGACCCTCAAGGCCCCGGAAAAGATGCGTCCCAAGCAGCCGCTCACCGTCAAGGTGCAGGCGCGCAATGCCGATGGCAGCATCCCCAAGCAGGTGCAGGTGCTGCTGGCCGCGGTGGACGTGGGCATTCTCAACATCACCAGCTACGCCACCCCCGACCCGTTCACCGGCATGTTCGGCCGCAAGGCCTACGGCGCCGACCAGCTGGATATCTACGGCCAGCTGATCGAAGCCGGGCAGGGCCGCCTGGCCAGCCTGGCATTCGGCGGTGACGCGGCCATGGCCAAGGGCGGCAAGCGTCCCAGCACCAGCGTGACCATCGTGGCCCTGCAGAGCGCCCCGGTGACCCTGGACGCCAAGGGCGAAGGTCAGGCGACGGTGGACATCCCCGACTTCAACGGCGAGCTTCGGGTGATGGCCCAGGCCTGGACCGACGAGCGCTTCGGCATGGCCGAGGCCAAGACCGTGGTCGCCGCGCCGCTGATCGCCGAACTGTCGGCCCCGCGTTTTCTGGCCGGCGGCGACCGTACCGAGCTGGCGCTGGACCTGTCCAACCTGTCGGGCAAGGCGCAGAAGTTCACGGTCAAGGTGACCACCGAGGGCCAGTTGAACCTGCTGACCCCGTCCGAGCAGCCACTGAGCCTGCGTGACGGCCAGCGCGTGACCTCGTTGCTGGGCGTGCAGGCCGTGGGTGGCCTGGGCCAGGGCAAGGTCAAGGTGCAGGTCAGCGGCCTGGTGCTGCCGGGCGAACCGAACACCGCCTTCACCCGCGAGTGGACCCTGGGCATTCGCCCGGCCTACCCGGCGCAGCTCAGGCACTACCGCGCCGCGCTCAAGGACCAGCCATGGACCTTGCCCGCCGAGGACCTGGCCGCGTTCGAACCCCAGGGCCTGGAGGCGATGCTGTCGCTGTCGAGCCGCCCGCCGCTGAACATCGCCGAGCAGATCCGTGCCCTCGAGGCCTACCCCTATGGCTGCCTGGAGCAGACCACCAGCGGGCTGTACCCGTCGCTGTACGCCGATGCCGAGACGCTCAAGCGCCTGGGCATCAAGGGTGAAGAGCCCAAGGTGCGCCAGCGCAAGATCGAGATGGGCATCGAGCACCTGCTCGGCATGCAGCGCTACAACGGCAGCTTCGGCCTGTGGAGCGCGGACGACAGCGAGGAGTACTGGCTGACTGCCTATGTCACCGACTTCCTGCAGCGTGCCCGCGAGCAAGGCTATGCGGTGCCGCCCGAGGCGCTGAAAAAGGCCAACGAACGCCTGCTGCGCTACCTGCAGGAACGCAACCTGATCGAGCCGTACTACACCAGCAACGCCGAGCACAGCCGCTTCGCGGTACAGGCGTATGCGGCGCTGGTGCTGGCGCGTACCCAGCAGGCCCCGTTGGGTGCCCTGCGCAGCCTGTTCGAGCGCCGCGCCGATGCACGTTCGGGCCTGCCGCTGGTACAGCTATCGATCGCACTGGACAAGATGGGCGACAAGCCGCGCTCGGCGCAGGCCCTGCAGGCGGGCCTGGCGGTCAAGCGCCAGGACGTGTGGCTGAGCGACTATGGCAGCCCGGTACGTGACGAGGCGCTGATCCTCGCCCTGCTCGAAGAGAACAAGCTGGCCACCGACCAGCTCGACCAGCGCCTGTTCGAGCTGTCGGACAAGATGGCCAGCAGCTCGTACCTGTCCACCCAGGAACGCAATGCGCTGTTCATGGCCGGGCGTGGCATGCTCAAGCAGCCTGAAGGCCGCTGGAGTGCACGCCTGGACAGCGCGGGCGAGCTGCGCGACCTGGGCCCAACCCAGGCCGGGCTCAAGCTGGAGGGGCCGTTGCTGGCCTCGCCGCTGACCGTGACCAACACCAGCGACAAGACCGTGTACCAGCAGTTGACCGTGTCGGGTTACCCGCGCTTCGCACCCCGTGCGGTGGGCACCAACATGAGCATCTACCGCGAGTACCTGGGCATGAATGGCCGGGCACTGAACATCAAGTCGCTCAAGAGTGGCGACCTGGTGCTGGTGCACATTGGTATCCGCGCCAACGAGCGGGTGCCGGACGCGCTGATCGTCGACCTGCTGCCGGCGGGCCTGGAGCTGGAAAACCAGAACCTGGCGCAAAGTGCGGCCAGCCTGGACAACGCCAGCAGTGCAGTGAAGGAATGGCGTGAAGCAATGCAGAACGCCAACGTGGTGCACCAGGAGTTTCGCGATGACCGCTACGTGGCGGCGATGAACGTCGACCCGTACGGCGTGACGCACCTGCTGTATCTGGCCCGTGCGGTCACGCCGGGCACCTACCGCGTGCCGCCGGTGCAGGTGGAGTCGATGTACCGGCCCAACTGGCAGGCGGTGGGCGAGAGCCCGGGTGACATGGTGATTCTGGGACGCTAATCAGGCCCCATCGCGGGTCAAGCCCGCTCCCACAAGGGTCGCAGTAATCCCTGTGGGAGCGGGCTTGACCCGCGATGCTGTCACCGCACCACCCAGCTCAACACCCACAACCCCAGCATCAGCCAGATGATCCCCATGATGATCGAGGCGCGCATGAACGCGCGCACCGCCGAGTACAGCAACAGCAGGCCGATCACCAGCATCAGGATGCTGACCAGCGAGGTGTCCATGCCCAGTGTGCGTGCCAGGCCGTCGATGAAGTTGCCGCCGGCATTGGCCAGCAGATTGAACAACCCGCTCAGGGCATCCACCACGAAGCGGATCACCGCGCCGAGCGCTTGCCCCAGCCATTCGAAAAAACCTTCTACATGCATAATCGCTTCCTGATCGACGCTACGGCGCAGTCGCCGTGCCCAGAGCTTTGGCCATCATCCTGCCGGCTCGGTTCCTCACCCACGCAAAAAGGTGTCCGCGCCTGATGTTCAGCTTAGCCCGACCCCGCTCGCGCATCGCCCGGCTGCTGTGCGCCGCCTTTGTCTGCGTGCTGTTGCTGTGGCTGGCTGATCGCCTGTGGCCATTGCCGATGCCGGCCGACGATCTGGCGCGGGTGGTGCTGGCCGAAGACGGCACGCCGCTGTGGCGCTTTGCCGATGCCGAGGGCGTGTGGCGCTACCCGGTCACCCTCGATCAGGTGTCGCCTTACTACCTCGAAGCCTTGCTCACCTACGAGGACCGCTGGTTCTACCGGCACCCCGGGGTCAACCCGCTGGCCCTGGGCCGTGCCGCCTGGCAGAACCTCACGGGCGGGCGCGTGCTGTCGGGCGGCAGCACGCTGTCGATGCAGGTGGCGCGCCTGCTCGACCCGCACTCGCGCACGCTGCCGGGCAAGTTGCGCCAGGTGTGGCGCACCGCGCAGCTGGAATGGCACCTTTCCAAACGCCAGATTCTGGAGCTGTACCTCAACCGCGCACCGTTCGGCGGCACCCTGCAGGGTGTGGCGGCAGCCAGCTGGGCGTACCTGGGCAAGTCGCCCTTGCAACTGACCCCGGCCGAGGCCGCGCTGCTCGCAGTGTTGCCCCAGGCGCCCAGCCGTCTGCGCCCCGACCGCCACCCGGAGCGCGCGCGCCTGGCCCGGGACAAGGTGCTGCAACGCCTGGGCGAGTACCAGGTGTGGCCGCAGCAGCGCATCGCCGAAGCGCAGGAAGAACCGCTGCTGCTGGCACCACGCCAGGAGCCGGCGTTGGCTCCGCTGCTGGCTCGCCGGCTGAACCGTGCCGACAGCCCGCCGCTGATCCACACCACCCTCGACGCTGCGCTGCAACGGCGCCTGGAAGACCTGCTGCTGGGCTGGCGCGCACGCCTGCCCGAGCGCACTTCGGCGGCGATCCTGGTGGTGGAGTCGCAGACCATGGCAGTGCGCGCCTACCTGGGGTCGGTGGACCTTGGCGATGAGCGCCGTTTCGGCCACGTCGACATGATCACTGCCCTGCGTTCGCCGGGCTCGACCCTCAAGCCGTTCCTGTACGGCATGGCCATGGATGACGGCCTGATCCATTCGGAGTCGTTGCTGCAGGATGTGCCACGCCGCTATGGCGACTATCGCCCCGGCAATTTCTCGATGGGTTTCAGTGGCCCGGTGGCGGCCAGCTCGGCATTGGCGTTGTCGCTCAACCTGCCGGCGGTGCAGTTGCTCGAAGCCTACGGGCCCAAGCGCTTTGCCGCGCAGATGCGCATGGGCGGCATGCCGCTGAGCCTGCCGATGGCGGCCGAGCCGAACCTGTCGCTGATCCTGGGCGGCGCCGGCAGCCGCCTCGAAGATCTGGTCAGTGGCTACAGTGCGTTCGCCCGCGACGGCATGAGCGCGCCGCTGCGCCTGCAACAGGATGCGCCGCTGGTCGAGCGCCGGCTGCTGTCGCCGGGTTCGGCGTGGATCATCCGGCGCATCCTCAGTGGCCAGGCGCGTCCCGACCGCGACCCGCACGCCGAACTGGTGCAGCGCCCGCAGCTGGCCTGGAAGACCGGCACCAGCTACGGCTTTCGTGATGCCTGGTCGATCGGCGTGGGGCCGCGCTACCTGATCGGCATCTGGATCGGCCGCCCCGACGGCACCCCGGTGCCGGGGCAGTTCGGCCTGGCCTCGGCCGCGCCGCTGATGCTGCAGGTGCATGACGTGCTGAGCAACCGCGACAGCCAGCGCGGCATTGCCGCCCCGGTGCCGGCAGTGCCGGGCAACGTCGGGGTGGCCGCGATCTGCTGGCCGCTGGGCCAGCCGATGGCACGCACCGACCCCAACTGCCGGCGCCAGCGCTTTGCCTGGACCCTGGACAACACCACGCCGCCGACCCTGCTCGCGCAGGACCAGCCCCTGGGTGTGGGGCTGCTGGAGAAGGTGTGGGTGAATGCCCGGGGCCTGCGGGTGGATGCAGCCTGTGCGGGGGCCGCGCCGCGCGACATCGCGCTGTGGCCGGCACCACTGGACCCGTGGTTGCCGCGCCAGGAGCGGCGCGAGGCGCGTTTGCCGGCCATCGACCCGAGCTGCCCGCCGCAGGTACCGGCCAGTGCCGCGCCGTTGTCGGTGGTGGGGATACGCCCGGGCGACCAGTTGCGTCGTCCCGCCACCAGCCGCGATGCCCTGCACCTGAGCGTTTCGGCGCTGGGTGGCGAAGGCCAGCGCTGGTGGTTCCTCAACGGCGCACCCCTGGGCGAGACCACAGCCCAGGCGGCGCTGGCCGTGAACCTGGAGGAGGTGGGGCGCTACGAGCTCAGCGTGCTGGATGCCAGCGGGCAGACCGCGCGGGTCGAGTTCCAGGTCAACGACTGACCGTGCACCCGTAAGATGGATATAACGCGAAAGGGGAAGGGCTGCCAAAGCACCTTCCCCTTGCTTTCAAGTGCCTGAAGCAAAAGGGCTTTTGCTGGTGCTGCGACTGTATATATCGGGTTAATACCAAGCTCAGAATTGTTCCCCTTGCGCCTGCGCGCTCAGATAGCTGCAACGGACGTGGAGTGGCCGGAAACCCGGTGCTTCACACCTATAAAAGCAGCGGCAGCAGTAGCAGGGAGTCGCCATGAAAACTCAAGCGTGGATCAAAGCAAGTACGGCAGTGATGTTGATCTTGACCGTGAGCCTGGCCGGTTGCAGCAGCGGCGGTGGCGGTCACAAGAGTCACGTAAGCAGTTCCACACCCGATTCGGGTACCGATGGCGGCAGTGGTGGTGGCGGTACCGGCGGCGGTACTGACGGTGGTGGCGGCACAGGTGGTGGCGGTACGGACGGCGGTGGTGGTGGTACTGGCGGTGGCGGTACGGACGGCGGAGGTGGCACTGGCGGTGGCGGTACGGATGGCGGCGGTGGCAACAACGGCGGTGGCGGTAACAATGGCGGCGGTGGCAACAATGGTGGCGGCAACAACGGTGGTGGCACGACCTCGACCACGGTCGTCGGCCAGGTGGTGGCCCAGGTTGGCAGCGGCGTGTCGGGCGTGGGCACGGGCGTGTCCGGCGTGGGCAACGCCGTCAGCGGTGTACCGGTAGTGGGCAGCACCGGTGCCGGCGACCTGGTGACTGCCACCGGCAACGCCGTCACCAGCATCGGCGATGGCCTGGGCAAGGGCCTGGGTACGCTTGGCACTGGCAGCAATGCCCTGGGCGAGACGGTCAAGGGCGTGGGCAACGGGGTGTCGGATATCGGCGGCGGGGTCAAGTCGGTGGCCAGCAGCCAGTTGATCGAACAGATACCCGTGGTCAACGGTGTGGTGGACAAGGTCGGCGACGTGGTGGTGATGCTTGGCGATACCCTCAGCACCCAGAGCACCACCGGCAAGCTGGGCAACCTGAACCAGCAATTGAGCAACCAGGTGGTCAAGGTGGTGTCGCTGGTGGAAGGCGCCACCGGCAAGGTGGGTGATGCCACCGGGGTGGGTGCACCGGTCAGCGGCCTGTTGAACAAGGTTGGCAGCGCAGTCGACGGGGTGGGCGACAAGGTCGCCAGTGCCGGCAACGGCAACCCGCTGACCACCGCCGTCGGCGGGCTGGTAAGCCATGTCGGCACGGCGGTCGGCACCAGCGGTGGCCTGGTCAACACCGGCACCGGCAACGGTGGCAGCGCCCCCGGTGCGGGGCTGCTGGAAACCGCCGGTGGCGCCGTGGCGGGCCTGGGCAGCGGGCTCGGCGCCGGAAGCAGCAACGGCCTGCTCGACGCCGCAGGCAGCACGGTCAACAAGGTGGGCCAGACCGTGGCCTCGCTGGGGCCGGTACTGGGCGGCAATGGCGTGGCCAGCGTGCCGGCCGGGGTGCCCACCGCTGCGTTGGGCAACAGCGTGGGCGCCGGCCTCACCCCGGTGGTGAGCGGTGTGACCAGCGTTACCCAGCAGGTAGGCGCTGCAACCGGCATCGGTGCGCCGGTCAACGGCCTGGTCACCCAGGTGGGCAGCGCAGTCAGCGGGGTGGGCAATCAGATTGCCGCAGCCGGCAACAACCCGGTCACCACCCAGTTGGGGGCGACGGTCAATGCCGTGGGCGGCACCGTGGGCCAGGTCGGTACCCTGGTCAACGGCAACGGGCAAGGGGGCGGCGGCGTGGGCGGTCTGCTCAATGGCCTGACCACGGGCCTGAAAGGCGGCCTCGGGGGTAACAAGTAACTAAATGGCCATCATCGATTAGACGATTTTACGGGCAACACCTACGCTTGAGGCTGACGAGGGAACCGTCTTTGGTTCCCTCGTATTTTTCAGGATCATGGAGTGTCCTATGCGATCGATGTTCGTCGCGTTATTGGGTCTGTCCTGGGTGGCTTCGCTGCATGCCGAGCCCATGCCGAGCTTCCTCAACAGCAACGAGACCGAGCGCAAGCTGCCAGCGCCCAACCTGCCCGCCGATGCCTTTCGCCCCGTCACTCCCCAACTGAACCTGCCCGCACCGGATGCCGGCCAGCAGCCACAGCCGCTGCTGATGGGCACGCGGGTGCGCGTGCAGCGGGTGCGCATCGAAGGCGGCACCATCTACCCGCTCAGCGAACTGCGCGACAACTACCAGGGCCTGCTCGACCGCGAGGTGACCCTGGGCGAGCTGATCGAGGCCACCCGCCGCCTCACCCAGCGCTACCAGCAGGATGGCTACCTGTTGTCGTATGCCTACCTGCCGCCGCAGGACTTCGCCGAAGGCCGTCTGCGCGTGGTGCTGGTGGAAGGCTACATACGTGATTACGAACTGCAGGGCGATGTGGGGCCGGTGTCGGCCTACCTCGACAAGCTGGTGGGCAAGCTCAAGGCCGAGCGCCCGCTCACCCGCAAGACCTTCGAACGCTACACCGCGCTGATGAGCCGGGTGCCGGGCCTGACCTTGCAGGCCCAGGTGCCGCCGCCGGGCACCACCGACGGCGCCACGCGGCTGATCGCGCAGGCCTCGCGCAAGCCGTTCACCAGTACCTTGAGCCTTACCGACGGCAGCCGCGACGACACCCAGGCGCTGCTCGGCCTGAACAGCAACGCCCAGACCGCGGTGGCCGAGCAGTTGAGCTTCAGCGCGCTGTTCCCGCCGGGGCAGGATGACGAACGCTACTACCGTCTCGACTACTCGCAGTACGTGGACGCCGAAGGCACCCAGCTCAATCTTTCGGCCTCGACCTACCGCAGCAACCCGGCGGCGCGGGTGCGCCTGGAGAACGGCATAGACCTCAAGCAGCACCGCGAGAACGACCGTTACTCCATCGGCCTGAGCCAGGCGCTGGTCGCCTCGAGCAACGAATGGCTGAACGTGGCAGCGCGCTTCTATGCGGTGAACGACAGCACCGACTACCGGGTGGTCGGCCTGCCATTGAAGGTCAGTACCCGCACCGATGTGCGCGCCTTTGCCTTCGAGGCAGACTGGAGCAAGTCGGACGCGCAGCAGCTGCGCATACTCAGTGCCGGTGTGTACCAGGGCCTCGATCACTTCGGTGCCAAGACCGACAGCGACTACGACCTGGACTTTTTGCGCCTGCGCCTGTCGGGGGTGCAGAGCGACCGGTTCTTGCAGAACTGGCAGGGGGTGGCATCGGCGGCGCTGTACTGGACCGACGACAGCCTGCCCGACAGCGAGCGCGCGGTGTTCGGCGGGCAGAACTTCGGCCGCGGCTACCCCAGCGATCAGGCTTCCGGCGACAAGGGCTGGGGTGCGGCATACGAGGTCAACTACAGTTTCAAGCGCGATGGCAGCTGGCTCAAGGTACTGCAGCCGTACGTGGTGGTGGACGCCGCGCGTACATGGTTCAACGAGTTGGCGGTGCGTGATTCACGATTGTCGTCGGCGGCGCTGGGGCTGCGCTTTGGCGATGCGCGCTACTACAACATCTCGCTGGAGGCGGCCAAGCCGATGTCGGATATCGCGCTGGACAGCTTCAATCGGCGGCCACGGTACACGTTGAGTTTCAGTTACCAGCTGTGACGACCGATCGCGGGTCAAGCCCGCTCCCACAAGGTACGCGCACTACCGGTGGGAGCGGGCTTGACCCGCGAGGGCCGCGTGGCGGCCAGGCGTTACTGAACCAGTTGCAGGCGGGGCTTGGGGAACAGGTTGTCCAGGGTTTCCAGCAGGCGCAGGTGGTAGATCGGCTTGCGGAACAGGTCGAGTACCTGCAGGCGCAGCAGATCGCTGACCGCATCCATGTCGGCATGCCCCGAGGTGACGATCACCGGCAGGTGCTGACGCGCCGTGTGCTCGCGCAGGCGCCTGATCAGCGAGATGCCGCTCTCTTCCGGCATGTTCAGGTCGGTGATCACCAGGGCAATGTCGGGATGTCGCGTCAACTGCTGCAGGGCGAGCTTGACCGAGGTTGCCGTGTGACAACAGAAGCCCTCGCCCTCCAGCAGCTCGGCCAGCTCCAGCAGTGCGTCTTCTTCGTCATCCACCAGCAGCAGCTGTTGACGTGAGTGGGAAGCCGGCATGTTCAGTTCCTGTCATCAGGCTGAGGGCAGGGCGGCGACGATGTCGTCGAAGACCTTTTTCACCCCGCCCCCCACATCGGTCGAGACCCCGATGATCACCACGGCCACCATGGCGGCCACGATGGCATATTCGATACCGGACGCGCCGTCCTTGCGATGGAAGAACAGCTTGCAGTGCTTGAGGATGCGGGAAAGGACCATGGTACTTCTCCTTGCGCCACAGGCGCGGGTAATGGGGCCCGGAAACGGTGATTCCCCTTTGCCATCACAGCATCGTCAAGCGGTTCGAAACCGGCAAATGTAAGAAGGCATTAATACCAAAGTAAGGGTGTCAACGCTGGCGCCAATAAGCTGTTGTTTTCAGGGGGTGTCGGGTTTCGGACCGAAAAAAAACTGACGGGTAATGGCGTTTTGTCCTAGCTGCGCTACCGTCAAATAGCGAAATAGTTACTTGCAACTTCATGTTTGCGGGCCAGTTCGCACACCGCGCGGCCGAAGGGATGTTCAGGCAGAGGGAGCGCCGACATGAGCAGTCGCATCACCATGATCCTTGCCGTGCTGTTCCTGATCGGTGCCGTGCTGGCAGGTTACTGGGGGCTGGTGCTCAGCCGTGCATCCGAGGCACCGGAGCCCCCGCAAGCGGCGGCGCCAGGGCCGGCCGGCCCGGCTCAGCCGGTGGACCAGGCCACGGAGGCTGGCACCGACGCATTGCGCAAGCCCGTGCTGGTGCTGCGCCGCGACGTACCCGCCTACACCGTGCTGACAGCCGAGGATCTGAGTGTCGAGCGCCTGCTGGTGGCCCCGGCCGGCAGCTTCCAGCGCCCCGAGCAGGTGCTGGGCCGCACCAGCTGGCGGGCCCTGCCTGCAGGTACCTGGCTGGAGGAGAGCAGTTTCGAGGCCGGTGGGCCGCTGGCGCGCATGATCCACCCCGGCGAGCGCGCCCTGGCGGTGGCGGTGGACGAAGTGGTCGGCGCCGCCGGACAACTGCGCCCCGGCGACTACGTGGATGTGCTGCTGTACCTGCGCGAAGACAACCTCAACCCGCAGGCCTCGGCCCAGGTGGCCGTGCCAGCCTTGCGCCTGCTCAGCGTGGGCGAGCAACTGGGGCTGGCCAACGATGGCCGCCCGCCGGAGGCCGACACCGATGCCAAGGCGGCCCAGGAACAGCGTCGCGCCATGGCGCGCACCGTGGTGCTGGCGGTACCTGAAGCCCTGGCCAGCCGCCTGTTGCTGGCCGCCCAGGCAGGCAGCCTGCGCCTGGCGGTACGCAGCGCCGAAGAGAAACGCCTGGCCAGCTACTGGGCCGACCCGCAGGCCGCTGCACCGCAACTGGACAACGCCAACCGCGACCTCTTTCGCTTCAGTCAACTGGCCATGACCCCGGCCGCAACCCCGGTTGCAGGCCAGGCGCCCAGGCACCAGATGCAGATCATTCGAGGCCCCCAGGCTTCAACGCCCACCCCCTGATCGAAGCAAGGATGCCCGTTGATGAGCAGTCGTTCCGAGCTGATGTTCAAGCGTTCCATCCTGACCCTGTTGTTGCTGGGGGGGCCGGCTGCCCATGCCCTGGCGGCGCCGTCGGGCTGTGCCGGGCTGAGCCCGGTGCCGGCCAGCATCGAGCTGGACCAGGGCCTGCAGCAGGAGATCCGCCTGCCGGTGCCGATCACCCGGGCGGCGGTGGGCGACCCCAACATCGCCGATGTGCAGGCCAGTGGCGAGCGCGGCGTGGTGGTCAGCGCCGTGGGCCCCGGCGCCACCAGCCTGATGCTGTGGACCGCATGCGCCAGCGTGCCGCGCCAGAGCATGCTGTTCATCAAGGGCCGGGCCACTGCCGAGATGGCCGACAGCGCCTTGCCGCCCAGCCTCGACCCCTTGCTGCCGAGCCAGGTGCAGGCCGATATCCGCTTTGTCGAGGTCAGCCGCACCAAGCTCAAGGAGGCCGGTACGCGGCTGTTCTTCAAGGGCTCCAACAACTCGCTGTTCGGCTCGCCGGGCAGCGTGCCCAACACCACGGTGTCGCCGGGCTACGTGCCGGGTGCGGTGACCAGCCCCGACGGTGGCGGCGTTGGCGGGCTGGTCAAGGTGCGCCCGAGCATCCCGCTGAACAACGATGTGTTCAATATCGTGTGGGGCGGCGGCAGCAGCCGCTTCCTGGCGGCCATCGATGCGCTGGAGAGCAGCGGCTTCGCCTACACCCTGGCGCGCCCCAGCCTGGTGGTACTCAGCGGCCTGACCGCGAGCTTTCTGGCCGGCGGCGAAATCCCCATTCCGGTGCCCAGCACCGGCAGCGACACGGTGACCATCGAGTACAAGGAGTTCGGCATTCGCCTGGCGTTGTCACCCACGGTGGTCAGCCGCGACCGCATCACCCTCAAGGTGGCGCCGGAGGTCAGCGAGCTGGACTACAACAACGCAGTGCGCATCGCCGGCGTCACCGTGCCGGGCCTGACGGTGCGGCGCACCGACACCAGCGTGTCGCTGGCCGATGGCGAGAGCTTCATCATCAGCGGCCTGATCAGCAGCAGTGCGCGCTCGGCGGTGGACAAGTTTCCGGGCCTGGGCGACGTGCCGATCCTGGGCGCGTTCTTTCGCCAGTCGTCGATCAGCCGTGAGGAGACCGAACTGCTGATGATCGTGACCCCGCGCCTGGTGCAGCCGCTGGCGGCCAATGCCAAGTTGCCCGAGTTGCCCGGCGAGCGCCTGCGCACCTACGACCCGAGCTGGGGGCGTCTGTTCTTTCTCGAGAACGGCAATTTCGAACAGCGCAGTGGATTGAGCCAATGAGCCAGAGCCTGAGCCAGACCTTCCTTGCGATCACCCGTGACGACGGTGACCTGCAGTGGCTGAAAACCGCCCTGGCGCCGCTGGGCCAGGTGGTGGGGGCCGGCAGCGGCAGCCTCGACGAACTGCTCGCACTGGTGGATGTGACCTTCGCCAACCTGGTGTTCGTGGGCCTGGACCGCGAGCAGGTGGTGAGCCAGTGCGCGCTGATCGAAGGGGTGCTGGAGGCCAAGCCGATGCTGGCGATCGTTGCCCTGGGCGATGGCATGGACAACCAGCTGGTGCTCAATGCGATGCGCGCCGGTGCGCGGGACTTCGTCGCCTACGGCTCGCGCTCAAGCGAAGTGGCCGGGTTGGTGCGCCGCCTGAGCAAGCGCCTGCCACCGGTGACCAGCAACCCGCACCTGGGCGGCCTGACGGTGCTGTACGGCACCCAGTGCGCCAGCGACGGCGCCCTGCTCACCAGTCACCTGGCGCGGGTGGTGCAGGGCAGTGGTCAGCAGACCCTGTTGCTGGACCTGGGCCTGCCCCGTGGCGACAGCCTGGCGCTGCTGGGGCTGGAGGCCTCGTTTCACTTCGGTGATGCGCTGCGCCACCTGCGCCGCCTGGATGCCACCCTGATCGACAGCGCGTTCGCCCGCGAACCCTCGGGCCTGCGCCTGCTGGCCTATACCGACAGCGACGAGGCACTGGAGCGCACCAGCGCGGCCGAGCTGTACATGCTGCTCAGCGCGCTGCGCCAGCACTTCCAGCACATCGTGGTGAACCTGGCCGGGCAGCCCGACAGCGAGCCCTTGCGCACCTTCGTCAGCCATTGCGACAAGCTGATCTGGTACACCGACCAGAACGTGCTGGACTGCCGGCGCAACCTGGAGGTGCTGACCCTGTGGCGCGAGAAGGGCATGAAACTGGAACACGCGAGCCTGCTGGTGGACCGCTACCTGCGCAGCGTGGCGCCCGACTCCGACGCGCTGGGCAAGCGCTATGGCCTGCCGGTGCTGGTGGTGCTGCCCTACAGCCCCGAGGTGCGCCTGAACGCCAAGAACCAGGGGCTGTCGCTGTTCGAGGTGGCCCCGCGCGAGGCCTTGACCCAGGCGCTCAAGGCCTTGGGCGAGCGGCTGGCACGACGTTCGGAAAGCCTGCAACCGAAGGCGGGCAACTGGATGAAGCGCCTGTGGGGGCACAAGTAGATGAGCGGCGACGAGCTGTTCGGCGGCCCGCGGCAAAACCCGGGCAGCGACCCGCAGGGGCTCAAGCGGGCCTTGCACCGGCACATCATCGATGCCATCGAGGACACCGGCCTCAACCTGCTGGAGGGCGCGCGCCCGGCGCTGGCGCAGTTCGTGGTGGAGCAGGTGGGCGACTACATCGCGCGTCAGCACCTGGCCGTGTCGCGCTACGAGATGGAGCGCCTGGCCGAGGAGATCGTCGACGAGCTCACCGGCTTCGGCCCGCTTGAGGTACTGCTGCGCGATGCGGGCGTCACCGAGATCCTGGTCAACGGCCCGCACCGGGTGTTCATCGAGCGCGCGGGCGTGCTGCAGCAGACCGACCTGCGCTTTATCGACGCGCATCACGTGGAGCGTGTGATGCAGCGCATCCTCGCGCCGTTGGGGCGGCGCCTGGACGAGTCGTCGCCGATGGTCGATGCGCGCATGCCCGACGGCAGCCGGGTGAATGCGATCATCCCGCCGGTGGCGCTGGACGGGCCGTGCCTGTCGATCCGCAAGTTTCGCAAGGACATGCTCAAGAGCGCCGACCTGCTGGCCACCCGCGCCATCGACCAGGCGATCCTCGACTTTCTGCAACGAGCCGTGGGCAAGCGCTGCAACATCCTGGTCAGCGGCGGCACCGGCACCGGCAAGACCACCTTGCTGAACATCCTCAGCCAGTTGATCAGCCCCCGTGAACGCCTGGTGACCATCGAGGACGTGGCCGAGCTGCAGCTGGATCACCCGCACGTGGTACGCCTGGAAACCCGCCCGCCCAATGCCGAGGGGCATGGCGAGATCAAGGCCAGCGAGCTTATTCGCAACGCCCTGCGCATGCGTCCGGACCGCATCATCCTGGGCGAGATCCGCGGGGTCGAGGTGCTCGATGTACTGACCGCGATGAACACCGGCCACGACGGTTCGATGAGCACGGTGCACGCCAACAACGCGCAGGACGCGCTGCTGCGCCTGGAGACCCTGGTGGGCCTGACCGGTCGCCAGGTGGCCGAGAAGACCTTGCGCCAGATGATCTGCGCCGCGCTCGACGTGGTGATCCAGCTGGCCCGCCTACCCGATGGCCGTCGCTGCGTGAGTGAGGTGCTGGAGGTGGTGGGGGTGCGCGACGACGTGTATGTCACCAACACGCTGTTTCGCCTCGACCGGCGCGGCGGCGACGCCTTCCTGCGCGAGGCGGTCAACCCGGCCAGCGACAAGCTGCGCCGTGACCTCAACGATGCGGAGCCCGGGCCGTGAGCGGCGCGGTGTGGTTGTGGCTGGGGGGCGTGGTCATGCTCGGCATCTCGATGCGCCTGTTCTATACCAGCCTGCACCGCTCGGGCAACGAGCGCATTCTGCAGCGCCTGGGCCAGCACCAGCAGGCCGCCGACAACAGCGGGCCACGTGGCCCCGACTGGCTCGAGCTGATGCTGTTGCGTGCAGGTTTCGACCGCCGCAATGATCGGCTGATGGCGTGGGTGGCAGGCTGGCTGCTGCTGGCCGTGTGCGCCGGGCTGTACGGCGGCTGGCCTGGCCTGCTGCTGGTGCTGCTGGTGGGGCCGTTGCTGTTGCGCCTGTTCCTGGCCTGGCGCTACCAGCACCGGGTACGCCGCCTTATCGAACAGTTGCCGGTGCTGCTCGACCATTGCGTGCGCAGCCTGAAGGCCGGGCGCACGCTGAGCGATGCGGTGCTGGGGGCCATCGATGCTTCGCGCGAGCCGTTGCTGGGGGCCATGCAGCGGGTCAAGCGCAACGTGCAGTTGGGGGTGAGCCTGGACGATGCGATGTCGGATCTGGCCGAACTGTATGCGCGCGAAGAGCTGCGCCTGTTCGCCCTGGGCCTGCGCATCAACCACCGCTATGGCGGCAATGCCAGCGAGTTGCTGGAGAACCTGATCAAGGTGATTCGCGAGCGCGAGCAGGGCGCGCGGCAACTGCGCGCGATGACCGGTGAAACCCGCATCACCGCCGTGGTGCTGGCGGTGCTGCCGGTCAGCGTGGCCGGCTACTTCATGTTCAGCAACCCCAATTACCTGCTGACCATGTGGCATGACAGTGTCGGCCAGCGCCTGCTGTTCAGTGCCTTCGTGCTGCAGGCGCTGGGGTGTCTGGCGCTGTGGCGCATGTTGCGGAGTATCTGAGATGGCCTTGTTGCTCAGTGCGGTGTTGTTGTTTGGCGCGTTCGCCCTGCTGCTGGGTCAGTGGCTGCGTCAGCGGCGCAGCCAGCGCCTGGTGGAGCAACGCCTGCAGGGGCGTGCGCCGGACGAGCCGGCACTGCGCGGCTGGTTGCAGCGCATGGGCGACAGCCGGCTGGGGCAGCGTTCGCTGAACCTGGACGGCGAGACCCGCCAGTTGCTCGACCGGGTGGGTTGGCGGCGTTCGCGCCAGCGCTCGCTGTTCGCGGCCTGCCAGGTGGGCTTGCCGCTATGCCTGATGGGGGCGGCGGTGCTGGTGCAGGAGGTGTTCTTTCGCGAGAGCCGTTCGCCCTGGTTGTTCCCGCTGATGGGGCTGGGGTTGGGCTACCTGCTGCCCAAGCGGTTGCTGGCGCTGCTGGCGGCACGCCGTCAGCGCCAGGTGGCGCAGGAGGTGTCGACCTTCATACCGCTGCTGCGCATCATGTTCGAGTCGGGCCTGGCGGTGGAGCAGAGCCTGCGCCTGCTGAGCCTGGAGGGGCAGCGCCTGCTGCCGGTGCTGAGCGAGGAGTTGCGGCTGTTGCTGGCACGGGTCGATTCGGGGCTGGCGCTGGCCCCGGAGCTGGAGAAGACCGCGCAGTTGCTGGGGGTGGAGGCGTTCAGCGACACCTGCATCATCCTGCGCCAGTTGCTGACCCAGGGGGGCGGGGCGATGAAGTCGCTGCTGGCACTCAAGCAACTGCTCGATGACCGGCGCCTGACCACCTTGCAGGAACGGATTTCGAAGATGTCGGGAAAGATGTCGGCAGTGATGATGCTGTTTCTGTTCCCGGCGTTGCTGATCGTACTCGCCGGCCCGGGCTTCACCGCCCTGGCCAGGGCATTCGGGGCTTGAGAGGAGTGGACGCAATGAAGGCATGCATCGCGGCGCTGGGGTTGTTGTTGCTCGGTGGTTGCGCCACGGATGGCTCGGCGCCGTGGCTGGCCATGCCGGGCTCGACGGCCAGTTGTGCCAAGCCCGATTCGAGCCAGGAGCTGTCGCTGAACATGGCCGACGAGATGCTTGCCGACGGGCGCCCGCATGCCAGCCTTGCGCACCTGGAGGCGCTGCCGGCCGATCTGGCCCAGGTGCGGGTGCGCAAGGCCAAGGTGCTGCGCCTGCTTGGACGCAGCGAGGCCGAGCCGCTGTACCGCAGCCTGCTCGGCGGGTGCCTGGCGGCCGAGGGTGAGCATGGGCTGGGGCAGATGGCGGCGGCCCGTGGCGACAACGCGCAGGCGCTGCAGCATCTGCAACGGGCCATGCAACTGGCCCCCACCGACGAGAAGATCCGCAACGACCTGGGGGTGGTGTACCTGAACCAGGGCAAGCTGGAGCAGGCGCGATTCGAGTTTCTGACCGCAATCGAACTCAAGGACAGCGACCGTCTGGCGGCGGTCAACCTGGTGACCTTGCTGCTGTACCAGGACAAGTGGCAGCAGGCGGCCGACCTGGTGAGCCGGCTGGGCCTGAGTGCGGCGCAATTCAACGAAGCGCAGGCGCGCGCCCAACAACTCAAACCTGGCAGTGTGGCTGCCGTGCAGAGGTCGTCATGAACAGTCGGATACTGGTGATGCTGGTAGTGCTGCCGGGCCTTGCCCAAGCGATCGAGCCCGGGCCTTCGTCCAGGGCACAGTCGGCCACCGAGGCGTGGTTGCAGGTGCAGGCCAGCGGCGCGCAGGCCTCCAAGACCCCGCAGAGCGCCACGCCCAAGGAGCGCGACCAGAGCATGCAACGCTGGCTGGATACCTACAAATACGTGATTCCGGATTTCTTCCGGTGGGAGAAGACCAGCAATAGCGACAAGTGAGTCATGCCCAAGAAAAAGCCCAGCGTCGGCTGGGCTTCATTCACGATTTGGGCTTGGCGGAGAAGTTTCTGAGCACCATGCTCTTGAGGGCTTCCCGGGTTTGCTCGGAGGAGCGCTTGCTGGGGCTCTCTTCCTTGTATCTGGTTTTTAGTACTTTTAGGGAGGTCATCTACGGCTCCTGAAAGTAATGAAAATATACGCTGAGTGTCATGTTTCAGGTTCTATTTGCGCTAGGGATACTAGCATTTTCCCGAAATGATAGCAAATCGGCTCCAGAAGTTGAGCAAAGTTCATCGCGCTGTCTTCATCGCGGAAAATCCCCTTTTTGTTGCGGTATATATTCATTACGGCAATGGTTTCATAGACAGGGAGTTGTTCCGCATCCGCCTCGCGTCGAACCTGAATGGGAATGGAGAGTATCGACTGGGCTTCTTCTATATCGTTGTAATACTCCAGTACATCAAGTTTGAAGCGATTGCAGAACTCGCGGTTCTTGTATGCAAGATTGTCCAGAAACAGAGATATTTCGCTTTGGGTATGGTGCAGGTATTGCGCCATACCGAAACTGGCGCACATGGGGGCGCCGGGGATGATGGGTTGCGTTGTGAAACCGGCATAACCCTGTTCGACATAAGGGAAGCAAATCGGCTCTTTTATGAAGTCGTCCCGCTCGCCGAACTCGACTTTGGTAGACACCGTGAAAGTCGTATCTTCAAGCACCAGGATGCCACTGCACTTTGCAAGTTTGCCAAGTGTTGAGTTGTTGTACAGAAATAGCTTGCTGGAATCGATGATGCGGGCAATGTTGTCCATGCTGCCGTCGGCAAGCGTTACCGTATCGAGAAAACCCGATGGCACCAGGGTCATGATGTTGGCTCGATAGACCGACGACTTGCCTTCATTGCCATCCCAGTCCTTGGCCAGCGACAACACACCGTGCAGGCACTCGCGCATCAGCTTGTGGACCACGTCGGGTTTGGGCGCCTCGCTGTTGAGCTCCGCTTTGATTTCCAGACGCCGGGCGCCGAGGATACGCATGTAGGCAGAGTAGTTTCCGAGAAACGACTTTGACGGAGTGCTTTTTATGTAACTGTGCAGTTGGCTGCGCGCCGAGTTGTTTTCCCGGTTGACGGCTATTTCCCGTAGCAACAGGAACAGGCCGAGGTAGAGCAACAGCCTGAATGCCGTGGACGCTTCATTCAGCGGCGCCCCCTCGCAGGTGGGTAACAGCCCAAGGCACAGGTTGTTGAACTGTCCTGTTATTGCCGAGCTGTAAAGGGAGATGTAAGCACCCACCAGAACGGTAGCGAAAATGGCGATAGAGCCGAAGAACGCACCGCTGGGGGCAAACAGCCCTTTGAGAAATGAAGTCATGCTTGAGCAGGCCACACATCGACGAGAAGTGGCCCGGATTCTTGCATAGCCCAAGGGGGCTGGCATATCCAATTTGTTTCAGGTTTCACCGCTGCCTTCGAAGGCTCGAAGGCAGCGGCGACCTGTTCAATGCGCCGTTATGCGCTGACGCAGCGCCGAGGGGTTGGGCGCCAGCGCCAGGGCCAGCTGGGTGCGGTTGTGCATGTGGGTCAGGCGCAGCACCTGCGACACATACAGCTTCACCGTGTTCTCGGTGATGCCCAGCTCGCAGGCGATCTGATAGTTGGTCTGGCCCTTGCCCACCAGCCGCGCGACGTCCAGCTGGCGCGGTGACAGCTGGTCGAAGATCGCCGGCATGCTCTCGGCTGCCGTTGCATCCTCGCCACCCAGGCCCGTGCCCACCACCTGCTCGCGGGCCTTGCCCAGGTCCTGGTAGAGGTCGTCGATGGATTCGGCCAGGTACTGCAGCTTCTGGTTGAGGTGGCCCAGGTGCTGGAAGTTCTTCTGACGCTCCAGCAACGCGGTCTCCTGGCGCTTGAGCCCCTCGAGCAATTCGGGGAGGTCCACCGGCTTCTGGTAGTAGTCGGCGAACCCCTCGCGCAGCGCCTTGATCACATCCTGCTTCTCGGCCCGCCCGGTGAGCATGATCGCCTCGAAGATCCGTTGCTTGCCGGCAATGGCCTTGAGCGCCTTGACCAGCTCGATGCCGTCACGCTCGGGCATGTGCAGGTCGCACAGCACCAGGCCGATTGCCGGGTCTTCGGTAAACCGCTCGATGGCCTGCTGGCTGCTGTGGCACGGTACGCACCGGTACCCGCTGCCCTCGATGAATTCACACAGCTCTTCGACGATCAACGGCTGGTCGTCGACGATCAACACCTTGAATGGACTCACTGGCTTGTTCACACGCAACTCCCTGCTGACGTGCCCTTCCTGGTACGGCCATGAAGCTTGTGGTATCGAGGGGCAGTGACTAGAAAAATAGACGCAGTTGGCGGCTATGTACAACGTATGTACAGCAGGTTAGACGGGTTGTTCGATCAATGGATCCATACCGCAGCCAATAAAAAACCGGCCAGCACGAAGGGGGCGAAGGGCTGTTTTTTTGACGCTTCTTCGATCACCTGCCTGAAGCGTTGCTTAACCTTCTGACTCAGAAGGGACCACAGCCAGCGGCGGCTGAGCAACCAGATCACCACCGCCACCCCGGCACCGATGAAGGTGCCCAGCAGGTACATCCGATCAGTGGCAAGCGCCAACGCACCCAGCAGTTTCACATCGGCGGCGCCCAGGCGCCCGAGCATGTAGCCGGGCAGGGTCAGCAGCATCACGATCAGCAGCGCCCAGCCGCCCTCGCTGGCATCGGCGCCGATCCAGGTGTGCCCGGTGATGAAGAGATAGGCCAGGGCGCAGGCTGCGGCGCCAAGGGTCAAGGTGTTGTTGATCTGCCTTTCTCGGGCATCCTGTTCGGCACACAATGCGAGCCACAGCAGCAGGACGATGCTTTGCATAGGCGAAATGCCATCCCTTGGTCGTGATTGATTCTATGCTTGATTGCGGGTGTCATTGTCAGGGTAGACGCGATCATGAAAGCAGGCCTTGCAAGACGGCAAAAAGGTGCGGCGGCGATCGAATTCGCCGCCGTGTTCGTGGTGTTCTTCGCGGTGTTCTACGGGGTGGTCAGCTACGCTCTGCCACTGCTGATGCTGCAGTCGTTCCACCAGGCCAGCAGCGAGGCGGTGCGTCGCTGCATGGCGCTGGACCCGACCAGCGCCACCTACCGCACCGATGTGCCGGCACTGGCCCGCGAGGTACTGGCCCAGCAGCTGGCGTGGATGCCGGGAACGCTGAAGTTCCAGCCCGGCACCGACGCGGTCGTGACCCTGAGCAACACCAACCTGCTGACCGTGCGCATCAACTACGCCAAGGCCCGGCTCACGACGGTGCTGCCGGTGCTCGACCTGCCGGTGGTGGGCGAGGTGCCACGCCTGCCGGCAACCCTTGGCGCCACCGCGAGCCTTCAGCTTTGAGCGGTGGCCACGGCCTGTTCGATCGCTGGCGCGGGCGCCCGGCCGCCGCGGTGGCCGCACCGCAGGCCCCGGTACCGGCGGCGGTGGGCCTGCAGCTGTGGCTCGATGACAAGGGCCGCGTGCTGCGCCTGGGCGGCCCGCTGCGCAGCGCCCTGGCGCTGCCCGCGCAGGCTGCTGCGCGGGTGCAGGATTACGTGCAGGCGCACAGCCTGCTGGTGCTCGAAGGCGAGCCCGCCGACTGGCAGGCACAACCGCTGGACCTGGACTTCAGAACCGCCAATGGCAGCACCCTGCACACCCGCGGCTGGTTGCTGGCCCAGGGCGAGGACTGGCTGTTGCAGTTGTTCGATGTGGGCGATCTGCTGCAGCAGCGCCAGCAGGGCCAGGATGCCCGGCGCCAGCAGCAACTGGCCCGCCAGGTGGGCGCAGCACTGCGCGATTGCAGCCTGGAGCGCCTGCCCCAGGTGGCCGCCGAGCAGTTGCAGCGCCTGGCCTGGCACTGGCGCATGGGCTGGGCGGCGCTGCTGCTGCGCACCCCCGGCGGCTGGCAGACCTTCGCGCGGGACGCATCGAGCGTGCCCTGGGCC
Organism: Pseudomonas palmensis; assembly: GCF_017848315.1. Lineage (GTDB taxonomy): Bacteria > Pseudomonadota > Gammaproteobacteria > Pseudomonadales > Pseudomonadaceae > Aquipseudomonas > Aquipseudomonas palmensis. The sequence goes on from NZ_JAFKEC010000026.1 coordinate 35,121, forward strand.
GACGATGCACGCCTGAGCGCGGTACTCGACCGCCTGCCGTCGGGGCGCGTGCTGTGCAGTGCCGAGTTTCCGGCCTTGCAGGTGCTCTGCCCGACTCACCCGCTGTATGTGGTGGGCCATGCGCAGCAGCATCAGGCCCAGGCCTGGCTGCTGTGCGCGGACGAGGGTGGGCAGGCCCGGCCCGAGGCGGCCCCCCTGCTGCTCGATGCCATGGCCGAGCCGCTGCTGGCGCGCCTGGCGGGCGACCGGCTGCAGGCCAGCCAGCAGCGCCTGGACAATGTACAGGGGTTGCTCGGTGCGGGCTGGTGGGAGTGGTCGCTGCACGAGCCCTACCTGCACCTGGCACCGGGGCTGGCGGCCAGTTTCGGCGTGAGTGCGCAACTGGCGCTGCCGGCCTGGTGGGCGCTGCTGCACCCGGCCGACCGGGAGGCGGCGCAACTGGCGTTCGAGGCGCTGCAGCGCGAGGGCTGCAGCCTGCAACTGTGCGTGCGCCTGCAGGCCGCGTCGCTGCGCTGGTACCGCATCTGTGGCGATGTGCACGGGCAGGGGCAGCAGCGACGTCTGCAGGGTTTCATGCTCGACATCAGCGATATCAAGGCCCAGGAGCAGCAGGCCAGGGCCGCGCACGCACGGCTGGACAACCTGATCGCCAGTTCGCCGGCAGTGATCTATATCCAGCGCTATGACGCCGGTGCGCTGCAGGCCGAATTCTTCAGTGCCAGCCTGCAGCCGCTGCTTGGCTGGACGCCCGCTGCCGACCTGCAACCGGCGCACTGGGTACACCCCGACGACCAGGCGCTGTGGCTGCAACGTACCCGCGACCTGGTGCGCGAGGGCCAGGTGCGCAGCCGCTACCGCCTGCGCGATGCGCAGGGCATCTACCACTGGGTGCTGGATGAAGCGCGCCTGCTGCGTGACGACCTGGGCCTGCCGGTGGAAGCCGTGGGTATCTGGCTCGACGTGACCGAGGCGACCCTGGCCGCCGAGCGGGTGCGCGAGAGCGAGGAACGTTACCGGGTGCTGGTGGAGGACTCGCCGGCGATGATCTGCCGCTACCGGCCCGACCTGACTGTGTTGTTCGGCAACCGCCCGCTGGCCGACTACCTGGAGTGCCTACCTGACCAGTTGCCCGGGAGCGACCTGGGGCAGTGGATGTCGCCGGCCCAGCGCGAGGCGTTCGTGCAGCGCCTGGCCGGCCTGACCCCGCAGCAGCCGGTGAGCAGTGCCGAAATCTGCCTGGAGCTGCCGGGGCGCGAACATGCCTGGTGGGTGTGGTCCGACCGCGGCCTGTTCGATGAACAGGGCCGTCTGCTGGAGGTACAGGCGGTGGGGCGCGACAACACCGCGCTGCGGCGCAGCCAGCAGCAGCTGTTGCAGAGCGCGAAGATGGCCACCCTGGGCGAAATGGCCACCGGCCTGGCCCACGAGATCAATCAGCCGTTGAACGTGATGCGCATGGCGGTGGTCAACGCGCTCAAGCGCCTGGAGAACGGCGACGTGCAGGTGGAATACCTGCAGGACAAGCTCAGGCGCATCGATGCGCAGGTGCTGCGGGCCTCGAAGGTGGTGGACCACATGCGCGTGTTCGGGCGGCGTTCGGAGGTCGAACAGCAACTGTTCGAGCCCTGGCAGGCGGTTGAGGGTGCCGTGTCGTTGCTGGCCGACGGCCTGGCCGGCAAGGGCGTGGCGCTGAACCTGGGCCCGGCGCTGAGCGGCTGCCATGTGCGCGGCCATGCCGATCAGCTGGAGCAGGTGCTGATCAACCTGGTGGTGAATGCCCGCGACGCCTTGCTGGGACGGCGTGAGGCCGACCCGCAGTTGCGCCCCTGGATCGCGGTGGAGGCCGAGCCGGTGGCGGGTGGGGTGCGCCTGCAGGTGCGCGACAATGCCGGCGGCATCGACCCGCGGCTGCTGGAGCGGATTTTCGAGCCGTTCTTCACCACCAAGCCCAGCGGCGTGGGGACCGGGCTGGGCCTGTCGGTGAGTGGCGGAATCATCGAGGGCATGGGCGGGTTGCTCAGCGCACACAATGGCGCCGAGGGTGCGTGTTTCGTGATCGAGCTGCCGGTTCAGAGCATCAGCTGAGCGCGGTTGCCGTCACAGGTGAGGTTGGCACCGACCTCGACGTTCACCAGGTCCAGCCCCAGTGCCTTGAGCAGTGTGTTGACCAGCGGGTCGACCAACTTGCCGAGCAGGTTCCTGATCACTGGCTGCAGCAGCGCCTTGACGTCATCGAGCAGGTTGCCGGCCACCACCAGCACGTTGCCGAGCAGGTTGCCGTTGAGCGGGCGGTACACCTGCAGCTCGATGCCATTGATGGTGTTGTTCAGGCTCTGCACGATATCGCTGGCCGAGGTGGCCATGTAGGCCGGTGGCAGGTCGATGTCCGGTGGCGCGCTGGCGTTGCGAAACAGCAGGTCGGTGGCAGGCCCGGTGGAGTTGCTGCCCAGCAGCGGCGCATTGACCTTGAGCCCTACGCCACCGCCAGCGAAGGCGGTGCGCGCGCCGCAGGTGGACGGCAGTATCAGGAAGCGCGTGCAGTATTTGCTGCCGATGTCGATCAGCGGCAGCGGCGAAATGGCGGTGTTGCCCGTGCTGAAAAAGGCCTGGGGATCGCTGAACATGCCCACCGAAACGTTGAGCGCCGAACTGCGGGTGCTGGCGGTCAGGGTCTTGTCCGGCTTGCAGCTGTAGCGGGTGACCTGGCTGCTGGCGCTGGCGACTTCCAGGCCGATGTCCAGGTGTACCACCCCAGGCAGCAAACGGACGTCGCTGACCTTGCACGGGATCGCCAGCAGGCAGAACACCGACTCCAGCGTGGCCACCAGATTGAGGCTGAGCAGGTTGCTGACCACGTTGGTCAGCGGTTCGGCCAGGTCGAGCACGGCGTTGAGCAGGCCGGTGATGCTGTTGAGCAGCGGCAGCTCCAGGCTGACCAGCGCACGGACCTGAGCGGTGTGCACCTTGATGGTGTCGTGTTGCGGGTTGCCCACGGCGGAGATCTGTTCGGGTTCTATGACCTTGAGGCGCAGGTTGGCCTTGACCAGCGGCGGGATGTTGAGCGGCACCTCGGCGGTGGCCGCAGTGTTCTTGTTGGCCAGCATCACCGAGGCCTTGAGCAGTTGCAGCAGTTGCATCTGGGCATCCAGGCCGGACTGGACCGCGCCGTTCTGGATGTCGAGGATATCGCCCAGCTTGACCAGCGGGTTGTTGCCGGCACCGAGTACCAGCTTGCCGAGGTCGGTCACCACCTGGGCCGCCGCGCCGCCGCGCCGGGCGAGGTCGACGGCGACATCGAGCAGGTCGGTCAGGTGCAGCTGTTTGCCCAGCAGTTCATCGTAATTGCCCACCTGCACCCCGGCCTTGATGGCCAGGGCATCGAGAAAGCTCAGCAGGTCGACGTTGACGTCGGCGATGCCCTGCCAGCCCAGTACGTCGAGGTTGACGTTGCCGCCAAGGGCCTTGAACAGGGCGTTGAGCACATCGGACTTGCGTGTGTCGATGGTCAGCAGGGTGCTCTTGAGACGCAGCATCGCCTGCGGTGGCTTGGGCAGCGAGGCCACCGCACTGGCGTGCAGGGTGGTGGTGGCCGGCACGGCGACGCCGCTCAGCAGGGCCTGTACACCGGCGGCAATGCTGGTGGCCACGGTGCTGCTGGCACTGACCCGGATCGCTTCGCTCTTGCTCGGGTTGACGGTATAGGTGCGCCGGCTGCCGGCACCGGTCTGCAAGGTGCCGCAGGTGGTGGCCAGGGTATGCTTGGCGCCGGGCGCGAAGCCGTTGCGTGCGGCGCTGGCCTGGGCCACGGTCGCCGCCTGCGGGCCGCTGCCGGTGCACACCGCACTTTGCCCAGCCGCTTCGAGGGCGGCCATGTCGACCACCCGCTGCAGCGAACGCTGTTCCAGATAGAGCCGCCCGCTATCGATCACCAACAGGGCGAACACCAGCGCCAGGGCCAGTGTCAGGGCGGCCATCAGGCCGATCGCGCCACGCTGCCGGGTTGGGAATCGGGTAGCCACGAGCACTCCTTTGCCGGCACCAGGCCGTGCGCGAACGCATGCGTCAAAGAAGTGTAGTCAAGATAATGGCCAGTCGCCTTGAGGTGGCGACCGGCCATCGCCGGCTCAGTGGGGCGGGTAGTTGGCCAGTACCTTGGCCACGGTATTCTGGATCGCGGTGTTGCGCTCGGCGGGGCCGGGCGGGTAGTTGTTCATGATCTGCTCGGCGCTGCCGCGCCATACCAGCTTGCCGTCGCGGCTGTCGAACAGGTCGACCTGGATGGTGGCAACCTTGTAGTCGACGCTGCGGGTCTCGTTGTAGGCCGGGCCGCCCCAGTAGCCACCCCAGTAACCGCCCCAGGCACCGCCGTAGTTGGTGGTGATCTGCTGCTGGCGGTTTTCGACGATCAGGTAGGTCTGCACCTTGAGGTCACCCCTGGCGTTGCCCTGGGCCGGGCGCAGGCCACGCTGGTCGAGCTGTTCGCTGACGGCCTGGCGGATGCGCTGCTCGGTGAGGTCGCTCTTGATTCGCGGGTCGTCCGGGCGATATTGCAGGGCCGGCTCCTGCCAGCTCCAGCTGCGGTAGGCCGCAAAGTCGCGGCTGGCATCGAAGTCCTGGGTGACGTTGTTGCTCTGGCAGGCGCCGAGCAGCGCCAGCAGGGCCAACAGGGGGAGTAGAGCGAGACGGCGCAGCATGATGATTCTCCGGTTGCCTTCAGCTTGGGGGGTAGCCATCCAGGGCCTTGTGCACGGCATCGCGCAGGGCGCGGGCGCGCTCGCTCGGTGAGCCCTGGCTGGTGGTTTCTGCGCTGGCGCTCCAGACCGGCTGGCCGCTGCCGGCATCGAACAGGTCCAGGCGCACCACCATCACGTCGACCTGGTAGGTGCGTATGATCGGCACGCTGCCATACACACCATAGCCGTTGCGATAGCCGCCGTAGCGGTTGTAGCCGATGCCCCCGTAGCCGTAGTCGTCATAGGGGTAGTAATCGTCGCGCACCTGGCGCAGGCGCCGTTCCATGCGCAGGTCGGCACTGACCAGCAGGTCGCTGCGGGTGTTGCGCGCAGGACGCAGGCCGCGCTGGTCGAGGGCGGCGCTGACTGCGTCGGCAAGCTCGGCCGGGTCGCTGGAGGCGCTGCCGGCCGGGAGCTGGCCGTTGCGCCATGACCAGCTGCGGTAACGGCCATAGTCACGGGCCGGTGCCGGGTAGGCGCTGGCGTCGAAGGTGGTGGCCGCCTGGGGCGGGGCCGGCGGCAGCGGTCGGGAGCTGGCCACATACGGGTTGCTGCCCTGGCAGGCGGCCAGGGCCAGGCACAACAGGCCCAGGGTCAAACGGTACGGCATGGCAGTCTCCCGGCAGACACGGCTCGGTACTCAGCGTGGGTGGCACATCCAGTGCAGGTAGCGGCCCAGGCCGGCGAAGGCCGGGTGGCGGCGGTGCGCCAGTTCCATTTCGAGCAGGTCGAGCAGTTCTGCCTTGGCCTGGAACTCGACGGGCATGTAGTCGTGGAACACCCGTACACCGCTCTCGCTGTGTATATCCCACAGACCTTCAAGGTGCGCCCGGAGTTCGCGCGGATCAAGTGGTTTTTGCGGGGTCAGGCTCTGCTTTTCACCGGCCAGGCTGGCCCCGCGCAGTTTGCGGAAATGGCCCTTGAGCAGGTTGCGATACACCAGTGCGTCGCGGTTGTAGAAGGCCAGCGACAGCAGGCCGTCGGCGCGGGTGAGCTGGTGCAGCACCGGCAGGATGGTCTCGGGTTCGGCCAGCCATTCGAGCACGGCGTGGCACAGCACCAGGTCGTAGGGTTCGGTGAGCTGGCCGAGCAGTTCCTGCCAGGGCGCCTGGATGAAAGTGGCCGGCTGGCCGGTGGCGGCGAAGCGTTCGCGGGCGCCCTCGAGCATCGGCGCGGCGGGTTCGGCCAGGGTCACCTGGTGGCCACGCTCGGCCAGCCACAGGGCCATGTGGCCCAGGCCCGCGCCGATGTCGAGCACGCGCAGGGGGCGGTCGGGCAGGGCTTCGGCGAGGTCGGCCTGGAGCACCGCGAGGCGGATGGCGCCCTTGGCGCCGCCGTAGATCTTTTCGGCGAAGCGGGTCGCCAGGGCGTCGAAGTGGCGGTCTTTCATCGGGCGAAGCGCCGTTCGCTGTCGGCCAGCTTGCTGCGCACCACCTGGTCCATGTCCAGGCCCAGTTCGCTGCACAGCAGCAACAGGTAGAGCACCACGTCGCCGACTTCCTGGCCGGCGTGTTCGAGCTGCTCGGGGGACAGCTGGCGCGACTGGTCCTCGCTGAGCCACTGGAAGATCTCCACCAGCTCGGCCATTTCCACGCTGGCGGCCATGGCCAGGTTCTTGGGGCTGTGGAAGCCGCGCCAGTCGTTGTTGTCGCGGATGGTGTGCAGGCGGGTGGTGAGTTCTTGCAGGTTCATGGGTGGGGGCTCTCCTCGTGCGGCGTAGCTTAGCGCGGGTCGGCGGGTTTTTCAGGGGATTGTGCTGGCCTGTTCGCCGGCAACGCCGGCTCCTGCAAGCCCTGTGTCAGGTGCATGGGGCCTTACTGCCAGAGGCTGGCCCAGGCCGACACCAGCAACAGCAGCGCCAGCCCCTGATTGACCCGGCGCAGCACCACCGGCGAACCGCTCAGGCGCCGCGCCCCGCTGCCGAGCAAGGCCCAGCCACCCAGGCACGGCAGCGCGATCACGAAGAACACCAGGCTCAGGTGCGTCACCTGCAGCAGGCGGTCGCTGGCTGCGGCATCGATGAACACGCTGGCCACCGCCAGCGCCATCATCCACGTCTTGGGGTTGATCACCTGCAACGCCGCCGCGCCCCACAGGCCCAGCCTGGCCGACGTCGCGCCCGATTGCTGCACCTGCACTGGGCTGCGAAAGATCTTCCAGGCCAGCCAGGTCAGCCAGGCCACGCCCAGCCCGTTGAGCAGCGGCTGTACCGCCGGGGCCCGGAACAGCACCTCGCCCATACCGCTGCCCACCAGCCAGACGATCAGCGCGGCCCCTGCACCGGCCCCCAGGATGATTGGCAATGCAGCGCGCAGGCCATGGCTGGCGCTGTTGCTCAGTACCAGGAAATTGGTCGGCCCGGGGGTGATGGACGCAACGAAGGCAAACAGCATGAAGGCCAGCATGGGCAGGCTCCTTGGTAGAGGGGCTTGCATGCTCGCGTGTTGGCGCGCGTCAGTCTGGAAGCTTTGTGCAGCGCCTGCGGTACTGTGCCGGGGTCATGCCATAGGCGCGCAGGAACCAGCGCCCCAGGTGGCTCTGGTCGGCAAAGCCCAGCGCTGGCGCCACCTGTGCCGGGCTCGACCCTGCCGCCAGCAGCCGGCGTGCATGGGCCAGGCGCAGTTGCACCAGGTAGGCGTGGGGCGCCAGGCCGAACGCGGCCTTGAAGGCGCGGCTCAGGCGAAAGCGGTCGATGTTGCACGCCGCCGCCAGTTGCTCGAGGCCGATGTCGTGGTGCAGGTGTGCATGCAGGTAGTCGCGCGCCCTTTGTGCCACCAGCGGCAGGCGCGGGTCGGGGTCGAGCCGGCGGCGCCATTGCAGATACCCGCTCAGGTGCTCCAGCAACTGGTCCAGTGCCGCCTGGCGCACCATGCGCAGCTCCGGTTCGTGCAGCGACTGGAAGGCGCAAGCGGTGGCCGCTGCCAGGCGCGGGTCGCTGGCCAGGGTGTGGGCAAAACCGGGTTGGCTGGCGGGCGGGGCATGCTCGGTAAAGCCGCGCAGCTCGCGCTCCAGCCATTGCGGGTCGAGGTAGAGCATGCGGTAGGTGAAGCCCTCGGGGCTGGGCGCATCGCCGTCGTGCAACTCGCCGGGTTCGAGCAGAAACACCTTGCCCGGTGTGCTCTGGTGGCGGGCGCGGCGACAGGTGAACTGCTGGACGCCCTGTTCGGTCACGCCCACCAGGTAGCTGTCGTGCCAGTGCGGATCATAGGCATGCCCGCGAAAATGCGCGCGCAGGGTCTCGATGCCGGTATCGGGCTCCTGGCGCAGGTCTATCCAGTTGCTGTTCATCGTGTGCTACCGGCAAAGAAAACCGTTATCGCCCGGTCCGTCAGGCAGGTCTAGAAGATTCGTGCAGCGTGTGCCAACTGCCGGTCATGTGCACCAGGTCGCCGTGGCCTACCAGGCGGAACTGGCCGTCGGGTGCGACTGCGCTGCCCTCCAGCACCACTTCGCTGGGCAGGCGCACGGGCTTGTGAAAGGCCACATCCACCTCGTAGCCGCTGAGCGGCAGGTGCCCGCGCAGCGCGGCCAGCGCCATGGCCTTGCTCCACATGCCATGGGCGATGGCCTGGGGAAACCCGAACAGGCGAGCGCTGAGCGCACTCAGGTGGATGGGGTTGTAGTCGCCGCAGACCTTGGCGTAGCGCCGGCCGATGTCGCTGTCGGCATACCAGCGGGTCAGCTCGCCCAGAGGCAGCGGTTCAGGGGTGTCGACGGCGGGTTGCTCGCCTTCGAGCTTGACGCCGCGACACAGCATGCGGCTGCGCTCGTGCCAGAGCAGCCCCAGGCTGTCTTCGGCTTCGGTCATCAGGTCGAAGGTCGCGCCCTTGGCGTGGGGCTGCAGGTTGTCGACGAACACGCTGAAGCGCAGCGTGCCGATGCCACCCAGCGGGCGCACCACGCGGATGCGGTTGTTCAGGTGCACCAGGCCCAGCAGCGGGAACGGGAAGTCGTCGGCGGTCAGCAGTTGCAGTTGCAGGGCGAACGCCATCACGTGGGGGAAGGTCGGCGGCAGGTGGCTGTCGTCGCCGAAGTGGCAGAGCTTGCGGTAGGCCTGCAGGCGCTGTGGATTCACGCCGATGGCGCAGTGCAGGCCGCTGGCGGGCAGGCTGTCGCCGGTGATGCTGCGCTTGCGCGCAGCCTTCAGGTACAGCCCGCTCAGCCCTTGCGTGCGGTGCAGATCGTGCCAGTGTCGGTCCATGCTCATGCCCCCATCACGGCCTGGCCGCATACGCGCAGCACCTGGCCGTTGACCGCGCCACTGCCGGGCTGTCCCAGCCAGGCCACGGCTTCGGCAACGTCCTGCGGCAGGCCGCCCTGGCCCAGGGAGCTCATGCGTCGCCCGGCTTCGCGCAGGGCGAAGGGGATGGCCGCCGTCATGCGTGTTTCGATGAAGCCGGGGGCCACCGCATTGATGCTGGCACCCCGCTTGGCCAGCAGCGGCGCCCAGGCCTGGGCCAGGCCGATCAGGCCGGCCTTGCTGGCGGCATAGTTGGCCTGCCCGCGGTTGCCGGCGATACCGCTGATCGAGGCCAGCAGCACGATGCGTGCGTTGTCGTGCAGCGCGCCGCCGTCGAGCAGCGCCTGGGTCAGCACCTGGGGGGCCTTGAGGTTGACCGCGAGCACGGCGTCCCAGTATTCGGGGGTCATGTTGGCCAGGGTCTTGTCGCGGGTGATGCCGGCGTTGTGCACGACGATGTCGATGCCCTCGGGGAGCGCTTCGAGCAGGTGCGCCGATGCATCGCTGGCGCAGATGTCCAGCGCCACGCTGCGCCCACCCAGGCGCGCGGCCAGGGCGTCGAGGTCGGCCTTGGCCTGGGGCACGTCGAGCAGCACCACCTCGGCGCCGTCACGGGCCAGGGTTTCGGCGATGGCGGCGCCGATGCCGCGGGCCGCACCGGTGACCAGCGCCTTGCGCCCGGCCAGCGGGCGCGACCAGTCCTGTACCTGGGTGGCGCAGGCGGTCAGGCGCAGCACCTGGCCGCTGATGAAGGCGCTCTTGGGCGAGAGGAAGAAGCGCAGCGCGCCTTCGAGCTGGTCCTGCGCGGCCTGGTCCACATACAGCAGTTGCAGGGTGGCGCCGTTGCGCAGTTCCTTGGCCAGCGAACGGCTGAAACCTTCCAGGGCCCGCTGCGCCACGCTGGCCAGCGGGTCGTCCAGCGATTCGGGCGCGCGCCCCAGGATCACGATGTGCGCACTGGCAGCCAGGCTGCGCAGCAGCGGCTGGAAGAACTCGCGCAGTTGCTTGAGCTGGTCGCTGTCGCTCAGGTGGCTGGCGTCGAACACCACGGCCTTGAGCTTGGGCCCCAGGCCCGCGACCCAGGCCGGCAGTTCGAGGCTTTCATCGGCATAGCTGTAGACCTCGTCGGTCAGGCGCCTGGCAAAGGCGGCCACGTTCGTCACCAGCGGCCCGCCGCCGAGCAGCAGGGCGCCTTCGACCGGGCGCAGCCTGCCGGCTTCCCAGCGCTCCAGGCGGGCGGGGGTGGGCAGGCCGACGGCACCGGCCACGCGCCGACCGAATGAAGAGTTGGCGAAGTCGATATAGCGGTCGCTCATGTGAACGTCTCCCGGAAATTAAGCACCAAAGTGTGGACCATGTTTCGCCTTCGGTCGTTCGACTGGCGAAAAAACACCTACGCTATAGCGGGTCTATCCCGTCTCGGAATAAGGAAGTCTGTGCATGCGCGCTTTACGTCGGGTCGCGATCATCGGCGGCAATCGAATCCCGTTCGCCCGCTCCAACGGGCCCTACGCCACGGCCAGCAACCAGGCGATGCTGACTGCGGCAATCGAAGGGCTGGTGGAGCGTTTCGGCCTGCATGGCCTGCAACTGGGCGAAGTGGCGGCGGGCGCGGTGCTCAAGCACTCGCGCGACATGAACCTGACCCGCGAATGCGTGCTGGGCTCGCGGCTGTCGCCGCAGACCCCGGCCTATGACCTGCAGCAGGCCTGCGCCACGGGGCTGGAAACCGCGCTGATGGTGGCCAACAAGATCGCCCTGGGGCAGATCGACAGCGGCATTGCCGGCGGTGTGGACACCACCTCCGATGCGCCGATTGCGGTCAACGAGAGGCTGCGCAAGTTGCTGCTGCAGGCCAATCGGGCCAAGACCACGGGCGACAAGCTCAAGGTGTTCCTGCAACTGAGGCCCTGGCACCTCAAGCCCGAGCTGCCGCGCAATGGCGAGCCGCGTACTGGGCTGTCGATGGGCGAGCACTGCGAGCTGATGGCGCAGACCTGGCAGATAGGCCGTGCCGAGCAGGACGAGCTGGCCTTGCGTAGCCACCAGAACCTGGCCCGGGCGTTTGCCGAAGGCTGGCAGGATGACCTGCTCACGCCCTTTCTGGGCCTGACCCGCGATCACAACCTGCGCCCGGACCTGACCCTGGAGAAACTTGCCAGCCTCAAGCCGGTGTTCGAGCGCAGCGCCAAGGGCACGCTGACGGCGGGCAACTCCACGCCACTGACCGATGGCGCTTCGGTGGTACTGCTGGCCAGCGAAGAGTGGGCCCGCGAGCGCGGCCTGCCGATCAAGGCGTATTTTCTCGATGGTCAGAATGCTGCGGTGGATTTCGTCAAAGGCCAGGAGGGGCTGCTGATGGCGCCGGCCTATGCGGTACCTCGACTGCTGGAGCGCAACGGCCTGACCCTGCAGGACTTCGACTTCTACGAGATCCACGAAGCCTTCGCCGCCCAGGTGCTGTGCACGCTGAAGGCCTGGGAAGACGCCGACTACTGCCAGAGCCGGCTGGGCTTGAGCGAGCCGTTGGGCGCCATCGACCGCGACAGGCTCAACGTCAAGGGCAGTTCGCTGGCTGCAGGGCACCCGTTCGCCGCCACCGGCGGGCGCATTCTGGCCAACCTGGCCAAGCTGCTGGACGAGGCCGGCCAGGGCCGCGGTCTGATTTCGATCTGCGCCGCGGGCGGGCAGGGCGTGACCGCGATCATCGAGCGCTGACCAGCGGCGCCTCCTTGGCCAGGGGCGCCGGGCGGTTGGCGTAGTGTTCGGCCATGATCGAGCACACGATCAACTGCAGCGGGTGATAGATCATGATCGGCAGCAGAATCAGCCCCAGCCCGGGATGGGCGCCGAAGATCAATGCGGCCATCGGTGCGCCGGCGGCCAGGGATTTCTTGCTGGCGCAGAACACTGCGGCGATCTCGTCGGCCGGGCTGAACCTGAGCAGCCGCGCGCTGCGGGTGGTCAGCCACAGGATCAGCGCCAGCAGCAACGCGCTGCCCAGAACGGCGGTGAGCAGTACCGAGCCACCCTGCTGCTGCCACAGCCCCGAGATCATCGAGTTGCAGAACGCCGCGTACACCAGTAGCAGGATCACCACCTTGTCCATCACGTTGGTGTAGCGCTTGTGGCGGGCAAAGAAGCGGCCCAGCCACGGGCGCAGCAACTGTCCCAGCACCAGCGGCAGCAGGAGCATGGCGCACAGGTCGAGCAGGGTGGCGCCCAGGTCGATGCCATCGCTGCCGTTGCCCACCACCAGGCTCACCAGCCACGGGGTCAGGAAGATGCCCAGCACGCTGGACAGGCTGGCGTTGAGGATCGCGGCGGGCACGTTGCCGCCGGCGCTGCCGGTCAGCGCCACCGACGAGGAGATGGTCGAGGGCAGGGCGCACAGGTACAGGAAGCCGAGCATCAGCAGCGCCGGCACATGGCTGCCCAGCACGCTGTTGCCCAGCCACCACAGCAGCGGGAACACCACGAAGGTGAAGCCCTGCACCATCAGGTGCAGGCGCCAGTTCTTCAGGCCATGGCGGATCTGTTCGCTGGACAGGTTGATGCCGTGCAGGAAGAACACCACGAACACGCCGATGTTGATCACGTATTCGGCGTGCATCGAGCCGCCGCTGGCACCGAAGTGCGGGAACAGCCAGGCGAGGAAGGTGGCGAGAAACATGCCGCACAGAAACCAGTCGGTTACCACGCGCTTGAGGTGAGCTTGCATAGGCGGGCCTGCGAATCATCTTGTAATAACGAAGCGGCAGGCTAACCTGTGGCCATTCTTCCGTCTCGCGACACAAGGCCAAGCGATGCCGAGTAACGGACAAAATCTGCTGCCACGCCCAATCCCGCTGCTCGATGCCCTGCCGCGGCCACTGTATGCGCGTGCCGAAAGCCTGGGGGCCGGCTCGTGGACGCCGCGTCATCGACACGACTGGATACAGTTTTCCTATGCGATCAGCGGGGTGCTGGGGGTGTACACCGCCGAGGGCAGTTTTTTTGCACCGCCGCAGTGGGGCGTGTGGATACCGGCCGGGGTGGAGCATGAGGTGATTACCTCGACCCGCGCCGAAATGCGCAGCCTGTATGTGCGTCAGGCCGATGCAGCGTGGGCCGGGCCGCGCTGCCGGGTGCTGGAGGTGACGCCGCTGGCCCGTGAGCTGATCAAGCAGTTCTGCCTGTTCCCGGTGGATTACGCCGAAGGCGAGAGCCCCGAGGCCCATCTGGTGCAGGTGCTGCTGGAGCAGTTGCAGGGGCTGCCGGAGGTGGGTTTTTCGTTGCCGCTGCCGCAGCACCCGCGCCTGCTCGAGGTGTGCAATGCATTGTTGGCGCACCCGGAGCAGGACGCCGGCCTGGCCTACTGGGCCGAGCGCCTGGGGCGTTCGCAGAAGACCCTGATGCGGTTGTTTCAGCGCGAGACGGGGCTGAGCTTTCGCGCCTGGCGCCAGCGCATGCGCCTGCTGTCGTCGCTGCAGGCGCTGGAGCAGGGGCAGAGCGTGACCCAGGCGGCGCTGGGTTGCGGCTATGAGTCGACGTCGGCGTTCATCGTGGCGTTCAAGGGCTTGTTCGGGGCAACGCCGGGGGAACTGTTCAGGCAGTGAGTGTCTGCCATGTCCGGGAAGCCAGGGGGCACTCGGTGCAGGCGGGATTAAATTATTTGGACATTATCGGGTCCACTTCCTTTGAGGGCCTTGTTGTATCGTGAGCGCGCATCTGGCTCATGGCTGTGAGACGATGGCCGGCAACCCGTGATACCCGTGTGTTTGGCAAAACAGGACCCAGAACAAAAGCCGATGAAGACTCCAAAACGCATAGAACCACTGATAGAAGACGGGCTGGTCGATGAAGTCATCCGACCCCTGATGAGTGGCAAGGAAGCCGCGGTGTACGTGGTGCGGTGCGGTACCGAGCTGCGCTGCGCCAAGGTCTACAAAGAGGCCAACAAGCGCAGCTTCCGTCAGGCCGCCGAATACCAGGAGGGCCGCAAGGTGCGCAACAGCCGCCAGGCGCGGGCCATGGCCAAGGGCTCCAAGTATGGGCGCAAAGAGGCCGAGGAGGCCTGGCAGAATGCCGAGGTGGCAGCCCTGTTTCGCCTGGCCAGTGCCGGCGTGCGGGTACCCAAGCCGTTCGATTTTCTCGATGGCGTGCTGTTGATGGAGCTGGTGTCCGATGCCCATGGCGATGCGGCGCCACGCCTGAACGACGTGCACCTGGAGGCCGATCAGGCCCGCGAGTACCACGACTTCGTGATCCGCCAGATCGTGCTGATGCTGTGCACCGGCCTGGTGCATGGCGACCTGTCGGAATTCAACGTGCTGCTCGGCCCTGACGGCCCGGTGATCATCGACCTGCCCCAGGCGGTGGATGCGGCCGGCAACAACCATGCGTTCAGCATGCTCGAGCGCGATGTGGGGAACATGGCCGGGTACTTCGGCCAGTTTGCCCCGGAGCTCAAGGCCACCCGCTACGCCAAGGAAATGTGGGCGTTGTACGAGGCCGGCGAGCTGACTCCGGAAAGCCCGCTGAGCGGGCAGTTCGCGGAGGACGAGCACAGCGCCGATGTCGACGGGGTGATGCGCGAGATCGAAGCGGCGCGCCTGGACGAGGCGCGCCGGCAGGCTGCACGCGCCGAGGCGGAGAACGGCCCGGCCAAGGCCGAGGAACCGCCACCGCCGTGGATGCAGTAACGCGCTAGTGACAGCAGCTGCCGGCTGCCAGGTCCTTGAGGATCGGGCAGTCGGGGCGATCGTCCCCCTGGCAGTGGGCGACCAGCTCGCTCAGCGTATCGCGCAGGCTCACCAGCTCGTCGATGCGCCGGTTCAGGTCAGCGATATGCTCGTTGGCCAGGGCCTTCACATCGGCACTGGCGCGCTGGCGGTCCTGCCACAAGGTCAGCAGTTTGGCCACTTCCTCCAATGAAAACCCCAGGTCTCGCGAGCGCTTGATGAATGCCAGCGCGTGCAGGTCGTCCTGCTGGTAGAGGCGGTAGCCACTGTCGCTGCGCGAGGCCGGCTTGAGCAGGCCGATGGACTCGTAGTAGCGGATCATCTTGGCGCTCAGGCCGGTACGTTTGGCGGCTTGTCCGATGTTCATGGGGCATCGTCCTGTGGCGGCGTTTGCGGTTTCCAGGTTTTGAGCAGCAAGGCGTTGCTGACCACGCTGACGCTCGACAGGGCCATGGCCGCACCGGCCAGCACCGGGTTGAGCAGGCCGAAGGCCGCCAGCGGAATACCGATCAGGTTATAGATGAAGGCCCAGAACAGGTTCTGGCGGATCTTGGCGTAGGTCTTGCGGCTGATCTCCAGGGCGGCTGGTACTAGGCGCGGGTCGCCGCGCATCAGGGTGATGCCGGCGGCCTGCATGGCCACATCGGTGCCGCCACCCATGGCGATGCCGATGTCGGCGGCGGCCAGGGCCGGTGCGTCGTTGATGCCGTCACCGACCATCGCTACCACACCCGATTTCTTCAGTTCGAGAACAGTGGCGGCCTTGTCGGCCGGCAGCACCTCGGCGTATACGTCATTGATGCCAAGGGCCTGGGCCACCACCTTGGCGCTACCGCGGTTGTCGCCGGTCAGCAGGTGGCTGCTGATGCCCTGTTGGCTCAGCTGGCGTACGGCGGCGTCTGCGCCAGGTTTGAGGCTGTCGCCGAAGGCGAACAGGCCCAGCACCCGTGGTTGCGCACCGCGCTCGATCAGCCACGACAAGGTGCGCCCCTCGGCCTCCCAGGCCTGGGCGCTGGTGGCGAGTTCACCCGGTTGCAGGCCGCTTTCTTCCAGCAGGCGACGGTTGCCCAGGGCCAGGTCGCGGCCATTGAGGTGGCCGGCGATGCCGCGGCCGGTCAGCGATTGGCTGTCGTCGATGTCGGGTACGGTCAGGCCCTGCTCCTGGCAGGCATCCAGTACCGCCTTGGCCAGCGGGTGTTCGCTGCCGCGTTGCAGGGCGCCGGCCAGTTGCAGCAGTTCGCCTGCCTCGATGCCCTGGGCCTTGCTGTGAACGATGCGCGGGCTGCCGGAAGTGAGGGTGCCGGTCTTGTCGAACACCACGCGGTTGACTGCATGGGCACGCTCCAGCGCTTCGGCGTCCTTGATCAGGATGCCGTGGCGCGCGGCCACGCCGGTACCGGCCATGATCGCGGTGGGTGTGGCCAGGCCCAGGGCACAGGGGCAGGCGATGACCAGCACGGCCACGGCATTGATCAGCGCGGTTTCGATTGGCGCGCCGGCCAGCCACCAGCCGACCAGGGTTGCCAGGGCCAGCACCAGCACGGCTGGCACGAACACCTGGCTGACCCGGTCCACCAGTTTCTGGATGGGGGCCTTGGCGGCCTGGGCGTCTTCGACCAGGCGGATGATGCGCGCCAGCACGGTTTCAGTACCCAGAGCCAGCACACTTACCAGCAGGCGGCCTTCGCCGTTGATGGCGCCGCCGGTCACGCGGTCGCCCGGTTGCTTGGGCACGGGCAGGCTTTCGCCGCTGATCAGGGCTTCGTCGGCATGGCTCTGGCCCTCGATCACCTCACCGTCCACCGGGAAGCGTTCGCCAGGCAGCACGCGCACCAGGTCATGCAGGCGCAGGGCGCTGATGGGTACGTCGCGCTCCTGGCCGTCGATCACCTGCAGGGCGCGCTCAGGGCGCAGGGCTTCGAGGGCGCGGATGGCACTGGCGGTCTGGCGCTTGGCGCGGCTTTCCAGGTACTTGCCCAGCAGCACCAGGGCGATGACCACCGCCGAGGCTTCGAAATACAGGTGCGGCATGCTGCCTGCGGTGGCCCGCGCCCATTCGTACAGGCTCAGGCCGTAACCGGCGCTGGTGCCCAGGGCTACCAGCAGGTCCATGTTGCCGGCCCCGGCGCGTACCGCCTTCCAGGCCGCGACATAGAAGCGTGCGCCCAGGATGAACTGCACGGGGGTGGCCAGTACGAACTGTGCCCAGGCCGGCAGCATCCAGTGGATGCCGAAGGGCTGCAGCAGCATCGGCAGCACCAGCGGCAGGGCCAGCAGTATGGCCAGGCCGACCGACCAGCGCTCCTTGCGCAGGCGTCGCTCGGCGTCGGCCTGGTCGGCCTTGCCCGCTTGCGGCAGGCTGGCCGTGTAACCTGCCTGGGTCACCGCGTCGATCAGTAGCGCGCTGTCGACCTGCCCCAGCAGCTCGATGTGCGCGCGCTCGTTGGCCAGGTTGACGCTGACCCGCTGTACGCCGGGCGCCTTGTTCAAGGCCCGCTCCACGCGCCCGGCACAGCTGGCGCAGGTCATGCCGCCAATCTGCAGTTCGAGGCTCTGGGCGGGCACGCTGTAACCGGCCTGGCTGACAGCGTCGACCAGTGCCGGCAGGGCGCCGGCAGGGGCTTGCACCCGGGCGTGTTCGGTGGCGAGGTTGACGCTGACGTGTTCGGCGCCGGCGACTTTGCGCAGGGCGCGCTCGACACGACCGGCGCAGCTGGCGCAGGTCATGCCTTGAATCGGCAGATCGAAGGTGGTTGATGCGGACATGGGGCTCTCCTCCTTGGACAGGCGCCAAGCATCAACCTTACCCCATTGGCAAGGTCAATAGCCCAGAGCGGCCTTCTTCAGGCTGAGGCCATTGTTGTCCATGACGATGCGGTACTTGTTGACCTGGCCCGCCAGTACGTTGATTCGCGTGCTGCGCTGGTTCTCGATGCCGTTGTTGCAACCCGGTGCCTGCCCGGGAAGCAGGCGCAGGCG
This sequence comes from Pseudomonas palmensis, assembly GCF_017848315.1. Classification (GTDB taxonomy): domain Bacteria; phylum Pseudomonadota; class Gammaproteobacteria; order Pseudomonadales; family Pseudomonadaceae; genus Aquipseudomonas; species Aquipseudomonas palmensis. The sequence goes on from NZ_JAFKEC010000026.1 coordinate 52,796, forward strand.
CACGTTCACCGGGCCGCCCGGCAGGTTGAACGAGGTGGAGTGTTCCTGGAACAGTCGCGCCGACAGCTGGTCGTTGAGGTAGATGCCGATCTCGCAGGACGTGGCGACCTCCAGACGCTCGCGGGAAATGATCAACACGCTGTAGTCCGACGGCCCTTCGGCGCTGGCCAGGGGCACGATGCTGCACAACCCGAGCAAACCGATAAGGCCCAATGCTGCCCTGCCCATGAATGAATCTCCTGCTGATCGTTCGACAAGGGCGCAGCTTGGCCGAGCTTGGCGCGGATTTCCAGTTCGGCATGCACTTGACCTTGCCCCGATGGCAAGCTTGAGACTGCGCTCAAATCCCAAGGAGGTAGTTCCCATGCAAGTATTCACTGTTCAAGGCATGACCTGTGGCCACTGTGTGAAGGCCGTGACCCGTGCGGTACAGAGCCAGGATGCACAGGCCATCGTAGAGGTGGACCTGGCCAGCAAGCAGGTGCGCGTCGACAGTTCGCTGCAGGCGCCGCAGATCGTGCAGGCGATTGTCGATGAGGGTTACAAGGCCGAGCTTGTGGCCTGAACAAGCCGGTAGCCGCTTCGCCTGTAGGAGCCAGCCTTGCTGGCGAACCGGCGCGAAGCGGCTACCGACCCTGCATGGGCGGTGTGTCTGCTGCACTGTGCATTCCGGTGTGCGAGCGCTGCGCGCTCGATCCCCGGCAAGGCCGGCTCCAACAAGGGGCGCACGTGCCAGCGAATTCGGCAAAAGATTCGCGGCTTATCCATGGCAGCCCGGTTAGACTAAGGCACTTGCTTAGCCTGCTATGGATTCCCGATGAACCTGCGCACCATCCTGATCCTCGGCGCACTCAGTGCGTTCGGGCCGTTGGCGATCGATTTCTACTTGCCCGGCTTCCCGGCAATGGCCCTGGCCTTTGCGACCGACGAAAAACACATCCAGACCACCCTGGCGGCCTATTTCCTGGGCCTGTCGCTGGGGCAGCTGGCCTATGGCCCGGTGGCCGACCGCTTCGGTCGACGCATTCCGCTGCTGGTCGGGGTGACCCTGTTTACCCTGGCGTCGCTGGCCTGTGCCTTTGCACCGAGCCTGGACGCCCTGATCGCCGCGCGTTTTGTACAGGCCCTGGGTGGTTGCGCAGGGATGGTGCTGTCACGGGCCATCGTCAGCGACAAGTGTGATGCAGTGGCTTCGGCCAAGGTGTTCTCGCAACTGATGCTGGTGATGGGCCTGGCGCCGATCCTTGCCCCGATGCTGGGCGGGGTGCTGGTCAACCTGTATGGCTGGCAGTCGATCTTCCTCGCGCTCACCCTGTTCAGCGCCGGCTGTACGCTGGCCGTTGCCCTGGGCCTGCCGGAGAGCCTGCCTTCCAACCAACCACGCCAGCCGCTGTCGGGGGCGTTGCGCCAATACGGGCGCCTGCTCAAGGACCGCGTGTTCATGGGGCATGCACTGACCGGCGGCATCGCGATTGCCGGCATGTTCGCCTATATCGCCGGGTCGCCCTTCGTGTTCATCAAGCTTTATGGGGTACCGGCCGAACATTACGGCTGGCTGTTCGGCAGCAATGCGGCGGGCTTCATCCTGGTGGCGCAGGTGAATGCGCGATTGCTGGCCAAGCGTGGGCCTGCCTTTTTGCTGGCCCGCACGGTGTGGGTATACCTGGCGGCCGGGCTGGTGCTGCTGGGAATCAGCGCGCTGCATACGCAGGCGCTGTGGCCGTTGCTGGTGCCGCTGTTCGTGTGCATTGCCAGCCTTGGCTGCATCATCCCCAACGCCTCGGCCTGCGCCATGAGCGGGCAGGGTGCCCGCGCCGGCAGTGCATCGGCGTTGCTGGGGTGCGTGCAGTTCAGCGTGGCGGCGGGTGCGGCTGCCCTGGTGGGAGTGCTGCATGACGGCAGCGCGCTGCCGATGGCGCTGGTCATCAGCCTGTGCGGTACGGCGGCAGTGGGCGTGGCTATGTTGACCCGACGCCTGCAGCTCAGCCGACCTGCTTGAGCGGGTGCGGGGCCCGCAAGCGTTGTTGCAGGGTGTCGACAAAGGCGCGAGCCTCGGCCTCACTGCGAAAGCTGACCACATGCTGGTCGAGCTGAACCTGCCACGGGCACCCGGGTTTGCGGGCTGATGCACTGACGATAATCTTCATCGCTGCCTACCTGTGTGGTTGGGTAAATGCAGCAGCATTGTAGCGCCGCGACCGGGCCCCGGCATGACCGGCGTCAGTGTACTGACTGACGGTCATGCCGGGGCCCGGAGGGGCTCAGAACCCTTCCAGCACGATCTTGCCCTTGGCTGCACCGCTTTCGAGCAGCGCATGGGCCCGGCGCAGGTTGGCTGCATTGATCGGGCCGAAATGCTCGCCCAGGGTGGTCTTGAGGGTGCCTGCGTCGATCAGCTCGGCCACGCGGTTGAGCAGCGTGTGCTGCGCCTGCATGTCGGCGGTTTCGAACAGCGAGCGGGTGTACATGAATTCCCAGTGCAGCGACAGGCTCTTGCGCTTGAGCTTGGTCACGTCCAACTGCTTGGGGTCGTCGATCAGCGCCAGCTTGCCCTGCGGGGCGAGTGCCTCGACCAGCTGGTCCAGGTGCTGGTCGGTCTGCGTCAGGCTGGCAACGTGGGTAACGCTATCGATACCCTGCGCCTTCAGGGCCTGGGCCAGGGGCTGACGGTGATCGACTACCACATCGGCGCCCAGCTCCCTTACCCAGGCCTGGGTTTCGGGGCGTGAAGCGCTGGCGATGACCTTGAGCCCGGTCAGTTGGCTGGCCAGTTGAGTCAGGATCGAGCCGACGCCGCCGGCGCCACCGACGATCAGCAGGCTCTGGCCCAGGTCGGCCTTGCCTTCGGCGATCTGCAGGCGTTCGAACAGCAGCTCCCAGGCGGTAATGGCGGTCAGCGGCAATGCGGCGGCTTCGGCGAAACCCAGGGTTCGGGGCATGTGCCCGACGATGCGCTCGTCGACCACGTGCAGCTCGCTGTTGCCCCCGGCGCGGGCGATGGAGCCTGCGTAGTAGACCTTGTCGCCAGGCTGGAACAGGCTGACCTCGCTGCCCACCGCCTTGACCACACCGGCAACGTCCCACCCCAGCACCTTGGCCACGCCGGCCTCGGGTTGCACGTTCTGGCGCACCTTGGTGTCGACCGGGTTGACCGAGATGGCGTGCACCTGCACCAGCAGGTCGCGCGGGCCAGGCTGCGGGGCGGGCAGCTCGATGTCCTGCAGCGCGGCGGGGTCGGCAATCGGCAACGATTGATAGTAGGCAATGGCTTTCATGAAGAGGTCCTTGAGGGGGGGGGAGTGCCGCCATCATCAGTGCTTTCACTTGGGGTTAAAACCCGATAAAACGGCAGATACTTTCAATTTTTTTTTGATAATGAGGCCGACAAGTGCTGCGTACCGATGATCTGCAACTGTTCGTGCGCGCCGCGGAACTGGGCAGCCTGTCGGCCGCTGCGCGCCAGCTGGACCTTTCGCCGGCAGTGGCGAGCGCAGCGCTCAAGCGCCTTGAGGCGCAATTGAAGGTGCGCCTGCTGGCCCGTTCGACGCGCAGTCTGCGCCTGACCGCTGAAGGCGAGGGGTTCCTCAACCACGCCCGGGTAGCCTTGGCCAGCCTCGAGGAGGGACGGCGGGCGTTGGCTCAGGGCCAGGCCGAGGTGAGCGGCGTGCTGCAGTTGTCGGCACCGTCGGATTTCGGACGCAATGTGCTGTTGCCTTGGTTGGACCAGTTGCAGCAGGCGCACCCATTGCTGAACGTGCGCCTGCTGCTGGGCGATCGCAATGCCGACCTGTTTCGCCAGCCGGTGGATGTGGCGCTGCGCTACGGCACCCCCGAAGACTCGAGCCTGGTGGCGTTGCCCCTGTGCCCCGACAACCGCCGGGTGCTGTGCGCCGCACCTGATTATCTGGCGCGCCATGGCCAACCGGCGACGGTTGCACAGCTGGCCGAGCACAACTGCCTGCTGTACCAGTTGGGTGGTCGTGTGCATGACCAGTGGCGCTTCAGTGACGGGGCCGCGACACAGACGGTGCTGGTGCGTGGCGACCGCTTTTGCGACGACGCCGACGTGGTACGGCGCTGGGCCGTGGCAGGTGTGGGCATTGCCTACAAGTCCTGGCTGGATGTGGCAGCCGATGTGAAGGCCGGGCGCCTCGAAGTGCTGCTGCCCGGGGTGCGGGGTGAAGCTGCGCCGCTGAATCTGCTGTGCACCCACCGGGCGCAGCTCGGCAAGCCGGTGCAGTTGCTGCGCGACGAACTCAAGGCCAGATGCCGGCACCTGCTGGAGCCGCTGCTGGCGATGACCGGCTAGGCAGGGCCGGCTGTCGGGCGCTGGATCAGGGTCATACATTTCATTTTAGGTTGAATGACTTGTTTACCTTGGATGTAGGGTGTTGCGCGCTCATCGGCCCTTGAGCGCAACCCTCGCTCTGCAGGGAAAGCCGCCCCCATGCGGCTGTGGTGCCAGGGGCGGAAGGCCCGTCACCCGAAAGTGACCTTTGCAGAAGGCCACATGGTTGCCCAAAACGGGCAATTTTGCCGGAGATAGAGGCCGTTTAAGTGCTTACAGGCCGGCATATACTTGCCCCCGCAGTCGTTACCAGCAAGAGACGTTTCCATTGCAGGGGCGGGCAAGTTACGTCTTCGGAATCCGCAGGGAGTGCAGATATGAAACCTGTAGCAAGTATCAGTGTGATCGCCAGCCTGCTGGCTGACCCCAAGCGCAGCGCCATGCTGTGGGCCTTGATCGACGGTCTGGCCCGCCCCTCCGACGAGTTGGCCAGGATGACCGGCCTGACACCTTCTTCCACCTGCGCTCACCTTGGGCGCCTGCTGGCAGGGGGGCTGCTGAAGATAGAGGCGCGCGGGCGCAAACGGTATTTTCGGCTGGCAGCCCCGGAGGTGGGCGCCGCTGTGGAGGCGCTGGCCAGTGTGCCGGTGCGCGAGCATTTTCGTCAGGGCGTGCGTGTCAGCCGGGAGGCGCCGGGGATCCCGCTGGCGATGCGCCGCGCACGCTTGTGCCGTGACCACCTGGGCGGTGAGCTGGCGGCCGACCTTTACCAGCGCTTGCAGGAAGCCAAGTGGCTGGAGCTCTGCGACCGCCAGTTGGAGGTCAGCTCGCTGGGGCGCCTGCACTTTGCCGACTTTGGCATCTTCGTCGAGGCATTGGCACTGCGCGAGGGCAGAGCCTGCAGCGCGTGCAGTTGCTGCAGCGAGTGGAGCGAGCAGCGCCCGCACCTGGGCGGGGCCCTGGGCAGCAGCCTGCTCAGGCTTTTCGTGCAGTCGGGCTGGGTGCGCATGAACGGTGACTCGCGCGCCTTGCACGTCACCCCCGCCGGGTTGCGTGAAATCCCGCTGATTGCACAGTCGCCCATGCCGTTGGCGGTGGGGGAGTAGCCGCAGATGGCGGGCAAGGCCGACCCACCGATGATGGGTCGACCTGCCCGCGCAGAGGTCAGGGCTTGAGCAGGCGTGCATCCAGGCTGTTCTGCGCCAGACGCCTGGCCTGGTCCTGGGTCATGCCGAGGTGGGTATGCAGGGCATGGAAGTTCTCGGTCACGTAGCCACCGAAATAGGCTGGGTCGTCCGAGTTCACCGTGACCTTCACGCCACGCTCGAGCATCTCGAGGATGTTGTGTTCGCGCATGTGGTCGAACACGCACAGCTTGGTGTTGGACAGAGGGCAGACGGTCAGCGGGATCTGTTCGTCGATGATGCGCTGCATCAGGCGCTCGTCCTCGATGGCGCGCACGCCGTGGTCGATACGCTGGATCTTGAGCAGGTCCAGGGCTTCCCAGATGTACTCGGGCGGGCCTTCCTCGCCGGCGTGCGCGACCGTCAGGAAGCCTTCGCTACGGGCGCGGTCGAACACGCGCTGGAACTTGCTGGGCGGGTGGCCTTGCTCCGAGCTGTCCAGCCCCACGGCGATGAAGGCATCGCGAAAGGGCAGGGCCTGATCGAGGGTGGCGTGGGCCTCGTCTTCGCTCAGGTGGCGCAGGAAGCTCAGGATCAGGCCACTGCTGATGCCCAGCTTGCGCTGGCCATCCTTGAGGGCTGCGCTGATGCCGGCCAGTACCACCTCGAACGGGATGCCCCGGTCGGTATGGGTCTGGGGGTCGAAGAACGGTTCGGTGTGGATCACGTTCTGTGCCTTGCAGCGCAGCAGGTAGGCCCAGGTCAGATCGTAGAAGTCCTGCTCGGTGCGCAGCACGTCGGCGCCCTGGTAGTACAGGTCGAGGAACTCCTGCAGGTTGTTGAACGCATAGGCCGCGCGCAGGGCCTCCACATCGTTCCAGGGCAGGGCGATGCCATTGCGTTCGGCCAGAGCGAACAGCAGTTCGGGCTCGAGCGATCCCTCCAGGTGCAGGTGCAATTCTGCCTTGGGCAGCGCGTTAAGCCAGTCGTACATAGCGTGTTCTCATCAAGGTGCGGTTGCGCGCCATTCTACAGCGGTTGACGAGGGGCGGCGCGAAACCTGGCCGGATGGTCCGGCAGCAGGAAACCTTCCACAGCAGCTACAGTCTCTAGCCACACCCCTTCTGTTCAAGGCCGCCGATGCTCAAGCTACTGACCCAGGAAAAGCTCTTGCTGCTGGCCGTGGTGACCGCCCTGCTGGCCTGGCCATTGGAGCCGTTGTTGCTGGGGCACGGCCATGGCGTGGCGTTGTTGGCCGGGTTCGCGCTGGTGGGGGCGATCGTGTGCGCCTCGATGCGGGTTGCACAGCATGCCGAGCTGCTGGCGGAAAAGGTCGGCGACCCCTACGGCACCATGATCCTGACCCTGTCGGCGGTCTTGGTGGAGGTGGTGATCCTGGCCATCATGATGAGCAATGAGGCTTCGCCGACGCTGGTGCGCGATACCATCTACTCGGCGGTGATGCTCGATATCAACGGGATCCTGGGCCTGGCCGCGTTGATGGGCGGGCTCAAGCACGGCGAGCAGAGCTACAACGACGATTCGGCACGCACCTACAGCGTGATGATCATGACCGCGATGGGCGTATCGATGGTGGTGCCCGAGTTCATCCCCGAAGCCCAGTGGCATCTGTATTCGGCCTTCACCATCGGCGCGATGGTGGTGCTGTATACGCTGTTTCTGCGCATGCAGGTGGGGCCGCACAGCTACTTTTTCAGCTACAGCTACCCGCAGAAGAAACGCCGCGACCCGGTGGCAGGGACGCCGGGCGGCCACAAGGCGCGATCGATCGCGATTCTGATTTCGGGGGTGGTGGTGATCGGCCTGCTGGCCGAAGTCATGTCCAAGACCCTGGACTATGGCCTGGAGGGCAGCGGAGCACCGCCGGTACTGACGGCAATCGTGGTAGCGGCCATCTCTGCCGCGCCCGAGATTCTCACCGCATTGCGCGCGGCGCTGGCCAACCGCATGCAATCGGTGGTCAACATCGCCCTGGGGGCCTCGCTGTCGACGGTGATCCTCACCGTGCCGCTGATGGAGGCCATGGCCCTGTACACCGGTCAGCCGTTCCAGATGGCCATGACCCCGGTGCAGACGGTGATGATCTTCATCACGCTGATCGTCAGCGCCATCAACCTGAACGATGGCGAAACCAACGCGATCGAGGGCATGACCCACTTCGTGCTGTTCGCCACGTTCATCATGCTGGCGCTGCTGGGCCTGTAGCTGCCTAGCCGGCGATAAGTTGCGCGGCGGCCTGGCGGTGATCGGCGATCAGGCCCTTCACGTCCAGCCCTTCGATCTGGCCATCGATCACTCGCCACCGGCCGCCGACCATCACCCGGTCGGCCCGGTCGGCACCGCACAGCAGCAGGGCCGAGAGCGGATCATGGCTGCCGGAAAAACGCAGTTCATCCAGCTTGAACAGGGCCAGGTCGGCCTGCTTGCCCACGGCCAGCTCGCCGATGTCGTGGCGCCCCAGCAGTTGCGCCGAACCTCGTGTGGCCCAGCCCAGCACGCGCTCGGGGGTGATGGCCTCGGCACCGTAGCGCAGGCGCTGCAGGTACAGGGCCTGGCGGGTTTCGAGGATCATGTTGGACGCATCGTTGGAGGCCGAGCCATCCACACCCAGGCCCACTGGCGCACCCGCGTCGGTCAGATCCACGGTGGGGCAGATGCCCGATGCCAGGCGCATGTTGGAGCTGGGGCAATGGCAGATGCCGGTGCCGGCAGCGCCCAGGCGGGCAATCTCGTCGGGGTTGAAGTGGATGCCGTGGGCCAGCCAGGTGCGCGGGCCGAGCCAGCCGACACTGTCCAGATAGTCGACCGTACGCAGGCCAAAGCGCTGCAGGCAGAAGTCTTCCTCGTCGAGGGTTTCGGCCAGGTGCGTGTGCAGGCGCACGTCCAGCTCTTGGGCCAGGGTCGCGCTGGCGCGCATGATTTCGGGCGTGACCGAGAACGGTGAGCAGGGGGCCAGGGCGATCTGGATCTGCGCGCCCGCGTCACGCTCGTGGTAGCTGTGGATAAGTCGTTGGCTGTCGGCCAGGATCACCTCGCCCTGCTGCACCGTCTGTTGCGGTGGCAGGCCACCATCGGCTTCGCCCAGGCTCATGGAACCGCGGGTGAGCATGGCGCGCATGCCGAGTTTGCGCACACTCTCCACTTGCACGTCGATGGCGTTTTCCAGGCCGTCGGGGAACAGGTAGTGGTGGTCGGCAGCGGTGGTGCAGCCCGACAGCAGCAGTTCGGCCAGGGCTACCTGGGTCGCCAGCTCCAGCTTGGCCGGGGTGAGCCGGGCCCACACCGGGTACAGCGTCTTGAGCCAGGGGAACAGCGGCTGGTTGACCACCGGAGCCCAGGCACGGGTAAGGGTCTGGTAGAAGTGGTGGTGGGTGTTGATCAGGCCTGGCAGTACCACGTGCTCACGGACATCGAAGGTCTGCTGGCAAGGTGTGGCGGGGGTTTGGCCGAGGCCGAGGACTTCGCGGATGATGCCGCCTTCGAGCACCAGGCCGCCACGGGCGTCGAGGGTGTTGGCGGTAAAGATGGCAAGCGGGTTTTTCAACCAGATACGGGTCGCAGGCATGGTGCCGGCTCCTCTGAAAGTGGGTTCAGGTTAGCCAGCTCAGTGTTGCCCTGTCTGCTGATCCAGGTCCGCCGCGGTGGGCGAAGGGCCGAGTCTACACCCACCGCGCGTCAGATCACCAGATCAGTTTTTCGCCCTTGTAGTTGATGAAATGCAGGCCACCCTTGCCGCTGTTGAGGGTGACCTGTTCAACCATCCCGCCCGTGCTGGTAGGCACGTCGATTTCAGCGCCTTCGCCGCCCATGTCGGTCTGGACCCAGCCCGGGTGCATGGCCAGCACGGTCAGGCCGGTGTCGCCCAGCTGCACGACGAAGCTGTTGATCATGGAATTGAGCGCCGCCTTGCTGGCCTTGTACAGGGCCAGGTCGGGCGCGTCGGGGATGCTCACGCTGCCCAGCACCGAGCTCATGAAGGCGATCACCCCACCCTTGTCGTTTAGCTGCGGGCTCAAGCGCTGCGCCACGCGAATCGGCGCGACGCTGTTGGTCATGAACAGTTCGCCGATATCCGCCAGTTGTACCCGCTCCGGGTTCTGGTCATCAGGGCCCTTGACCCCCGCATTGACGAACAGCAGGTCGAAGGTCTGACCCTTGAGGCGCGCCTGCAGTGCATCGAGCTGATCGGTGCTGTTCATTTCCAGGGTCTCGACCTGTACGCCGGGCACCGCGGCCAGCGCAGGGGCCCTGGCAGGGTCCCGAACGGTGGCGGTCACGTTCCAGCCCTGCTCGCGCAGGCGCTGCACAAGGCCAAGACCCAGGCCACGGGATGCGCCAATAATCAGTGCGGTTTTGGGGGCGGTCATGGGATAACTCCGTACAGGTGGGCAGAGGATACGCAGCGTAGCACGGCCTGGAGGCTGCTCATAAAATGATCAATCGGCGCCGAGCATTGGCCGGCAGGCCTTTGGCGCAGGCGCTCACGGTTTATCCACAGCTTGCTCCACAGTATTTGTGTGCAAGCGCCAGGCACGGTTTTGTGGCCATGGAGCCGGCCCTAAAGGACACCTGGCTGGGGATAAGTCACTGATTCGACGCCGCTTGATGGCCTGTCATCAAATCTTGATCAAAATATGATCGTTTCTCTGTGAGCCTTGATCCAGAAGGGCTGCAGCCGAGTGCTAAGAGGTTATCCACAGCCGGGCCCACAGTGGATGTGGGCAAGTGTCAGCGCCGTTCGAGCAGAATGCGCCCGCGGCTCAGGTCGGCCAGTTGTCGTTGCACCGGTTCGATCTGCTCCTCGCCAAGCGCCAGCAACAGGTCGACACCGTTGGCGGTGAACTGCTCGTCCATTACCAGGCCGTCGGCTTCGGCGACGCGTAGCTTGAGCAGGGCCAGTTCGCTGAATGCGCAACTGCAGTGCAGCTCGACACGGCTTACCAGCAGGCGCTTTTCGGCCTGTTGCAGGCACTTGTTGGCGCCACCGCCATAGGCCCGGGCCAGGCCACCGGTGCCCAGCTGAATGCCGCCGTACCAGCGAATCACCAGCACCACTACCTGGTCGCAGTCCTGCGCCTCGATGGCTGCCAGGATCGGGCGCCCGGCCGTACCGCCGGGTTCGCCGTCGTCGCTGCTGCGGTATTGCGCCCCCAGTTTCCAGGCCCAGCAGTTGTGGGTGGCGGCCAGGTCGCTGTGCCGTTCGATGAAGGCCTGGGCCTCGGCCGGGCTGCTGATGGGGCCGGCCAGGGTGATGAAGCGGCTCTTGCGGATCTCTTCGCGAAACTCGCAAGTGTCCAACAGGGTAAAAGGCATAAGCAGGGTTCAGTTCGGTGGGGTCAGGCCACAGCCTTTGAGGATGATGTGGATAAGGTTGTTGCTGGCGTCTTCCATGTCCTGCTTGGTCAGGCGGCTGCGGCCGGTTACCTGGCAGATCTGTGTGGAGAAGTCGGCATAGTGCTGGGTGCTGCCCCAGAGCAGGAAGATCAGGTGTACCGGGTCGAGGCGGTCCATCTTGCCGGCATTCATCCAGCTTTCGAACACGGCGGCCCGGCCCTTGAACCAGTCGCGGTAGTCCTGGCTGAAGTAGTCGGTCAGGCACTGGCCGCCGCTGATGATCTCCATGGCGAAGATCCGCGAGGCCTGCGGGTTGCGCCGCGAGAACTCCATCTTGGCGCGAATGTAGCGGCTCAGCGCCTCGGCCGGGTCGTCGTCGGCACTCAGGGTGTTGAAGGTGCTGTCCCACAACTCGATGATGTTGCTCAGCACCGCCACGTACAGGCCCAGCTTGTTGGTGAAGTAATAGTGCAGGTTGGCCTTGGGCAGCCCGGCGTTCAGCGCGATGGTGTTCATGCTGGTGCCCTTGAAGCCGTGACGGGCGAACTCGTCTTCGGCAGCCTGGATGATGGCCTGCTCGTTCTTCTGGCGGATACGGCCGGCAGGCCTGGCAGCCTGGAGGCGGTGTGCGGGGACTTCGAAGGTCATGGGCGATTCCGGACAGAGCGGGGTAGTGTGGCACATGCACTGATAACCCAGCCATGGCAGTCGGGCAAGCGCTCATCGGCGAAAAAGCCGATAAACCGCATCAGCGGGTGGCCGCCAGGCTGTCCAGAAAGCTCTCGAGCACCAGGTGCGGGCGCCGTCCCTTGCGGGTGACCCAGCACAGGCTCAGGTCATAGAAGCGTTCGTCGGGTTTGAGGGCGCGCAGGCGCCCCTGCTGTACCCAGGCGTTGGCGTAGTGGTCGGGCAGGTAGCCGATGTAGCGCCCGGTAAGAATCAGGAACGCCATGCCTTCGCGGTCCGAGGCGCTGGCGGTGCAGTGCAGGTCCTGATACTGGGCCTGGATCTCGGCCGGCAGGCGGAAGGTGGGGGCGATCGCGTCCTGGCTGTTGAGGCGGTCGTCGTCCAGTTGGCGGTCATCGGCATAGAACAGCGGGTGCCCGACCGCGCAATAGAGCAGTGAGCGCTCACTGTACAGTGGCTGGTACTCGAGCCCCGACAGCGGGCTGGTCTGGGGGACCACGCCGACGTGCAGGCTGCCGTCGAGCACGCCCTGTTCGACCTGGCTGGGAGCGATCATGCGGATCTGGATGCGTACCTCCGGCCCCCGGTCCTTGAGCTGCGCCAGGGCATGGGTGATGCGCATGTGCGGCAGCGTCACCAGGTTGTCGGTGAGGCCGATGTTCAGCTCGCCGCGCAAGTGCTGGTGCAGGCCGTTGACCTCGGTGCGAAAGCTTTCCAGCGCGCCGAGCAGTTGCAGTGCGCTCTGGTACACCTCGCGGCCCTCTTCGGTCAGCGAGAACCCGGCACGGCCGCGCTGACACAGGCGCAGGCCCAGGCGTTGCTCCAGGTCGCTCATCTGCTGGCTGATGGCCGAGCGGCCGATGCCCAGCACGTTCTCGGCTGCGGAGAAGCCGCCGCATTCCACCACGCTGCGGTAGATTTTCAACAGACGGATGTCGAAATCACTGACCTGCGCAAGCGGCTCCGGGCGACGGCTCATAGTTTAGTGTCCAGCTAACTGAAGATTAGAAAAGTAGGCTTTTTCAGACTTTATCCCCGTGACAACTTAGCTGCAACAACGTTTGCCTCCCTCATGTTGCTCATTGCCTTGCGAGGTTTGTCCCATGAATCTGCCTGAAAACGCTCCCCTCGGCCTTGCCAGCCAGCTCAAGCTGGATGCGCACTGGATGCCCTATACCGCCAACCGCAACTTTCAGCGCGACCCGCGCCTGATCGTCGCCGCCGAAGGCAGCTACCTGACGGATGACAAGGGGCGCAAGATCTATGATGCGCTGTCGGGGCTGTGGACCTGCGGCGCCGGGCATACCCGCAAGCAGATTCAGGAAGCGGTGTCGCGTCAGCTGGGTGTGCTGGATTATTCGCCGGCCTTCCAGTTCGGCCACCCGCTGTCGTTCCAGCTGGCCGAGAAGATCACCGACCTGACCCCGGGCAACCTGAACCACGTCTTCTATACCAACTCCGGTTCCGAATGCGCCGATACCGCGCTGAAGATGGTGCGTGCCTACTGGCGCCTCAAAGGCCAGGCGACCAAGACCAAGCTGATCGGCCGTGCCCGTGGCTACCACGGCGTGAACATCGCCGGCACCAGCCTGGGCGGCGTCAACGGCAACCGCAAGATGTTCGGCCAGTTGCTGGATGTGGACCATATCCCGCACACCCTGCTGCCGGGCAACGCATTCAGCAAGGGGATGCCGGAGGAGGGCGGTATCGCCCTGGCCGACGAGATGCTCAAGCTGATCGAGCTGCACGATGCGTCGAACATCGCGGCACTGATCGTCGAGCCGTTGGCCGGCTCCGCCGGTGTACTGCCACCGCCCAAGGGCTACCTCAAGCGCCTGCGCGAGATCTGCGACCAGCACAACATTCTGCTGATCTTCGACGAAGTGATCACCGGTTTTGGCCGTATGGGTGCCATGTTCGGTGCCGACGCCTTTGGTGTGACGCCCGACCTGATGTGTATCGCCAAGCAGGTTACCAACGGCGCCATCCCGATGGGCGCGGTGATCGCCAGCAGCGAGATCTACCAGACCTTCATGAACCAGCCGACCCCGGAATACGCGGTCGAATTCCCGCACGGCTACACCTACTCCGCGCACCCGGTTGCCTGCGCTGCCGGCCTGGCTGCACTCGACCTGCTGGAGAAGGAGAACCTGGTGCAGTCGGCTGCCGACCTGGCACCGCATTTCGAACGTGTGCTGCACGGAGTCAAGGGCGCGAAGAACATCGTCGACATTCGCAACTACGGCCTGGCCGGTGCCATCCAGATTGCCGCGCGGGACGGGGATGCCATCGTGCGTCCGTTCGAGATCGCCATGAAGCTGTGGAACGCCGGCTTCTATGTTCGCTACGGCGGCGACACCCTGCAGTTCGGCCCGACTTTCAACACCACCCCGCAAGAACTGGATCGCCTGTTCGATGCGGTGGGCGAAGCGATCAACCAGGTCGGCTGATCCCTCTCTTTATATAAGCAGGCGCGCGGTGCCGCGCCTGAACCCCCTTTCTGGAGTTCTGCATGAGCATTGTTCAGCATCTGATCCACGGTGAAATGGTTTCAAGCGGTGAGCGCACCGCCGATGTGTTCAACCCGTCCACCGGCCAGGCGGTACGCAAGGTGGCGCTGGCCAGCCGGGAAACCGTGCAGCAGGCCATCGATTCGGCCAAGTCGGCATTCCCGGCCTGGCGCAATACCCCGCCGGCCAAGCGGGCCCAGGTGATGTTTCGCTTCAAGCAACTGCTTGAGCAGAACGAGTCGCGCATTGCGCAGATGATCAGCGAAGAGCATGGCAAGACCCTCGAGGATGCGGCGGGTGAACTCAAGCGCGGTATCGAGAACGTCGAGTTCGCCTGCGCTGCCCCCGAAGTGCTCAAAGGCGAATACAGCCGCAACGTGGGCCCGAACATCGATGCATGGTCCGACTTCCAGCCGCTGGGCATCGTTGCGGGGATCACCCCGTTCAACTTCCCGGCCATGGTGCCGCTGTGGATGTACCCGCTGGCGATTGCCTGTGGCAACTGCTTCATTCTCAAACCGTCCGAGCGCGATCCGAGCTCGTCGCTGTTCATTGCCCAGCTGTTGCTGGAAGCCGGCTTGCCCAAGGGCGTGCTGAACGTGGTGCATGGCGACAAGGTGGCGGTGGACGCGCTGATCGAAGCCCCAGAGGTCAAGGCGCTGAGCTTTGTGGGCTCCACGCCGATTGCCGAGTACATCTATGCCGAGGGCACTCGTCGTGGCAAGCGTGTGCAGGCGCTGGGTGGTGCGAAGAACCACGCGGTGCTGATGCCCGATGCCGACCTGGACAACGCGGTCAGCGCACTGATGGGTGCGGCGTATGGTTCGTGCGGTGAACGCTGCATGGCAATCTCGGTAGCGGTGTGCGTGGGTGACCAGGTGGCCGATGCACTGGTGGCCAAGCTGGTGCCGCAGATCAAGGCGCTGAAGATCGGTGCCGGTACCAGTTGCGGCCTGGACATGGGGCCGCTGGTGACTGCGGCTGCGCGCGACAAGGTGGTTGGCTATATCGATGACGGCTTGGCTGCCGGTGCCGAATTGGTGGTGGACGGCCGCGGCTACAGTGTTGCGGGGCATGAGCAAGGTTACTTCGTGGGCGGTACGCTGTTCGATCGGGTCAGCCCCGAGATGCGTATCTATAAGGAAGAGATCTTCGGCCCGGTGCTGTGTGTGGTACGGGTGAACAGCCTCGAGCAGGCCATGCAGTTGATCAACGATCATGAATACGGCAACGGCACCTGCATCTTCACCCGTGATGGGGAAGCGGCGCGTCTGTTCTGCGACGAGATCGAAGTGGGCATGGTGGGGGTCAACGTTCCGTTGCCGGTGCCGGTGGCCTATCACAGCTTCGGTGGCTGGAAGCGCTCGCTGTTTGGCGACCTGCATGCCTACGGCCCGGATGGCGTGCGCTTCTATACCCGGCGCAAGGCGATCACCCAGCGTTGGCCGCAGCGCGCCAGCCATGAAGCATCGCAGTTCGCATTCCCAAGCCTTTGAGGTCGGGCTGAAAGGAGGGAGGCCGCAAGGCCTCCCTCTTTTGTTTTTCAGCGTTTTTGACCGATGTGACAGATTTATTGCGAATAGCGCTTGACGGGTTTCCAGAAGTCTTTATACTTCGCCCCACTTCCAGCGTAGCAGGAACGAAAAACTCCTTGAATATCAATGAGTTGGACGTTTCAGGTCAGGCTGGAGGTGCTTCGATCGAAAGATCGGCAGCGGTGAAAAAGGTGGTTGACAGCAGGTTGTAACGCTGTAGAATTCGCCTCCCGCTACGAGAGATCGAAGCGAGTCAAGTCTTTGAAGTGAAACGAAAACTTCAAAATAAACGCTTGACAGACTCT
>NZ_JAFKEC010000027.1 GCF_017848315.1 Pseudomonas palmensis
CGCAACAAAGTCGATGGCCCGCCCCAGGCAATAAAAACAACAAAGGAGCCCCACCCATGACGCACGCCCCAACCGATCACGCGCAGAGTTGCGACCGCATCCGCGCCAACCCCAAATTCCAGCAACTGGTGCGCACCCGATCGCGCCTGGCCTGGTCACTCAGCGCCGCAGTGCTGGGTGCCTACTACCTGTTCATGCTGGTGGTGGCGTTCTACCCGCAGGTGCTGCACACACCGCTGGGGGACGGTCGCCAACTGACCCTCGGCATTCCCGTGGCCTCGGCACTGATCGTGCTGTCGTGGCTGCTGACCGGCTGGTACGTGCGCAGCGCCAATACCCGCTTCGACAGCCTCAGCGCACAGGTACTGGAGGAGTCGAAATGAACCGCACCGCACTGCTAGTGCTGAGCAGCCTGCTGCTGACCCCGGCGGCTTTCGCGGCGCCGCTGGTGGCCGACAAACAACCGGTCAACCTGCACGCCATCGCGATGTTCTTCGTGTTCGTGCTGGGCACCCTGGCGATCACCTGGTGGGCCGCGCGCCAGACCCGCTCCACCTCCGACTTCTACACCGCCGGCGGCGGCATCAGCGGTTTCCAGAACGGCCTGGCGATTGCCGGCGACTACATGTCGGCGGCCACCCTGCTGGGCCTGTCGAGCCTGGTGTTCGCCAAGGGCTACGACGGCTTCATCTACACCGTGGCGTTCTTCGTCGGCTGGCCGATCATCACCTTCCTGATGGCCGAGCGCCTGCGCAACCTGGGGCGCTACACCTTTGCCGACATCGTGTCGTACCGCCTGGACCAGACCCGCATCCGCACCTTCGCCGCCTTCGGCTCGCTGACCGTGGTGTGCTGCTACCTGGTGGTGCAGATGGTGGGTGCCGGGCAACTGATCAAGCTGCTGTTCGGCCTGGACTACAGCACCGCCGTGATGGTGGTGGGCGCCCTGATGCTGGTGTACGTGATCTTCGGCGGCATGATCGCCACCACCTGGGTGCAGATCATCAAGGCCGTGCTGTTGCTGGCCGGTGGCACCACCCTGGCGCTGCTGGCCATGGCCGAGTTCGGTTTCAGCCTGGAAACCCTGGCCAGTCGCGCAGTGAACGTGCACAGCACAGGCTGGAGCATCATGGGCCCCGGCTCGATGCTGGCCGACCCGATCAACGCCGCGTCGCTGTCGCTGGGGCTGGTGTTCGGCATCGCCGGGCTGCCGCATATCCTGATGCGCTTTTTCACCGTGCCCAACGCCAAGGAAGCACGCAAGTCGGTGTTCTACGCCACCGGCTTCATCGGTTTCTTCTTTCTGGTGGTGATGGTGCTGGGCTACGCGGCCATCGTCATCGTCGGCACCGACCCGCAGTTCTACGTGGACGGCGACCTCAAGGGCGCGCTGATCGGTGGCGGCAACATGGTCGCCATGCACCTTGCAAAGGCAGTGGGCGGCAACCTGTTCCTGGGCTTCCTGTCGGCGGTGGCCTTCGCCACCATTCTCGCGGTGGTGTCGGGCCTGGCACTGGCCGGTGCGTCGGCCATCTCCCATGACCTCTACGCCACCGTGTGGAAAAAGGGCACCGCCAGCGAAAAGGACGAGATGCGCGTGACCCGTATCGCCACCGTCGGCCTGGGCATCATCGCGATCCTGCTGGGCATCCTGTTCGAGAAGCAGAACGTGGCCTTCCTGGTGGGCCTGACCTTCGGTATCGCCGCCTCCACCAACTTCCCGGTGCTGATCATGGCCATGTACTGGAAAGGCCTGACCACCCGCGGCGCGCTGGCCGGCGGCTTTGCCGGGCTGATCACCGCGCTGGGGCTGGTGATCCTGTCGCCGGCGGTGTGGGTGTCGGTGCTGGGCAACGCCCAGGCGATCTACCCCTATGACCATCCGGCACTGTTTTCCATGCCGCTGGCGTTCCTGGTCACGGTGATTGTGTCCAGGCTCGACCGCAGCGCCCGCGCAGCCCGCGAACGTGCCGCCTTCGACGACCAGTTCGTGCGCGCACAGACTGGCCTGGGCGCCGCCACCGCCGTCAGCCACTGAACCACTGCAACCCCTGTCACGGGCCGCTACGGCGGCCCGTGCGGGCATCGCTGCACCTCATAAAAACAAAAAAGAGGATTTACCATGCACCGCACTTTCCCACCGTTCAGCCTTGGCCTGCTGGCCACGGCAACACTCGCCGGCGTTTGCAGCACGGCCAACGCGGCCTTTGTCGATGACAGCAAGGCCAGCGTGGAACTGCGCAACTTCTACTTCAACCGCGACTTTCGCCAGCACGAGGCCCCGCAGTCCAAGGCCGAGGAATGGGCCCAGGGCTTTGTGCTGCGCTACGAGTCCGGCTTTACCGAGGGCACCCTGGGCGTTGGGGTGGACGCCATCGGCCTGCTCGGGCTCAAGCTCGATTCCAGCCTCGAACGCAGTGGTAGCGGCCTGCTGCAGCGTGACCGCGAGGCACCGCGCCGTGCCCAGGGCGAATACAGCGAGCTGGGCCTGACCGCCAAGGTGCGCGCCAGTCACAGCGTGTTGAAGGTCGGCACCCTGATACCCAGGCTGCCGGTGCTGATGCCAAACGACTCGCGACTGTTGCCGCAGACCTTTTCCGGCGGGCAGTTGAACGTGCAGGAGCTGGAGAACCTGAACCTCGACATCGGCCGGCTGCGCCAGGTCAACCAGCGCGACTCCACCGACTACGAGGACATGGGCGTGACCACGGGCGCGGCAAAAAACATCGTGGCCCGGCGCAGCGACAGCGATCGCTTCGACTTCGCCAGCCTTAGCTACAAGTGGACCGACAGCCTGAGCACCAGCTACAGCTACGGTGCGCTCGACAACCTCTACCGCCAGCACTTCGTGGGCCTGAACCACACCTGGGCGCTGGGTGAGGGGCAGTCGCTCAAAAGCGATATCCGGTTCGCCCGCTCCAGCGACGACGGCGCCAGCAACGTCGACAACAAGGCGCTGGGGGCGATGTTCACCTATGGCATACAGGGCCACGCCTTCGGTGTGGGCTACCAGCGCATGCGCGGCGACACCGGCTTTGCCTACCTCAACGGCGCCGATGCCTACCTGGTGAACTTCGTGCAGATCGGCGACTTCGCCAACAAGGACGAAACCTCGTGGCAGGCCCGCTACGACTTCAACTTCGCCAGCGTGGGCCTGCCGGGGCTGACCTTCATGACCCGCTACCTGCGCGGCGACGGCATCGACCTGGGTGCGGGGCGGCCCGATGGCAAGGAGTGGGAGCGCGACACCGATATCGGCTACGTGGTGCAAAGCGGCCCGCTGAAAAACGTCGGCGTGAAGTGGCGAAACGCCACGGTACGCTCCACGCATTTCGGCAACGACCTGGACGAGAACCGGCTGATCCTGTCGTACACCGTTGCACTCTGGTAATTGAACATTGGCCATTCGGCGATAACACTCAGGCGTTGCTCGTGGTCCAGAGGGCAACGTCTGACGTCATCAAGCGACGAACAACTGGAAGTCGCGCTTGAAAAAGTCCCACCTTGGGACCAGAATGGGGCCTTATGAGAATCATTGCCATCAGTCACCTGAAAGCATTTTCCGAGAAGCATCCTGCATCCAAGCAACCCTTGCTCTCATGGATTGACGAAGCCAGGCAGGCAAGATGGTCCACGCCTGCGGATATCAAGGCGCAGTTCGGCAATGCCAGCATCCTCAAAAGTCGCAGAGTGGTGTTCAATATCAAAGGCAATGACTATCGGATCGTGGCTGCCGTGGCCTATCGCTTCGAAGCCATCTACATCAAGTTTGTCGGTACTCACGAACAATACGATGGCATTGACGCCGACACCGTTGAGATGGAGTGATCCTGTGAACATTCACCCAATTCATACCGAGCAGGACTACAAGGCCGCGTTGAACGCAGTGTCCGAGCTGTTCGACAACGAGCCGGAACCCGGCACGCCCGAAGGTGATTACTTCGATGTCATGGTCACGCTGATAGAGGCGTATGAGACCAAGCAGTTTCCGCTCGACCTGCCCGACCCCATCGAGGCTATTCGCTTCAGAATGGAGCAGTCCGGCCTGAGCGCCGCCGACCTGGTACCGGCAATCGGCCGGAAGAACCGGGTCTACGAAGTACTCAATGGAACGAGAGCGCTGACACTGCCGATGATATGGCGGTTGCACGAAATGTTCGGAATTCCGGCGCAAAGTCTGATAAAACCTCGACAAGTACAGGGCGTCGACACTACACGTTGACTGCTTGCGCAGCGCTATCGAGCCAGGGAGGCCCGGCATGTTTCACGTTCTGTTCCACCGCTTTCCTCTTGCCCTTGCCCTGAGCGCCCTGCTCGTCGCCTGCGTGCCCTACCCGCGAGAGCGCCCGGCCTATGCCGACCTGTGCGAGTCGCACCAGGTGTTCGAGGTGCCGACCGCGCACGGGGTCAAGACCTTCTACCTGTACACCTACCTCTACGACCATGCGCTGATGTGGAGAGATCGACCCTACACGCAGGGTTACTTCAGCGTGCCCCACGGCTCGCCACAGCGCGAGTTCTACGTGCAGGTGATCGGCTTCAACAAGAATCGCCAGCAGCCTCTCAAGGCAGGGTCGGGCGAAGCGCCCATCCCCATGCTGTACGACAGCCGCAAGGCCTACCTGACCTTCGAGAATGGCCAGCGCCTGGCGGCCCGCCCGGACCTTTACCTGGGCGCGTTGAACAACGACTTCCCGCTTTCGGGCAAGGACTACGTGCGCCCCTCGCCGTTCGACATCAACAGTGACGAGGTGCACCGGCGCATTCCCAAGCTCACCAACAACAGCCGCTATGGCTCGGTCTACGTCGCGTTCAACACCCCGGACTTCAACGCCGACGCCAAGTGGACGATCAACCTGGGCACGTTGGAAATCGACGGGCAGTCGGTTACTGTGGCCCCACTGCAACTGTGCCACCACCCGAAAAAATCCTGGATCGGCGTCGAGCCGTTGATGCGGCCCTGAGCCCCGGTCCACTTCACGCCCACATTCAGCGAGGTTGCATGCAGATCGAGCTTCTGGAGGTTCGCGATCACCTCCACCGTTTCGCCCCTTTCGACGCCCTGCCCGAAGAAACCCTCAACGGCATTGCGCCACGTATCCAGGTGAGCTATTTCAAGGCCGGCAGCACCATCCTGGAAGCAGGCGCCAGCATCCAGGACCTGCACTACGTGCGCAGTGGTGCGGTGGAGATCTACCGGCGCAACGGCGAGCTCTACAACCGCCTGGGCGAAGGCGACATCTTCGGCCAGGCCGGGTTGCTGCGCAGCAACAAGGTGCGCTTTCCGGCCAAGGCGCTGGAAGACAGCCTGATCTACTTCATTCCGGCAGACCTGTTTGCCGAACTGTGCGAGCAGCACGACAGCTTTGCCGAGTTCGTCGAGGCCGAAGGGCATTCGCGCCTCAAGTCCGCTGTCGAAGGCCAGGGCCGCGCCAGCGAGCTGATCCAGCTCAAGGCACGCACCCTGCTCTCGCGCAGCCTGGTGTGGGTGAGCCAGGACACTTCGATTCTGGACGCGGCGCGCCTGATGGCCGCCGAAAGCGTGTCGTGCGTGGCAGTGGTCGAACCGGTACCGGATGCCCCCGACAGACTGCTGGGGCTGGTCACCGACCGGGACCTGCGCACCCGCGTGCTGGCCGCCGACCTCAGCAGCAGCCTGCCCATCAGCACGGTGATGTCGAGCGATCCGGTGGTGATCCAGGCCAACGACTCGGTGTTCGAAGCCATGCTGTGCATGCTGCGGCGCAACATCCACCACCTGCCGGTGGTGCACAAGGGCCGCACGCTGGGGCTGATCAACCTGTCGAACATCATCCGCCACGAGTCCCAGAGCAGCCTGCACCTGGTCAACAGCATCTCCAACCAGAACAGCGTGGCCGGCCTGCGCTCGCTGCTGCGCGACCTGCGCGGCACCTATGTGCGCATGGTGCGCGATGGCGCCACCGCGCACATGATCGGCAGCGCGATTTCCGGCATCGGGCGCGCCTTCACCCAGCGCCTGCTGGAACTGGCCGAACGCGACCTGGGCCCGCCGCCGGTGCCGTACTGCTTCATGGCGCTGGGCTCGATGGCGCGGGACGAACAGTTGCTGGTCACCGACCAGGACAACGCCCTGGTGCTGGACGACAGCTTCGACCCGGTGCAGCACGACGCCTACTTCCTCAAACTCGCCACCTTCGTCAGCGACGGCCTGGCCGCGTGCGGCTACAGCTACTGCAAGGGCGGGATCATGGCCACCAACGACCAGTGGCGCCAGCCGCTGCGGGTATGGAAGGGCTACTTCACCCAGTGGATCGACAAACCCAACGCGGCCACCCTGCTCAACAGCAGCATCTTCTTCGACCTCGACGGGGTGTATGGCCAGCTGGAACTGGTGGAAACCCTCAAGACCCTGTGCGCGAAGAAGTCCAGCGCCAGCCCCGCCTTTCTTACCGCCATGGCGCGCAATGCACTGAACCGTACGCCGCCGCTGGGGTTCTTCCGCACCTTCGTGATGGAAACCGACGGCCGCCAGAAACAGATCATCAATCTCAAGGGCCGCGGCACCGCACCGCTCACCGACCTGATTCGCGTACATGCCCTGGCCTGCGCCAGTACCGCGCAGAACTCGGTCGAGCGCCTGGAAGCCATCAGCGCCACCAAGCTGATGCAGCCGGCGGCCATCGAGCACCTGCGTTATGCGCTGGAGTTCCTGTCGATGGTGCGCATTCGGCACCAGGTGGACGCCCTCGAAAACGGCCAGCAGCCGGACAACTACATCGAGCCCGAGCGCTTCTCCAGCAGCGAGCGACACAACCTCAAGGAAGCGTTCCAGGTGCTGAGCCATGCGCAGAAGTTCCTGCGCTTTCGCTACCCTGGCATCGTGCGGCACTCGCGATGAAGCCGCGTGGTATCGACCGTATCGACTGGGCAACGCGCTTTCAGGCATTGGCAGCCCAGGCGCGCAACCCGCTGCTGAAGAACTTCTATGCCGCCGGCGTGGTTCCGGCTGGCACTCCCCTGGAGCAGGTGCCGTTGCTGGCGCTGGATGTGGAAACCACCGGGCTGGATGCGCAGAAGGATGCCATTGTCAGCATTGGCCTGATGCCCTTCACCCTGCAGCGCATCCGCTGCGCCGAGGCGCGCTACTGGGTGGTGAAACCGCGCACCGAACTGAGCGACGAGTCGGTGACCTTCCACCACATCACCCACAGCGACATCCGCCATGCGCCCACCCTGCCCCATGTGCTCAACGCGTTGCTGGGGGCCATGGCCGGGCATGTGATGGTGGTGCATTACCGCAACCTGGAACGCGGGTTTCTCGACAATGCGGTGCGACGACACCTGGGTGAGGGGTTGGAGTTTCCGGTGATCGACACCATGCAGCTGGAAGCACTGCTGCACCGTGGCAAACGCAGTTGGCGGGACCGCCTGCTGCGCCGGCCGCCAGCCTCGATACGCCTGGCCGACAGCCGCGCGCGCTATCACCTGCCGCCGTATCACGCGCACCATGCCCTGACCGATGCGTTGGCCACGGCCGAGCTGTTGCAGGCCCAGGTGGCACATCGGTTCGAAGCGGGAATGGAAATCGGGCGGCTGTGGGATTGAACGCCAGCAAACTGGCTTTGTGCAGAAGCCAGCCTTGCTGGCGATGCCCGGCTACGCCGGGCCAGGGGCGCCATGCACGCCATCGCCGGCAAGGCCGGCTGCTACGCCCCCCACAATAAAGTTGCTGCGCCGGGCGGGCTTTAACCGCGCGGCTCCGACATCAGTCCCTTGACCAGCGACACACAGCCGAGCAGCAACACGATGGCGAACGGCAGGCCGGTCGACACCGCCATCGCCTGCAGCGCAATCAAGCCGCCACCGAGCAAAAGCGCAATCGCGATCACGCCCTGCATCACCGCCCAGAACACCCGCTGCGGCACCGGTGCATCCACCTTGCCACCGGCGGTGATGGTATCGATCACCAGCGAGCCGGAGTCGGACGAGGTGATGAAGAACACCGCCACCAGCACGATGCCGATGAACGAGGTGATCTCCTTGAGCGGCAGGCCGCTGAGCATCGCGAACAGCTTGAGCTCCAGCACCGCATCGGTCACGCCGGCAAAGTGCTGGTTCACGGTCTGATCGATGGCGGTGCCGCCGAAAGTGGTCATCCACAGTACCGATACCAGCGAGGGCACCAGCAACACGGCGATGAGAAACTCGCGCACCGTGCGGCCACGGCTGACACGGGCGATGAACATGCCCACGAACGGCGACCAGCTGATCCACCAGGCCCAGTAGAAGGCAGTCCAGCCCTGGGTGAACTCGGCATCCTCGCGCCCCACCGGGTTGGACAACGCCGGCAGGTACTCGATGTAGGCCGTGAGGTTTCTGAAGAAGCCGGTGAAGATCGCCAGGGTCGGCCCGACCACGATGATGAACACCAGCAGCAGCAACGCCAGGCCCATGTTCACCTGGGACAGCATCTTCACGCCCTTGTCCATGCCGGCCAGCACCGAGCCCAGTGCGATGATGCTGATGCCGATGATCAGCAGCACCTTGCTGACATTGGTCGAGGGGATCGCGAACAGGTATTCGAGCCCGGCTGCCGCCTGCTCGGCACCGATCCCGAGGGAAGTGGCCAGGCCGAACAGCGTGGCGAACACCGCCAGGATATCGATCACATGCCCCGGCCAGCCCCACACGCGCTCACCCAGCAACGGGTAGAACACCGAGCGGATCGACAGCGGCAAGCCCTTGTTGTAGGTGAACAGCGCCAGCGACAACGCAACGATCGCGTAGATCGCCCACGGGTGCAGGCCCCAGTGGTAGATGGTGGCCGCCATCGCCATGTCGGCCGCCACCTTGGCATCACCGCCTGCACCGCCCAGCGGCGCCCAGTCGGTACGCACGCCGTTGGCGTCGAGGGTGACCCCGCCCATGGCGGCCGAGAAGTGCGACATCGGTTCGGCCACGCCATAGAACATCAGGCCGATACCCATGCCGGCGGCGAACAGCATCGAGAACCAGCCCACATAGGAATGGTCCGGCACCGCTTCGCGCCCGCCCAGGCGCACCTTGCCCAACGGCGAGACGATCAGGCCCAGGCACAGCAGTACGAAGATGTTCGCGGTGCTCATGAAGAACCACGCCAGGTTGGCGGTCAACCAGCTGCGCATGGCGCTGAACACCGGCTCGACTTCGTTCTGCAAGGCCAGGGTGAGGATGACGAACAGGAAGATGGTGGCGGCAGAGATGAGGAACACCTTGCCGTGGATGTCCAGCGAGAAGGAAAACTCGCCCTTGAAATTGTCCTGGCCGACGACGTAGTCGGTATCGATCAGGTTTACTTCACCGCTGGGAGCTGGAATGCCGTCGACGGTCGGCGGCTGAGAATGCCCGGGTGTGTCGTTGGAGGGGGTTCTTCCCACGAAATAGCTCCTTGAATTGCTGGCACGCTTCGACGTGCAGTGATCTGATAGCCCCGCTGTTCCTATGGCAAAACGAGAAATGTGAAGGCCACAGGGTAGCAGGCCTGAGGTCGGACCGCCGCACCCGTCATCGGTTCAAGGCTTTTTGCCATTATTTGCATTCACCTTGCCGGCCCTTTATTGCACGACTCAAGCGAGCCCCCATGTCCCGATACGCCATCGCCGTCACCGCCGCCGACCACAAGCCAGGGATCGTCAAGCTGCTGCGCCAGTGGTCTGCCGACAGCATCGGCGAGCTGATGCGCAAGGTGGGCACGCAAACGCCGGTCGTGCTGTTCGATACCACGGACTTCGCCCTGGAGGTGCCCAGCGAGCAAGGCACGGTGACGCAGCAGCAAACGCTGCTGGCAATCATCGATGCGCTGGAGCAGGCCGGCGCCAGCCTGCGCATCACCCACCATGCAGGCACGCTGGTGGAGCCGCTGACGCGTGAGATGCTGGAGAACCTGTTCGAAAGCGAGCTGCTCTACCTGGGCCAGGAGCACGACTGAGCGTTGCTACGCCCCGCCGTGCCCGTAACGCTTGCGGTACTCGGCAGGTGTCACCCCCACGTGCTTGAAGAACGCGCGGCGCAAGGTGTCGGCGTTGGCGAAGCCGCATTTGGCGGCGACCTGCTTGGGCGCATCACCACCGGCCTCCAGCAGGGCGCGTGCAGCGGCCACCCGCGCCGACTCCACCCAGGCTGCGGGGGTGACGCCCACCTCGGCATGAAACAGCCGGGCAAAATGCCGGGGGCTGAGGCCGGCATGTTCGGCCAGTGCCTCGACTGTCAGCGCCAGCTGCGGGTTGGCGGCCACCCAGCGCTGCACTTGCTGCAACACCGAACGCCCGGCTGGCTGCGCCTCGCCCTTGCGGCTGAACTGCAACTGCCCGCCCGGGCGCTTGAAGAACATCACCAGTTGCGCCGCTACCCGCAGCGCGATTTCACGGCCCAGGTCTTCCTCCACCAGCATCAGCGCCAGGTCCAGCCCGGCAGTGACCCCGGCGGCTGTGCGCAGCTTGCCGTCGCGCACATACAGCGCGTCCTCTTCCACGCTCAGGCTCGGGTAACGCTGTGCCAGGGCCTGTGCCGCGGCCCAGTGCGTGGTCACCCGCCGCCCATCCAGCAACCCGCTGGCCGCCAGCGCGAAGGCGCCGGTGCACACCGAGCCGAAGCGGCGCGACTGGCCCGCGCAGTCGCGGATCCAGGCCAGCAGCGTGTTGTTCAGTTGCATCCGCGCCGCATCCGGCGCCCCGGCCACCAGCAAGGTGTCGAAGCACTGCCCGGGCTCACCTGCCACCAGGTCGGGCAACAGCCGCGCACCGGACGAGCTGTGAATGGGCCCTGGCTCGCACGCCACCACCTGCAACGTGTAGACCTGCCGACCCGCCTCGACATTGGCCTGGGCGAACACATCCAGTGGGCCCGACACATCGAGCAGTTGAACACCGGGCAGCGCGAGTACGGCAATGGTTCTGGTCATGGCGAAGGGGCGAACCTGAAGGCGTCGTGATTTCACGTGAAATGGCAGTATATGGCGTATCACGCCATTTGAGGACAGCAGTGTCGAGGCTGACAATGGAGGCGAACCGCAACCCGGAGCCTGCCCCATGACACTCGACATCCACGGCATCAAGATCCCCGACAGCCAGCTCGCCCGCGAAATCACCGAGGTGGTACGCGATACGGCCTCGCCCCTGCTGTTCCACCATTCCAGCCGCGTGTTCTACTTCGCCGCCCTGGCGGGCCAGAAGCGCGGCCTGAAGTTCGACGCCGAGCTGCTGTACTGCGGCTGCATGTTCCACGACATGGGCCTGACCCATCAGCACAGCAGCGCCTGCGAGCGTTTCGAAGTGGATGGCGCCAATGCCGCACGCGACTTCCTGTGCGGCCACGGCATCGCCCAGCAGGACATCGATACGGTATGGACCGCCATCGCTCTGCACACCACCCCAGGCATACCCGAGCACATGCACCCGGTGGTGGCGCTGGTGACGGCAGGGGTCGAGATGGACGTGCTGGGGCTGACCCACGGCCAGTACGGCGCTGCCGAGCGCGAAGCCATCGTCAGCGCCCACCCGCGGGGCGAGCATTTCAAGGAAGACATCATCCAGGCCTTCTACGACGGCATCCGCCACAAGCCGCAGACCACCTTCGGCAACGTCAAGGCGGATGTGCTGGCCGACAAGGACCCCGCCTTCAAGCCCGGGAATTTCTGTGCGGTGATTCGCGGCTCGAAGTGGGCGAGCTAGGCACCTGCTGGCCCGTGGTGCTTGATATTGGCGGCCAGGCCGCGACGGGTGATGTAGCCGATGCGTGCACTCACCAGTTGAATCGCGATCATCAGGGGCAGGGTCAGCACCACGGTCCACAGCATGGAGAAGCCAAACTGTGTGCCGGCTTGCGAATAGGTGGCGATACCGCTCGGATCGTCGTCGGCAGCGCCGGTGATCAACCCGGGCCCAAGCCGTCGCAGGCTGCGGCGCAATCCGATTTTCCTGACAGGCTTCATGGCCGCGCCTCGATTCACCTGCGGGGGTGGGCCGAACATTGCGCAGGGGACAGCAACAGACTAGCCCGCCCACGGCCATTTGGGCGCCGGCATGACGGGCTTGCAGGCGAAGCTTGCAGACTCTTGGTAAACTGGCGCACTTGTGTTTTTGGGGCTGGCCGGTGTGACGCGGTGTCAGCGCAGAACGCCCATCGCCCGAAACACCCCGAATTGGCTGCACCACACGTAGACGAACATGCTCTCAGAACCTGTTACAACTCCTGTAGATACGCGGCCCGAGCCGTCCCGCCGGTTCAGCGTTGCACCCATGATGGACTGGACCGACCGCCACTGCCGCTTCTTCCTGCGCCTGCTGTCGCGCAATGCCTTGCTCTACACCGAAATGGTCACCACCGGCGCCCTGCTGCATGGCGACGCCGAGCGTTTTCTGCGCCATGACGAAGCCGAGTACCCGCTGGCCCTGCAACTGGGTGGCAGCGTGCCGGCGGACTTGGCCGCCTGCGCCGTACTCGCGCAAAACGCCGGCTACAACGAAGTGAACCTCAACGTCGGCTGCCCCAGCGACCGCGTGCAGAACAACATGATCGGCGCCTGCCTGATGGGCCATCCGGGGTTGGTGGGCGATTGTGTCAAGGCCATGCTCGACGCAGTGCAGATCCCGGTCACGGTCAAACACCGCATCGGCATCAACGGCCGCGACAGCTACGCCGAGCTCTGCGACTTCGTCGGCCAGGTACGCGACGCAGGCTGCCGCAGCTTCACCGTACACGCGCGCATCGCCATCCTCGAGGGCCTCTCGCCCAAGGAGAACCGCGAGATCCCGCCACTGCGCTATGACGTCGCCGCGCAGCTCAAGGCCGACTTCCCGGACCTGGAGTTCATTCTCAATGGCGGCATCAAGACCCTCGCCGAATGCCAGCAGCACCTGCAGACCTTCGACGGCGTGATGCTCGGCCGCGAGGCGTACCACAACCCTTATGTACTGGCCGAAGTCGACCAGCAGCTGTTCGGCAGCGACGCCCCGGTGATCAGCCGCAGCGAAGCGCTGGCCAGGCTGCGCCCGTACATCGCCCAGCACCTGCAGAACGGCGGCGCCATGCACCATGTCACCCGGCATATCCTCGGCCTGGGCCAGGGCTTCCCCGGCGCTCGCAAGTTCCGCCAGCTGCTGTCGGTGGACATCCACAAGAGCACCGACCCCCTGGGCCTGCTCGACCAGGCGGGGCTGCTGCTGGAAGGACGCTAGGAACCTGCGCGCGGCTGGACACTCCAATCGTTACCCTCCCCCGATAGCCTGCCGCACAGCCCTTGAGCGGCCGGCAGCGCTCGGGTAATGTCGTCCAACCGCACAGGACAGAGCACGCTCATGACTTCCAAGCTGGAACAACTCAAGCAGTTCACCACGGTCGTCGCCGACACCGGCGATATCGATGCGATCAGCCGGCTCAAGCCGGTCGACGCCACCACCAACCCGTCCCTGTTGCTCAAGGCCGCCGCCATGCCCGGCTATGCCGAGCTGCTCGATGACGCGCTCAAGCACAGCAAGGGCGACCTGGGCCTTGCCTGCGATGCATTCGCGGTATCGGTGGGCAGCGGAATTCTCAAGGTGATCCCGGGCCGTATTTCCACGGAAGTGGACGCCCGACTGTCCTTCGACCAACCTGCCCTGCTGTCCAAGGCGCGCCAATTGATCGAGTTGTACGACAAGGCCGGCATCGGCCGCGACCGCGTGCTGATCAAGCTGGCCTCCACCTGGGAGGGCATCCGCGCCGCCGAGGTACTGGAAAAGGAAGGCATCCAGACCAACCTGACCCTGCTGTTTTCCTTCGCCCAGGCGGCTGCCTGTGCCGATGCCGGGGTGTTCCTGATTTCGCCGTTCGTGGGCCGTATCTACGACTGGTACAAGAAATCGACCGGCAAGGAGTATGTCGGGGCCGAAGACCCGGGCGTGAAGTCGGTCACGCGTATTTACGATTACTACAAGGCCAACGGCTACGACACCGTGGTCATGGGCGCCAGCTTCCGCAACATCGGCCAGATCGAGCAGTTGGCCGGCTGCGACCGCCTGACCATCAGCCCTGAGTTGCTGCAGCAGCTCAGCGATGACCAGGGCACCCTGGCGCGCAAGCTCACCCCGGGCAAGGCTGGCGAGCCACGCCTGACACTCGACGAAAGCCAGTTCCGCTGGCTCTCCAACGAAGATGCCATGGCCACCGAGAAACTCGCCGAGGGCATCCGCCAATTTGCGCGGGATCAGGAGAAACTCGAGGCGTTGTTGGCTGCAAAGGCCTGATACAAATATGGTTTGCCAGGCAAGGTGTGAAGGCGGAGCATTAGCGGTTTTGCACGCTGGATCTTGCAGACCTCTTCGCCGGCAACGCCGACTCCTACAGGGCTGCACGATACTGTAGGAGCCGGCATTGCCGGCGAAGCGCCGAAGGCGCACCCATCCATCTTCGAGTAATCAATGCCCGAAAACACCCCGCTGCCCCTGGTACTGGCCGGCCCGTTGCTGCGCCGCCTGGAGCCTGCGCGCATGGTCCTGTGGCTGGTCGGCTCACAGCCGTTGCAGCCCGAACTGCACCTGCAACACTCCACCGAATACACCCTGAGCTGTCAGGTCATCCCCATCGGCCAGCACGCCTTCGTGCACCTGCTCGATATCCAGCTGCACACCCCACTGCCCACCGACGTGCAGATCGACTACGACGTGCTGATCGGCGGCCAGGGCATCGCCACCTGGGCCCCACACCTGCTGTATGAAGGCGCCCGCCTGCCCAACTTCGTGATACGCGAGCGCCTCGACCAGTTGTTGCATGGCTCGTGCCGCAAGCCGCACCACCCCGCCGCCGATGGCCTGTTGTGCGCCGACCGCCTGCTGGCCGCGCCCCACGCACCCGCCGAGCGCCCGGCGCTGCTGATGATGAGCGGCGACCAGGTGTACGCCGACGATGTCGCCGGCCCCATGCTGCGGGCCATCCACGGGCTGATCGAACGGCTGAGCCTGTACCACGAGCACCTGGAAGGCGCCGTGGTGGAGAACAGCGCCGAGCTGTACCGCCACCCGGCCAGCTACTATCACCGTGCTGACCTGCTGCCAGCCCTGGAGAGCAACGAAACCCTGCGCGAGCGCTTTTTCGGCGGCACGCGCAAACCCATCTTCACCAGCAGCAACGCCGACAACCACCTGGTAACCCTGGCCGAGATCATGGCCATGTACCTGCTGGTCTGGTCGCCTGTGCCCTGGACCTTGGTCGACACCCCCATGCCATCAGGCCTGACCACCCAGCGCCAGGCCCGCTACCAGCGCGAACAGCACTGCCTGAAGGGCTTCGTCGAAGGGCTGGATGGCGTGGCGCGGGTACTGGCGCACCTGCCCAGCCTGATGATCTTCGATGACCACGACATCACCGACGACTGGAACCTCTCGGCCCAATGGGAAGAAACCGCCTACGGGCACGCCTTCTCGCGGCGCATCATCGGCAACGCGCTGATCGGCTACATGCTCTGCCAGGGCTGGGGCAACAACCCGGACGTGTTTGGCGAGCTGCTGCAAAGCTGCCAGGCCCTGAGCCACAGCGCCGATGACGACGGCTATTTCGACCGCGCTGCACAAGATGGCCTGATCAAACAGCTGCTGCGCTTTCAGGAATGGCACTTCGTGCTGCCCACCCAGCCTGCGCTGCTGGTACTCGATACCCGCACACGTCGCTGGCGCAGCGAGAGCAAGCTGCAAAAGCCCTCCGGGCTGCTGGACTGGGAAGCGCTGTGCGAACTACAGCAGGCCTTGCTGGACCACCCCTCGGCCATCATCGTCTCCCCCGCCCCGCTGTTTGGCGTGAAGCTGATCGAAACCATCCAGCGTGTGTTCAGCTGGTGCGGCTATCCGCTGCTGGTGGACGCCGAGAACTGGATGGCGCACCGGGGAGCGGCGCAGGTGATCCTGAATATCTTCCGTCACTCGCGCACGCCAGGGCATTACGTGATCCTCTCGGGCGACGTGCACTATTCCTTCGTTTACGAGGTAATGATTCGTCACAAACGCGGCGCCCCGCACCTGTGGCAGATCACCAGCAGCGGCATCAAGAACGAATTCCCGCGCCGGCTGCTCGATGTGTTCGACCGACTCAATCGCTGGCTCTACGCCCCACGATCACCGTTGAACTGGTTCACCAAGCGCCGCCTGATGCAGGTGGTGCCGCGTACACCCGCGCACAGCAAGGCCGGCGAGCGCCTGTGGAACAGCGCCGGGCTGGGCCAGGTGTTCTTCAACGCGCAGGGGCAGCCCGAGCGCATCTTCCAGCTCAACGCCAACGGCGCGCCGCCCACGGAGTTTCCCCGCGAGGCTGAATGAAAAGGTGAGTTCGGCGCCCGCTACAGGGCGCCAGGATCGATCAGGTCCGCTCCAGGGCGTTGACCAGGTCGTGGAAGGCTTCGCGGTTGGAGTCGTTCAGGCCCATGAGGATCTTGTGCGCTTCCAACACCTTGGCGCGCACTACCTCTTCGTTCTGGTCCTGGGACGGCAGATCGGTCAGGCACTCAGGGCACGGGATTGGACGATCGACGATGTTGAACACCTGATCGAAGCCCATCGACTGCAGAAGCCGGGTGATATCGGCATGGGTAGTCACCACCGTGGGCAGCAGGCCGACCTTCTGCCGCGACAGGATCGACAACTTGGCCAGCAGGCCCAGAGTGGTGCTGTCGATACTGTTGGTTTCGGTAAGATCGATGACGATCGCCGAGAAATTCAGCGCCGTGAAGATCTTTTCAATCGTTGCATCCAGCGCCGAACACAGGGTCAGACGCACTTCACCGACGAACTTCAGAACAAAGGTGCCATTCTGCTCGGCAAACTGGATTCTTCCAGTACTCATTGAAGGTTCCTGCTCAACACCATTAGGGCGATATCATCCGGCATCTCCCCAAGCGTAGCCAATTCGAATCGTTGGCGCAGCCCATCCAGGCTGCCACCTGCTGCCTTGATGATTTCAGGCAAGGCAGCCTCCTTATCTTTGAGTGTGTCGCCAGGCAAAAGGTCCAGAATGCCATCAGACAGCAATGTGAGGCTGAACTGCGGCGGCAACTCCAGAACGTGATCCTGGTAGGTGGCCTCGTCGAACAGCCCCACCGGCAGGCCGCGCCCTTCGAGGTACCGGGTGTCGTCCGGGGTGTACAGCACCGGCAACGGCAGATGGCCGCCGATGCTGTAGGTCATCAGGCCGGTGTGCTCGTCGATCACGCCGCCCACCATGGTCACGTGCTTGCCCAACCTGCAATTGATCAGGCCGCGGTTGATATGCCCGAGCACCTCGGACGGCTTGAACTCGGGCAAGGTGCCGGCGCGCTTGAATTCGAACAGCAGGCGCGTGGTCATGAACTTGAGCAGCACAGTCACGAACGCCGAGGAGGCACCATGGCCGGACACGTCGGCCAGGTAGAACGCCACGCGTCGCTCGTCGACACGAAAGTAATCGGTGAAATCGCCAGACAGGTACAGAGACGGAATGATCTGGTGTTCGAAACGCAGGTCTCCGGCCTTCCACGGGTTCTCCGGCAGCATGTTCATCTGCACCTGGCGCCCGGCAGTCTGGTCTTCCTGCAGCAGGTGCAGGCTGGCCTCCAGCTCACGGTTGGCGGTTTCGAGCTTGTCGCGGTAACGCTGGTTTTCCAGTACCAGATGCGCCCGATCCAACGCCCGGCGAACCGAGTGCTCCAGCACTGCCAGGTCTTCCAGGGGCTTGATCAGGTAGTCGGCAGCACCCAGGCGCAACGCTTCGACGGCATCGTTCATCACGCCCGCGCCCGACACCACGATCACCGGCAGGTCGGGGGCACGCTCGGTAACCTGGCGAATCAGCTCCAGGCCGCCCATTTGCGGCATGCGCAGATCGCAGATCACCAGATCAGGCTGTTCCTGCTCGAAGACCTGGAGACCCTGCTGGCCGTTGCTTGCCTGCAGGACGCTGAAGCCGCTGTCTTCCAGGTAGGCGGCGAGGCTCGCACGCACTACATCGTCATCA
This sequence comes from Pseudomonas palmensis, assembly GCF_017848315.1. Taxonomy (GTDB): domain Bacteria; phylum Pseudomonadota; class Gammaproteobacteria; order Pseudomonadales; family Pseudomonadaceae; genus Aquipseudomonas; species Aquipseudomonas palmensis. The sequence goes on from NZ_JAFKEC010000027.1 coordinate 17,974, forward strand.
TCGATTATCAGCAGCGTTGCACTGTTTTTCTGCATGTGGGCAAACGGCGCCAGAAATAGGTTGGGGTAGGCGGCCAGGCAAAACGAGGCCCGCTTACTGGATTCACTTCTAGCCACTCTTGCATTTCAGGTGTAGGACAAAAGGCCTGCCCGGCAAATGTCAGAGGTGCCCTGTAAGGCGCAGACGGTACTCCCATCCGCCGGGGGTTTCAAGCATGCACCGATGGTCGCCTGTGCTCTTTACAGCACAAATCACCGGGAGTTATAAAAACCCCTTCTATCGCAACCCAATGGAAGGATGCAGGCATGAGCCAGAACCACGCCGACTATAGCGAGAAGCGTGATTTCATCAGGATGCGGGTAGATACCGACGTTACCCTGATACATGCCGAACAAGTGATTGCGGCGGTGTGCCTGGACCTCTCGAGCAGCGGCATGCAGGTACAGGCAGCGAAAACCTTTCAGGTTGGAGACAACCTCAGCGTCAGCATCGATTCGGACCACCCTTCACTCAAGGGCCTGCACGCCACAACGCAAGTGGTGTGGATTGCCGATCAGCCCCAGGGCCAGCAGAAGCTGGGCCTCAAGATCCTTGCGATGAGCTGAACAGCAGGCATGAAAAAGGCGGCCATGGCCGCCTTTTTCATGCATCACGATCAGAAATCGTCTTTTACATCCCCGTCCTTGACCTTGAACTCGCGGTTCTGCAGGTAGGCGTTGCGGATGAAGCTGTACTTGTCGCCACGGATCATCTTCTCGGCCGACAGCAGGCTGGCACGGGTGTCCACCACGTCCACCGCGATTGCGGTATTGCGGGTGGGCACATGGTCCATGTAGCGGTAGGGTTCGGTGTAGGTGTCCGGGTACTTGGCGATCGCATCGCGCACGGTGCTCGGCCCAAGCAGCGGCAGCATCACGTACGGGCCACTGCCTACACCCCAGTAGCCGAGGGTCTGGCCGAAGTCCTCGTCGCTGCGCTGCAGGCCCATCTTGGTACCCACATCGAAGAAGCCGGCCAGGCCGAAGGTGGTGTTGACGATCAACCGCGCGGTATCCACGCCGGCTGCGTGGGGCTTGAGCTGCAACACGTTGTTGGCAAGGTTGGTCACGTCACCGAGGTTGCGGAACATGTTGTGGATGCCGTCCTCGAGAAACTGCGGCGTCACCCACTGGTAGCCCTGGGCCAGCGGCTTGAGCGCGTAGGTATCGATCGTGTCGTTGAACCGGAAGATCGGCCGGTTGATGCTCTCCCACGGGTCTTCCTCGGTCGCCGCCTGGGCCAGTACCGGCGCCAGCAGCAGGCTCGCGCAGACACAGGCACGGGTCATACGATCGATCACGCCAGCACCGATCCCACGCATAAAATTTCTCCTAGGCAAACATTGCACTGCGCCGGCATCAGGCCGTCGACAGCCAAAAGGAAACAAGTATAAAGCCTCTCTGGCAGATTAGGCAGCTTCCTCCAACCTGCGTCGATATTTTGTGAAAGCCGCCTGAAGGTCATCAAAGCGTCACGCCACGGTCACACCCCGACGTTAGCCTTGCTGGTTATTTCAGGGACGTTGCCATGCCCCATTCCCCCGCCTTCACCGCCGTGCTGTTCGGCCTGCGCGGCTGCCTGGTCGACTTCGGCGCACGATGCCAGGCGCCCGGCAACGCACCGGCCAGGCCTACACCAGGCGCCCTGCCCGCCCTGCACTGGCTGCGGGAACACGGCGTGCCCTGTGCCTGGCTCGACGAACTGCCGGCTGCCCTGGGCCAGCACCTGAGCCAGGCGCTGCCCGCCTGGGTGCGCCGACCGGATACCACCGGCCACGCGCCCTGGCCCGCGCCGGATGCCTGCTGGCACGCCCTGATGCAGCTCAAGGCCGACCGGCTCGATGGCTGCGTGCTGGTCAGCGGCGAGCCGCGCCTGCTGCAGGCCGGGCTCAACGCCGGGCTGTGGACCGTGGGCCTGGCCTCGTGCGGCTCGCTGTGCGGGCTGGACGAGGCTACCTGGCAGGCACTGGAGGAACGCGAGCGCGAACTCAAGCGAGGCAAGGCTACCGTTCACCTGTTCGGGCTGGGGGTGCATTCGGTGATCGACCAGCTGGAACAACTGGCCGATTGCCTGGCCGATATCGGCCTGCGCCGCCTCAAGGGCGAAAAACCCTGATACAGGCACATTGATCAGGGTCATGCAAAGCGGCGCCGGGTGGATTAACCTGAACAGCGAGGCACGGACCTTTCGCCCGCGCGCGGGGTCCATGTCTGAGCCTATTCATAGAGGGAGAACACCCATGCCTGCCCGCGAACTTCAAGCGCAACTCGACGCCCTGCGCGAGCAACTGGAGCAAAACCCACCGCTCTCGGAACAGGAGCGTGTCGAGCTGCACGAACTGATGGCGCAGATCCAAGCAAAAATCGAACTGGAGGCCGTAACCCCGGACAACAACCTGGTCGACGGCGTCAACCTCGCCGTCGAACGTTTCGAAGTCGAGCACCCGGGCCTGACCGCCACCCTGCGCAACATCGTTCAGAGCCTGCAAAGCATGGGCATCTGAACCCCGCGGCAAAAACGAAAGCCCCGTCACACTGGACGGGGCTTTTTCGTTACTGGCGAACCAGGCGCAGGTTCTTCAGGGTGACCGGTCCGGTGCTGCGGTACGGGTTGATGTCCAGCCCGCCCCGGCGCACGTAGCGCGCATACACCGTGAGGGTCTCAGGGTTGAGCAGGCGCTTGAGGTCCAGGTAGATACGTTCCACGCATTGCTCGTGGAAGTCGGCATGCTGACGGAAGCTGATCAGGTAGGTCAGCAGGCTGGCATGGTCCAGCGCCGCGCCACGGTAATGGACGGTCACGCTGCCCCAGTCCGGCTGCCCGGTCACCGGGCAGTTGGATTTGAGCAGATGGCTGTGCAGGGTCTCTTCCACCACACGCTCGGCATCGCAGCGCAGCAGCTCCGGTTGCGGCTGCTCGTAGTTGCTGATGCTGACCTCCAGGTCATCGATGCAGGTGCCCGGCAGCGCCATCACACCCTCGCGCTGAACCTCGGCCAGGCTGCGGATACGCACCCCTACCGGCTTGCCGGCTGCCGCAGACAGGTCCTTGACCAGACAGGCCTGCACCGCCTGCGCCGAGGCGAACTCGGTCTGGTTCAGCGAGTTCAGGTACAGCTTGAACGACTTGGACTCGATGATGGCCGGCGAATCGGCCGGGATGGCGAACTCGCCGATGGCCACCACCGGCTTGCCCGAAGGCAGCAGCCAGGACAGCTCGAAGCAGTTCCAGTAATCCACACCCGACCACGGCAACGTTTGCGCGGTGACCCCAAGCTCGGCCCATTTGGCTGCACGCGGGATGGCGAACAGCAGCGACGGCGTGTAGGTGCTGATGTATTCACTGGACTTGCCCAGTGGCGAATGTTCGGCGGCGGGATGCATGGCTCAAACCTGAAGGACGAAATTGGTCTAGTTTATCGGGTTTGCGCGCTGCATTGGTCATTTGGCGATAGTCAGCTTGCCCACCATGCCGGCCTGGTAATGCCCCGGCACGTTGCAGGCGAACTCGATCGGCGTGCTCTGGCTGAAGGTCCAGGTCAGTTCGGCGCGCTTGCCCGGCGCCACCATCACCATGTTCGGGTCGTCATGCTGCATGCCGCCGCTACCCATCGCACCATGATCATCACCGCCATGATTCATGCCGCCATGTCCCATTGCCGAATGATCCATCTGCCCCTGCATGGCGAGCATCTCCTGCTGGTGCCGGGCGTGCATGGCCGCATCCCCCAGGTTGAACTCGTGGGGCACCTGGCCGTTGTTCACCAGCACGAAACGCACCGTTTCGCCGGCCTTGACCTGCAGCGCGCGCGGCTCGAAGTACATGTCGCCCATCACGACCTCCACCGTGCGCGTGGCCTGCGCCGCCGCAGCCGGCTTGCCGAAGGCGTACTCGTGCCCGGGTGCCGCCAGCAGCGGCAGGCTCCACAGCGCCAGGGCGCTCGCGATCATCAAGCGTTTCATCGTGCATCCTCTATCATGTGCAAGCTCATGCCCCGCACTGTAGAAAACTGCCGCTGGCAACCACCTGACGAAAACATTACAACTTTGTCAGCTTTGCCCCGCGCACCCTGCCACAGGGTATAAACCCAGCCCCCAACGCTGCCGAGAAGCCCATGAAACTGTTGATCGTCGAAGACCAGCCCAAGACCGGCCTCTACCTGCGCCAGGGCCTCAACGAAGCCGGCTTCAGCACCGAACTGGCCACCGACGGCGATACCGGTCAGCACCTGGCCCTGAGCGGCGACTACGACCTGCTGATTCTCGACGTGATGCTCCCTGGGCGTGACGGCTGGCAGATTCTGCAAGCCGTGCGCGAGGCCGGCTTCGACACCCCGGTGCTGTTCCTCACGGCCCGCGATGCGGTAGAAGACCGCGTGCATGGCCTGGAACTGGGCGCCGACGACTACCTGATCAAACCCTTTGCGTTCTCCGAACTGCTGGCGCGGGTCCGCACCCTGCTGCGCCGCGGCGCCAGCCCGCCCCAGGAAACCACCCTGAACCTGGCCGACCTGCGCCTGGACCTGATTCGCCGCCGGGTGGAGCGTGCCGGGGCACGCATCGACCTCACCGCCAAGGAGTTCGCCCTGCTCGAACTGCTGCTGCGCCGCCAGGGCGAGGTGCTGCCCAAATCGCTGATCGCCTCGCAGGTGTGGGACATGAACTTCGACAGCGACACCAACGTGATCGAAGTGGCGATCCGGCGCCTGCGCCTGAAGGTCGACGATGGCCACGACAACAAGCTGATCCACACCGTGCGCGGCATGGGCTACGTGCTCGAGGAGCGCCCGGCGTGATGCGCAGATTGTCCCTGGGCGCACGCCTGGCGCTGTTGTTCGCCGCCTGCACGGCGGCGGTGTCACTGACGGCGGGGCTCCTGTTCAGCCGGGCCAGCGAGGCGCACTTCATCGAGCTCGATCAGCAGTTGCTCGACAGTCGCCTGTCGGTACTGCGCCAGGCGCTCGTTGGCGTGCACGACCGCCCGAGCCTGGCAGCGCGGCTACCGCTGCTGCGCGGCGAGCTGAGCCACCAGGCCGACCTTGCACTGCGCATTCGTGGCAGCGACGGGGCGCAGTGGTTTGCCAGCCGCCCCGGCCTGCCTGACGCACCCGACACACCGGGCCTGAGCACCCTGCGCAGCGAGGGCATGGATTTTCGCAGCCTGTGCGTGGTGCTTGAAGGCGGCAGCCGGCTCACCCTGTTTCTGGATATCACCCACCACCAGCACTTTCTGCAACGCATGCAGCGCCTGATCTGGCTGACGATGGGCCTTTCGGCGCTGGCCACCGCGCTGCTCGGTGCCTGGGCCGTGCGCCGTGGCTTGCGTCCGCTGCGCCGGATGGGCGAGGTGGCAGCCGGCGTTTCGGCACGCTCGCTGACCACACGCCTGCCCCAGGCCCAGATGCCGCCAGAGCTGGCGCAACTGGCCGGCACCATGAATGCCATGCTCGAACGTCTGGACGATGCCTTCCAGCGCCTGTCGGCCTTCTCGGCCGACATTGCCCACGAGCTGCGCACGCCGCTGTCCAACCTGCTGACCCACACCCAGGTCACCCTCACCCGCCCGCGCAGCCTGGAGGAGTATCGCGAGGCATTGCACGGCAACCTCGAGGAACTGCAATGGATGGCGCAACTGGTCAACGACATGCTGTACCTGGCCAAGGCCGACCACGGCCTGCTGATGCCCAATCGCGAGCCCCTGGCGCTGGACCAGGAGGCCGATGCCTTGATCGAGTACTACGCGCCATTGGCCGAGGATGCACAGATCAGCCTGAGCCGCGAAGGGCTGGCCGAGCTGACGGGAGACCGCAACATGCTGCGACGGGCCCTGTCCAACCTGCTGGACAACGCGCTGCGCTTTACCCCGGCACAGGGCGAGATACGGGTCGAGATTGCGCAGGGTGATGGCAGGGTTCGCCTGGTGGTGGCCAATCGCGGGGCGCCGATCGATGCAGCGCTATTGCCGCGGCTGTTCGACCGGTTCTACCGGGCCGACCCGGCACGCCGGGAAGGCAGCAGCGAACATGCGGGGCTGGGGCTGGCGATCACCCGTTCGATCGTGCAGGCGCACGGTGGGGTGATCAGTGCCGAATCGGCGCAGGGGTGGACGCGGTTCCTGATCGACTTGCCGGAACACAACGCAGCCCTGTAGGAGCCGGCGTTGCCGGCGAATCGGCGCATGCGGCATGCCTGAACATGGCCAGGCAGTGTGTCCGCTTCGCCGGCAACGCCGGCTCCTACAAGAGCGGTGGCATCACTCGTACCGCAAGGCGTACGCCGGCTCGACCTGCGAAGCACGCCACGCCGGATACAGGGTGGCCAGAAAGCTCATCACCAACCCCGCCGTGCAGATCAGCGCCACATCGCCCCATTGCAGTTCCGATGGCAGCGTACTGATGAAGTACACGTCCGAGGTAAAGATATGCTGCCCGCTGACCCGCTCCAGCCAGCCGACGATCTGGCTCACATTGAGCGCCGCGATCACACCGAGCACACCACCGATCAAGGTGCCCACCACACCGATCAGGCTGCCCTGCACCATGAACGTACCCATTATCTGCGCCGGCGTCGCGCCGATGGTACGCAGGATGGCGATGTCCGCGCCCTTGTCGTTCACCACCATGATCAGGGTGGCGATGATGTTGAACGCCGCCACCGCAATGATCATCATCAGCAGCAGGCCGATCATGGTCTTTTCCATCTTCATGGCACTGAACAGGCTGCCCTGGGTGTGGGTCCAGTCATCGGCACGGTACTGCTCGCCCAGTTCGCCCACTATCGCCCTGGACACCTGCGGCGCGGCATACAGGTCCTTGACCTTGAGCCGCACGCCCTGCACCTGGTTCGGCGCCCAGCGCTGCATGCTCGCCGCATCGGCCATGTGGATCAGGCCCATGGAGCCATCCAGCTCGGCGCCCACCTTGAACACGCCGACCACGTTGAGGCGCTGCATGCGCGGGGTGATGCCGCCGGGCGCGGTGCTCACCTCGGGCACGATCAGGGTCAGCTTGTCACCGACCCTGAGGCCAAACCGACGCGCCGTCATCTCGCCTACCACCACGCCGAACTCGCCCGGCTTTAGGTCGTCGAGCCGGCCCTGAACGATGTGGTCGGCCACGATCGAGACCTTGCCTTCCTGCGCAGGGTCGATGCCGCTGATCTGGATCGGCTGCATCGCGCCCTTGTAGGAGAGCATGCCTTCCATCTCGGTCAGCGGCGCAGCGGCCAGCACTTCGGGGTTCTTCAACGCGGCATCGGCCACCGCCTGCCAGTTGTCCAGCGGCTGGGCGCCCAGCACGGCGGCATGCGGCACGATGCCCAGGATCCGCGCACTCATTTCACGCTGGAAGCCGTTCATCACCGACAGCACCACGATCATCGCCAGCACGCCCAGGGACAGGCCGATCATCGAGGTCATCGAGATGAACGAGATGAAGTGGTTGCGGCGCTTGGCACGGGTGTAACGCGCACCGATGAAAATTGACAAGGGTCTGAACATGAACTGAAGCACCCAGGTAAAGAAAAGAGACAAGGGGCCCGCCATGCACGGCGGGCCACCTGTACTGCCAGGTCAGATCGAAACCAGACGCCCGTCTTCCAGGCGCAGCACACGGTCCATCTGCCGCGCCAGGTTGAGGTCGTGGGTCACCACCAGGAACGCGGTCTGCGAGGAGCTGCTCAGCTCCTGCATCAGGTCCTGGATGCCCTGTGCGGTGTGGTGGTCGAGGTTGCCGGTAGGCTCGTCGAGCATCACCAGCCCGGGCCGGTTGACCAGCGCCCGGGCAATCGCCACGCGCTGACGCTCGCCGCCGGACAGCTCGGATGGCTTGTGCGTCAGGCGATGGCCCAGGCCGACACGCGTGAGCAGCGCCTCGGCACGTTCGCGCGCCTCGGGGATCGGCGTGCGGCCGATCAGCAGCGGCATGCACACGTTCTCCAGCGCGGTGAACTCCGGCAGCAGGTGGTGGAACTGGTAGACGAAGCCCAGTGCGCGGTTGCGCAGCAGGCCACGTGCACGCTCGCCCAGCGCCGACAGTTCTTCACCGGCCAGCCATACGCTGCCCTGGGTCGGGGTATCGAGGCCACCCAGCAGGTTGAGCAAGGTACTCTTGCCCGACCCCGAACTGCCGACGATCGCCACGCGCTCACCCGGGTGCAGCTCCAGCTGCAGGCCCGACAACACTTGCACCGACTCCGGGCCTTCCTCGTAGGATTTGCCCAGGTTGCGGCAACTCAGCACTGCTTTATCACTCATGCCCAACTCACTCATAACGTAGCGCCTCCGCAGGCTGGGTGCGCGCCGCACGCCAGGCCGGATACAGGGTGGCGAGGAAACTCAGGACCAGCGCCGCACCGCAGACCATCCACACGTCTTCGGCCATGACCTGGGACGGCAGGTAGTCGATGAAGTACACGTCGGCGTTGAGGAACTTGTGCCCCATCAACCGCTCGAGGCCGGCAATCGCTGCACTCACGTTGAGCGCGGCGGCGATGCCGACCACGGCGCCGATCAGGGTGCCGACCACGCCGATCACGGTGCCCTGCACCATGAAGATGGCCATGATCTGACCCGGCGTGGAGCCCAGCGTGCGCAAGATGGCGATGTCGCCCTTCTTGTCATTGACCACCATCACCAGGGTGGAAATGATGTTGAACGCCGCCACCGCGACAATCAGCAGCAACAGCAGGCCGATCATGGCTTTTTCCATGCGGATGGCCTGGTACAGGTTGCCGTGGCTGCGGGTCCAGTCACGGGCGTAGAACTCGTGCTCGCCCAGCTTCTGGGCGATGTTCCAGGCTTCGCGGGGTGCCTGGAACAGGTCGTCGAACTTCAGGCGCAGGCCCTGCACCTGGTCGGCCTTCCAGCGGTGCAGGCGCGACAGGTCCGACAGGTTGGTCAGGCCCAGGTAGCCGTCGATCTCGCCGGCGCCCACGTGGAAGATGCCGACCACGGTGAAGCGCTTCATGCGCGGGAACATGCCGGCCGGGGTCACGGTAACCTCGGGGGCGACGAAGGTCAGCTTGTCGCCGATGCCCACGCCCAGCTTGGCTGCGGCCTTGTCGCCGATCATGATGCCGAAGCTGCCCGGCGCCAGCGCGTCGAGCTTACCCTCGCGCACGAAGTCGTCGATGATCGACACCTTGCGCTCTTGCGCCGGGTCAATACCGTTGAGCAGCACCTTCTGTACCTTGCCGTCATGGGTCAGCAGGCCCTGCATCTGGGTGAACGGCGCCACCGCCAGCACCGCCGGGTTCTGCTTTACTGTATCGGCAAGGGCTGGCCAGTCGCTGATCGGCTGTCCGGTCTCGAGGGTGGCATGGGGCACCATGCCCAATACGCGGGTACGCATTTCATGATCGAAGCCATTCATCACCGACAGCACCACGATCATCACCACCACGCCCAGGGCGAGGCCGATCATCGAGGTCAGCGAAATGAACGAGACGAAGTGATTGCGACGTTTGGCACGGGTGTAACGCGTACCGATAAATACGAAAAGAGGTCTGAACATGTCGGGGCTTGTTCGGAGGAAAGAGGAACGTCCTTGTGGCGGGGCTTGAATAGCAGCTTTACACTCAGACCACCGCCGCTACCATGGGTTCGCCATGTCGACATTAGATGAAGAAGATCGCCGCGAATACTACCGTATCGAGGACAGGATCGCACTGGAAATTACCCCTCTGAGCGCCGCCGAGGCCTTGGGCGGCGAGTTGTTGCAAGATGCTTCACCACTCTTCAACCTGCTCAGCGAACTGCACCTGAGCGAGTTCGAGTCCCAGCACCTGCTGCGCCAGCTCAGTGACAAGGACCGCACCCTGGCAGCTTTTCTCAAGGCCCAGAACAAACGCATCGACCTGCTCAGCGCCGTGGTTGCGCAAACCCTGCTGGGGCAGATCGGCGAGGCGCGCCCGGTGACTCTCTCCGAAGGTGGCGTCGAGGTGCACCAGGCCCAGGCCATCACCGCCGGCAGCCGCGTCTCGGTGAAGATGGTGCTGATGCCCCAGGCTCTGGGCCTGCTGCTGCGGGCCAAGGTGACCCACTGCGACAAGGCCGCTGATGGCCTGTTCGACATCGGCGCCGAATTCGTCGAGATGACCGACGCCCAACGCCAGTTGCTGGCGCGCTATATCCTGCAGAAACAGGCACTGCAACGCCGCCAGGCACTGGAACAGAACACCCCGCCTGCCTCCTGATTTTCCGTCTTGCTTGAAGGAACGAACGTGACCCTGATTTACGGCCACCGCGGCGCCAAGGGCGAAGCCCCCGAGAATACCCTGACCAGTTTCCAGCAATGCCTGAGCCACGGCGTTCGCCGTTGCGAGCTGGACCTGCACCTGTCCTCCGACAACGAGCTGATGGTCATTCATGACCCCAGCCTCAAGCGCACCACCGGCCGTGGCGGCAAGGTGGTGGAGCACAGCGCCGCCGACCTGGTGACCTACGATGCGCGCAAGGGCGGCCCGGGCTGGGTGAACCCCTGCCCGATTCCACGCCTGGAAGAGCTGTTCGAGAAATGTGATTTCGACCACTGGCAGCTGGAGGTCAAGAGTGCCTCGCGCACCCGCGCTGCCACCACGGTGCTGGCGATTCGCGAAATGGCCCAGCGCTTCGGCCTGCTGGACAAGGTCACCATCACCTCAAGCTCGCGGGAGGTGCTGGGCGCCGCCCTGGAGCTGACCCCGGACGTGTCCCGCGGGCTGGTCGCGGAATACACCTGGCTCGACCCGTTGAAGGTCGCGCAGAACTACGGTTGCGAACTGCTGGCGCTGAACTGGACGCACTGCACCCCCGAGCGCCTGGCCAAGGCCCAGCGTCAGGGGTTGCATGTGTCGGTGTGGACAGTCAACGAGCCGGCGCTGATGCTCCGACTCGCCGACTTCGGCGTAGACAGCCTGATTACAGACTTTCCCGGTTTGGCCAGCGCCACCCTCGAGAATCGCTGAAATCGGTCTCCCCGGCCGGCTCAGGCCACCGGCCGGAGCCGCTCAAAAAAGCCGGTTGAGACCGTCGTAGGCGGCAACCCGATAGGCTTCGGCCATGGTCGGGTAGTTGAAGGTGGTGTTGACGAAGTACTTCAGCGTGTTCTGCTCGCCCGGCTGGCCCATGATCGCCTGACCGATGTGCACGATCTCCGAGGCCTGGTAGCCGAAGCAGTGCACGCCGAGAATCTGCAGCGTCTCGCGGTGGAACAGGATCTTGAGCATGCCTTGCGGCTCGCCGGCGATCTGCGCCCGGGCCATGCCCTTGAAGAACGCCTTGCCCACTTCGTACGGCACCTTGGCCTGGGTCAGCTCCTGCTCGTTCTTGCCGATCGAGCTGATCTCCGGAATGGTGTAGATGCCGGTCGGCACGTCGTTGACGAAGCGCCAGCTGCCATTGTCGACGATGCTGCCGGCGGCCGAGCGGCCCTGGTCGTGGGCGGCACTGGCCAGGCTTGGCCAGCCGATCACGTCACCGGCACCATAGATGTTCGGCACGCAGGTGCGGTAGGCCTCGTCCACTTCGATCTGGCCACGGCTGTTGACCTTCACGCCGATGTTTTCCAGGCCCAGGCGGTCGGTGTTGCCGGTACGCCCGTTGCACCACAGCAAGGCGTCGGCCTTGATCTTCTTGCCCGACTTCAGGTGCAGGATCACACCGTTGTCCAGGCCTTCGACGCGCTCGTACTCTTCGTTGTGGCGCACGGTGATGTTGTTGTTGCTGAAGTGATAGCTCAGGGCCTGGGAGATTTCCGAGTCCAGGAAGCTCAGCAGCTGGCCGCGGTTGTCCACCAGTTCCACCAGCACGCCCAGGCCGCTGAAGATCGAGGCGTACTCGCAGCCGATGACGCCGGCGCCGTACACGATCAGTTTGCGCGGGGTGTGGCCCAGGCTCAGGATGGTATCGCTATCGTAGATGCGCGGGTGATGGAAATCGATATCGGCCGGGCGATACGGGCGCGAGCCGGTGGCGATGATGATGTGCTTGGCTACCAGCTTCTCGACCACACCGTTGGCGCAGACCACTTCGATGGTCTGCTCGTCGGCGAAGCTGCCGGTGCCGAAGAACACGTCAACGCGGTTGCGGGCGTAGTAGCCAGTGCGCGAGGCGACCTGCTTGGAGATGACCTTCTCGGCGCTTTTGAGCACGTCGGGGAAGGAGAACCAGCGCGGCTCACCGATGGCCCGGAACATCGGGTTGGTGTTGAACTGCATGATCTGGCGCACCGAGTGACGCAGGGCCTTGGACGGGATGGTGCCCAGATGGGTGCAGTTACCGCCGACCTGGCGACGGCTATCGACCATCGCTACCTTGCGTCCTGCTTTGGCGGCGTTCATTGCCGCCCCTTCTCCTGCCGGGCCGGAACCCAGCACCACTACGTCGTAGTTGTAGACAGCCATGCGTACTCCTTCAGAACAGGCCCGGACGCCAGATTGACCTCCGGGGCTACATCATGCCGCCATCGGCGCCATGCAAAAATTCGGGTGCAGTCTAATCAAGCTTGAACGCCGCGCACATTAACCCTTGGTCGCGTCGTAGGCTATTTTTCTCTGCACTACATGTAGGCCGCCTTGCTGGCGAAGCCTTTCATTTCCCCGCAATGCTGTTGAATGCTGGCGTGGCCCGGGAAACGAACCCACCCTCGACCCGATTCACGAACACTGCCGCAATCCGATGCTCGAGCGCGAAGCGCCAACCCTGCTCCGGGCCCAGGATCAGCAACAGGGTCGAGTACCCGTCAGCCATCAGCGCAGTGGGCGCCAGCACCGTCACCGCCGCCAACGCATGGGCCACCGGGGTGCCCAGGCGCGCATCGAAGGTATGCGAATAACGTTGGCCATTCTCCTCGAAATAATTGCGGTAGTCACCCGACGTGGACACCCCGTACCCCTCCAGCGGCAACACCTGCTGGGCTATCTGCAGATCGTCGCGCGGCAGTTCGAGTGCAATGCGCCAGGCACTGCCATCGGGCTTGCGCCCCATTGCCTTGAGCTCACCGGTAGCCTCCACCAGAAAGCTTTCGACCCCCAGGGCTTGCATACGTGCCACGATCAGGTCGACCGCATGCCCGGCGGCGATGCTGTTGAAGTCGACCTCGACGCCAGCGTCCTTGCACAGTTGCTGGCCTTCGATACGCAAGTGGGTATACCCCACCCGCTCGCGCACCTGCGCCAGCCGCCGGGCATCGGGCACCTTCTCTTCACGCGCCTGGGGCCCGAAGCCCCACAGGTCGAGCAGCGGCTCCACCGTGAGATCGAAGGCACCGTCACTCTGGCGCGAGAGCTGCTCACCTACCCGCACAAGCTGCAGCACGTCGGCCGGCATCGCCTGGCAGCGGTTGGCGGGCAACTGGTTGAACTGCCCCACCAGTGAATCGCTGCGGTAGGTGGAGAAGCGCTGGTCGATGCCCTGCAGGATCGCCTCGACCTCCTGCTGCACCTGCCCAGGCGTCGGGCCGCCGGCCTTGCGCACGTACTGCACGGTGTAGCTGCTGCCCATGGTCGGGCCACTGATGCGCTCGATCGAATCCCTGTGCTCGCAACCGACCAGCAATGCCACCAGGGCAGGCAGCGCAGCCCATCCCTTTTTCACACGACGCCTCCTTTTCTGAAGCCAAAAAAAACGGGAACCCGCAGGCTCCCGTTCTTTCAACGCAACGTAATGCTTAGCGTGGGAACGCTGGCGGGTTGACCCCGGCCATGTCTTCCATCACGCGCACTACCTGGCAGCTGTAACCGAACTCGTTGTCGTACCAAACGTACAGTACAACGCGGTTGTCGTTGCAGATGGTGGCCTCGGCATCGACCACACCGGCGTGACGCGAGCCGACGAAGTCGCTGGAAACCACTTCCTGCGAGCTGACGAAGTCGATCTGCTTGTGCAGGTCCGAGTGCATGGCCATCTGGCGCAGGTACTCGTTGATCTCGTCGCGGCTGGTGGCCTTTTCCAGGTTCAGGTTCAGGATCGCCATCGAGACGTTCGGCGTCGGAACGCGGATCGCGTTACCGGTCAGCTTGCCCTTGAGCACTGGCAGCGCCTTGGCGGCGGCAGTGGCGGCGCCGGTCTCGGTGATGACCATGTTCAGCGCAGCGGAACGACCACGGCGGCTGCCCTTGTGGAAGTTGTCGATCAGGTTCTGGTCGTTGGTGTACGAGTGAACGGTTTCGACGTGACCGTTGACGATGCCGAACTTGTCGTTGACTGCCTTGAGCACCGGCACGATGGCGTTGGTGGTGCAGGAAGCCGCCGAGATGATCTTGTCGTCAGGGCTGATGTCGGCGTGGTTGATACCGTGCACGATGTTCTTCAGCGCGCCCTTGCCCGGTGCGGTGAGGATAACGCGTGCGGCACCCGGGCAGGCCAGGTGCTGGCCCAGGCCGTCGGCATCGCGCCAGACGCCGGTGTTGTCGACCACCAGGGCGTTCTCGATACCGTACTGGGTATAGTCGACTTCGCTCGGGTTCTTCGCGTAGATAACCTGGATCAGGTTGCCGTTGGCGGTGATGGTGTTGTTTTCTTCGTCGATGGTGATGGTGCCATCGAACGGACCGTGCACCGAGTCACGACGCAGCAGGCTGGCACGCTTGATCAGGTCGTTCTCGGCGCCCTTGCGTACCACGATGGCACGCAGGCGCAGGCCGTCGCCACCACCGGTCTTCTCGATCAGGATACGCGCCAGCAGACGGCCGATACGACCGAAGCCGTACAGGACCACGTCGGTGCCCTTGCGTGCGGAGGCGTTCTGCTGGCCAACCACGTCGGCCATTTCTTCACGCACGAACTGCTCGGCGCTGCGGCCGTTGCCTTCTTGCTTGAACTTGTTGGCCAGCTTGCCCAGGTCGACCGAAGCGGCGCCCAGCTTGAGCTCGCTCATGGCCTTGAGCAGCGGGAATGTCTCGTGGACAGACAGTTCGGTTTCGTCGGTCTGGCGATGACGGGCAAAGCGGTGGGCTTTGAGGATCGCGATCACCGAACGGTTGATCAGGCTACGGCCATAGATCGAGCTCACCACATTGTTATTGCGGTAGAGCTGACCGATAAGCGGGATCATCGCTTCTGCAAGCGCTTCACGATCGATCCACTCACCAAGACACTGGTCGGGCTTCTGAGTCACGGGAACCTTCCACATGTAGGGACAGAAAAAAGGGGCTACATTATGACGCCCCGCGTCGCTTCGAGCAATGAGCGCCTGTCGCCGGCGCCGCACGGCATGATCCGGGCCCCACATTCAGGCGGCTGAAACCTGACAGCAATGCCCCGCGCCCGGTACAATCGGCGTTTTGTCGCAACGCTTGGAGCTCGACCTCCCGTGCCTGTTCTGCGTCTACCTCACCTGCCGGCCAGTGCCGGCAAACACACCTGGGGCAACCTGCCCGGTGCCGCCCTGAGCCTGGCCATCGCCGAGGCCGCCAGCGCCGCGAAGCGCTTCACCCTGCTGCTGACCGCCGACAGCCAGAGCGCCGACCGGCTGGAGCAGGAGCTGCGTTTCTTCGCCCCGGAACTGGCCGTGCTGCCGTTCCCCGACTGGGAAACCCTGCCCTACGACCTGTTCTCGCCGCACCAGGACATCATTTCGCAGCGGATCGCCAGCCTGTACCGGTTGCCGGAGCTGGACCACGGCATCCTCGTGGTGCCGATCACCACCGCACTGCACCGCCTGGCGCCCACGCGCTTTCTGCTGGGCAGCAGCCTGGTGCTGGACATCGGCCAGAAGCTGGATGTGGAACAGATGCGCACGCGCCTGGAGGCCAGCGGCTACCGCTGCGTCGACACCGTGTACGAGCATGGCGAGTTCGCCGTGCGCGGTGCCCTGATCGACCTGTTCCCGATGGGCAGCAAGCTGCCGTACCGCATCGACCTGTTCGATGACGAGATCGAGACCCTGCGCACCTTCGACCCGGAGAGCCAGCGCTCGATCGACAAGGTCGACTCGGTACGCCTGCTGCCGGCCCGCGAGTTCCCGCTGCAAAAAGACGAAGTCACCCGCTTCAAAGCGCGCTTTCGCGAGCGCTTCGACGTGGATTTTCGCCGCAGCCCGATCTTCCAGGACCTGAGCAGCGGTATCGTGCCGGCCGGCATCGAGTACTACCTGCCGCTGTTTTTCGAAGAAACCTCGACCCTGTTCGACTACCTGCCGGAAAACACCCAGGTGTTCTCACTGCCCGGTGTGGAACAGGCCGCCGAGCACTTCTGGAGCGATGTACGCAACCGCTATGAAGAGCGGCGCATCGACCCTAACCGCCCTCTGCTGCCGCCTGCCGAGCTGTTCATGCCGGTGGAAGACTGCTTCGCCCGGCTCAAGGGCTGGCCACGGGTGGTGGTCAGCCAGGACGACATCGACGCCGGCCCCGGCCGCGAGCGCTTTGCCGCGCAGACGCTGCCCAACCTCGCCATCGAAGCCAAGGCCAACCAGCCCCTGGCGGCGCTGTCGGGGTTTCTCGAGCAATTCCCCGGCCGCGTGCTGTTCACCGCCGAATCGGCCGGGCGCCGCGAAGTGCTGCTGGAACTGCTCGAACGCCTGAAACTGCGCCCGCAAACCGTCGATGGCTGGCACGAGTTCGTCGCCAGCAAGCAGCGCCTGGCAATCACCATCGCACCACTGGACGACGGCCTGCTGCTGGACGATCCGGCCCTGGCTCTGGTTGCCGAGAGCCCGCTGTTCGGCCAGCGCGTGATGCAGCGTCGGCGCCGCGAAAAGCGCAGCGACGTCAACAACGACGCGGTGATCAAGAACCTTACCGAGCTGCGCGAAGGCGCCCCGGTGGTGCATATCGACCATGGCGTGGGCCGCTACCTGGGCCTGGCGACACTGGAGATCGACGGCCAGGCCGCCGAGTTTCTCACCCTTGAATACGCCGAAGGCGCCAAGCTGTACGTGCCGGTGGCCAACCTGCACCTGATCGCGCGCTACACCGGCAGCGACGATGCGCTGGCACCGCTGCACCGTCTGGGCTCCGAGACCTGGCAGAAGGCCAAGCGCAAGGCAGCCGAACAAGTGCGCGACGTGGCTGCCGAGCTGCTCGACATCTATGCCCGGCGCGCCGCGCGCAAGGGCTATGCGTTTGCCGACCCGTCGGTAGACTACGCCACCTTCAGTGCCGGCTTCCCGTTCGAGGAAACCCCGGACCAGCAGTCGGCCATCGAAGCGGTACGCGAGGACATGCTCGCCGCCAAGCCGATGGACCGCCTGGTGTGCGGCGATGTCGGCTTCGGCAAGACCGAAGTGGCCATGCGTGCCGCCTTCATCGCCGTGCACGGCGGGCGCCAGGTCGCGATCCTGGTGCCCACCACCCTGCTCGCCCAGCAGCACTACAACAGCTTCCGCGACCGCTTTGCCGACTGGCCGGTAACAGTCGAAGTGATGAGCCGCTTCAAGTCGGCCAAGGAAGTCGGTGCCGCCGTGGCGGACCTTGCCGAAGGCAAGATCGACATCGTCATCGGCACCCACAAGCTGCTGCAGGACGACGTCAAGTTCAAGGACCTGGGCCTGGTCATCATCGACGAGGAACACCGGTTCGGCGTGCGCCAGAAAGAGCAGCTCAAGGCGCTGCGCAGCGAAGTCGACATCCTGACCCTGACCGCCACGCCGATCCCGCGCACGCTGAACATGGCGGTGGCGGGCATGCGCGATCTGTCGATCATCGCCACCCCGCCGGCACGCCGGCTGTCGGTGCGCACCTTCGTGATGGAGCAGAACAAGAGCACCATCAAGGAGGCGCTGCTGCGCGAACTGCTGCGTGGCGGCCAGGTGTACTACCTGCACAACGACGTGAAGAGCATCGAGAAGTGCGCCGCCGACCTCGCCGAGCTGGTACCCGAGGCGCGCATCGGTATCGGCCACGGGCAGATGCGCGAACGCGAACTCGAACAGGTGATGAGCGACTTCTACCACAAGCGCTTCAACGTGCTGATCGCCTCGACCATCATCGAAACTGG
This sequence comes from Pseudomonas palmensis, assembly GCF_017848315.1. GTDB lineage: Bacteria > Pseudomonadota > Gammaproteobacteria > Pseudomonadales > Pseudomonadaceae > Aquipseudomonas > Aquipseudomonas palmensis. The sequence goes on from NZ_JAFKEC010000027.1 coordinate 35,929, forward strand.
CATCGACGTGCCCAGCGCCAACACCATCATCATCGAGCGTGCCGACAAGTTCGGCCTGGCCCAGTTGCACCAGTTGCGCGGCCGCGTGGGGCGCAGCCACCACCAGGCCTATGCCTACCTGCTGACGCCCCCACGCCAGCAGATCACCCCCGACGCCGAAAAGCGCCTGGAGGCCATCGCCAATACCCAGGACCTGGGCGCAGGCTTCGTGCTGGCCACCAACGACCTGGAGATCCGCGGCGCCGGCGAACTGCTGGGCGAAGGCCAGAGCGGGCAGATCCAGGCGGTGGGCTTCACCCTCTACATGGAAATGCTCGAACGCGCCGTCAAGGCGATTCGCAAGGGCACCCAGCCCAACCTCGACCAGCCCCTGGGCGGCGGCCCGGAGATCAACCTGCGCGTACCGGCACTGATCCCCGAGGACTACCTGCCCGACGTGCATGCGCGCCTGATCCTGTACAAGCGCATCGCCTCGGCGGTGGACGAAGATGGCCTGAAGGATCTGCAGGTGGAGATGATCGACCGTTTCGGGCTGCTGCCCGAGCCGACCAAGAACCTGGTGCGCCTGACCCTGCTCAAGCTGCAGGCCGAGAAGCTGGGCATCAAGAAGGTCGACGCCGGCCCGCAAGGCGGACGGGTGGAATTCGAGGCCGAGACCCCGGTCGACCCGCTGGTGCTGATCAAGCTGATCCAGGGCCAGCCCAAGCGCTACAAGTTCGAAGGCGCGACGATGTTCAAGTTCATGGTGCCCATGGAACGCGCCGATGAACGCTTTACTACAGTGGAGGCGCTGTTCGAACGACTCGCCCCGAAACCTGCTTGAAGGATGATCCATGCGTGCAATTCGTAGCTTGACCCTGCTGCTGGCGCTGATTGCGCCGGCCGCCTTTGCCGACAGCCAGTACCAGGTCGAGATGTTCCTGCTGCGCCAGAATGCGGTGCCCGCGATCACCAGCCAGTTCGCCCCGGAAGACTGGCGCCAGGGCGCCAAGGCCCCCAGCGACTACGACGTGCGCAAGCCGGTGCTGACCGCACAGGCCGAAAAGCTGGCCGCCGACAGCAACTACACCGTGCTGCTGCACAAGGCCTGGCAGCAGCAGGTAGGCAGCGAACCGTCGCGGGTTGCCATCAGCGAGGGCCAGGAGCAGTTCGGCCACTTCCCGGTCGAAGGCAATGTCAGCCTCAGGCAGGGCCGTTTCATCGAAGTGCAGGCCAACTTCTGGGTCAACCAGCTCGATGGCAATGGCAGCGTGATCCAGAGCGAACAGCTCAGGCAGGTCAACAGCACGGTGAAGAACAACGAACTGACCTTCCTCGATGGCGGGCACCTGGCGGTCCTGTTCAAAGTGATCGCCGCCGGCACACGCACCACCTCTCCTGCTGAAGCGGAGATGATGGAACAGTAGAGCCATGTCGACCACACTGCAGCGCGCGCTCAAGAGCAAGCTCTGGCGCGAACAATTCGGCCCCAAGACCCTCACCCGAGGGCTTGACTATGCAGACAACAAGCGCGTCAGGCTCGTTTCGGTTGACGACAAGGGCGCGACAACCCTGTGCCACGGGTCCGGCGGCAACCTCTACCGTCAGACCCTGCTGATCGAAGGCGACGTTCACCCCCTCCTGATCGCCACCTGCAGCTGCCCTGTCCGCCAGAACTGCAAGCATTGCGCAGCGGCGCTGTACACCCTGACGGAGCGGCTGACGGCCAACGACTTTCCGCCGCCTCCAGCCACGGCGACCTACCAGAACCAGGTCATCGAAAATGTGCCGGCTGTTGCGCACCTCACCCTGGGCAGCTACGAATTCACCGCCTACATGCCCAAGACCGGCAAGATGCAGCGCCAGTTGCAACACCGTGCGGCACTGGCGTTCACCTATGACGGGCAGCGCACCAGCGACAAGAGCAGCAGCGAAGTCATCCGTATCGACGGCAACGTCCGCCAGCGTATCCAGCGTCAGCCAGACGCCGAAAAGGCGCTGCGCCAGACCTTGAAGAAAATGGGCTTCAGCGTTGCCACGCGCCAGAGCAAGGCATTGCCCGACAGCGCCGGCGAAATGCTGCAGATGGCCGACGACCAGGCCTGGCTGCAGTTCGCCCGCACCGGCATCGATACCCTGCGTGCAGCCGGCTGGGAGGTGGAAGTGAGGCCCGACTTCGCCTTCAACCTGCATGACATCGACGACTGGTACGCCGATGTCGAGGAAGCGCCGGGGCGCGAATGGTTCGACCTGGAGCTGGGCATCGTGGTCAACGGCCAGCGCCACAGCCTGCTGCCGATCGTGCTGCACCTGCTGCGCAGCAACCCCGAACTGCTGCGCCCCAGCGAACTGGCCCGGCGCAGCGACGACGAGCACCTGCTGATCGACCTGAACCGCGCCCGCCATGACAGCCCGGCGCTGCGCGTGGCCTTGCCCTACGCACGCATCAAGCCGCTGATGGCCACCCTGGGCGAGCTGTACCTGGGCAATGACAGCGGGCCTTCGCTGCGCCTGGCAGCGCCGGATGCCGCGCGCCTGAGCAGCATCGACGACATGGCGCTGACCTGGCGCGGCGGCGACCGGGTACGCGACTTTGCCCGCCGCCTGCGCGAGTCCAGGCGTACCGACATCGCCGCCCCCGAGGGCCTGAACGCCACGCTGCGACCCTACCAGCTCGAAGGCCTGAACTGGTTGCAGACCCTGCGCGAACTGGAGGTCGGCGGGATCCTGGGCGACGACATGGGCCTGGGCAAGACCCTGCAGACCCTGGCGCACCTGCTCACCGAAAAGAACGCGGGGCGCCTGCAGCGCCCTGCCCTGGCCGTGATGCCGACCAGCCTGATCCCCAACTGGCTCGACGAAGCGCAGCACTTCACCCCGCAGCTGCGCGTGCTGGCCCTGCATGGCCCCGGCCGCACCCGACACTTCGCCGACCTTGACCAGTACGACCTGGTACTGACCACCTACGCCCTGCTGCCCCGCGACCTGGCTCACTTCACCGCGCAGCCCTGGCACCTGCTGATTCTGGATGAAGCGCAGAACATCAAGAACGCCAACAGCAAGGCCGCCGAAGCGGCGCGCGAGATCCAGGCCAACCAGCGCCTGTGCCTGACCGGCACACCGATGGAAAACAACCTGGGCGAACTGTGGTCGATCTTCCACTTCCTGCTACCCGGCTGGCTGGGCGACAGCAAGGCCTTCAGCCGCGATTACCGCACCCCTGTCGAACGCCATGGCGACGTCGAGCGCATGGCGCATCTTGCCGCGCGCATCAAGCCATTCCTGCTGCGCCGCACCAAGGAACAGGTGGCCCGCGAACTGCCGGCCAAGACCGAGATCGTGCATTGGGTGGAGCTGAGCGACGCGCAGCGCGACACCTACGAAACGGTGCGGGTGGCGATGGACAGGAAGGTCCGCGAGGAAATCACCCGCAACGGCGCGGCACGCAGCCAGATCGTGATTCTGGATGCGTTGCTCAAGCTGCGTCAGGTGTGCTGCGATCTGCGCCTGGTCAAAAGCATTGCGCCAAGAACCACCCATTCGGACAAGGGCAAGCTGGGCAGCCTGATGCAGATGCTCGACGAACTGCTCAGCGAAGGGCGACGCATCCTGCTGTTCTCGCAGTTCACCTCGATGCTCGAACTGATCGAGCAGGAGCTGCACAAGCGTGGCGTCCGCTACAGCCTGCTGACCGGTGAAACCCGCGACCGGCGCACCCCGGTGCAGCAGTTCCAGAGCCTGCAGACGCCACTGTTTCTGATCAGCCTCAAAGCGGGCGGCACCGGCCTCAACCTCACCGCGGCCGACACGGTGATCCACTATGACCCGTGGTGGAACCCGGCCACCGAAAACCAGGCCACCGACCGCGCCTACCGCATCGGCCAGGACAAGCCGGTGTTCGTCTACAAGCTGATTACACGGGGCACGGTGGAAGAGAAGATCCAGAAGTTGCAACAGGAGAAGGCAGCGCTGGCTGCAGGCTTGCTGGAGGGGCGTCAGGCGGGGGACTGGAAGCTGGCGGATGAAGACATTGATGCGCTGTTTGCGCCGTTGCCCGGGAAGCGGCAGGCCGCGAAAATTAGTTGAGCCTTTCGCCGGCAAGGCCGGCTCCTACAGGTATCGCAGCACCTGCAGGAGCCAGCCTTGCCGGCGCAGGACCTCAGTCGATCAGTTGTGCATCTTTCAGCGCGCCAAGCGCCTCCAGCCAGCGGGGCTGCTGGCGGTAATCGGTACGCGCAAAACCCTGCCCGCGCATCTGCGCGATCCGCGGCGACGGCCTCACCCTCAACCGCTGCGCCGCGGACAACGCAAGCTCGGCAGCCGCCCGATCATTGCACACCAGGCCCATGTCGCAACCGGCACTCAGCGCCGCCTCGATACGGCTGGCGGCGTCCCCCACCACATGCGCACCGGCCATCGACAGGTCATCGCTGAAGATCACCCCATCAAAGCCCAGCTCGCCACGCAGAATCTCCTGCAGCCAGCGCCGCGAGAAGCCGGCCGGCTGGTTATCGACCTGTGGATAGATCACGTGCGCCGGCATCACCGCCGCCAACTGCCCGCTCAGGCGCGTGAACGGCACCAGGTCGGCTGCGCGGATCTGCTCCAGGCTGCGCTCGTCGGTGGGTATCGCCACATGCGAATCCGCCTCGGCCCAGCCATGCCCCGGGAAGTGCTTGCCGCAGGCCGCCATGCCCGCCGCGTTCATGCCGCGAATGAAGGCACCGGCAAGCAAGGTGGCGCGCTGCGGGTCACCCTCGAAGGCGCGACTGCCAACCACCGCGCTGCGCTGGTGGTCAAGGTCCAGCACCGGAGCAAAGCTCAAGTCGAGCCCTACCGCCAGCACTTCGGTTGCCATCAGCCAGCCGCAGTGTTCGGCCAGGCGCTCGGCATTGGGGTTGTCTGCAATCGCACGCATCGCGGGCAAGCGCACGAAGCCCTGGCGCAGGCGCTGTACGCGACCACCCTCCTGGTCCACGGCCAGGATCAGGTCCGGGCGCACGGCACGGATAGACGCACTCAGTTCGCGCACCTGGCGCGGGCATTCGATGTTGCGGGCAAAGATGATCAGGCCGGCCACTTCGGGCTGACGCAGCAGGTGGCGGTCTTCGGCAGTCAGCCAGGTGCCGGCCACGTCGACCATCAGGGAGCCTTGCAGGCGGGTACTCATAAATGATCCTTCAGTTGAGGGGCGCGCTCGCCCACTGGGGGCAGGCGGCTTCTTCGATCTGTACCGGGCAATGCACAGGCACCCGGTCGAACAGCGCTACCAGGTCGGCGTTGCGCAGGCGTATGCAGCCGTGGGACAACGGCACACCCATGGGTTCGCTGTCGGGCGTGCCGTGCAGGTAGATATAGCGGCGGAACGTATCCACGGGCCCGAGGCGGTTGCGCCCCGGCTCGCGACCGCTGAGCCAGAGAATGCGCGAGAGAATCCAGTCGCGCCCAGGGAACTGCGCGTGCAGGTCGGGCGTCCAGACCTCGCCGGTCCAGCGACGCCCGCGCAGCACCGCGCCCTGAGGCAAGCCCGCGCCAATCTTCGCACGCACCTGATGCAGCCCGCGCGGTGTACAACCGGAGCCGTTGTGCTCGCCCGGGCCATTGAGTGCGGTGGACACCGCAAGACGCACCGCCAGTCGCCCCTGGGCGAACCCATAAAGGCACTGGTCGGCGATGGAAATGTGCAGCAAATCGAGATTAGGCATGGGCGCTAGCTTAGCCGAAGCCGGCTGTGCCGCCCAGCCGGGGAATCAGGCCTTTGCCGGTACCGGGGCGTGGCTGGTCTTGCTGCGCGGACGCAACTGCGCCGCCGCCATCGCCTCGTCCGTGACCCCACTGTCGGCACGCATGCCGGCGGCCAGGAACGGCACCATCAGGCGCATGACCTGCTCGATCGAGGTATTGACCCCGAAATCGGTCTCGGCAATGGCGCGCAGGGCCTTGATGCCCGACATGCTGAACGCTGCAGCGCCGAGCATGAAATGCACGCGCCAGAACAGTTCAAGGGGAGGAATCTGTGGCGCGGCCTCGTTGACCAGCAGCATGTAGCGGCGGAACACCTTGCCGTACATGTCTTCGAGGTAACGACGCAGGTGGCCCTGGCTCTGGCTGAAGGCCAGGCCCAGCAGGCGCATGAAGATCGACAGGTCATTGCCGCTGCGCGGCTGCACCACCAGCGCCTGCTCGACCAGCATCTCCAGCAGTTCTTCAAGGCTGGGCTTGTGCTCGGGGCGCGCCTGGCGCCGCTCGAGCTCACGCTCCAGGCTCTGGCAGAACGGCCCTAGAAAACGCGAGAAGACCGCCTGGATCAGCGCCTTCTTCGAACCGAAATGGTAGTTCACCGCCGCCAGGTTGACGCCGGCCTTGCTGGTGATCAGCCGCAATGAGGTTTCGGCAAAACCTTTTTCCGCGAACAACTGCTCGGCAGCATCGAGAATGCGTTCAACGGTTTCCGACTGGGCCATGACTACTCCGCGAGACAAACACTTGTTTGAAACATACGTTTCAAGGCAGGGTTCTGTCAAGTACGCACGGGCGTTTTGTGCCCGGCCGGTCATGGTATTGAAGGCAGCGACAAGCCACAAGCCGGAAGCGGCAGGCAGCTGCGGGCATGCTTGGAGCTTGCCGCTTGTAGCTTGCCGCTATCACTGTATATAATCCCAGTCACTGTATAAAAAGACAGAGCGATCGACATGCTAAAACTGACGCCACGCCAAGCTGAGATTCTGGCTTTCATCAAGCGCTGCCTCGAAGACAACGGCTTCCCGCCCACCCGCGCGGAAATCGCCCAGGAACTGGGGTTCAAATCCCCCAACGCCGCCGAAGAGCATCTGAAGGCACTGGCCCGCAAGGGTGCAATCGAGATGACCCCTGGCGCCTCGCGCGGCATCCGCATTCCGGGGCTCGAGAGCAAGCCCGATGAAAACGCCCTGCCCATCATTGGCCGCGTGGCTGCGGGTGCCCCTATCCTCGCCCAGCAGCACATCGAGGAATCCTGCGCCATCAACCCGGCCTTCTTCCACCCCCGCGCCGACTACCTGCTGCGCGTGCACGGCATGAGCATGAAGGACGTCGGTATCGTCGACGGCGACCTGCTGGCCGTACACACCTGCCGCGAAGCGCGCAATGGTCAGATCGTCGTAGCCCGCCTGGGTGACGAAGTGACGGTCAAGCGCTTCAAACGGGAAGGCAACAAGGTCTGGCTGATCGCCGAGAACCCCGAATTCGCCCCTATCGAAGTCAACCTGAAAGAGCAGGACCTGGTCATCGAGGGCTTGAGCGTCGGCGTTATCCGCCGCTAATAAGGAGGCGTCATGCAGTTCCCCCACGTACCACAGCAAGCACAGTTGCCCTTGTTCGAAGCATTCCTGGCCCAGCCGGTACTGCCGCGGGTCAAAACCAGGCAGCCCGCCCGGCAAAGCAACAAGCCGCAGGCATTCAGCGAGCTGTCCTTGCGTGGCGCGCTGGAGCACTGCCAAAGCCTGCTGGCACCGGTGCTACGCGACCTGAGCGAACTGAGTGAAGAGCATGACGCCCGCTGGCTTACCCTGATCGCCCCACCCGGTAGCCTCACCCAGGCCTGGCTGAGGGACGCAGGGCTCAACCGCGAACGCATACTGCTGCTGCAGCCTCGCGGCAACCAGAGTGCGCTGCAACTGGCCTGTGATGCCCTGCGCCTGGGGCGCAGCCATACGGTGGTCACCTGGTTCAATCCGGTCAGCAACGGCGCCCGCCTGCAACTGACCAATGCTGCCCGTGCGGGTGACGCACAAAGCCTGAATATCCGCCTGGGCTGATACTCGCTGAACGCTCGAAGGGTATGCAGCAGGCTTCCTCAGGACGAGGAAGCCGGATACTGACGGTCAGTGCAGAACCCGTGGGCCTGCATGTTCCTGTTCGATCTCGCCTTCAACCAACTTGCCGGCCATCTGCACACCAACGCTGAGCATGGCCTTGGCCACCTCGACGTGTTGGCCCTGCAGGAACGCCTTGGCATCTTCCGAAAAATCCAGGGTTACCAACGACCCCTCGTCCTCGGCGCGGCGCAACTCGATGCGACCGTCAGGCAACTCTACAATTTCTAGAAAGGACGTGGGCATAAAAGACTGTTCTCCAGGAAAGGCCGGCATTGTACCAGCCACTGGCAGGATCAGCACTCACTCAGACCTTCGCGAAAACGCACCACGAGGCGTTTGAGATTCTGCCGCCAGCTCTCCAGTTCTTCGCGCGACAGCGCTGGCGCCTCGGGTTCATCCAGGCTCACGGCCTGAATCAACGGTTGGGTCACATCACCTTTGGGCGCCTTGGTCGCGACAGGTGGTCGGAACAAATCGGCATAAGCCCTGAGCAGTTGCGCCAGCCAGGTTTCAGGCTGCTCGGCGAGTTCGACCAGTTCAGCCAGCTCGGGAATGGCAATGGTCGCCAGTACTTCACGGCTCAGCAGTTGCTCGGCACGCAGCGCGCCGGCCTGGGGCAAGCGATAATAGCCACCGATCTCATGACACAGCCCCAACAGCGCACCATACAGGTGAAACAGCGCAGACTCCCTCTCGGCCTGGGTCTGCGCCTGGGCGTTCATGGCGCGACTGTCCTGCGCCTTGCCCAGTGCCTCCAGGGCCAGACCGGCGAAATAGATCTTCTGGTTGGTACGGGTATAGAGTTCCTGGGCCATCGAGGCGCGCTCCGAGGGAGTGTGAGGCGGGGGCTCAGTTTCTGTGATGGATCGCAGGCACGCAAGCTGAATCACCGCAGGCGTGAGGCTCAACCGCCCTTGCGGTCATCGTTGCGCGGCAAACCGCCAACCGTGGTTGCAGCCGAGTCTTTCGGCGTGGCCGGGGTGACCGGGCCGTAGATCTTTTCGATGCGCAGGCGGCCACGCTGCCACGCGGGATGAAAGTGCCGCCAGTGTGCGTCCTGAGCCGCGGCCAGCAGCTCATGGTCGCCCCGCGTGTCGCCCCAGGCGCGCATGCGGTACTGCGTCAGCACCCCGTAAACCGCCTCCAGGCGCAGAACCTTGGCTTCGCAGCGGCAGTTGTCGCCACTGATCCTGCCGGTCAGCACGCCATCGATCACCTCCAGCTCGGTGCCGATCAGCTTGATGCCCAACTGTTCGGCAAAGGGCTTGAGCACCAGCGCCGGCGATGCCGAACAGATCGTCACCTCGGCACCAGAGGCCAGTTCCTGTTTCACCGAAATCACGCCCTGCGGGCGCATGAGCCGGGCCCACGCCTGCGACTTGAACGCCACCGCCTTCTGCGCGACCCATTGCTCTTTCACACCCGCAAGAAACGTCTGGATCAACTGGGCCTTGAGTTCATCGCGGCTGATCCGCCGCCCCAGATAGCGCAGGCTTGGCCAGATCATCCGCAGCATGCGGCGAGCAAAAAAGCCGTTGCCGAAAGCGAACCTCAAAAAAGGTACAAAGCTGTCACGGCGGGTCAGCGTGCCATCGAAATCGAACACCGACAGGATTCTGGCCGACTGCGGCCCTGCTTCCAACATTTCCTGACTCATCTGCTTGCCTCTGCTCGATGGTGTACAGCCCTGGCGGAGAAACGTCCCGATCAAACATCACAACCGTTCGCTGACATGACTAAAAAAAAGGCTGCGTCCAGGATCACCAGATGCAGCCTCTTGTAGCCGATTCTATCGCTTAGCGCTTGTCTTCCACCTTCCACGCCTTGCCGTCATAGAACGCTCGCCAGCCGGTCGGCTTGCCGTCGACCTCGGTCTGCACATACTGCTCCTTGGTCTTGCGGCTGTAGCGGATCACCGTAGGGCGACCGTCCGGGTCCTTCTTCGGCGCTTCACAGAGGAAGTGATACTTCGGATCGATCTCGTCCTTGTGCGGCACGATCTCCATCACCAGGGGGGCGCGGGTCTCGCGGTTCTTCGGGAACTGGCTGGCGGCCAGGAACAGGCCCGAAGCCCCGTCACGCAACACATAGGTGTCGTTGACCTTCTCGCACTTGAGCTCGGGCATCTTCACCGCGTCCATCTTCGGCGGCGCCGCCTCGCCGCTCTTGAGTAGCTTGCGGGTGTTCTTGCACTCCGGGTTGGTACAGCCGAAGAACTTGCCGAAACGACCGGTTTTGAGCTGCATCTCGCTGCCGCACTTGTCACACTCAAGGCTCGGGCCCTCGTAGCCCTTGATGCGGTAGCTGCCTTCCTCGATCTCGTAGCCCGTGCAATCGGGGTTGTTGCCGCAGATGTGCAGCTTGTGTTTCTCGTCGAGCAGGTAGGCGTCCATCGCCGTGGCGCAGATCGGGCAGCGGTGCTTGCCCAACAGCACGCGCGACTCGGACTCGCCCTCGTCGTCGGCGGCAATCTCGTCACCTGGCACCAGGTTCACGGTGGCCTTGCAACGCTCTTTGGGCGGCAGGCTGTAGCCCGAGCAACCGAGGAACACACCCGTGGAGGCTGTGCGGATCATCATGTGCCTGCCGCATTCCTTGCAGGCAATGTTGGTCGGGGTCGGCTGGTTGGCACGCATGCCCTTTTCGGCATCTTCAGCCAGTTGCAGCTTCTTGCTGAAGTCGCCATAGAACTCGTCCAGCACGTTTTTCCAGTCGCGCTCGCCCTGGGCCACATCGTCGAGGTTCTCTTCCATGCCGGCGGTGAAGCCGTAGTCCATCAGGTTGGAAAAGCTCTCGGACAGACGCTCGGTCACGATGTCGCCCATCTTCTCGGAGTAGAAGCGGCGGTTGTGCAGGGTCACATAGCCACGGTCCTGGATGGTGGAGATGATCGCCGCGTAGGTGGATGGACGACCGATACCGCGTTTTTCCATTTCCTTGACCAGGCTCGCTTCCGAGAAACGTGCCGGCGGCTTGGTGAAGTGCTGGCTCGGATCGAGCTTGATGAGCTTGAGCACTTCGCCCTGGTTCATTTCCGGCAGTACATCGTCATCGCCCGGCTTGCTCTGCTGCGGCAACACACGGGTGTAACCGTCGAACTTGAGGATACGGCCCTTGGCACGCAACTCGAACTCGCCCGCCGTGACGCTGACGGTGGTCGACAGGTACTGCGCCGGCGGCATCTGGCAGGCCAGGAACTGGCGCCAGATCAGCTCGTACAGGCGCTCGGCATCACGTTCCATGCCGCTGAGCTTGGTCGGGTGCGTGGCCACGTCCGAAGGTCGGATCGCTTCGTGCGCTTCCTGTGCGCCTTCCTTGCTGCCGTAGACGATCGGCGCTTCTGGCAGGTACTTCTTGCCGAACTCGCTTTCGATGTAGCTGCGCGCCATTTCCACCGCATCGACCGAAAGGTTGGTCGAGTCGGTACGCATGTAGGTGATGTAGCCGGCTTCGTACAGGCGCTGGGCCATCATCATGGTCTTCTTCACACCGAAGCCGAGGCGATTGCTCGCCGCCTGCTGCAGGGTCGAGGTGATGAACGGCGCCGAGGGCTTGCTGCTGGTCGGGCGGTCTTCACGCTTGGCAATGGTGTAGCTGGAAGCCTTGAGCTTCTCCAGCGCGGCCATGGCCTGGGCTTCGTTGAGCGGCTTGAAGGCCTCGCCGTTCTGGCGAGCCACCTCGAAGCGCACCTTGGCGTCCTTGGCAGTACCCAGGTCGGCGTGCACTTCCCAGTACTCTTCGGGGATGAATGCGCGAATCTCGCGCTCACGCTCCACCACCAGCTTCACGGCCACCGACTGCACCCGGCCGGCCGACAGGCCACGGGCGATCTTCTGCCACAGCAGTGGCGAGACCATGTAGCCCACCACGCGATCGAGGAAGCGACGCGCCTGCTGTGCATTGACACGGTCGATGTCCAGCTCGCCCGGCTGGGAGAAGGCCTCCTGGATGGCCTTCTTGGTGATTTCGTTGAACACCACGCGCTTGTAGCGGCTGTCATCCCCACCGATGGCTTCGCGCAGGTGCCAGGCAATGGCTTCCCCCTCGCGATCCAAGTCGGTTGCGAGATAGATGGTGTCGGCATCCTTGGCCAGGCGGCGCAACTCCTCGATGACCTTTTCCTTGCCCGGAAGGATCTCGTACTTGGCCTTCCAGCCGTGGTCCGGGTCGACGCCCATGCGCGCCACCAGTTGCTTGCGCGCCTTTTCTTTCGGCGACAGCGCGGGTGCCTCGCCGGCAGCAGCCTTGCCGCGCTTGGCAGCAGGCTCCTTGCTGGCGGAACCGCTGGTGGGCAGGTCTCGGATATGGCCGATACTCGACTTCACCACGTACTGGTTGCCCAGGTACTTGTTGATGGTCTTGGCCTTAGCCGGGGATTCCACAATGACCAGCGATTTGCCCATGGATCGGAAAATTCCTGAATAACGAAAATAAAAACACGGCAGGTACCTGACGTGGCACCGCTATATATAGTGGCAACAGAGTGAGGTCAAGCGCCGAAGGTTAGCCCACTTGCGCATCGGCACGCGAAAACCGCTCGGGTTCGGCCTCGACCAAAGCAAAGCGCGGCACGTGCTCGCCGTCAACCTCGACCGACTCGGTGAACATCGAAAGCGGGCGTACCCACAGGCCGAAATCGCCGTACAGGGCCTGGTAGAACACCACCCACTCCTCGGTCTCGGAATGGCGCGCGGCACCGAATACACGATACTCAGGCCCTTTGTAATGCCGGTATACGCCTGGTTGTATCTGCATGCTGCCAACCCTCTTGAAAAAAAATCTGCAAAAAGCAAAAAACCGGGGCACAAGGCCCCGGCTTCCGACAACGAAACGCTTAGATGCGTTCGAAGACGGTGGTGATCCCCTGACCAAGGCCGACGCACATGGTCGAAACACCCAGGGTACCGCCATTCTGCTTCATGACATTGAGCAGAGTGCCGGAAATCCGCGCACCGGAGCAACCGAAAGGGTGACCCAGGGCGATTGCGCCGCCGTGCAGGTTAACCTTCTCATCCATCTTGTCGAGCACTTTCAGATCCTTGAGCACCGGCAGGGCCTGTGCAGCGAAGGCTTCGTTGAGCTCGAAGAAGTCGATATCGGCAATGCTCAGGCCCGCACGCTTGAGGGCTTTCTGGGTCGCCGGCACCGGGCCGTAGCCCATGATCGCAGGGTCCACGCCGGCCACCGCCATCGAGCGGATCACCGCCAGCGGCTGGATGCCCAGGTCCTGGGCACGCTGGGCCGACATCACGATCATGCACGAGGCGCCGTCGGTGATCTGCGAGGAGGTACCCGCTGTCACGGTGCCGCCCTTGGGGTTGAACGCCGGCTTCAACGCCGCCAGGCTTTCCAGGGTGGTGTCCGGGCGAATGGTTTCGTCGTAGTCGAAGACCTTGAGGAAGCCGTTCTCGTCATAACCCTGCATCGGGATGATTTCGTCCTTGAACTTGCCTTCGACCGTCGCCTTGTGGGCGAGCTGGTGCGAACGCAGACCGAAGGCGTCCTGCTGCTCACGGCTGATGCCATGCATCTTGCCCAGCATCTCGGCGGTCAGGCCCATCATGCCCGAGGCCTTGGCCGCATACAGCGACATGTGCGGGTTGGGGTCCACGCCGTGCATCATGCTCACGTGGCCCATGTGCTCGACACCGCCGACCACGAACACATCGCCGTTGCCGGTCATGATCGCCTGGGCGGCCGTGTGCAGCGCGCTCATCGACGAACCGCACAGGCGGCTGACAGTCTGGCCGGCCGCAGTGTGCGGGATCTGGGTCATCAGCGAAGCCATGCGCGCGATGTTCCAGCCCTGCTCCAGGGTCTGGTTCACGCAGCCCCAGATCACGTCCTCGACTTCACTCGGGTCGACCTTGACGTTGCGCTCCAGCAGCTTGCTGATCAGGTGCGCCGACATGTCTTCGGCGCGGGTGTTGCGGTGCATGCCGCCCTTGGAGCGGCCCATCGGCGTACGACCGAAGTCGACGATCACGACGTCTCTTGGATTCAAGCTCATACAATATTCTCGCTCTAGTCGTTGGGCGCTTAACCGAAGAAGCTCTGGCCGTTCTTGGCCATCTCGCGCAGCTTCTCGGTGGGGTGGTACAGCGCGCCCAGGTCGGCGTACTGGTCAGCCAGGGCAACGAACGCGGCCACACCGATCGAATCGATGTAGCGCAGTGCACCGCCACGGAACGGAGGGAAACCGATGCCGTAGACCAGGCCCATGTCGGCCTCGGCCGCCGTCTCGACGATGCCGTCTTCCAGGCAGCGCACGGTCTCCAGGCACAGCGGGATCATCATCCAGTTGATGATGTCCTCGTCGCTGACTTCACGCTGCTCGTAGACGATCGGCTTGAGCACTTCGAGCACCGACGGGTCGGCAACCTTCTTCTGCTTGCCGCGCTTGTCGGCCTCGTAGGCATAGAAACCCTTGCCGTTCTTCTGGCCCAGGCGCTTGGCTTCGTAGAGCACGTCGATGGCCGAACGACGGTCATCCTTCATGCGGTCCGGGAAGCCCTCGGCCATCACGTCGCGGCCGTGGTGGCCGGTGTCGATGCCGACCACGTCCATCAGGTACGCCGGGCCCATCGGCCAGCCGAATTTTTCCATGATCTTGTCGATGCGCACGAAGTCCACACCGGCGCTCACCAGCTTGGCGAAACCGCCGAAGTACGGGAACAGCACGCGGTTGACCAGAAAGCCCGGGCAGTCGTTGACCACGATCGGGTTCTTGCCCATCTTCTTGGCGTAGGCAACGGTAGTGGCCACCGCCAGTTCGCTGGACTTCTCGCCACGGATCACTTCCACCAGCGGCATCATGTGCACCGGGTTGAAGAAGTGCATGCCGACGAAGTTTTCCGGACGCTTGAGGGCCTTGGCCAGCAGGCTGATGGAAATGGTCGAGGTGTTGGAAGCCAGGATGGTGTCCGCCTTGACCTGGTCTTCGACCTCGGCCAGCACGGCCTGCTTGACCTTGGGGTTTTCGACCACGGCTTCCACCACCAGGTCCACATGACCGAAGTCGCCGTAGGACAGGGTCGGACGGATGCCGTTGAGCACTTCAGCCATTTTCGCGGCGGTCATGCGGCCCTTGTCGACGCGGCTGACCAGCAGCTTGGCGGCTTCGGCCAGGCCCTGCTCGATACCGTGCTCGTTGATGTCCTTCATCAGGATCGGCGTGCCTTTGGAGGCCGACTGATAGGCGATGCCGCCACCCATGATGCCGGCACCGAGTACGGCGGCCTGCTTCACGTCCTGGGCGATCTCGTCGTAGGCCTTGGCCTTTTTCTTCAGTTCCTGATCGTTCAGGAACAGGCCGATCAGGCTCTGGGCTGCCGAGGTCTTGGCCAGCTTGACGAAGCCGGCGGCTTCGACTTCCAGCGCTTTGTCACGCCCGAAGTTGGCGGCTTTCTGAATGGTCTTGATGGCTTCGACCGGCGCCGGATAGTTCGGGCCTGCCTGACCTGCCACGAAACCCTTGGCGGTCTCGAAGGCCATCATCTGCTCGATGGCGTTGAGCTTGAGCTTTTCCAGCTTCGGCTGGCGCTTGGCCTTGTGGTCGAGCTCGCCGCTGATGGCGCGCTTGATCAGTTCCAGGGCAGCTTCCTGAAGTTTCTCCGGGACCACCACTGCATCGACGGCACCGACTTTCAGTGCGTCTTCAGGGCGGTTCTCCTTGCCGGCGGCAATCCATTCGATGGCATTGTCGGCGCCGATCAGGCGCGGCAGGCGTACGGTACCGCCGAAGCCCGGGTAGATGCCCAGCTTGACTTCAGGCAGGCCGATCTTGGCCTTGGTCGACATGACGCGGAAGTCGGCCGCCAGGCACATTTCCAGGCCGCCGCCCAGCGCGATGCCGTTGATGGCGGCAACGGTCGGTACATCGAGATCTTCGAAATCGCTGAAGATTCTGTTGGCTTCGAGGTTGCCTGCAACCAGCTCCGCATCCGGCAGCTTGAAGTTGTCGACGAATTCGGTGATGTCGGCGCCGACAATGAACACGTCCTTGCCGCTGCTGACGATCACACCTTTGATCGACGCATCTGCCTTGATGGTGTCTACGGCCTGACGCAATTCATTCAGGGTAAGACGGTTGAACTTGTTGACGGACTCACCCTTGAGGTCGAACTTCAGTTCGACGATGCCGCTTTCAAGAGCCTTAACCGTGATGGCTTTACCTTCGTAAATCATCAACTGATCTCCACGATATGGAAGCTGAACTGTACACGCCGAACGCTGGCACGAAATTCGGCACCAGGCACACCCGTCAGCGCGATAGTCGGGATTCTGCGAGCGTCATGTGACATACAAACGCTCAATTCATACGCCCGTTTGATTTGGGTACGGACACATTCACCGAAAAGCCTGCCGTTGTCAAATACCCAAAAGCACGAGCAAAACGCGACTTTACGGTCATTTTGAGCGAAGGGGTGCGGGTTCAGCCTGTAGGTGATTGGCCATCATTCATGCAGGTGATCGGCCATGGATACGCATGAGAGAAGCAGCGAAGGGATAAAGCGCAGCTACACTGAGGGCATCGAAGAAATTTCCGGCCTGCCTGGCCTTTTTTTATTCAGTTGCCGGCCCCGCCATGGGGCAGGCCCTGGCGGTCAATCACACGACTCACGGGTCACGCCAGCGCCTTGAGCAACCGGGCAATGTCCTGCAACGCTGCGGCATCCCCCTTCTCTCCCCAGCACAACGCGATCATCTGCGGGTTGGCCTCGACCTTGTAGACACTCGCCGGCAGGCACGACAGGTGCTCGAGCACGCGCGCATCCTCGCAGGGCTCGCGCCACTGGTTGAGCCACACCCCTGGTGTCACCTGCCAGTAGCTCCAGCTGTCGGCATGCCCGCGACGGCGCGCGCAATGATACTGCGCGCAGGTATGCGGCGGCTCTTCGGGCAGCCAGTGCGGCCAGGTCTGCGGGGTGAGCTGCATGGCCAGCCCCATGCGCCGCGCCTCCAGGCGCAGGGCCATGCGCCCGCTGGTGCGACGCGAGGGCAACAGCCAGACCATGGGGCTGAGCATCAGCGCAAGGATTGACACTACTACCCAGAACGTCATATCTGTTATTCCTATAAAGACTTTGCAAATGAGCTGGTTAGCCGACATCGATGCGATCAGCCTGAAACCGACCATACTTTAACTATCGCGATTGTCAGGAGAGCCCTCATGCCCTACGAACACATTCTGGTCGCCGTCGACCTGACCGAAGAATGCGACCCGGTGATCAAGCGCGCTCGCGAGCTGGCCACGCCCAACGGCACCAAGGTTTCCCTGGTACATATCGTCGAGCCCATGGCCATGGCCTTCGGCGGCGACGTGCCGATGGACCTGTCGCAACTGCAGCAGCAACAGTTCGACCAGGCCAAGGAGCGCATGGACCGCCTGTTCAACAAGTATCCGGAGATCAACCGCGGCGATTCCCACCTGACCTACGGCCAGCCTCGCCAGGAGATCCACCAGTTGGCCAAGGACCAGAAATGCGACCTGATCGTGGTCGGCAGCCATGGCCGCCACGGCCTGGCGCTGCTGCTGGGCTCCACCGCCAATGATGTGCTGCACGGCGCACCGTGCGATGTGCTGGCGGTACGCCTGCAGAAGAAGGCCGACTGATACCAGAAGGCCCGCTGTTGGACACAGCGGGCCTTCTTCATATCAGCTGTCGAGCTCGGCCCAACGCTCCACCAGTGTGTCCAGCTCGCCCTGCAGCTTCTCGAGGCTGGCCAGCACGGCGGTGGTCTGGTCGATTGGCCGCTGATAGAAGCCTGCATCGGAAATCTCCGCCTGCACCGCAGCCATCTTCTGCTCCAGGGCATCGATCTGCCCCGGCAGCGCCTCCAGCTCGCGCTGCAGCTTGTAGCTGAGCTTCTTCTTGCCTTCATTGACCACCGGCGCTGCCGCAGGCTCGGGTGCAACGGCCTCGACCACCGCACTGTTGAGCTCGGACTTGCCCGACTTGCTTTCGGTCACGCCGAGCAGCTTGGGCGAACCGCCCTGGCGAATCCAGTCCTGATAGCCGCCCACGTACTCACGCACCTTGCCCTCGCCTTCGAACACCAGGGTGCTGGTGACCACGTTGTCGAGGAACGCCCGGTCGTGACTGACCATCAGCACGGTGCCCTTGAAACCCGCCAGCACCTCTTCGAGCAGCTCCAGGGTTTCCACGTCCAGGTCGTTGGTCGGCTCGTCGAGCACCAGCAGGTTGGCCGGCTTGCTGAACAGCTTGGCCAGCAGCAGGCGCGCACGCTCGCCACCGGACAACGCCTTGACCGGCGTGCGTGCACGCTGGGGGCTGAACAGGAAGTCGCCCAGGTAGCTCAGTACGTGACGGTTCTGCCCATCGATCTCGATGAAGTCACGGCCTTCGGCCATGTTCTCGATCACGGTCTTTTCCAGGTCAAGCTGATGGCGCAACTGGTCGAAGTAGGCCACTTCGAGACGCGTGCCCGACTCCACCTTGCCCGAGCTTGGCTCCAGGTCGCCCAGCATCAGCTTGAGCAGCGTGGTCTTGCCGGTACCGTTGGCGCCCAGCAGGCCGATACGGTCCTCGCGCTGCAGGACCATCGAGAAATCCTTGACCAGGTAAGGGCCATCGGGGTGTGCGAAGCTGACGTTTTCCAGCACCATCACCTGCTTGCCGGACTTTTCCGCCACGTCGAGCAGGATGTTGGCCTTGCCCTGGCGCTCGCGACGCTCGCTGCGCTCCACACGCAGTGCCTTGAGGGCGCGCACGCGGCCTTCGTTGCGGGTACGCCGGGCCTTGATGCCCTGGCGGATCCACACCTCTTCCTGGGCCAGTTTCTTGTCGAACAGCGCGTTGGCAGTCTCTTCGGCAGCCAGCGCAGCTTCCTTGTGCACCAGGAAGCTGGCGTAGTCGCCGTTCCAGTCGATCAACCCGCCACGGTCCAGTTCGAGGATGCGCGTGGCCAGGTTCTGCAGGAAGGAACGGTCGTGGGTAATGAACAGCACGGCGCCGCCAAAACCGCTCAGGGCATCTTCAAGCCAGGCGATGGCGCCGATGTCCAGGTGGTTGGTCGGTTCGTCGAGCAGCAGCAGGTCGGGCTCGGACACCAGCGCCTGGGCCAGCAGCACACGCCGACGCCAACCACCGGACAGCTCGGCCAGGGTCTTGTCGGCCGGCAGCTGCAGGCGGCTCAGGGTGCTGTCGACCAGTTGCTGCAAGCGCCAGCCATCGCGCGCCTCAAGGTCGCTCTGCACGTGCATGAGCTTTTCCAGGTCGGCGTCGGTGTGAATGTTCTGGCTCAGGTGGTGATACTCGGCGAGCAATGCACCGACACCGTCCAGGCCTTCGGCAACCACATCGAACACGGTGCGCCCGTCGGCCACCGGCAGTTCCTGCGGCAGCTCGCCGATCTTCAGGCCCGGGGCACGCCACACATCGCCTTCGTCGGGCTTCTGGTCGCCCTTGACCAGGCGCAGCATGCTCGACTTGCCCGTGCCGTTGCGGCCGATGATGCAGACCCGCTCACCACGGGCGATCTGCCAGGACGCCTTGTCCAGCAACGGCATGGCGCCGAACGCAAGGGACACATCGCTTAATTTGAGCAGGGTCATGATCTTCTCCAAAAACCGGGGGCGCATTCTACCTGAGTTGCGCCTGCTTCACATTAAGCGCGACCGGCGTGCCGACCGCAGTCCTGCATTACATGCCGATACAAGCACAATGCTTTCTTCCGCCCCCGGCAAACGGCTAAGCTTAAGCACGTAATCCCACCAGTGCTGGCGCCGCCGACACTCGTTTTGGTCAAACTGTCCGGAAGTATCATGCGCCGCAGCCTGCTCAGCCTCGTATCCTGTCTGCTTTTTTCCGCCACCGCGGCCAGCACCGCCCAGGCCGCCGATCTCACCCAGCAACGCCAGTACTACGATGAAGCCAAGCGTGCCCTGGCCAAGGGCGACAGCGGCCCTTACCGCCGTTACGAACAGGCCCTGCGTGATTATCCGCTGGAGCCCTACCTGGCCTACGACGAACTGACGGCGCGCCTCAAGAGCGCCAGCAACGCCGAGATCGAGAAGTTTCTTGCCGAGCATGGCGACCTGCCCCAGGCCAACTGGATGAAACTGCGCTGGTTGCGCTGGCTGGCAGAGCGCGGCGACTGGCAACCCTTCGTCAAGTACTACGACCCCAAGCTGAACTTCACCGAGCTCGACTGCCTCAACGGCCAGTATCAGCTCAGCCACAACCTGCGCGCCGAGGGCTACGCCACCGCCGACAAGCTGTGGCTGGTGGGCAAGTCGCAGCCGGCGGCCTGTGACGTGCTGTTCGACCGCTGGGCCGCCGAGGGCCAGCTGACCGAACAGAAGCGCTGGGAGCGCATCAAGCTCGCGGCCCAGGCGCGCAACTACGCCCTGGCCAACACCCTGATCAAAGGCCTGAACACCCTGGGCCCGCAAGGCCGTCTGCTGGTGGATGTGGCGCAGAAGCCCGAACTGCTCAACAACCCCGGGCGCTTCACCCCGGTCAACGAAGCGATGTCCGACGTGGTCAGCCTGGGCCTGCGCCGCCTGGCGCGCCAGGACCCGGAGCGGGCCATGGCGCTGCTCGACGACTACGCCAATCGCATGCATTTCTCCCGCGACGAGAAGGTGGCGATCGCCCGCGAAATCGGCCTTACCCTGGCACGGCGCTACGACCCCCGCGCCCTGGGCCTGATGACCCAGTACGACCCCGAGCTGCGCGACAACACCGTGACCGAATGGCGCCTGCGCCTGCTGCTGCGCCTGGGCCGCTGGGAAGATGCCTACGAGCTGACCAAACGCCTGCCCCAGGACCTGGCCACCACCAACCGCTGGCGCTACTGGCAGGCACGCAGCCTGGAGCTGGCGCAGCCGAAGAACCCGCAGATTCCACTGCTGTACAAGACGGTAGCGCGAGAACGCGACTTCTACGGGTTCCTGGCCGCCGATCGTGCACAGACCCCCTACCAGCTCAACAACAAGCCGCTGGTGCTCAGCCAGCAACTGATCAACAAGGTACGCAACACGCCCGGCGTGCGGCGCGCGCTGGAATTCCATGCCCGCGGCCAGATCGTTGACGGGCGCCGCGAGTGGTACCACGTCAGCCGTCATTTCAGCCGCGACGAGATGGTCGCCCAGGCGCGCCTGGCCTATGAAATGCGCTGGTACTTCCCGGCCATCCGCACCATCAGCCAGGCCCAGTACTGGGACGACCTGGATATCCGCTTCCCGATGGCCCACCGCGACACCCTGGTACGCGAAGCCAAGGTACGCGGCCTGCACTCGAGCTGGGTATTCGCGATCACCCGCCAGGAAAGCGCCTTCATGGACGATGCCCGTTCCCACGTGGGTGCCAGCGGCCTGATGCAGCTGATGCCGGCCACCGCCAAGGAAACGGCGCGCAAGTTCAACATCCCGTTGGCTTCGCCGGCGCAGGTACTGAACCCGGACAAGAACATCCAGCTGGGCGCCGCCTACCTGAGCCAGGTGCACGGTCAGTTCAACGGCAACCGGGTGCTGGCCTCGGCCGCCTACAACGCCGGCCCCGGACGCGTGCGCCAGTGGCTGCGCGGCGCCGATCACCTGAGCTTCGACGTATGGGTGGAGTCGATTCCGTTCGACGAGACCCGCCAGTACGTGCAGAACGTGCTGTCGTATTCGGTGATCTACGGGCAGAAACTCAATTCACCGCAGCCACTGGTGGATTGGCACGAGCGGTTTTTCGACGATCAGTAAGCGGTGATCAGCGCTTCGCCGGCAACGTCGAAGCGCAACCTTGTGGAGGCGACGGTGCGTGTGCAGGGGCCAGCCTTGCTGGCGAAGCGGCCCGTCGCTATTCCAGCACCTCGACCGCCATGCCCACCTCCAGCATGCCCTCGCCGTCGGCCACCAGGTTCTGGCCGAACAGCACATCCCCCTCCTTCTGCCGATAGGTCTTGAGCGTGGTCAAGGGTTCGCGATCGGGGCTGCGCTCGCCGGTCTGCGGGTCGAGGGTGGTGAGGATGCAGCGCGTGCACGGGGAAAGCACCCGAAAGGTCTGCTGGCCAATGCGAATGCGCTTCCAGCCATCCTCGGCATATGCCGCACTGCCCTCGACCACCAGATTGGGCCGAAAGCGCAGCATCTCCAAGGGGCGCCCAACCCGCTGTACCAGGTCGTCGAGCGACGCCTGGCCGATCAGCAGCAAGGGGAAACCATCGGCGAAGGCCACACGGTCGCTGTTCTCACCGTAGCCGGCCGGCAGATAGCGGGTACGCGGCTCGGGCACATGCACCAGGCGCACCGGCTTGCCGATGAAGCGGCTCAACCAGTCGGCCGCCGCATCGCCTGCATCCGGTACGCGCAGGGTGTCGCGCCAGATGGTCGCCCCACGCAGATTGGCGTCCGCTTGCGGCACCGCCACCTGCAAGGGGTCAAAACCCGGGGCACTGAGCACCAGCCCGCCATCGGCGTCGTACAGCGCCGATAACTGGCTCATCTGCGGGTAGGCGCGCTGGGTCAGGAAACGTCCGTTGTCCTGCTCCACCAGCATCCAGCGCCGGTCACCCAGCAAGCCCAGCAGGCCGCACGGCGACTGGCCCAGGGCTTGCGCCTGGGCCGACTTGAGTGGGTAACGATACAACGCGCTCAGACGCATGGGCCGGCTCCGGATGATAAAGGCGCAAGCTTACACCGAGGGCCGGGCAACCGCTGCCCGGCAGTCGATAACGGCTCAGACGGTCGCTTCGTCCAGCATCAGGCGCTGGCGCACCACATCCACCAGCTTGTCGGGCTGGAACTTGGACAAAAAGTTGTCACAACCGACCTTCTTCACCATCGATTCGTTGAAGCTGCCCGACAAGGACGTGTGCAGCACCACGTACAGGCTGCGCAGGCGCGGGTCGTTGCGGATCTCGGTGGTCAGGCGGTAGCCGTCCATTTCCGGCATTTCGGCATCGGTGAAGACCATCAGCAACTTCGAGCACACGTCCTCACCGGCATCCGCCCAGCCTTTGAGCAGGTTGAGTGCCTTGAGGCCATCGCTGGCCACATGCATCTTCACCCCCAGCTGGCTCAGGGTTTCACGCAACTGCGCCAGGGCCACGGTGGAGTCGTCCACCAGCAGCACCTCCCGCCCTCGCGCCTGCGCCAGTACCGGGTCTTCCAGCTTGTCGCGGGACACCTTGGCGTTGTACGGCACGATTTCGGCCAGTACTTTCTCCACGTCGATGATTTCTACCAGTTGCTCGTCGACCTTGCTGATGGCCGTCAGGTAATGCTGACGCCCGGCACTGGTGGGCGGCGGCATGATCGCCTCCCAGTTCATGTTGACGATACGGTCCACGCCTCCCACCAGGAACGCCTGCACCGAGCGGTTGTACTCGGTGACGATGATGGTGCTGTTGGGCCCCGGCTCCAGTGGGCGCATGCCGATGGCCTGGGACAGGTCGATCACCGGCAGGGTCTGCCCACGCAGGTTGACCACGCCGCACACATACGCATGGCGTTGCGGCATCAGGGTCAACTTGGGCATCTGCAGCACTTCCTGCACCTTGAACACGTTGATCGCGAACAGTTGGCGCCCGGCCAGGCGAAACATGAGGATTTCCAGACGGTTCTCGCCTACCAGCTGCGTCCTTTGGTCTACCGTGTCGAGAATGCCAGCCATTAAACAACCCCCAGGCGTGTCGCAAAAATTGAATTATCAACCGTGTATCGGCCGCGTTCGTCTTGGCTTGACCCCCCAAAATAAAATGCTGCGGGGGGCATTGATGTCACTTTAGCATCATGGTTTACTGCGCTGACAGTTTTGCAGTCGCGGCAGGTCATCAGCGATCACACCAAGCCAATGCCATCAGGGAAACCCCTAGCCACAATCGGGCGAGACCTGATGTTCGCAATATCCTTTAGCCATTAATGTGACGCCATTCTCATTGCATGAATGGAGTCAGGCTTTTGCTCGCTACTGCCTTGTTGTCCACAACCAATGCTAGCGTCTTGCCAAAACACCGGCTCCAGGGCGTTTCAGCCCCCATCCGCAGTCTGCGCCTGGCAGGAAACGACTGATGTCCGACACCACTGCGGACATCAGCGCCCTACACGACTTTCAGGTCGATGCCCACGTACTGCTGACCCGCGCTCAGGAGTGCCTGTCGCACCTTGACCTGATCGGCCACGATACCGACGCGTGCGACTGCCTGCTGAACACCCTCGGCACACTGGCCGAGCGTGCCCACCTGCAGGCCCAGACGCAGATCGCCGACTTCTGTCGCCAACTCTGTCATGTGCTCGAACCGCAGCAATGCCGCGCGCGCCTTCACGCTGCACTGCCCAAGCTGAAAGCCTGCCTGAGCCTGCTGGCCTGGCAGCTTGAACTGATCGACCCGCACACCGGCCAACTGAACCTGGACCCCCAGGAGCAACTGGCCTTGCTGGAGGAACTGGAACAGACCTTCCGCCAGTTGCACGCAGAACCGGCCAAGGCGACCGCCACACCCGCCGCCCCTGCACCCGCCCTGGGCGCATGAAGTTGCACAACTAACCGGCGTGGGAAATTTCCCCGCCGCACATCATTTCAAAGCACTTTCCCACAACACTAAGCATTAACTTACGCGTGGGCGGCGAGTTTCTGTCAGCTGTATACAAAAACAATATCAGCGCATATAGGACAAGTTGTGTATCGCCACCAGTGATAGCAAAGTGCTAGACTTTGCGCCATCCGGAACGACCGTACCAGCCCGTAAAACTGACAGTTCGGACATCTTTCACGCCCCGCGACCATTTCCAAGCGAAGTGATACTATGCCCGACGCAAATTGCACACCGACAATGCACGGTGCTGAAGTTTGGCGTTTTCAGCACACTTGAAATCGTCTGATTCCAGTGTTGGCAAAACTGCACAAAGTTAAATCCAGGCGTTGCCCCAAACGCCTGTTGGGCGATATTCGACCGGCTTTCAACAGCGATACTTCAGTGGCTTCATTCCCTATGCTCTCAAGCCTCAAGACACTCAAGCGCGGCCCTCCGGGCGCTTCTCTGCTGCATTGGCTGAGCGCCCTGCTGTGCCTGGTGTCGGCGGCGGCCAACCTGTACCTGTACCTGCGTGCGGCACCGATGCCCGGCAGCCTGCTGGCACTGCAGCTGGCCGCCCTGCTCGGAATTGGCTGGCAATTGCGCCAGGCCGCGCGCTCGATCGCCATGCGCCCCCAGGAGCTTGCCCATCGCCTGCTCGAGGTGCAGGAGAGCGAACGCCAGCGTCTGAGCCGCGAACTGCATGACGATATCGGCCAACTGCTGACAGCCGCCAAGCTGCAGGCAGACTGGCTGCAACGGCGCATGCCGGCCGACCTGCAGGAACACTGCGCCACATTGCGCAGCACCCTGGACGACACCCTGGCCAACGTGCGTGATGTGTCGGCGATCCTCAACCCACGCCAACTGGCCAGCCTGGGGCTTGAAGCGAGCCTGCGCGCGCACCTGCTGCGCACCCTGGAAAACACCGACGTGCACTGGAGCCTGGAGTGCAGGCAGCGCCTGGGTGGCATTCCGGAAGACATGGCCATCGCTGCCTTTCGCATTACCCAGGAAGCCGTCACCAACATTCTGCGACACGCCCGGGCGCGCAACCTGAGCGTGCGCATCGAGCGCACCCCCGAAGGCCTGGCACTATCGATCAGCGACGACGGCCAGGGCTTCACGCCTGCTGCCGCCCCCGGCGAGGAGGGCCAGCGCGGCATGGCCGGCATGAGTGAACGGGTCAACCTGCTCAATGGCCGGCTGAGCGTGAACAGCCAACCCGGCCAGGGCACCCACATCGACGTACTGTTCCCCTGGCCACCGCGTGCCCGTGAACGCGCCAATACAAGTAAACCCCATGATCTGTAATCTGTTGCTGGTGGATGACCACTCCCTGATTCGCGCCGGCGTACGCGCCCTGGTCGCCGACATACCCGGCTACGCCGTGGTAGGCGAGGCCAACGACGGTAGCCAACTGCTCGAACTGGTGCAGCGCCTGGACCCGGATATCGTGCTGCTGGACATCTCGATGCGCTCGACCGGGGGCCTGGAGGCCCTGGGCCGCCTGAAGGCTGCTGGCTGTCGCAGCAAGGTGCTGATCCTGTCGATGCACACCGACCCCGAGCTGATCATGCGCGCACTGGAAATCGGCGCCCATGGCTACCTGCTCAAGGACACCACCGCCACCGAACTGGAGCAGGCACTGGCCGCGCTGCGCAGCGACGAGCGCTACCTGAGCCCGGCCATCGCGCATACCGTGATCAACCAGGCGTTACTGCGCGCCCAGAGCAGCAAGCCCGAGGCCGTCGAGAACCACAACCTCACGGCGCGCCAGCTGGAAATCCTGCGCCTGATCGTGCGCGGCAAATCCACCCGTGAAATCGCCAACGGCCTGGGCCTGAGCATCAAGACCGTCGAGACCCACCGCTCGCAGATCATGAAACGCCTGCAGATCTACGACGTGGCGGGCCTGGTGCTGTTCGCCGTGCGCGAACAGATCATCAGCCTGGACGACTGAGCAGCGGCGACTCGGCGGGCAGGTGCACGCGCAGCGCCCCCGGCAGCGCACTGAAGCGCCAGCTGTCGCCTTGCAGCGGCTCGCCATCGAGGTTGATGTCCAGGCCTTCGGCGCTCTTGATCTCGACCCACGGCAGGCGCGCGCGAACAAACAGATTGTCCAGCCCCAGGCCCTCGCTCAGCAGGTCACGCAAAGTGCCGACCACCTCCTGCGGCGCCGGCAGGATGCTGATATCGAGCAGCCCGTCGTCCACCTGCGCCTGCGGGCACAGCACATGCCCGCCGCCGGCCTGGCGGCCGTTGCCGATTCCCAGGGCCAGCAACTGACCTTGCCAGTGAAAATCCGGACCTTGCAGCTCCACCGAGGCCGCACGCAGCTCGCTGAAACGCGACAGCCCGGTGAACAGATAGGCCGCGGCACCGATCACCTTCTTCAGGTCCTCGGAAGTGCTGGCCGTGACCTGGCTGCCGAAACCGCCGGTGGCCATGTTGAGGAACACCTGCCCGCCCACCTCGCCCAGGTCGATCGCCCGCGCCGGCAACTCCAGCAGGTTCAGAGCCTGGTCCGGCTCCAGCGGCACACCGGCAGCCCGTGCGAAATCGTTGGCGGTACCCAGCGGCAATAGCGCCAGGCTGGCATCACCCCGGGCCTGGGCCAGCGCCTCTGCCACATCGCGCAGGGTACCGTCGCCACCACCGGCCACCAGATGCGGGTACCCCGCCGCCAGCGCCTCGTGCACCAGGCGCTGGGCATCGCCCCCCTCCCAGGTGAGTCGAACATCGAGCTGCCAGCCGCGCTCGCGCAAGCCCATTACCGCCGCGCGCACCTCGTCGTTCATGGCCTGCTTGCCATGCAGAATCAACAATGCCCTGCGCTCACCCATAACTGCTCCCCCGCATTGATCACCGCCGACGGCGGTGCCGCGTCAGATGACGCCCGTGTATATCGACCGATTACAACACGGTTCCGTTGCATGCGGACCACGTCAAAAACAGCGCTTTCACACAATTGCCATTGAAAGATTCTCAATCGATGTGCATCATTCGACAAATATTTGGCCTTCACGGACGATGCCAGTGATAAAAGTCACTTTTTTGACTCATTGAGCAAAGCGCCTGCCAGGTTCACCTTTTCCCTGTTATCACACCGCCTAGCGGTGCCCAGAACACGAGGCTGAGTGAAATGAGCACACTGATCCCTTGCATCATTGCCGGTGGAGCCGGCACCCGATTGTGGCCGGTTTCACGCGAGGCCATGCCCAAGCCCTTCATGCGCATGCCCGATGGCCAGAGCCTGCTGCAGAAAACCTTCCTGCGTGCCTGCGCACTCAAGGATGTGGCCCGCGTACTCACCGTCACCAATCGCGAAGTGTTCTTCCGCACCCAGGATGAATACCGCCAGCTCAAACAGCCCGGCATCGCGCTGGACTTCATTCTCGAGCCCTGCGGGCGCAACACGGCCCCGGCGATTGCCGCCGCCGCCCTGCACTGCGCCCGTGAATACGGCGAAGACGCCCACCTGCTGGTGCTGCCCGCCGACCACCTGATCACCGACCAGGCAGCCTTCGAAGAGGCCGTGGAGCGCGCCCGCGCCCTGGCCGAGCAAGGCTGGCTGACCACCTTCGGCCTGGTGCCCACTCAACCGGAAACCGGCTTCGGCTACATCGAGAAGGGCCAGGCCCTGGATGCCCATGGCTATCGCGTGGAGCGCTTCGTCGAAAAGCCGAACGCAGAGACCGCCCAGCGCTATGTCGAGGGCGGCCAGCACCTGTGGAACGCCGGCATGTTCTGCATGCGTGCAGATGCCATCCTGCGCGAGCTGCAGCAGCACGCACCGCAGGTTCTGGATGCGGTCGGCGAATGCCTGGGGCTGAGCCAGAGC
Source organism: Pseudomonas palmensis (assembly GCF_017848315.1). Classification (GTDB taxonomy): domain Bacteria; phylum Pseudomonadota; class Gammaproteobacteria; order Pseudomonadales; family Pseudomonadaceae; genus Aquipseudomonas; species Aquipseudomonas palmensis. Next base: position 64,138 of record NZ_JAFKEC010000027.1, read on the forward strand.
AAACAGGGCAGCAACAGCCTGCAACTGGAACTGGATGCCACCAGCTTCGCGCAGGTTGCCGACATCTCCATCGACTACGCCGTGATGGAGCGTTCCACCCAGGTGGCAGTGCTGCCCAGCCAGTTGGGCTGGAGTGACATCGGCTGCTGGCGGGCGGTGCGCAGCCTGGCCCAGGGCGATGCCCAGGGCAACCAGTGCAACGGCGAGACCGTGCTGCACGACGTGAGCAACTGCTACATCGATTCGCCTCGCCGCCTGGTGGGCGCCATCGGCCTGGACAACCTGATCATCATCGACACCCCCGACGCCCTGCTGATCGCCGACGCGAGCCGCAGCCAGGAGGTCAAGCTGATTGCCCAGCAGCTCAAGCGCCAGGACCACGACGCCTATCGCCTGCACCGCACCGTGACGCGCCCCTGGGGCACCTACACCGTGCTCGAGGAAGGCCCGCGCTTCAAGATCAAGCGCATCATGGTACGCCCGCAGGCCTGCCTGTCCCTGCAGATGCACCATCACCGCAGCGAACACTGGATCGTGGTCAGCGGCATGGCCTGCGTGACCAACGGCGAAGAGGAATTTCTGCTCGACACCAACGAGTCGACCTTCATCAAGCCGGGGCGCGAGCATCGCCTGAGCAACCCCGGGGTGATCGATCTGGTAATGATCGAGGTGCAAAGCGGCGAATACCTGGGCGAGGACGACATCGTGCGCTTTACTGATATCTATGGACGCGCCCCGGCAGCAGCGATCGGCTGAGGCCCGCCAGGCGCGTTTTCGCATTCAGCCTGTCGACGCCCCTGCGGCAAGAGAGGAAGTGGGTCATGCGCGTACTCTGGACACTGCCTTACCTGCCCTGGCCCACCACCAGCGGCAGCAAGGCCCGGCAATACCACCTGTTGCGTGGCCTGGCTGAACGCGGGCACAGGATCACGCTGCTGGTGCACTCGAAAGTTCCGCTTGGCGAGGCAGCCCGACAGGCACTGGAGCCACTGCTCGAGCGCCTGATCGTGTTGCCGCGAAGGCCTTTGCGCAGCCCGCTCAACCTGCTGGCGGCGCTGTACGTCGGCTACCCGATGCGGGCCAGCACCAACGGCCTGGCGCCCCACCTGCGCCACTGCTTCGAAACGTTGCTGCGCGAGCAGTGGGATGTGATCCAGATCGAGCACAGCTACAGTTTCCAACCCTTCGAAAAGGCCCTGCAAGCCAGCGGCCTGCCTTTCATGGTCAGCGAGCATCATGTGGAGTCGGACACCGGCGCGGTGTGCCAGGACCGCCTGCCCCTGTGGCTGCGCCCGTTCAACAGCTTCGACCGCTGGCGCTACCGGCGCTGGGAGTCGCGGGTGCTGCGCCAGGCCAGCGAAGTGGTGGCCGTCAACCCGCGCGATGCCGAACAGATCCGCCAGTTCACCGGCCGCCCTGCCGAGGTGGTGATCAACGGCGTGGACTACGAGTACTACCAGCACATCAGCGCCTGCCCGCACAGCCAGCGCCTGCTGCTGGTGGGCAACTTCGAATACGGCGCCAACCTGGAGGCGCTGGAGTGGGCGCTGGAGGAGATCCTGCCGCAGGTATGGCTGAGCAACCCGGCCGTGCGCCTGGCGGTGGTCGGACATGCCCTGCCCACCCAGTGGAAGCTGCGCTGGAACGACCCGCGCATCGAATGGATCGGCTACCTGCCCGACCTGCGTGAGCTGCAACGCCACTCGGCGCTGTTCTTTGCCCCGCTGCGTCATGCCGGTGGGTGCAAGATCAAGTTGCTCGAGGCCATGGCCGCAGGCCTGCCGGTGGTCACCACCACCCAGGGCGCAGCGGGGTTGGCAGTGCGCAACGGCGAGCACTACCTGGGAGGGGACGACACCGACACACTGGCACTGATCATCACCCGCCTGCTGAGCCACCCGACGCGCATGCAGCAGTTGTCCGATGCCGCGCGCCAGTTCGTGCGCGAGCAGCATGACTGGAGCAGGGCCGCCGCGCAGCTGGAGAGCGTGTATGCGCGCCTCGCCGCGCAGGCCCCACTGGGCAACGGCCGGGTTGCCCGGGGCCTGCTGCCGTCAGCCGAGTAGCTCGCTGAGGGGGATGAACTGCACGCTGTCGCCCTTGCCGGGCGCAGTGCCCTCGCGCACCTCCACCAGGCCCTCGGCCCACGCGGCGCTGCGCAGCACACCCGAGCTCTGGTTCTTGTAGATCAGCGCCTGGCCCTGCTCCATGCGCGCGCGCAGGTATTCGCGGCGATTGCCTGGCTTGGGCCAGTCGAAACCGGCAGGCACGCTGAACTGCAGCGGCGTCACGTCCTGCACACCCTGGCGGCGCAACAGGTACGGCCGGGTGAGCAGGCCGAAGGTGACCAGGGTCGACGCCGGGTTGCCTGGCAGGCCGATCACCGGCACCCCGCGAAAATGCCCGAAGGTCAGCGGCTTGCCGGGCTTGATCGCAAGCTTCCACAGCGACAGCTCACCTTCTTCGCGCAGGGCGATACCCAGGTAATCGGCCTCGCCCACCGATACACCACCGGTGGACAGAATCAGGTCGACGTCCTTGAGCTGGCCCAGGCGCTCACGGGTCAACGCCAGATCATCGGGCAGGATGCCGGCGTCCTTCACCTCGCAGCCCAGGCGCTGCAGCCAGCTGACCAGCAGGCGCCGGTTGCTGTTGTAGATCTGCCCGGGGCCCAGGGGCAGCCCCGGCTCGACCAGTTCGTCGCCGGTGGAAAGCACCGCCACCCGCACCTTGCGCACTACCGACAGCACCGCGCAGCCGAGCGAGGCAGCCAGGCCCAGCTCGACCGGCCCGAGGCGGGTCCCGGCGTCCAGCACGGTTTCACCTGCCCGGGTTTCCTGGCCCTGCGGGCGCACGTTGACCCCGGCACTGAGCGGCTCGGTGAAACACACGCGTTGATCGGGCTGAACATCGGCGTTTTCCTGCATCTCGACGCAGTCGGCCCCTGCCGGCAGCGGCGCACCGGTAAAGATGCGCGCACAGGTACCCGGCTCCAGAGGCGCAGGCGCCTGCCCGGCCTGAATGCGCTGGCTCACCATCAGCGGCGTGCCCTGCCAGTCGGCGTGGTGCAGTGCGTAGCCGTCCATGGCGCTGTTGGGCCAGGGCGGCAGGTCAAGGCCGGCGACCAGCGCCGTGGCCAGCACACGGCCCTCGGCAGCAGCCAGTGGCACCTCTTCGCAGTCTTCGATGCGCGCCGCTTCGGCCAGCGCCAGCAAGCGCTCCAGTGCCTGCTCCACGGGCAGCAGCGGCTTTGCCGCAACAGGCTCAGCCACGGCTTTCACACGGCGCCGCCTGCTTGAGGTGCGCGACGAAATTGCACGGGCGATGGCGTACATCCAGTTGCTCGGCAAGAATCCCGTCCCAGCCGGTGCGTACCGCGTTGGTCGAGCCGGGCAGGCAGCACACCAGCGTACCGTTGGCCAGCCCGGCCAGGGCGCGGGACTGCACGGTGGAGGTGCCGATATCAGCCAGGGAGATATGCCGGAACAGTTCACCGAAGCCGTCGACCTGCTTGTCGAGCAGGCAACCGACCGCCTCGGGGGTGCTGTCGCGGCCGGTGAAGCCGGTGCCGCCCGTGATCAGTACCACCTGCACCTGCTCGTCGGCGATCCAGGTGGCGACCTGCGCGCGAATCTTGTAGAGGTCGTCCTTGAGCAGTACACGGGCGGCCAGCGCGTGGCCGGCAGCAGTCAGGCGGTCGACGAACACCTGGCCAGAGGTATCGGTTTCCAGGGTGCGGGTATCGCTGACGGTCAGCACGGCAATGTTCAGCGGCACGAACGGTACATCAGCCTTGGCTTTCATGAGGAGGGTGAATCCATGACAGGGAAAGAATGCCGCCAGTTATATCACAGCCCTCCCCGCGCC
>NZ_JAFKEC010000028.1 GCF_017848315.1 Pseudomonas palmensis
GGGCAACACTGGGGTGGATCATTCGGGGCTCCTGAGAAGAGACAGACGTTTCGCCTTTATCCCTACAGGCCGAAGCTGAATGAGAAACCACCTCATTTATTTTTCAAACAGATTCAAGCCGGGCTGACACTGACCCAGTAGCGGGTGCGGTAGTCGATGCGAATCGGCAGTGCTTCGGCCACCAGCGCCAGGATCTGGTCGGTGTCGGCCAGCTGATAGGTGCCGAACACCTTCAACCCGGCCACCGCCTCGGCGCAGCGCAGCACGCCGGGGCGGTAGCGCGACAGCTCGGCGATGAACTCGCCCAGGGGCATCCGCTGCACGCTGAGCACGCCTTCGCGCCAGCCCCACGGGTCGGCGTGAGTCACGGCCGGGCCGACCTGGCCGTTGGCGCTGTACAGCAGTTGCTCGCCGGGGCGGGCGATGCGCGGCGCGGTGCCGTTGCCGGGGTACAGCGTCACACTGCCCTGGCGCACCGCCAGCAGGGTGCCGTCGGTACGTTCGCGTACCAGCAATTGCGAGCCTTGCGTTTGCAGTACACCGTCACGGGTGGTCACGCGCAGTGGGCGTGGGTCGTTGCCGGTATCGATGGACACCTCGCCCTGGATCAGGCTCAGCGCGCGCAGGTCGGCCGCGAAGCGCAGGTCGATGGCGCTGGCGGTGTTGAGCTGGATCACGCTGCCGTCGTTGTTGTGGAAGGTGCGCCGCTCACCGGTGGCGGTGTGTTTGTCGGCCAGCAGGGTGGGCAGCCCGAGCGGCTCGCGACCGACCCAGCCCAGGGTGCCGGCGGCGCCGAGCAGGCCCAGCAGTTTGAGGCTGTCGCGCCGGCTGATGCTGCGTCGCTGCGTGCCCTCCAGGGTGCGCCGACTGAGCTCGCGGGGCAGGCTGCTGAACTCCTCGCTCATGGCCTGGACCTGGGCCCAGGCCAGGGCGTTGTGCGGGTGCTGGTCGAGCCAGCGACCAAAGGCCTGTTCGGCCTGTACGGTGGGCGTGTTGTAGCGCAGTTGCACCAGCCATTCGATGGCCTGCTCGACGTGGGCCTGGCCCGGTGCTGGCTCAGCCCCGGGCATGGCGCAACCGATAGCAGACGCCCATGGCCTTGGCCAGGTCGCGCTCCACCGTGGCGCGGGACACACCCAGCTGTTCGGCGATTTTCGGGCAGCTCATGTCGTCCAGTTGCGCGTGCAGAAACACCTGGCGCACCCGTGGCTTGAGCTGCATCAGCAGGCGGTCGAGGCGTTGCAGGGTATCGAGGATCATCCAGCGCTGTTCTTCGCTGGGCGCGTGCGCGGCGGGCAGGTGGGCCAGGCTTTCGAGGTAGGCCTGTTCCAGCGCGCGGCGGCGGAACTGGTCGATCATCAGGCCGCGGGCGATGCTGCTCAGGTAGGCACGCGGCTGCTTGAGCGGGTGCGCGTGGCGAGCCTTGAGCAGGCGCACGAAGGTGTCCTGGGCCAGGTCGGCGGCGTGGGCGTGACAGCCAACGCGGCGCTGCAGCCAGGTGTTGAGCCAGGAGTGGTGGGTACGGTAGAGCAGGTCGACCTCGGACGGAGGGAGCGTGTCGCTGGTGGGCATCGTCGGTCGGGGCCTGCGCGCAAGAAGTGATTGTGAATCGTTCGCATTCTATGCGGGGAGCAGGGCGCGATGCAATTGGTGGGCGTGCGGGCCTCTTCGCCAGCCGTTCTTCAGCCAGCCACCCGCAATCCCGAGCTCGCCCGCACCTGCAACTGCGGCGCCAGAATGATCGACTCCACCGCTTCACCCTTGATGCGCTTGAGCAGCAACTCCACCGCATGCCGACCCATCTCGGCCAGCGGCAGGCGCACGCTGGTCAGCGGCACGATCAGTTCGTTGGCCAATGGTGTGTCGTTGAAACCCACCACGGCGATGTCCTTGCCCGGCTCCAGGCCCTTGTCCCGCGCGGCGCCCATCAGGCCGATGGCCAGAAAGTCGTTCACCGCGAAAAACGCCTGGGGGCGCGGGTTCAACCCCAGCAGGTACTCGCCCTGCTTGTGCCCGGTGAGGCTGTCGAACGGGCCATTGAGCGTCCATTCCGGGCGCAGGGTAATGCCCTGTTCGCGGTAGTACCGGGTAAAGCCGCGGGTGCGGTCGGCACCGGTGGAGGCGTGCCGCTCGCCCGCCAGGATCGCCACGTCGCGACAGCCCAGGCGGTACAGGTGCTCGGCCGCCAGCCAGCCGCCCAACTCGTCATCGCTGCCCGCCGTGAGGTGCCCGGCAATCTGCCGGCTGACCAGCACGTAGGGGATGTGCTTGCGCCCCAGCAGCTCCAGCAATGGCTGCTGCTCGCCCACATGCGAGTCGCCCACGATCAACCCCGCCACCGAGCGGCGCAGGGCATGCTCGGCCCGCGCCAGCTGGCGGGGTTGCTGATCGTCGGTATTGGACACGAAGGTCAGGTAGCCAGCCTGTTCGGCGGCGGCGTCGATGCTGTCGTAGATGGTTGCCATCACCAGGTCGGTAAGGCGCGGCATGAGCACGCAGATCTCCTGGCTTTTGCGCAACTTCAGGTTGGATGCCTGCGTGTTCGGCCGATAATCCAGCTCTTTCGCCAACGCGCGAATACGCGCCACCACCTCGGCCGATGCCGCGCGCTCGACCCCGGCAGGGTCGCCATTGAGCACCCGCGACACGGTGGAAACGTGCACCCCGAGGGCGGTTGCCATGGACTTCAAGGTGGCAGGGCGTGATGGAGTGGGCATGTTCGAGGGGCTTCCAACCGTGGCTGATTTCGGGGCGCGATTCTAACCCAATCGACGGCTTGTCTCGGCAAACAACCTTTACCCAAACGATTGACTAAATGTTTTTGTGTGAATACATTCGCTCAACCCAAACGTTTGGGCAACACAATAAAAATACGCCGGACGCGGCCGCATTTTTGACTTCTGCCATCACTTGAAGAGTCAGATCCCTATGAACAACCCACCCGTTCCGCGCTTTCGCTACCAGATTTTCTTCCTGATCATGCTGATGGCGCTGCTCAACTACATCGATCGTGGTGCCATTTCGTATGCCTCGGCCAGCATTCTCCCCGAGTACGGTTTCGACAAGGCCGACTGGGGCAACGTGCTGGGCTATTTCGGCTACGGCTACATCGTCGGTGCGTTGATCGGCGGCATCCTGGCCGACCGTTTCGGCGCCAAGCGCGTATGGCTGATCGCCGGCGGCACCTGGTCGATCTTCGAGATCGCCACCGCCTTTGCCGGCGACATGGGCCTGGCCTTCATGGGCGGTTCGGCCATGGCCGGCTTTGCCACCATCCGCGTGCTGTTCGGCTTTGCCGAAGGCCCGGCGTACTCGGTGATCAACAAGAGCGTGGCCAACTGGGCCACGCCCAAGGAACGCGGCTTCGTGGTCTCGGTGGGCCTGCTCAGTACACCGCTGGGCGCCTTGCTCACCGCCCCGGTGGCGGTCGGCCTGCAGACCCTGACCGGCGACTGGCGCAGCATGTTCGTGGTACTGGGCGTGGTCAGCCTGGCGCTGCTGATCTTCTTCATGACCCGCTTCACCAACACCCCGGATGAAAACCCGCGGGTGTCCGAGGCCGAGCGCGAGTTCCTGCGCCAGGAGCGTGCCGCTGCCGCCAACGCCAGCACCCCGACCACCAGCGTTGCGCCGATCTGGCACTTCTTCAAGAACAAGGACCTGCTGCTCAATGCGGTGGGCTACTTCTCGTTCGTGTACGTCACCTTCCTGCTGCTGACCTGGACCCCCAAGTACCTGCAGGACGAGTTCCACTACAACCTGTCGTCGCTGTGGTACATGGGCATGATCCCGTGGACCGGCGCCTGCTTCACCGTGCTGCTGGGCGGCAAGATCTCCGACCTGCTGCTGCGTCGCACCGGCAACCTGAAGGTGGCGCGCAGCTGGCTGGCCGCGACCTGCCTGCTGCTGACCACGCTGTGCTTCATGCTGGTGTCGCAGGCCCAGACCGTATGGGGCGTGATCGCCCTGATGACCCTGGCCAACGCCCTCAACGCGCTGCCCAACTCGGTCTACTGGGCCGTGGTGATCGACACCGCGCCATCCAACCGCGTCGGTGCCTACAGCGGCATGACCCACTTCATCGCCAACACCGCCTCGTTCATCGCGCCGATGCTCACCGGCTACCTGACCGTGCGCTATGGCTACTCGTCGATGTTCGTGGCCGCCGCCGTGGCCACGGCCCTGGGCATGAGCGCGATGCTGATGGTGCGCCCCGGCAGCCGGCAGGTTGTCCCTTCCCCTACACCTGCAACGGTTTGATGGAGTTGCCTGTATGAACCTGGCCAAGCCAACCCACACTGGATACTTTTTTGGCCTGTCGGTCGGCGACCTGGCGCGGCGCCTGCGCGCCGGCAGCCTGACGAGTGTCGAGCTGACCCAGGCCGCGCTCGACAGCATCGAGCGCCTGAACCCGGCACTGAATGCCTTTGTCGCCGTGGATGCCGAGGTGTCGCTGGCGCAGGCGCGCAAGGCCGACGAACTGTTTGCCCAGGGCCTGGACCTGGGCCCGCTGCACGGCATACCGGTAGCGATCAAAGACAACATCGACACCTTCGACCACGTGACCACCTATGGTTCGGCGCACTTCGAAGGCTTTCGCCCCACGCAGGACGCCCTGTGCGTGCAGCGCCTGCGCGAGGGCGGCGCGGTAATCGTGGGCAAGACACTGACCCACGAGTTCGCCTATGGCCCCACCGGCGACCGCTCGCTGCAGGGCGCGGCGCGCAACCCGTGGGATGCGCGCTGCATCACCGGCGGTTCGAGCGCCGGCAGTGCAGCGGCGGTGGCCAGCGGCATGGTGCCGCTGGCGCTGGGCACCGACACCGGCGGCTCGATCCGCATTCCGGCGGCCTTGTGCGGCGCGGTCGGCTTCAAGCCGTCGTTCGCTGCCGTGCCGTTGGACGGGGTGTTCCCGCTGTCGTCGAGCCTCGACCACGTGGGCCCGATTGCCAACCATGTGGACGATGCCCGGGTAGTGTTCGAAGTGATCGCCGCGCGTACCTGCGCGCCGGCCACGCTGCGTCGCCCGCTGCGTGTAGGCTGGATCGAGCCGGGCACTTTCGGGCCATTGGACGCCGACGTTCAGGGGCAGGTGTACCAGGCTGCGCAGCAGCTGTTTGGCGATGCACTGGAGCAGACCGGCGAGCTGGAGCCGTTGGTGGCGCAGCTCAAGGACACCTTGCTCACCCTGCAGCGCGCCGAGGCCTACGACGTGCATGCCGAGCGCATGCAGACGGCGCCGCAGCTGTTCGAGCAGGAGGTGCGCGAACGCCTTGAGCTGTCACGCGAGGTCAGGGGCTGGCAGTACATTCGCGCGCAGGCCGGCCAGGCTCGGCTCAAGGCGGCGATGGCGCGGCTGTTCGAGCGTTATGACTTCCTGGTCTCGGCCAGCGTGCCGATCACCGCGACGCCGGTGGATGCACGCGAGGTACAGGTGGGTGAGCAACGTATCGACGTGCGTGCTGCAGTGCTCAGTTACACCAGTGCCTGGAACCTCACCGGCCTGCCGGCCATCAGCCTGCCGGCAGGGCAGGTGCGGGGCATGCCGGTGGGGCTGCAGGTGATCGGTGCGGCGGGTGCCGACGATCAGCTGCTGCAGTTGCTGGCGCAGCGCTACGTTCGCACTTGATGCAGCCTCAGAACGTCCACTTGGCATTCACCATGGCATTGCGCGGTTCGCCGTAGGAGCCTGAGTTGAAGGTGCCCAGGCCGTCGTAGTAATGGGTGTCGAACAGGTTGTTGAGGTTCAGGCCGACCGTGAGGTGTTTATCCACCGCATAGTTGGCCAGCAACCCGACCACCCCGTAGTCACCCTGGTGTGCCTTGGTGCCGTAGGTGCCGTTGACCGCGTAGATGTCGCTCTGCCAGACCAGGTTGCCGCCCACGGTCAGGCGGTTCAGCTGCCCCGGCAGGCGGTAGGTGGTGCCGAGCTTGAACAGGTTCATCGGCTGGTTGGTTTCGACCCGATTGCCGTCCTTGTCGTGGGATTCACGGTAGGTATAGCCGCCGATGATGTTCCAGCCCGACAGCACTTCGCCGGACACTTCGGTTTCGATGCCGCGCGTGGTGGTACCGGCAATGGCCCGGTAGATTTCGCGCCCTTGGGGCGACTCGCCAACGTACTGCGGGGTGTTCTTCTGCTGCACTTCGAACAGCGCCAGGCTCGCATTCAGCGCACCGTCGTAGAACTCGCCCTTGATGCCCAGTTCGTAGTTGTCGCCTTGTAGCGGCTCCAGCGAGGTGTTGCTGGCAGTCTTGTAGTAGGTCTGCGGCTGGAAGATGTTGGTGTAGCTGGCGTACACCGAGAAGGTGTCGTTCAGGTCCAGCACCACACCGGCATACGGGGTGACCACGCCGGATTTTTTTGTGCGGTCGCGGCTGGTGCTGGCGCCGGTCGGTTCGTCGCTGCTGTCGTCTTTCTGATCCCACCAACTGACCCGGGTGCCGAGGATGATCGACAGCGGGTCATAGGGTTTGAGGCGCAGGGCCGTGTAGGTGCCCGACTGGCTCAGGCGGGTCAGGCTTTCTTCGGTCTTGGACAGGTGCGGCTTGCCGCCCGGGTTGCCATCCCACTGGTTGATATCGTCGACCGCCGGGTTGGCACGTTGATAGGTCGGGTAGTTGAGGTGGGTGTAGGCGATGTTGGCACCCACCACCAGTTCATGCTCGCGCCCACCCAGCTCGAACGGGCCGCTGGCGTACAGATCGGCGTTGTCCTGGGTCTGGTAGCTGTCCAGGCGGTTGATGTACATCGACACGCCGGCGCCGGTCTGCGGGTCGGGCGCCCCGGCACTGGCCGAACCGGTCACGCCGCGGCGGTAGGCGTACTGGTGGCTGTAGGACGCCTTGAGGCTCCAGTCGTTGGCGAGTTTCTGCTCCAGCACGCTGGTGAAGTTGTACTGGGTGTTGTCCAGGTAGCTCCAGCGGGCTCCGGGGTTGAACGAGCGGGAAAAGTTCGTCGCGCTGCCATTGTTGTTGAACAGCGGAATGTGCCCGAAGCTGACCCCGTCGGAGTTGTTGTTCTGGTAGTCCAGGCTCACGCGCAGCAGGGTGCTTTCGCTCAGGTCGAAATCCAGTGCGCCGTAGATCACGCGCTTGTCGGTCTTGTACCAGTCGACGAACGAGTTGGCGGTTTCATAGGCGCTGACCAGGCGGCCGCGCACCGCACCCGAGTCGGTCAGCGGGCCGGCGACGTCGAATTCGCCCCGGTAGCGGTCCCAGGCCCCGGCTTCTCCCGAGACGTAGCCCTGGAAGTCCGCCGTGGGCCGCTTGCGCACCAGGTTCAGGGTGGCCGAGGGCGAGCCCGCACCGCTGAGCAGGCCGGTGGCACCGCGCACCACTTCGACACGGTCGTAGATCGCCATGTCCGACAGGGTGCTGGTGAATTGCTGCGACTCGTTGGCCACCTGGGTCGGGATGCCGTCGTACTGTATGTTCTGGATCTGGAAACCGCGCGAGTAGAAGGTATAGCGGTCGCTGTCGCGGTGGTTGCTCGACAGGCCGGGGGTGAACTTGACCACATCGTCGAGCGAGGCAAGCTTGTGGTCGTCCAGTACCTGGCGCGGGATCACGGTGACCGACTGCGGGGTTTGGCGCAATGACAGGCCGAGCTTGGTGGCGGTGCGGGTCTGGCCGGTGGTGTAGGCGCCGGTGTTCTCGGTGGTCTCGCCCAGGCCTGCGCCGTTGATGCTGGTGGCGCCCAGTTCCACGGCATTGCCGGTGGGGGCGGTGATCAGCTGGTAGCGGTTTTCGCCAGTGCGCACCACGCTCAGGCCCGTGCCGGCAAGCATGCCGTGCAGGGCCTGCTCAGGGGTACTTGCACCGGTCACGGGCCGGCTCTGTTTGCCGGCGGTCAGGGCGGCGTCGCTGGCCAGGTAGATACCGGCCTGGCTTGCCAGCTGGTTCAACTGGCTGGCCAGGGGGCCGGCGGGGATGTCCAGTGGCGCGGCGGTGGCGGCGCCGCTGGCGAGTGCAATGAGCAGGGCCAGGGGGCGTTTCAACAGGGCAGGGGCAGAGGCGAGTGGCATGCAGAATCCTTCGGGCGCGCAGGGGTGAAAGGGTGTTCTCCTCTAATTCGAATGAGCCGCAAAAACCGGAAGCACCTGACGCTTTTTATTTTTCGGCAGGCTCCAGGGTCACCCACCAGTCGAAGCGTCGCGACACTCGCACCGGCAAGGCGCTTTCGAGCATGGCAAGCACCTGGTCGGTATCGTTGAGCGGGTAGGTGCCCATGACCCTTAACGATGCGATCAGCGGGTTCACCGCCAGGTGCCCGCGCCGATGGTCGGCCAGCTCTGCAATGAAATCCCCCAGTGGCATGTCCTGCGCAACCAGCAGGCCTTGGCTCCAGGCCTGGCGTTGGGCGCAGGCCGGCGTGGTGGCGGCCATGGTGCTGGCATCGAAGCCCAGGCCCTGCCCCGCATTGGCCACCCGCTGTATTGCGCTGGCGGCACAGGTGGCGCGTACCGCGCCGTCGTACACGTTGAGCAGGGTGCGGGCGCCCTGCTGGCGCACACTGAAGCGCGTACCCAGGGGCACCAGGCTGCCGGCCCGGGTCTGCACCTGGAAGGGCCGCGCCTCAGCGGCGGTCTCGATCAGCACTTCACCGCTGTACAGGGTCAGCAGCCGGCGCTGCCCGTCCAGTTGTACATCCAGGGCGGTGGCGCTGTTGAGCCACAGGAGGGTGCCGTCGGCCAGCACCTGGCGACGTACCTCGCCCACTGCGGTGGTGGTGCCGGCAGTGAGCGCTTGCAGGTCGTCCACCCAGTGGCGTTGCCAGCCCAGCCAGCCCAGCGTCGCCCCACCGCTGAGCACGCACAGGCTGCTTAGCACCTGGCGGCGGGAGCGTTGCATGCGCCGCAGGCTGGCGAGCGTCTGATGCGCCGCCCCGGCTTGCGGTTGCAGGCTGTCGAAGCGCTGGCTGATGCGCTCCACGTAGGTCCAGGCGATACGGTGCTGTTCCTGTTGTTCCAGCCACTGTTGCCACTGGCCCCGCAAGGCCGCATCGGCTGGCGCGGCGCGCAGGCGTGCGAACCAGTCGGCGGCCTGCTCCAGGGTGGCAGAATCCAGGGCCGCGCTCACAGCAAGGCCCCGTCCAGTTCCACTTCCAGCAGCAGGCACTGGAGCATGGCCTGGGCCATGTACTTGGTGACCGTGCGTTCGCTTACACCCAGCTGCGTGGCGATCTGGCGATAGTTCAGGCCCTGCAGTTGCGCCAGGCAAAAGGCTTCGGCCACAAGTGCCGGCAAGCGTTCGAGCATGGCCTGCAATTGGCCCAGGGTCTCCAGGATCAACGCCTGGTGCTCTTCGGAGGGGGCGATGCGTTGCGGCTGGTTGGCCAGCGTCTGCTGCCACGCACGCTCGACCTGCTTGCGGCGCTGGAAATCCACATACAGGTGTTTGGACACCGTACTCAGGTAGGCCCGCGCATGCCCGTCGCTACTGAACTCGCGCGGTTGCGCGAGCAGGCGCAGGAATACGTCGTGGGCCAGCTCTGCGGCATCGTGCACGTTGCCCAGACGCCGCGCCAGCCACTGCTGGATCCAGCCGTGATTGTCGCTGTAGAGGCTGGCCACGTTGGTACGGTAGCCGCAAGGAGGGGAGGTCATCGTGTGGCGCCCGTACCGAATGAGAATAGTTATCAAGTATATTCAGCCGGCGGGCATTGGGCAATCAGCGCAAGCAAGGGGCTGGCTTGCGCTGATGGGGGTCAGATACGTGCGAGTGCCTGCGCCAGGTCCGCGCGCAGGTCCTCCACATCCTCCACCCCGACCGACAACCGCACCAGCGAATCACTGATGCCAAGCTCGGCCCGGGTGTCGGCCGGGATGGTGGCATGGGTCATGATCGCCGGGTGCTCGATCAGGCTTTCCACACCGCCCAGGCTTTCGGCCAGGGCAAAGATCTGTACCTGTTCCAGGAAGCGTCGGGCACCGGCCAGGTCGGTAGCCAGGTCGAGCGAGATCATCCCGCCAAAACCGTGCATCTGCTGGCGCGCCAGGGCGTGCTGCGGGTGCGAGGGCAAGCCGGGGTAGTACACATGCGCCACCTGCGGTTGCTGTTCGAGCCACTGCGCCAGCGCCAGGGCATTGCTGCAGTGGCGCTCCATGCGCAGGGCCAGGGTCTTGACCCCGCGCAAGGTGAGGAAGGCATCGAACGGGCCGGCGATGGCGCCCACCGCGTTCTGTATGAAGCCCAGGCGCTCGGCCAGCTCGGCGTTGTCACCCACCACGGCAATGCCGCCGATCACGTCCGAATGCCCGTTGAGGTACTTGGTGCTCGAGTGCACCACGATGTCGAAACCCAGTTCCAGCGGGCGCTGGATCCATGGGCTGGCAAAGGTGTTGTCGGCCACGCAGAGGATGCCGCGTGCGCGGCAGAGGCGTGCGATGGCCGCCAGGTCGCTCAGGCGCAGCAGCGGGTTGCTCGGGGTTTCGATGCACACCATGCGCGTGTCGTCCTGCAACGCTGCCTCGAACGCGGCAAGGTCGGACAGGTCGACGAAGCTGAAGCGGTGCCCGGCGCTGCGCCGACGCACCCGTTCGAACAGGCGGAAGGTGCCGCCGTACAGGTCATTGCCCGAAACGATGTGGGAGCCGGCATCCAGCAGTTCGAGCACCGCCGAGATCGCCGCCAGCCCGGAGGCGAAGGCGAACGCCTGGGTGCCGCCCTCCAGATCGGCCACGCAGCGCTCCAGTGCCCAGCGCGTGGGGTTGTGCGAGCGCCCGTAGTCCAGGCCCTTGTGCACGCCGGGGCTCTGCTGGATGTAGGTGGAGTTGGCATAGATCGGCGGCATCAGCGCGCCGGTGGACGGGTCGGGCGATTGCCCTGCATGGATCACGCGGGTGGCGAAGGCGGTCTTGTCGTGCTGGGTCATGGGAGTGCTCTGCGCAAGTGGTTAAGCATATCGACACGGGTGATCAGGCCGTGAAAGCCCGAGGCGTCGGCAATGATCGCCACCAGGCCACGGTCCAGTTCGGCCTGCAGCGCCGCCAGGCTGGCAGACGGCGGCAGGGTTTCCAGCTGGTCGGTCATGGCGCTGGCCACGCTCAGGGAGAAGTGCGACGGGTCTTCGTGCATGCCCAGCAGGATGTCGGATTCATCGATCACGCCCACCAGGCGCTGGCCGTCGACCAGCACCGGCAATTGCGACACGTCGGCCAGGCGCATGCGCTGGAAGGCAGTGAGCAGGGTGTCGTCGGGGCGCACGCTGATCACCCGGCCATCCTCGAAGCGCCGCGCGATGAGGTCGCGCAGGTCGCCGTAGCGGGTGCGCTGCAGCAGGCCCTGGTCGGTCATCCACTGGTCGTTGTAGACCTTGGACAGGTAGCGCGTGCCGGTGTCGCACACAAAGCTGACCACCCGCTTGGGTTCGGTCTGCTCGCGGCAGTAGCGCAGCGCGGCGGCCAGCAGGGTGCCGGTGGAGGAGCCGCCCGGAATGCCTTCGGCGCGCAGCAGCTGACGCGCATGCTCGAAGCTTTCTTCGTCGCTGATCGAGTAGGCCTGGCGCACGCTGGAGAGGTCGGCGATCGAGGGCACGAAGTCCTCGCCGATGCCTTCCACTGCCCACGCCCCAGGCGTGATCAGGGTGCCGCTGCGGCTGTACTCGGCCATCACCGAGCCCACCGGGTCGGCCAGCACCATGGCCAGGCCCGGCTGCACGCGCTTGAAGAAACGGGTCAGCCCGGTAAGGGTGCCGGCCGAGCCCACGCCGACCACGATGGCGTCCACATCGTGCTGGGTCTGCGCCCAGATTTCCGGGGCGGTGCTGGTCTCGTGGGCCAGCGGGTTGGCGGGGTTGTTGAACTGGTCGGCGAAGAACGCATCGGGGATGTCCGCCGCCAGCCGTGCGGCCACGTCCTGGTAATAGTCGGGGTGGCCCTTGCCGACGTCGGAGCGGGTGATGTGCACCTCGGCGCCCATGGCCTTGAGGTGCAGCACCTTCTCGGTGGACATCTTGTCGGGCACCACCAGCACCACCCGGTAGCCCTTGGCCCGCCCGACCAGCGCCAGGCCCAGGCCGGTGTTGCCGGCGGTGGCCTCGACGATGGTGCCGCCGGGGCGCAGGCGCCCGTCGCGCTCGGCGGCATCGATCATGGCCAGGCCGATGCGGTCCTTGATCGAGCCGCCGGGGTTCTGTGATTCGAGTTTGAGAAACAGTGTGCAGGGGCCGGTATCGAAGCGGCTCACCTGCACCATCGGGGTGTTGCCGATCAGGGCAAGTACGGCGGGGTTCGAGGCGTTGGGCATGACGTCATCTCGCTTCGGGGTCGTTTGACCTTAGGCGCAGATCAGGGGCCTCGCAACCCTGTCCAGCCAGCCGGTTGCGCCTCCAGGCGCAGCGCTGTCGATGTCTTTACATGAGCAGAACTTGATTTGATGTGAAATTAAATGAGTTTGTCTCATTCTGCGGCCCTGACGACAATGGCTGCCATCACCCCCTAAGGAGAGCATTGTCATGGCATTGGCCCACTCACTCGGATTCCCCCGTATCGGTCGCGACCGCGAACTGAAAAAGGCGCAGGAAGCGTTCTGGAAAGGCGAGCTCGACGAGGCGGGCCTGCGTGCTGTGGGCAGCGAACTGCGCAAGGCCCACTGGGCCCTGCAGCGCCAGGCCGGCATCCAGTTGCTGCCGGTGGGCGATTTTGCCTGGTACGACCAGGTACTGACCCATTCGCTGATGTTCGGCGTGGTGCCCGAGCGCTTTCGCCCGCAGCACGGCAAGGCCACCCTGCAGACCCTGTTCGGCATGGCGCGTGGCGTCAGCGACAGCTGTTGTGGCGGTGCGCATGCCCAGGAGATGACCAAGTGGTTCGACACCAACTACCACTACCTGGTGCCTGAATTCAGCGCCGACCAGCAGTTCAGCCTGGGCTGGGAACAATTGTTCGAGGAAGTGGCCGAGGCCAGGGCCCTGGGCCACGACGTCAAGCCGGTGGTGATCGGCCCGCTGACCTACCTGTGGCTGGGCAAGACCAAGGGCGGCGACTTCGACAAGCTCGAGCTGCTCGAGCGCCTGCTGCCGCTGTACGGCGAGATTTTCCAGCGCCTGGCGGCACAGGGTGTGGAGTGGGTGCAGATCGACGAGCCGATCCTGGCGCTGGACCTGCCGCAGGCGTGGAAGAACGCCTTCGAGCGTGCCTACAACCTGATCCAGCGCGACCCGCTGAAAAAGCTGGTTGCCACCTACTTCGGTGGCCTGGAGGAGAACCTGGGGCTGGCGGCCAACCTGCCGGTCGACGGATTGCACATCGACCTGGTGCGCGCCCCCGAGCAGTACCCGACCATTCTCGACCGCCTGCCGGCCTACAAGGTGCTGTCGCTGGGTGTGGTCAACGGCCGCAACGTGTGGCGCTGCGACCTGGACAAGGCCCTGGCCGTGCTGCAGCACGCCCATGAACGCCTGGGCGAGCGCCTGTGGGTGGCGCCGTCGTGCTCGCTGCTGCACAGCCCGGTAGACCTGGGCCGTGAAGACACGCTCGATGCCGAGCTCAAGAGCTGGCTGGCCTTTGCCGTGCAGAAGTGCGAGGAAGTCGCGATCCTGGCCCATGCCCTCGACCAGCCCGAGGCGGCCCCGGTGGTGCAGGCCCTGGCCCGCAGCCGTGCGGTGCAGGCCAGCCGCGCTGCCTCCACGCGCATCCACAAGCCGGCGGTGCAGGCCCGTGTGGCAGCCATCAGCGAGAAGGACAGCCAGCGCCACTCGCCCTTTGCCACGCGAATCGCCCGCCAGCGTGCCCGCCTGAACCTGCCGCTGTTGCCGACCACCACTATCGGTTCGTTCCCGCAGACCGGTTCCATTCGCCTGGCACGCCAGTCGTTCAGGCAGGGCAAGCTGAGCGAGGGCCAATACGTGGAGGCGATGCACAGCGAGATTCGCCACGCCGTGCAGGTGCAGGAGCGCCTGGGCCTGGACGTGCTGGTGCACGGTGAAGCCGAGCGCAACGACATGGTCGAGTACTTTGCCGAGCAGCTCGATGGGTACGTGTTCACCCGCTTCGGCTGGGTGCAGAGCTACGGTTCGCGCTGTGTGAAACCGGCGGTGATCTTCGGCGACCTGAGTCGACCGCATGCCATGACGGTGGAGTGGATCCGCTACGCACAGGGCCTGACCGACAAGGTGATGAAGGGCATGCTGACAGGGCCGGTGACCCTGCTGATGTGGTCGTTCCCGCGTGAAGATGTGTCGCGCGAGGTGCAGGCGCGGCAACTGGCGCTGGCCATCCGCGATGAAGTGGTGGACCTGGAGGCGGCCGGCATCAAGATCGTGCAGATCGACGAGGCGGCGTTTCGCGAGGGCCTGCCGCTGCGCCGGGCGCAGTGGCAGCAGTACCTGGACTGGGCTACCGAAGTGTTTCGCCTGTGCGCCTCGGGCGTGCGCGACGAAACCCAGATCCACACCCACATGTGCTACAGCGAGTTCAACGATGTGATCGAATCGATTGCCGCCATGGATGCCGACGTGATCACCCTCGAAACCTCGCGTTCGGACATGGAACTGCTGGAGGCATTCGAAGCCTTCCACTACCCGAACGAGATCGGCCCGGGGGTTTACGACATCCACTCGCCCCGGGTGCCGGAGGCTTCGGAAATGGCCGAGCTGGTGCGCAAGGCTGCCCGGCGCATTCCGGTCGAGCGCCTGTGGGTCAACCCGGACTGCGGCCTGAAGACCCGCGGCTGGCCGGAAACCGAGGCGGCGCTGGCGAACATGGTGAGTGCTGCCCGCTTGTTGCGCAACGAGCTGGGGTGATCGTTCGAGGCTTGTTGGCCGCCACCGCGACCTGTTGGCGAACGAACAAGCCTGGCAACGCCGATCCTGCAGGCCATGGCCTGCAGGATCGGCGTTGTATCAGCGTGTGCCCGCTACCGCACGGGCACGTGCCGCATGCAGCTTCTTGTAGCTGTCGATCAGGCGCAGGTGACGGTCCAGACCTTCGAGCTTCATGCTGGTGGGGGTCAGGCCGTAGAAACGCACGCTGCCATCCACCGAGCCCAGTACGGCATCCATGCGCTCGTCCCCGAACATGCGCCGGAAGTTGACGGCGTAGTCTTCAAGCGCCATCTCGTCGTCCAGCACCACTTCCAGCACCACGTTCAACGCCTGGTAGAACAACCCGCGCTCGACGGTGTTGTCGTTGTACTGCAGGAAGGTCTCCACCAGCTCCTTGGCCTCCTCGAAACGCTCCAGCGCCAGGTGAATCAGCAGCTTGAGCTCCAGGATGGTCAACTGACCCCACACCGTGTTGTCGTCGAACTCGATGCCGATCAGCGTGGTGATGTCGGTGTAGTCGTCCAGTTCGCTGTCTTCGAGGCGCTCGACCAGCGCTTGCAGGGCGTCATCGTCCAGGCGGTGCAGGTTGAGGATGTCGGCACGGAACAGCAGCGCCTTGTTGGTGTTGTCCCACACCAGGTCGTCGACCGGGTAGATCTCCGAGTAGCCCGGTACCAGGATGCGGCAGGCGGTGGCACCCAGGTGCTCGTACACCGCCATGTACACTTCCTTGTCCATGCCTTCGAGGATGCCGAACAGGGTGGCAGCTTCTTCGGCGTTGGAGTTTTCACCCTGGCCGGAGAAGTCCCACTCGACGAACTCGAAGTCGGCCCTGGCACTGAAGAAGCGCCACGACACCACGCCGCTGGAGTCGATGAAGTGCTCGACGAAGTTGTTCGGCTCGGTCACCGCCTGGCTTTCGAAGGTCGGCTGCGGCAGGTCATTCAGACCCTCGAAGCTGCGCCCTTGCAGCAGCTCGGTGAGGCTGCGCTCCAGCGCCACTTCAAGGCTTGGGTGCGCGCCGAACGAGGCGAACACGCCGCCGGTGCGCGGGTTCATCAGGGTCACGCACATCACCGGGAACTCACCGCCCAGCGACGCATCCTTGACCAGCACCGGGAAGCCCTGGGCCTCCAGGCCCTGGATGCCGGCGAGGATGCCGGGGTACTTGGCGATGACGTCCTGCGGCACGTCGGGCAGGGCCAGCTCGCCTTCGAGGATCTCGCGCTTGACCGCGCGCTCGAAGATCTCCGACAGGCATTGCACCTGCGCCTCGGCCAGCGTGTTGCCGGCGCTCATGCCGTTGCTCAGGTACAGGTTTTCGATCAGGTTGGACGGGAAGTACACCACCTCGCCATCGGACTGGCGCACGAAGGGCAGGGCGCAGATGCCACGCTCGGTGTTGCCCGAGTTGGTGTCGTACAGGTGCGAGCCACGCAGTTCGCCGTCGGGGTTGTAGATGTCGCGGCAGTGGGCGTCGAGGATCTCGGCCGGCAGCGCGTCCTTGCGGCCCGGCTTGAACCAGCGCTCGTCGGGGTAGTGCACGAAGTCGGCGTTGGCGATGTCCTCGCCCCAGAACTGGTCGTTGTAGAAGAAGTTGCAGTTCAGGCGTTCGATGAACTCGCCCAGCGCCGAGGCCAGTGCGCCTTCCTTGGTTGCGCCCTTGCCGTTGGTGAAGCACATGGGCGAATGCGCATCGCGGATGTGCAGCGACCAGACGTTGGGCACGATGTTGCGCCACGAGGCGATCTCGATCTTCATCCCCAGCCTGGCGAGGATGCCCGACATGTTGGCGATGGTCTGTTCCAGCGGCAGGTCCTTGCCGGCGATCACGGTGCGCGTCTGCGCCTGGGCGTCCAGCATCAGCAGGGCCTGGGCGTCGGCATCGAGGTTGTCGACTTCCTCGATCACGAACTCGGGACCGGTCTGCACCACCTTCTTCACGGTGCAGCGGTCGATGGAACGCAGGATGCCCTGGCGGTCCTTGGCCGAGATGTCGGCCGGCAGCTCGACCTGGATCTTGAAGATCTGGTTGTAGCGGTTTTCCGGGTCGACGATGTTGTTCTGCGACAGGCGAATGTTGTCGGTGGGGATGTTGCGCGTTTCGCAGTACAGCTTGACGAAGTAGGCCGCGCACAGGGCCGAGGAGGCCAGGAAATAGTCGAACGGGCCGGGTGCCGAACCATCGCCCTTGTAGCGGATGGGTTGGTCGGCCACCACCGTGAAGTCATCGAACTTGGCTTCAAGTCGAAGGTTGTCGAGAAAATTGACCTTGATTTCCATGCGGGAATACCGTGCTGAAAGTGCGAAACGAATTGGCCGCCATTATCCGGCTTTTTGCCCGGAAGTCTTGGCATGTCACCCGAAGGCGTGACCGACACCGGTAAAAACAAAACCCCCTGAGGCGTAAACGCTCAAGGGGTTTGGTGTGCGTCGGGCGTCGTGGCGACCCGGCTCGGGGCTTAGACGTTGAAGCGGAAGTGCATCACGTCGCCATCCTTGACGATGTAGTCCTTGCCTTCCAGACGCCATTTGCCGGCTTCCTTCGCGCCGCTTTCACCGTTGTACTGGATGAAGTCGTCGTAGGCGACCACTTCGGCACGGATGAAGCCCTTTTCGAAGTCGGTGTGGATCACGCCGGCCGCCTGAGGCGCGGTGGCGCCCACGCGAACGGTCCAGGCCCGCACTTCCTGCACGCCGGCCGTGAAGTAGGTCTGCAGGTTGAGCAGCGAGTAACCGGCACGGATCACGCGGTTCAGGCCTGGCTCTTCGAGGCCCAGGGCTTCGAGGAACATGTCCTTCTCTTCACCGTCTTCCAGCTCGGCGATCTCGGCTTCGATCTTGTTGCAGACCGGTACCACGATCGCGCCCTCTTCCTCGGCAATGGCCTTGACCACGTCCAGGTGCGGGTTGTCTTCGAAGCCGTCTTCGGCAACGTTGGCGATGTACATCACCGGCTTGCTGGTCAGCAGGTGGAAACCGCGTACCAGCGCCTTCTCGTCGTCGGCCATGGTCTTCATCAGGCTGCGCGCCGGCTTGCCTTCGGTGAAGTGCGCAATCAACTTCTCGAGGATGGCCTTTTGTGCCAGGGCATCCTTGTCGCCGCCCTTGGCGTTGCGCGCGACCTTCTGCAGTTGCTTCTCGCAGCTGTCCAGGTCGGCGAAGATCAGTTCCAGGTCGATGATCTCGATGTCGCGCTTGGGGTCGACGCTGTTGGAGACGTGAATCACGTTCTCGTCTTCGAAGCAGCGGACCACGTGGGCGATGGCATCGGTTTCACGGATGTTGGCCAGGAACTTGTTGCCCAGGCCTTCACCCTTGGACGCACCTGCCACCAGGCCGGCGATGTCGACGAACTCCATGGTGGTCGGCAGCACGCGGTTGGGCTTGACGATCGCAGCCAGGGCATCCAGACGTGGGTCGGGCATCGGCACGATGCCGCTGTTCGGCTCGATGGTGCAGAAGGGGAAGTTTTCTGCCGCGATGCCGGATTTGGTCAAGGCGTTGAACAGGGTGGACTTGCCGACGTTGGGCAGGCCGACGATGCCGCAATTGAAACCCATGGTGAATCCCTCTTCGTGGAGTCAGGCCTTTTGGCTGTGCAGCTCTCTCATCGCACGCGTCCAATCGCCGGCGAGGATGTCCGGCAGCACGCCGAGGGCAAAATCGATACTGGCATCGAGTTTTTCCTGCTCGGCGCGGGGCGCCTTGCCAAGGACAAAACCGGACACCTTGGTGCTGTCACCCGGGTGGCCGATGCCAAGCCGCAGACGGTGAAAGTCTTTGTTGTTGCCCAGCTGCGCGATGATGTCGCGCAGGCCGTTGTGCCCGCCATGGCCGCCGCCTTTCTTGAGCTTGGCGACGCCGGGGGGCAGGTCGAGTTCGTCGTGGGCCACCAGGATGGCATCTGGCGGGATGCGGAAGAAGTTCGCCAGTGCAGCAACGGCCTGGCCGCTGCGGTTCATGTAGGTGGTGGGGATCAGCAGACGAACGTCCTGGCCCTGATGGCTGAATTTAGCCGTCAGGCCGAAATACTTGCGGTCAGCGGTCAGGTTGACGCGCTGGGCGCTGGCAATGCGTTCCACGAAAAGAGCCCCTGCGTTATGCCGGGTCTGTTCGTATTCGGGGCCGGGGTTTCCCAGGCCGACGATCAGTTGGATGGCGGTCACGTCAGGGGCTCTTCCTTGGAGTTGTGGGTTGCAGCGCGGGGCTGCAACCCGGTCAACGCCGGCGTGTCGAGTGGATTACTCGGCAGCGCCTTCTGCTTCAGGCGCAACACGCGGAGCGTGAACGTTTGCAACAGCCTTGTCATCACCGTGGGCCAGAGCGACGAACTCTACGCCTTTCGGAGCTTTGAGGTCCGACAGGTGGATGATGGTGCCGATTTCGGCCTTGGCCAGGTCGACTTCGATGAACTCAGGCAGGTCTTTGGCTTCGCAGGAAACTTCGATCTCCGACACTACGTGGGAGATTTCGCCGCCTTTCTTGACCGGTGCTTCTTCGTTGACGAAGTGCACAGGAACGATAGCGGTCAGTTTCTGGCCAGCAACAACGCGCACGAAGTCGGCGTGCATGATGAACTGCTTGGCTGGGTGACGCTGCAGGGCCTTGACGATGACGTTCTGCTTGGTGCCGTCAACGTTCAGTTCGATCACGTGGCTGAAGGCAGCTTCGTTTTCGAACAGCTTGGCGATTTCCTTGGCCACGATGGTCAGGGATTGCGCTTCTTTGTCACCACCGTAGACAACGGCAGGGATTTGGGCGGCGAGACGACGCAGGCGGCGGCTCGCACCTTTCCCCAGGTCGGTACGCGCTTGGGCGTTCAGAGTGAAATCAGTCATGTTGTTTCTCCAAAATAGCCAGACCCCGGCGGCGTTTGCGACCAGCGCCAAACCGGGGAGGGCAAAAAAGCCCCGCCCCAACAACCAGTGCTGGGGCGGGGCGCTTTACGTCAACGTGATCTCGCGAGGGCCAGGCCCTCAGCGGAACATCGCGCTGATCGATTCTTCGTTGCTGATGCGGCGAACCGCTTCGGCCACGACCGGTGCGATATCCAGTTGACGGATACGGTCACAGGCTTGTGCTGCAGCGGACAGCGGGATGGTGTTGGTCACCACCAGTGCATCCAGCACGGAGTTTTCGATATTCTCGATCGCGCGACCCGACAGGACAGGGTGCGTGCAGTAGGCGTAAACCTTTGCCGCGCCGTGTTCTTTCAGGGCCTTGGCCGCGTGGCACAGGGTGCCGGCGGTGTCGACCATGTCGTCGACGAGAATACACGTACGTCCTTCGACGTCGCCGATGATGTGCATCACTTCGGAGTGATTGGCCTTCTCGCGGCGTTTGTCGATGATACCCAGATCGACGCCCAGGGACTTGGCAACAGCACGTGCACGCACGACGCCGCCGATGTCCGGGGACACGATCATGAGGTTCTCGAAACGCTGGTCTTCGATGTCATCCACCAGAACGGGGGAGCCGTAGATGTTATCTACCGGAATATCGAAGAAACCCTGGATCTGGTCAGCGTGCAGGTCGACGGTGAGAACACGGTCGATCCCGACGACGGTGAGCATGTCGGCAACCACTTTGGCGCTGATAGCTACACGCGCCGAACGCGGACGGCGATCCTGGCGGGCATATCCGAAGTAAGGAATCACGGCAGTGATTCGAGACGCTGAGGAGCGGCGGAAGGCATCGGCCATCACTACCAGTTCCATCAGGTTATCGTTGGTTGGCGCGCAAGTCGGCTGAATAATGAAAACGTCTTTACCACGAACATTTTCATTGATCTCAGTGCTGATTTCGCCGTCGGAAAACTTACCGACAGAGACGTCACCGAGAGGGATATGCAGCTGACGTACGACACGCCGAGCCAGATCGGGGTTAGCGTTCCCCGTAAAGACCATCATCTTGGACACGCGCAGTACCTGAAGGCTGAGGGTATACCTGGATGAGTATAGGAAAATGGCAGGGGCGGCTGGATTCGAACCAACGCATGGCAGGATCAAAACCTGCTGCCTTACCGCTTGGCGACGCCCCTGTATCTGTTGCTGCGAGTACCTGATACTCGATTCCTAGAGCAGACCTTGCAGCGTGCGATGCAACATTGAGATGTTGCTTCCTTTAGCCACAAACCCTGTTTGGGTCTCTGTAAGAAGGGCCAAAACTTTATCAGCTTCAGCTTTGCTTGGGAAGGCCCCAAACACACAACTTCCAGTTCCGGTTAGCCTAGCATCCGTGAATTTACCTAGTAAATTCAGTGAGTTACGTACTTCCGGGTAACTCTGCTCTACTACCGGTTGGCAGTCATTACGACTGTTTCCCTTGGGAACGGGGCGCATCTTAATGGGCGGTGAATTACGTGTCAACAACGGATGCGAAAAAATTTCTGCTGTACTTACAAATACTTGCGGTACCAGCACGACGTACCAGGGTTCCTCGGGGTCGACGGGGGTGAGCTTCTCGCCCACGCCTTCGGCAAACGCCGCGTGCCCGCGCACGAAAACCGGCACGTCGGCGCCCAGTGTCAGGCCCAGCTCGGCCAGCTGGTCTTCGCTGCAGCCAAGCTGCCAGAGGTGGTTGAGACCGAGCAGGGTGGTGGCGGCATCCGAACTGCCACCGCCGATGCCTCCGCCCATGGGCAGTACCTTCTTCAGGTAGATGTCCACGCCCAGGGGGCAGCCGGTCAGTTGCTGCAGCTTGCGCGCCGCGCGCACGATCAGGTTGCTCTCGTGGGGCACATCCTTGAGGTCGCTGTGCAGGATGACCTGGCCGTCGTCGCGCAGGTCGAAACTCAGTTCGTCGGCATGGTCCAGAAACTGGAACAGCGTCTGCAGCTCGTGGTAGCCGTCGTCGCGGCGGCCGAGAATGTGCAGCATCAGGTTGAGCTTGGCCGGGGCCGGCAGGGTCAATCGGCTCATCATCAATGCCCCAGCTGGCGCGGTTGCCATTCCTTGACCACCACGGTCACGTCGAGGTCCTGGCCGTGCAGCTTGAGGCGCTCGGGCAGCCAGTAGCCGTTCTGTTCGGTGTAGCTCAGGTACTCGACGCTCCAGCCGTCCTGCTTGAGGCTGGCCAGGCGGCTGTCGCCGTCCAGGGTCAGCTGGCTCTTGCTGTCGGGGGCGGGCAGGCCGCGTACCCACCACACCAGGTGCGACACCGGCAGTTCCCAGCCCAGTTGCTCGGCCAGCAGGCTTTCCGGGCTTTGTGCCTCGAAACGGCCCTGGTTGGCCACTTCCAGCACCACCTGGCCCGGACGGCCGGTGAGCCGTGCGGCGCCGCGACCCAGCGGGCCGGACAGGCGAATGTCGTAGTAGTCCTGGCGTTGCAGCCAGAACAGGGTGCCACTGCCGGAGTCTTTCGGTGCGCGGATGCCCACCTTGCCGTTGATCTGCCAGCCGTCGAGGGTGCTCAACTGCTGTTTGTGTTCACGCCACAGTTGCGCGTTGCCCTGGCCCTGCACGGCCTCGCGGGAGCCGAAGCTGGAACAGCCGGCAAGCACGGCGATCAGGCTGAAGGTGATGAAATGGCGCAGTAACATAAGCTTATAGAGTCTCGGATCCGGTCAGGCGCAAGACGGTCTTGCGCAGAATAGGGCTGTCGGGCTGGCCTTCGAAGGCCTTGGCCCAAACCTGGCGGGCTTCACGACGCTTGCCGTTGGCCCACAGCACTTCGCCCAGGTGCGCCGCGACCTCGTGGTCGGGGAAGCGCTCCAGGGCCTGGCGCAGCAGGCGCTCGGCCTCGTCCAGGTTGCCCATGCGGTAGTTGACCCAGCCCAGGCTGTCGAGCACGGCCGGGTCTTCGGGGTTGATCTGCAGGGCTTTCTCGATCAGGCCCTTGGCTTCGGCATAGCGGGTGGTACGGTCGGCCAGGGTGTAGCCCAGCGCATTGAGCGCCATGGCGTTTTCCGGTTCGCGTTGCAGGATGCTGCGCAGGTCCCTTTCCATCTGGGCCAGGTCGTCGCGCTTCTCGGCGAGCATGGCACGGCTGTACAGCAGGCTCAGGTCGTCCGGGTACTGCCGGATCGCTGCCTGCAACACCTGCATGGCCTGGGCGTCCTTGTCATTGTTGCCAAGGGTTTCGGCCTCGATCAGGTACAGCTGGATCGCGTAGTCCGGCTGCGCCTCGCGGGCTTCGGCAAGGCGCCGGCTGGCCTCGTCGGTGCGCCCGTTGGCAATCAGGATGTCGGCCTGGCGCAGTTGCGCGGGCAGGTAGTCGTTGCCAGGGCCGACCAGGGCGTACTCGGTCAGGGCCGCTTCGGAATCGTTGCGCTCTTCGAAGATGCGCCCCAGGTTCAGGTGCGCCGCATCCACGTGGCTGTCGCGCTCGATCAGTTCCTGCAGGTAGCTGGTGGCTTCGTCGAGCGCCTTGGCCTCGATGCTCACCAGCGCCAGCGAATAGCGCAGTTCGTCGTCTTCGGGGTATTGCTGCAGCAGGTTGGCGAACTCGACCTTGGCGTCGTCGATGCGGTCCTGCTCCACCAGGGTGCGCGCGTAGGTCAGGCGCAGGCGCTTGTCGTCGGGGTTGCGGGCGATGGCCTTGCGCAGCAGCGGCAGGGCTTCGGGGCCACGGTCAAGCGATTGCAGCAGGCGCGCACGCAACAGGATCGGGGCAATTTCACCGTCCGCCGGCGGGTGGGCTTCGAGCAGCGCCAGGGCGGCCTCGGACTTGCCGTCCTGCTGCAGCAGCAGGGCCTTGCCGAACACCAGCTGGCTGTTGTCGGGGTACTTTACCAGCAGGCGGTCGAAACTTTTCTGCAGGCCGTCGCGGGTGTCCTGGTCGGTTTCGGCCGCCGACAGCGCGAGAAAGTCGAAATGCGTGTCGCCCTGACCCTGCAGCACCTTCTCCATGAACACCATCGAATCGTCATAGCGTCCACTGCGCGCCAGCTGGATGGCGGCGGCGCGTTGTGCGTCGAGGTTCTCGGGGTCGTTCCTGGCCCATATCAGTGCGGTATCGAGGGCGGCCTGATCGGCGCCCAGGTACTCGGCAATGCGAAATGCCCGCTCGGAAATGCCCGCGTCCTGGGTCTTGATCGCCTGGGTGACGTAGTTGTCCAGGGCGATATCGAAGCGGTTGCGCTGCCCGGCGAGCTCGGCGGTCAACAGGCTGTACACCGTGTCCTGGGTGAACGAGCCGTACACCGTGGGCTTCTTGGCCTCGGCGACCGTGGCCGCATCGTCGGCAGGCGCCGTGGCGTCCCGGGCGCCCGGGGTCAGCGTCTGGCAACCCTGGAGCAAGGCAAAGGCGAGGAATAACGCGGAAGATCTATTCATAGGGAGGATTTGGGCGGCTTACCTGCGGTCGGATCATCATGACACAAGGATCATGGCAAACCCATCGTCGATGGGGCTTTTGGATACAGACTATAAGAGACAATAACGAGCGGTGGTTGTTCTCTATCCGGCGAAGTAGGACAATTATCGGCTTCTCGTCACAATCAGCGACCTTGAATGGCCTTTCTTGCCCTCGGTATCAACCATAAGACTGCCTCGGTAGACGTACGCGAGCGCGTGGCGTTTACGCCCGAGCAGCTGGTCGAAGCCTTGCAGCAGCTGTGTCGACTGACCGCCAGCCGCGAAGCTGCGATCCTTTCGACCTGCAATCGCAGCGAACTGTACATCGAACAGGATCACCTGGCGGCGGACAGCGTACTGCGCTGGCTGGCCGATTATCACAAGCTGAGCCTGGATGAACTGCGCGCCTGCGCCTATATCCATGAAGATGATGGCGCCGTGCGGCACATGATGCGGGTGGCCTCCGGGCTCGACTCGCTGGTGCTGGGCGAGCCGCAGATCCTCGGCCAGATGAAATCGGCCTATGCCGTGGCGCGCGAGGCCGGCACCATCGGCCCGCTGCTGGGGCGCCTGTTCCAGGCGACCTTCAGCGCCGCCAAGCAGGTGCGTACCGATACCGCCATCGGTGAAAACCCGGTGTCGGTGGCATTTGCCGCCGTGAGCCTGGCCAAGCAGATCTTCAGCGACCTGGGCCGCAGCCAGGCCCTGCTGATCGGTGCCGGCGAAACCATCACGCTGGTGGCGCGACACCTGCACGAGCAGGGCGTGCGCCGCATCGTGGTGGCCAACCGCACGCTGGAGCGCGCCAGCACCCTGGCCGAGCAGTTCGGTGCCCATGCGGTGCTGCTGTCGGACATCCCGCAGGAGCTGGTCAACAGCGATATCGTGATCAGTTCCACTGCCAGCCAGTTGCCGATCCTGGGCAAGGGCGCGGTCGAGAGTGCACTCAAGCAGCGCCGGCACAAGCCGATCTTCATGGTCGACATCGCCGTGCCCCGCGACATCGAGGCGCAGGTGGGCGAGCTGGACGACGTGTACCTGTACACCGTCGACGACCTGCACGATGTGGTGGCCGAAAACCTCAAGAGCCGCCAGGGCGCCGCCCAGGCCGCCGAAGAGCTGGTCACCGTGGGCGCCGAGGACTTCATGCTGCGCCTGCGCGAGCTGGCTGCGGTGGATGTGCTCAAGGCCTACCGCCAGCAGAGCGAGCGCCTGCGCGACGAAGAGCTGCAAAAGGCCCAGCGCCTGTTGGCCAACGGCAGCAACGCCGAAGAGGTGCTGGCGCAGCTGGCCCGCGGGCTGACCAACAAGTTGCTGCACGCGCCGAGCGTGCAACTGAAAAAGCTGTCTGCCGAAGGCCGCCTCGATGCGCTGGCCATGGCCCAGGAACTCTTTGCCCTCAACGAGGGCTCCACGGATAAAACCCCGCAATGAAAGCGTCGCTGCTGAATAAACTGGACACGCTCCAGGACCGTTTCGAGGAATTGACCGCCCTGCTGGGTGACGCCGAAGTGATTTCGGACCAGACGCGCTTTCGTGCCTACTCGCGCGAATATGCCGAGGTCGAGCCCGTTGCACAGACCTACGCGCAGTGGCGCAAGGTGCAGGCTGACCTGGAGGGCGCCCAGGCCTTGCTCAAGGACAGCGACCCGGACCTGCGCGAAATGGCGGTCGAGGAAGTGCGCGAGGCCAAGGAGCAACTGGCCGCTATCGAAGGGCAACTGCAACGCATGCTGCTGCCCAAGGACCCCAACGACGGGCGCAACGTGTTCCTCGAGATCCGTGCCGGCACGGGTGGCGACGAGGCGGCGATCTTCTCCGGCGACCTGTTCCGCATGTACTCGCGTTATGCCGAGCGTCGCGGCTGGCGCCTGGAAATCCTCTCCGAGAACGAGGGCGAGCACGGCGGCTACAAGGAAATCATCGCCCGCGTCGAGGGCGACAGCGTGTACGGCAAGCTCAAGTTCGAGTCTGGCGCACACCGCGTGCAGCGGGTGCCGGAAACCGAGTCCCAGGGCCGCATCCACACCTCCGCGTGCACCGTGGCGGTGCTGCCCGAGCCCGACGAGCAGGTGGCCATCGAGATCAACCCGGCCGACCTGCGGGTGGACACCTACCGCTCCTCCGGCGCGGGCGGCCAGCACGTGAACAAGACCGACTCGGCCATCCGCATCACCCACTTGCCCACCGGCATCGTGGTCGAATGCCAGGAAGAGCGCTCGCAGCACAAGAACCGCGCCCGTGCGATGTCCTGGCTGTCGGCCAGGCTCAACGACATGCAGACCAGTGCCGCGCAGAACGCGATCGCCAGCGAGCGCAAGCTGCTGGTGGGCTCGGGTGACCGCTCCGAGCGTATCCGTACCTACAACTATCCACAGGGCCGGGTGACCGATCACCGCATCAACCTGACCCTGTACTCGCTGGATGAAGTACTGGCGGGCGGCGTCGATGCGATCATCGAGCCGCTGCTGTCCGAATACCAGGCCGATCAACTGGCCGCACTGGGTGAGTAAATGACCATCATTGCCAGCCTGCTGCGCGGGGCGCAGCTACCCGACTCGCCCACCGCGCGCCTGGATATCGAGCTGCTGCTGGCTGCGGCCATCGGCAAATCGCGCAGCTACCTGCACACCTGGCCCGAGCGCATCGTCAGCAGCGAAGCGGCCGCGACCTTCGCCACCTACCTGCAGCGACGCAGCGAAGGCGAGCCGGTGGCCTATATCCTCGGCCAGCAGGGCTTCTGGAAGCTTGACCTGGAAGTGGCCCCGCACACGCTGATCCCGCGGCCGGACACCGAGCTGCTGGTGGAGGTCGCCCTTGAGCTGCTGCCGGCAACGCCATTGCAGGTGCTCGACCTGGGCACGGGCAGCGGCGCCATCGCCCTGGCCCTGGCCAGCGAGCGCGGCGGCTGGCAGGTGACGGCCGTCGACCGGGTGCCCGAAGCCGTGGCCCTGGCCGAGCGCAACCGCCAGCGTTTGCAGCTGGACAACGCCAAGGTGCTTGCCAGCCACTGGTTCGACGCCCTGCAAGGGCAGCGCTTTGCGCTGATCGTCAGCAATCCGCCCTACATCGCCGAGCAGGACCCGCACCTGGCGGCCGGCGACGTGCGCTTCGAGCCCAGCAGTGCGCTGGTGGCCGGCAGCGACGGGCTCGACGACCTGCGCCAGATCATCACACAGGCCCCGCAGCACCTGCTGCCCGGCGGCTGGCTGCTGCTGGAACATGGCTATGACCAGGCTGCAGCGGTGCGCGAACTGCTGGCGCGACACGGGTTCGAGCAGATCCAGAGCCGCACCGACCTTGGCGGCCATGAGCGCATCAGCCTCGGGCGCCTGGCATGCTGAACGACGAGGAGCTGTTGCGCTACAGCCGGCAGATCCTGTTGGCCCAGGTGGATATCGACGGGCAGTTGCGCCTCAAGGGCAGCCGGGTACTGATCGTCGGCCTGGGCGGCCTGGGTTCGCCGGTGGCGCTGTACCTGGCGGCGGCCGGGGTCGGCGAGCTGCACCTGGCCGACTTCGACACGGTCGACCTGACCAACCTGCAACGCCAGGTGATGCACGACACGGCCGCCGTGGGCCTGAGCAAGGTCGATTCGGCCATGGCCCGGCTGCAGGCGATCAACCCGCAGGTCGCCCTGGTTGCCCATCGCCAGGCCCTGGATGACGACTCCCTGGCCCAGGCGGTGGGGGCGGTCGACCTGGTACTGGACTGCTGTGACAACTTTGCCACCCGCGAGGCGGTGAACGCTGCCTGCGTCGCGGCCGGCAAGCCGCTGGTCAGCGGTGCGGCCATTCGCCTGGAAGGCCAGCTGTCGGTGTTCGATCCGCGCAACCCGCTCAGCCCCTGCTACCACTGCCTGTACGGGCATGGCAGCGAAGCCGAGCTGACCTGCAGCGAAGCCGGTGTGCTCGGCCCGCTGGTAGGCCTGGTGGGCAGCCTGCAGGCGCTGGAGGCCTTGAAGCTGCTGGCCGGGTTTGGCGAGCCGCTGGTGGGTCGCCTGCTGCTCGTCGATGCCCTGGGGACGCGGTTTCGCGAGCTGCGGGTCAAGCGCGACCCGGCCTGCAGCGTGTGTGGCGCCGGCCATGCGTGAAGCGCCGGTCGGGGTGTTCGATTCCGGCGTGGGTGGGCTGTCGGTGCTGGCGGAAATCAGCCGCCTGTTGCCCGACGAGTCGCTACTGTATGTGGCGGACTGCGGGCATATTCCCTATGGCGAGAAGTCGCCCGAGTTCATCCGCCAGCGCTGCCGCCTGGTAGCCGAATTCTTTCAGCAGCAGGGCGCCAAGGCCATGGTGCTGGCCTGCAACACCGCCACCGTGGCGGCGGTGGCCGATCTGCGCGAGCGCTACCCGCACTGGCCGCTGGTGGGCATGGAGCCGGCGGTAAAGCCGGCGGCAGCGGCCACCCGCAGTGGAGTGGTAGGGGTGCTGGCAACCACCGGCACCCTGCAGAGCGCCAAGTTCGCCGCGTTGCTGGATCGCTTTGCCAGCGACGTTCGTGTAGTTACCCAGCCGTGCCCGGGGCTGGTGGAACTGATCGAGGCGGGCGACCTGGACAGCCCCGCGCTGCGCCAGTTGCTGCAGGGCTATGTCGAGCCGCTGCTGGCCGCCGGCTGCGACACCCTGATCCTGGGCTGCACCCATTACCCCTTCCTGAAACCGCTGCTCGCGCACATGGTGCCGCCGGCCGTGGCCATCATCGATACCGGCGCTGCGGTGGCCCGGCAACTCCAGCGTTTGCTGGGTGAACGGGCCCTGCTGGCCCACGGCCCGGCGCAGCCTGCGCAGTTCTGGACCAGCGGCAGTCCGGCACATTTGGTAAAGATTCTGCCGATGTTGTGGAATAAATCTGACAGTGTGCGAAGCTTCGACTTGTAAAAAAACTGTGAAAAATGCATTTTTTTCCTGAACTATCGTACTACTGCCGATTTCTATTCAATCGTCTGATGAGACACAAAACCACAACAGCATTTAGGAAAAGGGACGTTTCTCATGAAGAAACTGCTTTGCTTGGCTGCGATTGCAGCCGTTACCCTGGGGCACTCTTTCACCGCAAACGCCGCTGACGCCTCGTTTTCCGTAGGGCAGACCGGTGATTCGACCATGGTCTATCGCCTTGGGCTGCAGTCCAACTGGGACGCCAGCTGGTGGCAGACCAGCGTCGGCCGCGTGACCGGCTACTGGGATGGTGCCTACACCTACTGGGACGGCGACAAGACTTCCAGCAACCACAGCCTCTCGTTCGCGCCCGTGTTCGTCTACGAGTTCGCCGGTGAGTCGGTCAAACCCTACATCGAGGCGGGTATCGGTGTAGCGGCCTTCTCCAGCACCAAGCTTGAAACCAACAAGCTCGGCTCGTCGTTCCAGTTCGAAGACCGCATCGGGTTCGGCTTGCGCTTCGCGGGCGGACACGAGGTAGGCGTGCGCGCCATCCACTATTCGAACGCGGGCCTGCAAAGCCCCAACGATGGCGTGGAAAGCTATTCGCTGCACTACCGCATGCCGCTCTGACGGTCGGCCGGTACCCTGCACCACGAAAAAGGCCCTGACTTGCGTCAGGGCCTTTTTTCATTTTGGCAGCGGCCACAGCTCATTGACCGCTAACGCCTGCAGGGTCAACTGCTGCGGGCGTTCGCCCAGGCGTTGCAGGATGGCGCTGGCAGCCGAACTGGCGTCCCACTCATCCGGGATGGCAGTGGGTGTGTTCATGGCCTGTGCAGGTGTCTGAGGGGCCACGATGGTCAGGTCGATGCCGTGTGCGACCAGCAGGGGGCGGGCGTCTTCGAACAGTGACGCGATGCTGTTGGCAGGGCGCCGCGGCTGGCCGGGCTCGCCCAGCTGCAGGGCAGAGTACGCACTGAGAATCCCCACCACCTGCGGGGCGCGCCCCTTGTCCAGAAGGGGGAGCGCGCCTTCGAGGCAGTGCGAGGCGGCGGCCAGGTTGCTTCGCACCACGTCCTGCAGCAGTGTCTGGGTAATCGGCAACGGCAGGTAGTCGCAGGTGCCGGCGTTGACGATCAGGCCGTCGATGGCCTGCCATTGTTCGGTCAGGGTGGCGCAGGCGCGCCTGGCCTGCGGCAACTGGTGCAGGTCGCCGGCAAGTACAAGGACCCTACCGGGATAGTCGGTCTCAAGGGGGTGTGCATCGTCGCGATTGCGAACACTGAGCGCCACCTTGCAGCCCTGTTCAAGCAGCGCCTCTGCCAAGGCATGCCCAAGTCCGTTGCTGGCACCGGTAATCCAGATGCGCCGAGGTCGATCACTGCTCAAGATCCTTTCCTCAATCGTTGCGTTTAGGTAAGTGTTTGAACGCATCCAGTGCGCGTTGGCGACTAGAACTTAAGTCTACAATTGCATGAGGATAGACATCTATTGCAAACAAATCGTTCTGGACATTGGGTAAATGGACGGCCTTGTGGTCCAGGTTGCCGCGTTCAGGCAGCCAGTGCTTCAGAAATCGCCCTGCAGGGTCGAAGCGTTGCGACTGGCTCACCGGATTGAAGATCCGAAAGTAGGGCACGGCGTCGGTACCGGTCGAGGCGCTCCACTGCCAGCCGCCGTTGTTGGCGGCCAGGTCGCCGTCGATCAGGTGGCGCATGAAGAAGCGTTCGCCTTCACGCCAGTCGATCAGCAGGTTCTTGGTCAGAAACATGGCCGTGACCATGCGCAGGCGATTGTGCATCCAGCCTGTGGCGAGCAACTGGCGCATGGCCGCATCCACGATAGGGATGCCGGTGCAGCCCTGTTGCCAGGCCAGCAGGTCCTGTGGCGCGTTGCGCCAGGGCAGGGCTTCGGTATGTGACCTGAAGGCACGGTGGCGGGAAACCTGCGGGTAGCCCACCAGGATGTGCTTGTAGAACTCGCGCCACAGCAGTTCGTTGATCCAGGTGATGGCGCCGGCATTCCCGCTGTCGAATTCGCCGAAGTTGCAGGCCAAGGCGGCATGCAGGCACTGGCGGGGGGAGATCACCCCGGCGGCGAGGTAGGCCGACAGCTGGCTGGTGCCAGGCACGGCAGGAAGGTCGCGCTGTACCGGATAATCCTCGATGGCCTCGTCGACAAAGCGCGCCAGGCGGCGTGCGGCTTCATCCTCGCCTGCCGGCCACAGCGTGCGCAACGCGTCGGGCGGCGTCTCGAAGCCGGCCACCTGGGTGGGGACGGTGTCGCTGGCAATGGCCAGCCGGGCCTGGGCTGCCGGCGCCGATACCCGTGAGGGAAGCCCCAGGTGAAGCCGTTCGTAGCACACCTTGCGAAACTGGCTGAACACCTGGAAGTAACCGCCGCTGCGGGTCAGGATGCTGCCGGGCTTGAACAGCAACTGGTCCAGGTAGCTGTGCACCTGGATGTCGGCCTGGCGCAATGCCTGCTGCACGGCCTGATCGCGACGTTGTTCGTGTACCCCGTATTCCTCGTTCAGGTGCACGGCACTGACCGCATGTTGCCTGCACAGCGCGAGCAGCACCCGAGGCGCATCGGCCCACTGGTCGGCAGGCACAATCAGCAGGGGAATGTTCAGGGCGTCCAGTGACTGGCGCAGGCTGTGCAGGTTGCGCAGCCAGAAGTCCACCTTGCACGGGGCGTCGTCGTGGGCGAGCCACTGCCCGGGGCTTACCAGCCACACCGCCAGGGTGGGGCCGCGCGAGCAGGCAGCGGCCAGCGCAGTGTTGTCGTGAACGCGCAAGTCGTTGCGCAGCCAGATCAGTTGCATACGAAATCCTGTGAATGTGGGGGAGACGTCAGGTGGCCAGCAGGCCCAGCAACAGGGCGGGCAGCGCCACCACAGAGGACGGCAGATGCACGTTGCCTGCCTGCAGGCCCGCCGCCTCGGCATGCTCCTTGTAGAGCGCGGCCATGCTGCCCAGCAGCAGGGTCGGCAGATCGATCGCATTGAGGCTGCGCTGCAGTTCACGCGGATCGAGCGCCGCGTTCAGGCACATCACCAACGCACAGGGTTTGAGCTGCTGCACGGCAAACGCCAGCTCTCGAGGTGGCAGCGGCCAGTCGAATACCTCGACCGCGCAGCCGGCATCACTGAGCAGCCAGGCGCACAGCCACAGCTGCGGGTCGAATGGCAGGGCCGAGGCGTTGACCAGCAGGGCGGGCGCGGCGTTCAGCTGACGATTGTTGTGATACACCCGCACGCCAAGTTTGCTGCGCAGCCAGGTATGGAAGAACACCTGCTCCATGCGGGCGGCAAAGTGCCCGTGCCAGCGGGTGTCGAGTTCTTGCAGCAACGGCAGCAACAGTTGCTCGCACAGGGTGGCGGCGGGGTAGAGGGCCATGGCCTGGTTGAACAGCTGGTCGAGTCGGCGTTCGGCCAGTTGCGCGATGCAGTCGACCAGTTGCAGGCGCAGGGTGTGCCAGTCGTCGTTGCCGGGTGCGGGTTGCACTGCTGGGGAGGTGTCGAGCAGCGGCTTGACCTGGCCCACCGCGATTCCGCGGTTGAGCCATTGCAGAATCTGCTGGATGCGCTGCACGTGTGCGGCGCTGTAGAGCCGGTGACCCTTGCCGGTGCGCTGCGGCACGATCAGCCCGTAGCGACGCTCCCACGCGCGCAGGGTCACGGGGTTGACCCCGGTCAGGCGGGTGACTTCACGAATGGGCAGCAGGTCGTCTTCAGATGGCATTGCGCAGGCTCAGGTTTTCCGGGTGCGGTTGCAGATAGACCTGCTGCATGAGGTAGGGGTCGGGGTGGCGGCGCAGGTGGTGCTTGAGCAGGGTCAGCGGCACCACCAGCGGGACGATGCCGGCCTGGTACTGGTCGATCAGGGCGCGGATTTCCTGTTTGTCGCGGGGGTCGAGAAACCGGCGCAGGTAGCCGCTCAGGTGCATCAGCACGTTGCCGTGGGTGCCGCGACTGGCGCAGCGGCTCAGGGCGCTCATCAGCTGGCTGAAATACCGTGGGCCGATCTGGGTGGGGTCGTCCTGGCGCTGCATGCTGCCCAGCAACTTGCCCAGCACCTTGTACTGCTGGGGGTTGTGCGCCATCAGCTGGTACTTGTAGCGCGAGTGGAAGGCGATGAGGGCATGACGACTGAGCCCGCCTGCCAGCAATTGCTGCCAGTCGGCGTAGGCATACACCCGGGTGATGAAGTTTTCCCGCAGTAC
The DNA here is from genome assembly GCF_017848315.1 of Pseudomonas palmensis. Classification (GTDB taxonomy): domain Bacteria; phylum Pseudomonadota; class Gammaproteobacteria; order Pseudomonadales; family Pseudomonadaceae; genus Aquipseudomonas; species Aquipseudomonas palmensis. Next base: position 33,174 of record NZ_JAFKEC010000028.1, read on the forward strand.
CGGATCGCACAGCCGGCCATCCTCTTCGACCGGCAGGTCGGGGCGCTGGGCGCAGAACCGTGCGGCATACAGGCCGCGACCGCCTTCGGTGGCCGGGTAGCCGTTGGCCTGGTACACCTTGACCCGTTCCAGGCCGCAGGATGGCGATTTCTGCATGAAGATGTAGCCGCAGATGTCGGTCAGTTGCCCGGCCATTTCTGCACCGTAGGCATCCAGTGCCTGGCTGACGTCCAGGCTGGCATCGCGGCTGCCCACGGCCCTGGGGTTGGCCGGGTCACCGGTCAGGCGGATGGCCTGGCGAGGTGTGCCCAGGCCGATGGCGACCTCGGGGCAGATGCCGATGAAGTCGAAGTGTTCGGCCAGCACTTCATTGCACAGGCGCGAGGCCTTGTGCCCGCCGTTGTAGCGGACCTCTTCGCCGGTCAGGCATGCACTGATGGCAATCTTTGGTCTGGTGGCCGCCATGGTCGCTCTCGACTGAAATTTGTACAGAAACAAAATTATGTACAGCTTCGCTCATCATAGATAACGTGTTGTACAAGTCAAATGTTCTGTACAGCTTCAGCCGGTGCAGGGGTCATTCCAGGTGTTCGAGCAGGCGCCGCGCCGCTTCCTGGCCGCTGAGCCATGCGCCCTCGACGCGCCCCGACATGCACCAGTCGCCGCAGGCGTACAGGCCCAGGTCGGCATCGGCCAGGGCGCCCCATTCATGGCTGCTGCTCGGGCGGGCATACAACCAGCGATGGGCCAGGGTGAAGGTGGGGGCCGGCACGGCGCAGCCCACCAGTTCGGCGAAGTTGCCCAGCAGGTGCTCGATCACGGCCTCGCGCGACAGGTCGATGTGTTGCTTGCTCCAGCTGGCGGTGGCGTGCAGGACCCAGGTGTCGAGTTTTTCGTCACGCCCGGGCTTGCTGCGGTTGCGCGCCAGCCAGTCGAGGTCGCAGCCCTGCACGAAGCAGCCCTGCATGGGGGTGTCCAGGGGCGTATCGAAGCCCAGCGCAATGGCCCAGGTGGGCTCCATCTGCACGCTGGCGGCCATGCCGGCCAGCTTGGTGGTGGCGCTGAGCAACTGCGTGGCCTGGGGCGCCGGCACCGCAATGATGACGCGACTGAACGGCCCGTGGCTGCCGCCCTCGGTGTCCTGCAGGTGCCAGTACTGCTTGCCGCGGAACACCTCGGCAATGCGGCAATTGAAGTTGACGGTGACATCCTTGAGCAGGCCGCGGGTGATGGCGCTCATGCGCGGTACACCCACCCAGCGGATCTGCTCGTCCGGCGAGGGGGTCAGCTGACCTTCGCGGTAGTTGTACAGTTGCGGCTTCCATTCGGCCGCCCAGCCCTTGGCCTGCCAGGCCTGGACCTGTTCGACGAAACGTCGGTCGCGGGCCGTGAAGTACTGCGCGCCCAGGTCCAGGGCGCCGGCTTCGCTGCGTTTGCTGGCCATGCGTCCGCCACTGCCGTGGCCCTTGTCGAACAGGTGCACGGTGTGCCCGGCCTTCTGCAGGGCCTGGGCGGCGGACAGGCCGGCGATGCCGGCACCGATGATTGCGATAGGAACAGTCATGATGGCCTCTTCGAACCTTTTGGAAACAGCCTACGCTGCCCGACAAGCCTGTACAATATCTCCAGCTTGTATAAGATGATTCCGCTCGACGTTGCAGGTTGGCCTATGTTTATCCGAGAGCGTTCGGTCAAAAAAGTGCCTTGAACTTAAAAATAGACCAGCGCGCGCCATGTGAGGACACAGCCATGCATATATTGCTGACCGGTGGTACGGGCCTGATCGGCAGACACCTTTGCCGCTTCTGGCTGGACAAGGGTTACCGCCTGACGGTGTGGAGCCGGCGTCCGGCGCAGGTCGCTCAGGTGTGCGGGGCAGGGGTGCGCGGCATTGCCCGGCTCGACGAACTGGGCGAGGAGCCGGTGGACGCCGTGGTCAACCTGGCCGGTGCGCCGATTGCCGATCGCCCCTGGACGTCGCACCGACGCGCGCTGCTATGGGCTAGCCGCATCACCCTCACCGAGCAGTTGATCGCCTGGCTGCAAGGCCGGCAGCAGCGCCCTGCGGTGCTGATCTCGGGGTCGGCGGTAGGGTGGTATGGCGATGGTGGTGAGCGCGAGCTGACCGAGCTGTCGCAGCCGGTCAAGGAGGACTTTGCCAGCCAGCTGTGCATTGCCTGGGAAGAAACCGCGCTGCGCGCCGAGGCCCTGGGCATGCGGGTGGTGCTGGTGCGTACCGGGCTGGTGCTGGCGGCCGAGGGCGGCTTTTTGTCGCGCCTGCGCCTGCCGTTCAAGCTCGGGCTGGGCGGGCCGATTGGCAGTGGTCGCCAGTGGATGCCGTGGGTCCATCTGGACGACCAAATCGCCCTGATTGATTTTCTGTTGCAGCGCGAGGATGCCAGCGGTCCTTATAATGCCTGCGCGCCGGAGCCGGTGCGCAACCGCGAATTTGCCCGACGCCTGGGGCGCGCGCTGCACCGCCCGGCGTTCATGCCGTTGCCGGCGCTGGTGCTGCGCGCCGGGCTCGGCGAACTGTCGGTATTGCTGCTGGGTGGCCAGCGGGCGCGCCCGGTGCGCTTGCTGGCGGCAGGCTTCACGTTCCGTTACAACGATGTGCAATCGGCGCTGGATGACTTGTCCGCGCGCCTCTGAAAAGGATGTTGCATGACCGATCATGCTCTGCTGCTGGTCAACCTGGGTTCACCGGCTTCCACTTCCGTCGCCGACGTGCGTCGTTACCTCAACCAGTTTCTGATGGACCCGTATGTGATCGACCTGCCGTGGCCGGTGCGTCGCCTGCTGGTCTCGCTGATCCTGATCAAGCGTCCGGAGCAGTCGGCCCACGCCTATGCCTCCATCTGGTGGGAGGAAGGCTCGCCGCTGGTGGTGCTGACCCGGCGCCTACAGCAGGCCATGGGCGCGCACTGGGCCCATGGCCCAGTGGAAATCGCCATGCGCTATGGCGAGCCTTCGCTGTCCACGGTGTTGCAGCGTCTGGCCGGCCAGGGCGTCACCAAGGTGACCCTGGCGCCGTTGTACCCGCAGTTTGCCGACAGCACCGTGACCACCGTGATCGAGCAGGCCAAGGCCGTGGTGGCCGAGCACAAGCTGGCATTGCAGATGCCGGTGCTGCGTCCGTTCTATGACCAGCCGCTGTACATCGACGCGCTGGTGGCCAGTGCCAGGCCGTACCTGGAGCAGGGCTTCGATCACCTGCTGCTGAGCTTTCACGGTTTGCCCGAGCGGCACCTGAAGAAACTCGACCCTACCGGTTCGCATTGTTTCCAGAATGCCGACTGCTGTCGCAACGCTTCGCCCGAGGTGCTGGCGGTGTGTTATCGCGCGCAGTGCCTGCGTTCGGCACAGTTGTTCGCGCAGAAGATGGGCCTGGCCGAGGGCCAATGGTCGGTGTCGTTCCAGTCGCGGCTGGGCCGGGCCAAGTGGATCGAACCCTACACCGAGGCGCGCCTGGACGAGCTGGGCAAGGCAGGCGTCAAGAAGCTGCTGGTGATGTGCCCGGCGTTCGTGGCCGACTGCATCGAGACGCTGGAAGAAATCGGCGATCGCGGGCGCGAGCAGTTTGTCGAGGCGGGCGGGCAAGAGCTGGTGCTGGTGCCGTGCCTGAATGATCACCCGCAGTGGGTGGAGGCGCTTACGCAGTTGTGTGAGCAGGCGGGTTAGGTAGTGCAGCGTTTGCCGGCAAGGCCGGCTCCTACAGGTTTGCGCGAACCCCTGTAGGAGCCGGCCTTGCCGGCGAAGCGTTTCAGATCAAGGCAAATGGTCGTCCAGCACCTTGTTCTTCCAGCCGTCATTACCCGGCAGCAGCAGGTTGAGCGCAATGGCCACCACGGCGCACAGCGCGATACCCTTCAGGCCCCAGTCGTCCGGGCCGGTACCGGTGCCGACCAGCACACCGCCAATCCCGAACACCAGGGTCACCGAGACGATCACCAGGTTGCGCGCTTCGCTCAGGTCGATCTTGTGGCGGATCATGGTGTTCATGCCCACTGCCGCGATCGAGCCGAACAGCAGGCACAGGATGCCGCCCATCACCGGCACCGGAATGCTCTGCAGCAACGCGCCGAACTTGCCGACGAAGGCCAGGCTGATGGCGAACACCGCCGCCCAGGTCATGATCTTGGGGTTGTAGTTCTTGGTCAGCATCACCGCGCCGGTCACTTCGGCGTAGGTGGTGTTGGGCGGGCCGCCGAACAGGCCGGCGGTGGTGGTGGCGATGCCGTCACCCAGCAGGGTGCGGTGCAGGCCGGGCTTTTTCAGGTAGTCGCGACCGGTCACGCTGCCCACTGCAATCACGCCGCCGATATGCTCGATCGCCGGGGCCAGGGCCACCGGTACGATGAACAGGATCGCCTGCCAGTTGAAGGCCGGCGCGGTGAAGTGCGGCAGGGCCAGCCAGGGGGCGGCGGCGATCTTGGCGGTGTCGACCACACCGAAGTAGAACGACAGGCCAAAGCCCACCAGCACCCCGGCAATGATCGGCACCAGGCGGAAGATGCCCTTGCCGAACACCGCCACGATGAGGGTGGTGAGCAGCGCCGGCATCGAGATCATCATCGCGGTGCTGTAGGGCAGCAGTTCGGCGCCGTCGCCGGCCTTGCCCATGGCCATGTTGGCGGCAATCGGCGCCATCGCCAGGCCGATCGAGATGATCACCGGGCCGATCACCACCGGCGGCAGCAGGCGGTCGATGAAGCCGGTGCCCTTGATCTTCACGGCCAGGCCCAGGAAGGTGTAGACGAACCCGGCCGCCATCACCCCGCCCATGGTCTCGGCCAGGCCGAACTGGCCCTTGGCGAGAATGATGGGGGTGATGAAGGCAAAGCTGGAGGCGAGGAACACCGGCACCTGACGGCCAGTGACCACCTGGAACAGCAGAGTCCCCAGGCCCGCAGTGAACAGCGCAACGTTGGGGTCGAGGCCGGTAATCAGCGGCATCAGCACCAGCGCGCCGAATGCCACGAAGAGCATCTGCGCGCCGGAGACGACCTGGCGCCAGAGCGGGTCGTTGAACTCGTCCTGCATGTTCAGGTGTCCTTCTGCTTGGTGCCGAAGATCTTGTCGCCTGCATCGCCCAGGCCGGGAATGATGTAGCCGTGTTCGTTCAGGCGTTCATCGATCGAGGCGGTGTAGATGCGCACGTCGGGGTGTGCACCCTCGACCGCCGCGATGCCTTCGGGCGCTGCCACCAGCACCATGGCGCGGATGTCCTTGCAGCCGGCCTTCTTCAGCAGGTCGATGGTGGCGATCATGGAGCTGCCGGTGGCCAGCATCGGGTCGATGATCATGGCCAGGCGCTCGTCGATCTCGGGTACCAGTTTTTCCAGGTAGGTGTGCGCTTCGAGGGTTTCCTCGTTGCGGGCAACGCCCACGGCGCTGACCTTGGCGCCCGGGATCAGGCTGAGCACGCCGTCGAGCATGCCGATACCGGCGCGCAGGATCGGCACCACGGTGATCTTCTTGCCGGCGATCTTCTCGACCTGTACGGTGCCGCACCAGCCTTGAATGTCGTAGCTTTCCAGCGGCAGATCCTTGGTTGCCTCGTACGTCAGGAGCGCGCCGACTTCCTGGGCGAGTTCGCGAAAATTCTTCGTGCTGATATCGGCGCGGCGCATCAGGCCGAGCTTGTGACGGATCAGCGGATGGCGGATCTCACGGGTTGGCATAGGGAAAGGCTCCGGGGGGCGGGCAAAAAAACCGCGCTAGAGTAATCTATTCGGCCGCAGGTGTCCTATAGGCATTGTGCACGTTAGTCCATAAATGCTTGATCTGATGCGTGAGGGTGCGTACCTTTGCCCGCTTTTCTCAACCGCAGCCCCCTGGAGAGCGTCATGTCCGCTGATCTCGAGCATATCCGTCAAGTCATGCGTGAAGCAGACTGCCTGCACAGCGAAGCCGAAGTCGAAGCGGCGATTGCCCGTGTGGGCGCGCAGATCACCGCCGACCTGGCCGACCGCAACCCGGTGGTGTTCTGCGTGATGAACGGTGGCCTGATCTTCTCCGGCAAGCTGCTGACCCATTTGCAGTTCCCGCTGGAGGCGTCCTACCTGCATGCCACGCGCTACCGCAACCAGACCAGCGGCGGTGACCTGTTCTGGAAGGCCAAGCCCGAAGTGTCGTTCATCGATCGCGAAGTGCTGATCATCGACGACATCCTCGACGAAGGGCACACCCTCAGCGCCATCATCGACTTCTGCAAGCATGCCGGTGCCAAGGCGGTGTACAGCGCGGTGCTGGTGGACAAGGACCACGACCGCAAGGCCAGCCCTGACCTGAAGGCCGACTACTGCGGTTTGAGCTGCGTTGACCGCTATGTGTTCGGCTACGGCATGGACTACAAGGGCTACTGGCGCAATGCGGCGGGCATCTATGCCGTGAAGGGCATGTAAAACCGGGTGGGAGCTGACTTGGCCCGCGAAAGGGTCGATGCGGTATCAGCTGTTTGCGGTGCCTGCATCGCGGGTCAGGCCCGCTCCCACAAGAGGCCGTCAGCTTCGTACATTTCTCATGCTAGAGTGCCAGGCCGCCCCCAAGGAGCCTGCCATGCGCGCCATCCTCGCCCTCCTGCTGCTGACCAGCCTGCCCCTGGCCGCCGCGCCGCTGCACAGCCAGTTCCTGCCGCCCGACGACCTTACCCTGCGCCAGGAAACCCCCGAAGCCCAGCAACTGCTGCAGGTGACCCAGTATTCGGTGGTGGTCGGCAACCAGCGACAGTCCAACCAGCAACCGATACCGGTCACGGCACCGGTGCTGATGCGCCTCAAGGGCAAGCCCCTGAACAAGGGCGCCACCATCAGCGAGGTGCTGATCAGCTTCGACGGCGAAGGCAAGAGCCTGCGCAAACCGGCGTTCGACGCCAAGAGCCGCACCCTGACCCTCAACTATCCCGCCAGCCAGTACCGGGTGATTCTCGACCTGCTGCGCAACGACACCCTGTACGTGCAGTTCCTCAGCTATGCCAACGGTCATATCTGGGCCGATGTGCACACCGGCACCCTACGCGCGCGTTGAGCCACAGCGCTGCCGGGGGGTAAACTGCCGGCCCGTGAAAAATGTCCGTGATGGTTCAGTTGGAGTCGGCAATGCGTAAAGACAAGAAGCAAGTGATTGGTGATGAGATCAGCGACGACTACATCAAGTCGTTTCTCCAGTTCGAACCGGCCGATGCCAGCTCGCCCTCGCACCACAAACTGATCAAGGCCTATCGCGGCCTGCGCATCGATGACTTCGAACGTTTCGTCGGCTTCTTCGTCGAGGCCGGATACGATGTGGACGGCAAGGACGAGCACGGCAACACTTTCGCCCAGGTGATCGGCGACCAGCGCAATGCGCCCGAGTACATCGAGATCATCGACAGCGCCCGCAAGTGAGTACATCGCAGCCATGAAAAAACGCCCCGAGGGGCGTTTTTTCATGCATCACGCTTACGCGTAGCTTTGCGTCGGCTGGTTCTCGACCAGGCCCAGGGCCTCGTCGTTCTGCGCGCTGATCTTGTGGTACAGCGCAGCGTCGGTCGCCAGGACCTTCTCCCGTGCCGGGAAGATCTCGTTGAGCTTGGCCGCCCAGGCGCCCTTGGCCTGCTCGGGGAAGCAGCGTTCGATCAGTTCCAGCATGATCGACACGGTGACCGAAGCACCCGGCGAGGCGCCCAGCAGGGCGGCCAGCGAGCCGTCCTTGGCCGCCACCAGTTCGGTGCCGAACTGCAGGATGCCGCCTTTTTTCGGGTCTTTCTTGATGATCTGCACCCGTTGCCCGGCCACTTCCAGGCGCCAGTCTTCGGCCTTGGCTTCAGGGTAGAAGCGACGCAGCGATTCCAGGCGCTGTTCCATCGACTGCATCACCTCGCTGACCAGGTACTTGGTCAGGTCGAAGTTGTCGCGGGCCACGGCCAGCATCGGCCCGATATTGCCCAGGCGCACCGACAGCGGCAGGTCGAGGAACGAGCCGTGCTTGAGGAACTTGGTGGTGAAGCCGGCGTACGGGCCGAACAGCAGCGAGGTCTTGCCGTCGACGACGCGGGTATCCAGGTGCGGTACCGACATCGGCGGCGAACCCACGGCGGCCTGGCTGTAGACCTTGGCCTGGTGGCGCTTGACCACCTCGGGGTTGTCGCAGCGCAGCCACTGGCCGCTGACCGGGAAACCGCCGAAGCCCTTGCTCTCCTCGATGCCCGACAGCTGCAGCAGCGGCAGGGCCGCGCCACCGGCGCCGAGGAACACGAAGCGGGCATCGACGTCGCGGCTGCTGCCGCTGTTGACGTCCTTGATGGTGACGGTCCAGCCGCTGCCGTTACGGCGCAGGCCGGTGACCTTCTTGCTGTACTTGACCTGCGACTCGGGGGTGTCGGCCAGGTGCTTGAGCAGCTTGTTGGTCAGGGCGCCGAAGTTGACGTCGGTGCCTTTCATCACGCGGGTGGCGGCGATGTGCTGGTCGGCGGGGCGGCCCGGCATCATCAGCGGCATCCACTCGTTCATCAGCGCCTTGTCTTCGGTGTATTCCATCTCGGCGAAGGCGTGGTGAGGCTTGAGCGATTCAAACCGCTTTTTCAGGAACGCGACGCCCTTGTCACCTTCGACGTAGCTCAGGTGCGGGATCGGGTTGATGAAGGCACGCGGGTTCTTGAAGGCGCCCTTTTTGCTCAGGTAGGCCCAGAACTGCCGGGATACCTCGAACTGGGTATTGATGTGCACCGCTTTCTTGATGTCGATGCTGCCGTCGGCGGCCTGCGGCGTGTAGTTCAGCTCACACAGCCCGGCATGGCCGGTCCCGGCGTTGTTCCACGGGTTGGAACTTTCCGCGGCACCCGAATCCATCAACTCGACGACTTCCAGCTTCATCGCCGGGTCGAGTTCCTTGAGCAGTACGGCCAGGGTGGCACTCATGATGCCGGCCCCTACCAGTACTACATCGACTGCTTCGTTCTGCGCCATTAACGCGTCTCCAAAAATCTTCAGCACCAAATTGACAGCATGGCTCCCAGGCTTGGCCGGGATTTCCATGTCCGCTACTTCGCAGGTTTTTCAACTTCCGCGGACACCACCAACCGGGCTTTGCGTTGCCTATGAACGCATTTTACCGCCCGTGCGGCAATTCGACTTATGGTCAAGGTGTCCATCGTGCGCTATGGACCGGCCTTAGTCACCCATCGCAGATGAGTGCTGTTGCCAGCTGTTTGGGGCTTTCAGGGACGCAGTTGCTGCTTTTACACATGCCAGACTGTTCATTGCTCGCCACACTCTCGTGAAGTTGTGAAAACCGTTTTTTCACGCTCTTTTGGAGTCGTGAACCTCAAAAAGGGTGTGCACGATGGCAAACCCGGCAGGTTCAGGCAGAGCAGAGCGCCGAAGGAACGCGGGCACACCAGCTTGGCAAGACCTGTGTGGGCGGCTCTCTGTGGGCGATTCGGGGATGCCGATGCAATGGCATTGGCGGTGCTGCGAGGCCCGATCAGGAGACGTCCTTATAATCGGGGGGAGATTATAACGAGGTCGCGGGCAGAAACGATCTTTATTAACGACTTTTGTTGCGCTTTGCTTCGCCGGCCACGCCGTGGCGGGCTGGCCTGCAGGGGGCAGGCGGCTGAACAGAGCGTTCACCGGCGCAGGTGGGCAGTCTACGCGGTCGATGATGAAACGATTGTGACAGTGGCTGGCCCCGATGGCTGGGGTGGTCCCGGGTGGTTATACTGGCGACCTTTGCTGCTATTCCTGGAGAGATGAGCATGTTGCAACGTTTGTTGTTCGGTTTGATCGCTGTCACCAGCCTGACCCTGGTCGGTTGTGCCCACAGCCCGCAACAACTCAGCCCGCAACCCAAACTCACTGCCCAGCTCGCGCCCGTGGGTCGTGGCCAGCCGGTGGTGGTCAAGGTGGTCGATGGTCGTCCTTCGCAAACCCTGGGTACCCGCGGCGGGCTGTACCCGGAAACCAGCGCCATCACCGTGAACGGCAATGACATCGTGCCCAAGCTGCAGGCCCAGGCCGAGGCAGCGGTGCGCCTGCTGGGCTTCACGCCCACGGCGAACGCCTACAACGCCCCGCAGCTGACCGTGACCCTGGCCGAGCTGAAGTACCAGTCGCCCAAGGAAGGCCTGTACGTGACCGAGGCCACCATCGGCGCCACCTTCCGTGCCGACGTGTCCAATGCCAACCGCCGCTACAGCGGTCGCTACGGCGCCTCGCTGGACCAGCGCTTCGGCATGGCGCCCAACCAGGAAACCAACACCAAGCTGGTGGGTGACGTGCTCAGCGACGCCCTGACCCGCCTGTTCAAGGACCCGACGGTCGGTCAGGTACTGGGCGAGTAAACCCGCTGACGGCAAATGAAAAAGCCCGATGCCTCGTTGCAGGCATCGGGCTTTTTAGTGGGCGTGACCTGCTCAGGCGGCTTCGACGTAGAAGTCCAGCAGGCTGATGCCGGTGCCCTGGTCGACCTCCGGCAGGTCATGGTGGGCATGCCCGCCAAGTGCGCAGTACACCAGCCACTGGCGGTCCTGGACGTTGAACGCCAGGCCGTCGATCAAGGCCTGTTGTTCATCGCTGGGGGCGATCAGATAGAGGCGGTCCTGGTTTTCGGCGTGCAGCATGACAAGCTCCCTGAGTGTTGAAGGGCAATAGAGTGGCTTGTCGGGATGACGAACGTGTGACGGCCGGATTTAATTGTCATCGGTCGCAAAGTACGAGAGAGCCGCTGGCGCTTGGGTAGAATGCGCGGCGTGTCGAGGTCTGGTTTTTTATCGAGGTTGTGCGATGTCGTTGCAAGTGATGTGGGGGCTGCTGGCGGCCCACCCGGCCAAGCTGATCAATGTGCTGGCCTTGTTGATTACCTGCCCTGGCGGGTTGCTGTTGCAAGCGGCGCGGCGCCGTGGCGCGCAGGCGCTGGCGGGGCTGGCGCGTGATGAGGTGATGGTGGAGGGGATGAACCTGCGGGTGAACCGGTTCTACTACATCCTGGGGTTTTCGTGCCTGGCGATGGCGCTGCTGCTGTCGTGGTTCAGTACCTGGATCTGAGGTGAAGCCATCGCGGGTCAAGCCCGCTCCCACATGTTCTGCACTGTACTCAAAGCCAGTGATATCCCTGTGGGAGCGGGCTTGACCCGCGATACGGGCGACGCGCTCTAGAGCGCCAACCCCGCCTTGACGCGGTACTGGTTGCGCACCGGCATCGCATACTGCAGCACCAGGTACGGCTGGTGTTCCACCGGGCAGGCATCCAGGCGCCGCTGCCACTCGGCCTGGGCTCGGGCCAGCTCATCGGCCGGGAACACCTCGGCGGCCCTGGGCACCTGCAACTGCGGGTCGGCATCGGCCCACTGTGCATACGCCAGGTAATGCACCGGGAACAACCGGTAGCCACCCAGTATCTGCCGATCGATTTCCGCCGCCAGTTGCTTGGTGTCTTCGAAGTACTCGCTCACCGGCGGGGCGAAGTTGATGTGCACGCGACCTTTGTAGCCGGTGATGCCCTGGGCGATGCTCACGTCATCCTCGCCAGGCGCCTTGCTGTAGGTGCCGGTGGTGGCGCGGATGTACAGCTCGCGGGCCTTGGCCTGGTCGCACGGGTCGTACTCATAGCTGATCGACACCGGGCTCAGGTTCAGCGACTGGATCACTGCGCCGAACGGTTCGTCCTTGCGGCTCATGTGGAACATCTTGAGGATCGCCGAATCGGTGCGGTCGTCACCATCCTTGGCGCGGCCCTCGGCCTGGGCGATCCAGATCGAGGCGCAGTCGTTGCGGATCGAGTGGTTGATGTATGCCGACAGCAGCTGATAGGCCGCCAGCTTTTCGCGCCGCCCGGTGATCGAGCGGTGCACGATGAAGCTCTTGTTCAGGCGCATCATGTCGCTGACGAACGGCTTTTGCAGCAGGTTGTCGCCGATCGCGATGCGCGGGGTCGGCAGGCCGGCGTGGTACACCGCATAGTTGACGAAGGCCGGGTCCATCACGATGTCGCGGTGGTTGGCCAGGAACAGGTAGGCACTGCCGGACTTGAACTGCTCGACACCGGTGTAGGTCACCCCGTCGGTGGCGCGGTCGATGGTGTGGTCGACGTAGTATTCGACCTTGTCCTGCAGGGTCGATACGCAACTGACCCCGGCAAATTCCTTGCGCAGGCGCCGGGCGATCAGCGGCTTGAGCAGCCATCCGAAAGCCCCGGCCATGCGCGGGAAGCGAAAGTGGGTGAGGATATCCAGAAATGCCGGGTCGCTGAGCAGGCGCGCCAGCACGGCGGGCACCTCGGCGTCGTTGTACGGTCGGATGGCATCGAATTCGCCCATCATGCTCTCTTGTTGGAAACGGCTAGGGTAATAGTAGGGCTGCGGACTGAAAAACGGCTCAGACACCGGCAAGGCCTGTAAATAGACCGGCAATTATACGCACAAGTCACCTGGGAGACTGCGATGGTGGAATCTGCTTTCTATGATTGTCCTTACTGCGGTGAGCAAGTGGAAACTACCGTTGACCTGTCCGGTGGCGACCAGAGCTATATCGAGGACTGCCAGGTCTGTTGCCGGCCGATCGTGTTCGTGCTGCAGGTGCATGGCGAGGAGTGGATGCTGGACGTCAAGCGCGAGGACGAGTGATGCAGCGTATCTACGAGCCGGAAAGTCTGCTGGAGGCCGAGCTTCTGATCGGCATGCTGCGCAGCGAAGGGATCCAGGCGCACCTGAGTGGGCGCGACCTGATGGGCGCCGTGGGCGAGCTGCCGATGCAGGGGCTGCTGGGCCTGGCGGTGCCCGATGCGCAGGCCGAATACGCACGCCAGCTGATCGCCGCGTACAATGGCGCCCAGCCGCTTCCTGGCGACGAGCCGGAGAGCCTTCCGGGAATACTGATTTGCTAGGTTTTGCTCATGTGTGGACGTTACGCCCTGTTTCGCTGGTCTTCGGCGTTTGCCGCGCTGCCCGGGTTCCCGCCTGACCAGCAGGCGCAATGGAACATCTCGCCCGGCGCCTCGGTGCTGATCCAGCGTCAGCGCGAAGGCCAGCTGGAGCTGGCGCGGGCGCGCTGGGGGCTGACCCCGGCGTGGCTGACCGACCTGTCGCGCACCCCGGCCCAGGCGCGCGCCGAGACCCTGGCCGAGCAACCGATGTTTCGCGAAGCGTTTCGCCTGCGCCGTTGCCTGCTGCCGGCCAACGGCTTCTACGAGTGGCGCGGCACGGCGCGCAAGCGGCCGTACTGGCTGACGCCGGGCGAGGGGTCTTCGCTGTTCTTTGCCGGCGTGTGGGAGGCCTACCCGGTGCAGGACCAGGTGTGGCTGAGCACGGCGGTGGTGACCCAGGCCGCAGTCAACCAGCGCCGGCCGCTGATTCTGGATGCGGCAGGGCAGGCCGCGTGGCTGGACCCGCAGACGCCGCTGGTGAAGTTGCAGGAATTGCTCGCTGGCCCGCAGGCCGCCTTGCGCGAGCGGGTGCTGGCGAACCTGGTGAATGATCCGAAGTTGAATGCGCCGGAGTGCCTGACCCCAGCCTAGGTGTCGCGGCCTTGCCGGCGAAGCTTCTGGCTCAGACGCGAAACTGATTGATCAACCGGCGCTGCTGCTCCGCCAGCTTGGTCAGCTCCGCGCTCGCCGCGCTTGACTCATCCGCCCCGCCAGCCACTTCATTGGCCACCTGGCCGATATTGATCACGTTGCGGTTGATGTCCTCGGCCACTGCGCTCTGCTCCTCCGCCGCGCTGGCGATCTGGGTGTTCATGTCGTTGATCACCGACACCGCCCGGGTGATGCTCTCCAGCGCCTGGGCCGCCTGCGCCGCCTGTTGCACGCTGACTTCGGTCTTGCCCTGACTGTCCTCCATTACCTGCACCACATCCCGTGTGCCCTGCTGCAACTGCTGGATCATCTGCTGGATCTCTTCGGTAGCCTGCTGGGTCTTCTGCGCCAGGTTGCGCACTTCATCGGCCACCACGGCAAACCCGCGTCCCTGTTCACCGGCTCGCGCCGCCTCGATGGCCGCGTTGAGCGCCAGCAGGTTGGTGTGTTCGGCAATTGCACGAATCGCCACCAGGATCGCGTTGATGTTCTCGCTGTCGCGCGCCAGGGCCTGTACCACACCCACCGCACGGCCGATCTCCTCGGCCAGGGCGCTGATCGAGGTGGAGGTGTTGCGCACGATCTCCAGGCCCTGGTTGGCGGCCTGGTCGGCATTGCTGGCCGCTTGCGCCGCATGGGTGGCATTGCGCGCCACGTCCTGGGCGGTCGCGGTCATTTCATGCACCGCAGTGGCCACCAGGTCGATTTCGGCCATCTGCTTGTGCACGCCCTGGTTGGTGCGAATGGCGATGTCGGCGGTGTGCTCGGACGAGTCGCTGACCTTCTGCACCGACACCACCACCTGGCTGATCATTGCCTGCAGCTTGCTCAGGAATGTATTGAAGCCACGGGCGATGGCGCCCAGTTCGTCGGCGCGATCACTGCTCAGGCGCCGGGTCAGGTCACCTTCGCCCTGGGCGATGTCGTCCAGCATGCCGACCATCTGGCGCAGCGGCCGGGCGATGCCGTGGGCCAGCAGCCAGATGACCAGCAGGCCAAGCCCGGCGATGCCCAGGCCGACCACGATCATGCCGGTGAGGTCGGTGCTGCGCTGGGCGCTCATTTCGCGCTGCAGCGCGTCGAGGTCGGCCATCACCGCGCTGACCGGCAGTTGCAGCAGCAAGGTCCAGCGCGAGGCGGTGTTGCCCACGGCAAATGGCACGAACAGCTCGATCTGTCCGCTGGCATGGTCGATTTCGTAGTGCAGCGCCTTGCCCGACAGGTTGCCGAGCACCGCCACTTCATCGGGTTGCAGCACATCGCTGGCTTTTTTGCCGAACGTGCTCGCATCCTTGGTGTAGGCCACCACGCGTCCGTTGTTGGACAGCAGCGCCATCTCGCCCGCGCCGTCATACAGCTGGGCGTCGGCGGCCTTGAGCATATCCTGGATGAAGTTCAGCGACAGGTCGGCGGCGGCGATGCCCTGGAACTGGCCGTTGACCATGATCGGCTCGACGAACGAGGCCAGCATCACGGTCTTGTTGCCCACCTGGTACGGGGCCGGGTCGATGGCGCAGGCCTTGCCGGTCTCCTTGGAACACAGGTAGTACTCGCTGGTGCGCACGCCCGTGGGCAGCAGGGTACGGTCGTCCACATCCTGGAGTTTGTCGAGGGTCAGGCTACCGTCGTCGTTACGGTACCACCACGGCAGAAAGCGCCCGCTCTGCGGGTTGACGCCCGCCAGCGTGCTGCCTGCATAGCGGGCATCGTCGTGGTCCAGCGCGTTGGGCTCCCAGCCCACGTAAACGCCCAGCAGCAGCGGGTTGTCCAGGGCGGTCTGCCTGAGCAGGGCGATCATCTGTTCGCGTTCGAGCTTGAGCTGCGGGTTGCCGGCAGCATCCTGCATGCCGATCAGGGCATTGGTGGTGGCCAGGCCGCGGGCGATCAGCAGCGGCGCCTCGAGGCTGCGCTGGATCTGGCTGACCTGGGTCTGGGCCAGGGCCGTCAGGCGTTGCTCGATCACTGCCTCGAACTGTTGCTGGGTGCGGTTGTGCACCAGCGTCTGGGTGCGGGCACCGGAATACACTGCGTATAGCACCAGTGCTGCAACGATGCTCAGCACGATGGCACCGGCCAGCGCGGCCACGGAAAACTGGATCGACTTGAACTTCATGGGAGCTCCGAGCGCAAAGAGGGTCGCCTGTCTGGGCGTTATCGGCGCGCCGGGGGCAAAGCATGAGTGTGGCGATGCAATTCTTCGCGAACGGCTGTAGCGCGTTTATGATGCGCGGCCTAGGATACGCCGCATGTTCGAAGGGAGTGTTTTCATGCGTAGATCAGTTGTTATCGGTGCCCTGAGCGCCAGTGTGCTGCTGGCCGGTTGCCAGGCCGTGAACACCACCAGTGGTGGAGCGGTAGGCGTGGAGCGCAAGCAGTACATGTTCAGCATGCTGTCGACCGATGAGGTCAACCAGATGTACGCGCAGTCGTACCAGCAGACCCTGGGCGAGGCATCCACCAAGGGTATGCTCGACAAGACCAGTGCCACCGCCAAGCGGGTGCAGGCCATTGCCGATCGGCTGATCGTGCAGGCGCCGAAGTTCCGCCCCGATGCGGCGCAGTGGAAATGGGAAGTCAACCTGATCAAGAGCGACGAGCTCAATGCCAACTGCGGCCCGGGTGGCAAGATCATTTTCTATACCGGCCTGATCGACAAGCTCAAGCTGACCGACGACGAGATCGCGGCGGTGATGGGCCACGAGATCGCCCACGCCCTGCGCGAGCATGGTCGCGAGGCGATGTCCAAGGCCTATGGTGTTGAGATGGCGCGCCAGGGCGCAGGTGCCCTGTTCGGCCTGGGCCAGGACAGCCTGGCGCTGGCCGACACCGTGGTGCAGTACAGCATGACCTTGCCCAACAGCCGCAGCAACGAGAACGAAGCCGACCTGATCGGCCTGGAGCTGGCGGCGCGTGCGGGCTACAACCCGAATGCGGCGATCAGCCTGTGGAACAAGATGACCGAAGCGTCGGGTGGTTCGCAGCCTGAGTTCATGAGTACTCACCCGGCTTCGAGCAGCCGTATCGCGTCGTTGCAGGCGGCGATTCCCAAGGTGATGCCGTTGTACGAGCAAGCCAGAAAATAGCGCCGTGACCTTCGCCGGCACTGTCGGCTCCTACCTGAACCTGTAGGAGCCGGCCTTGCCGGCGAATGCTTCACACGCTAGCCGGTATCAGCCCACCCACCCGCTGACCTTCATCGCCGAATACACCGCCACCAGCGCCAGCACCACGAATGCCGTGGCCGCCAGGCGACGGATCAGGGTCAACGGCAGCTTCTCGGCGGCAAAATTGCCCGCCAGCACCACCGGTACGTTGGCAATCAGCATGCCCAGGGTGGTACCGATGATCACCATGATCAGGTGCGGGTACTGCGCCGCCAGCATCACCGTGGCCACCTGCGTCTTGTCGCCGATCTCGGCAATGAAGAACGCGATCAGCGTGGTCAGGAACGGGCCGAAGCGCCGCGCCGTACTGGCTTCATCGTCATCCATCTTGTCCGGCACCAGGGTCCACAGGGCCGTGGCGGCAAAGCTTGCGGCCAGGATCCAGTGCAACGTGGCCTCCGAGAAGAAACTGCCGAACCACGCACCCACCGCACCGGCCGCCGCATGGTTGGCCAGGGTCGCGGCAACGATACCGGCGATGATCGGCCAGGGTTTGCGAAAGCGTGCAGCGAGGATGAGCGCGAGCAGTTGCGTCTTGTCGCCGATTTCGGCGAGCGCAACGATGGCGGTGGGGACCAGCAATGATTCCAGCATCAGGATTCCTACGGGGGCGGGTCGACACGGCTATGACACGTACAGCCTTCCCGCCCCGGGTAAGGTGTGCGTGTCATAGGTCTTGTCAAACCCTGGATCCGTCTGTGCGGACCGTGGGTCGTACGCGCCATGGTCTGAGGACCAAGTATGTTGACGCGTACCGGGCGAGCTGGGTGCTCGCGGGAGACTACTCCCCTAGGACGGAGCGGATTCTGCCTAGGCAAAACCGTTTGGGCAAGCGAAGTTTTTAAGTTCGTGTGGCCTGGTAGATCCGAAAGCCTTGTCCCTCGTCGCGAATCAGGCAGTTGCCCAAGGCGCCTTCGATGAGCGGTTGGTACCGCAGGAAGCTGTTGGCCACAAGTCGAAGTTCGCCGCCTTTTTTCAGATGATCGGCCGATTTTTTCAGCAAGGTTTCCGAGGCGTGGTAATTGGTGTGAACCCCGGTGTGAAACGGCGGATTGCTCAGGATCACGTTCAGCTCGCGGGGCGCGGCATCGATGCCGTCACCGGCGATGACCTCCCCCTCCAGGCCATTGGCGGCCAGGGTCAGGCGGCTGCTGGCCACGGCGAAGGCATCCACGTCCAGCAGCGTTACCCGGCTTTGTGGGTAGCGGCGCTTGATCGCTGCGCCGAGTACGCCCGCGCCGCAGCCAAAGTCCAGCACATGGCCCACGGGCAGTTGCTCGAGGTTATCCAGCAGCAGCGCGCTGCCGCGGTCCAGCCGGCCATGGCTGAAGACCCCGGGCAGGCTCACGATCTGCAGCGGGCCTTCGGCCAGTGGCAGTTCGAATCGTTGCGCCAGGCTTTCCAGCGGCTGCGCCTCTGGCGGGGTGTCCACCGTGACCTGCCACAGCTGGCAATGGCGTGCACTGTCGAGTTTGCGCGGCTTGCCGAAGGCGTGCAGCTGCTTGGCCGCACCCTCGATACCCCCGCGCTTTTCACCCACCAGGTACAGCTGGCGCCCACCCAGGCGCGAGGCCAGGGCATTGAGCAGGTAGTTGGCCAGATCGCGGGACTTGGGCAGAAACAGCACGGCGCCGTCGAAAGCCACCGGCGGCACCTCCACGCCATAGTGACTGCGCCCGGCAAAACGCGCCTCGAGCGCGGCCTGGTCGCCGGCGTGCCAGCTCCAGGCGCGGGCATCGGGCAGGCTGCCCAGCAGGTCGTCGGCGGGCAGGCCGGCCAGCAACACGGGGCCTTTGAACAGCTCGGCCTGACGGAGCAACACTTCACTACGCGGGTCCATGGTCGGCGCCCCTCTGCAAAAAGTCGCGAATTCTAGCAGAACTCAGCTGACCACTCGGCGCGGGTTGCCCTGCAGGAAGGCTTCGGCGTTCTCGGCCAGTTGGCCGACGATGCGCTGGCGCGCCTCGACCGCGCCCCAGGCACTGTGCGGGGTGACCACAAGGCGCGGGATATCGCCTGCCAGCAGGGGGTTGCCATTGACCGGAGGCTCCACGCTGAGCACGTCGGTGGCGGCGCCACCCAGGTGCCCGCTGCGCAGTGCGTCGGCCAGCGCCTGCTCGTCGATCAGCCCGCCACGGGCGGTGTTGACCACGAACGCGCCGGGCTTGAGCAGGGCCAGCTCGGCGGCGCCGATCATGTTGCGGGTGCTGTCGTTGAGCGGGCAGTGCAGGGTCAGCGCATCCACCTGCGGCAGCAGCTCGGCCAGGCTCAGGCGATCATCGCGGGCCGGGCGGCCGGGCAACTGGCCGGACAGCACGCGCATGCCGAAAGCTTCGGCCAGGCGCGCCACCGCACCGCCAAGTTCGCCGTGGCCGAGCAGGCCGAGGGTCTTGCCCTCCAGTTCGACGATGGGAAAGTCGAGCAGGCAGAACTGCCTGGCCTGGGCCCATTTGCCGTCGGCCACCGCCTGCTGGTAATCGGGCAGGCGAGTGGCCAGCGCCAGCAGCAGGGCCAGGGTGTGCTGCGCCACCGAGGGCGTGCCGTAGCCCTGGCAGTTGCTGACCACGATGCCCTGGGCGCGCGCGGCCTGCAGGTCGACGTTGTTGGTGCCGGTGGCCGACACCAGGATCAGCCTGAGGTCGGGGCAGGCGGCGAGGGCGGCGGCGTCCAGGTGCACCTTGTTGGTGATCGCCACGCTCGCGCCCTGCAGACGCTCGGCCACTTCGTGGGGGGCAGTGGCCGGGTGCAACTGCAGTTCATCGAAGCAGCCGCGCAGGCGGCTCAGGTCGAGGTCGCCCAGGTCCAGGGAGCTGTGGTCGAGGAATACAGCGCGGCGCAAGGTCATGGGGCAGGCTCCTGGGGTGTGGTTTGAGCAGGTAGTGGGGCATTAGAGCCTGCATCGCCGTGGGCGTAAAGCCAGGCATCCGGCTGCACGGGAGGTGACTGTGCCGATTCACTTGTAACTGTATCTTTCAGAACTGCCAGGCAGTGGGTAAGGTACGCCACCCGATCGTTTGCCAGGAGCGTCACCCCATGTACTGGGCAGAATTTCTCACCGTTGCGCTGATCCACCTGCTGGCCGTGGCCAGCCCCGGCCCGGACTTTGCGGTGGTGGTGCGCGAAAGTGTTACCCACGGTCGGCGCGCCGGTACCTGGACCGCCTTCGGCGTGGGCACGGCGATCTTCCTGCATGTGGGCTATTCGCTGCTGGGCATCGGCCTGATCGTGTCGCAGTCGATCATGCTGTTCAACGTGCTCAAGTGGCTGGCTGCGGCCTACCTGGTGTACATCGGCATCAAGGCCCTGCGTGCCCGCCCGGCGCCTGCCGGCAGCGAGAGCGTGCAGGTCTCGACCGTGGCGCGCACCCCGCGTGCCGCCTTTGTGGCAGGGTTCATGACCAACGGCCTGAACCCCAAGGCCACGCTGTTCTTCCTGTCGCTGTTCACGGTGGTGATCAACCCGCACACGCCGCTGCTGATACAGGCCGGCTACGGGGCCTACCTGGCGCTGGCCACCGGCCTGTGGTTCTGCCTGGTGGCCCTGCTGTTCAGCCACGCCCGCGTGCGCTCCGGCTTTGCGCGCATGGGCCACTGGTTCGATCGCGGCATGGGCGCGGTGCTGGTGGCGCTGGGTATCAAGATCGCCTTCACCGAGATGCACTGAGGCGGTTGATGGCCATTGGCCTGTCATCCCTGCGGGCGCGCAAATCATTCCTTTGGCTGATTTGAGCGCCCCCGTCCCGTTCTAGAGTAAGCGCCGTATTGCCATGCCTGCGTACTCGAAAAAGGGACTCCCATGCTGCAAACCAGGATTATCGCCCCCGCTGCGGGCGCTTACGAATACCCGCTGCTGATCAAGCGCCTGCTGATGTCGGGCAGCCGCTACGAGAAAACCCGCGAGATCGTGTACCGCGATCAGCTGCGCTACAACTATCTGACCCTGAGCGAGCGCATCGCGCGCCTGGCCAACGTGCTCACCGCAGCCGGGGTCAAGGCCGGCGACACCGTGGCGGTGATGGACTGGGACAGCCATCGCTACCTGGAGTGCATGTTCGCCATCCCGATGATCGGCGCGGTGGCCCACACCATCAACGTGCGCCTGTCGCCCGAGCAGATCCTCTACACCATGAACCACGCCGAAGACCGCTTCGTACTGGTCAACAGCGATTTCATCGGGCTGTATCAGTCCATCGCGCCGCAACTGACCACGGTCGAGAAGACCCTGCTGCTCACCGACGGCCCCGACAAGCATGCCGAACTGCCGAACCTGGTGGGCGAGTACGAGCACTTGCTGGCCGGCGCGGCCACCACCTACGACTTCCCCGACTTCGACGAGAACTCGGTGGCCACCACCTTCTACACCACCGGTACCACCGGCAACCCCAAGGGGGTGTATTTCACCCACCGCCAGCTGGTGCTGCACACCCTGGGCGTGGCTACCGTGACCGGCAGCATCGACAGCATCCGCCTGCTGGGCACCGATGATGTGTACATGCCCATCACCCCGATGTTCCACGTGCACGCCTGGGGCATCCCCTACGTGGCCACCATGCTCGGGCTCAAGCAGGTCTACCCGGGGCGCTACGAGCCGGAGATGCTGTGTCAGCTGTGGCGGGACGAAAAGGTCACCTTCTCGCACTGCGTACCGACCATCCTGCAGATGCTGCTCAACGCCAAGGGCGCGCAGGGCCAGGATTTCGGCGGCTGGAAGATCATCATCGGCGGCAGCTCGCTCAACCGCGCCCTGTATGAGTCGGCCAAGGCCCAGGGCATCCAGCTCACGGCGGCCTATGGCATGTCGGAAACCTGCCCGCTGGTGGCCTGTGCCCACCTCAACGAAGAGCTGCTGGCCGGCAGCGACGACGAATGCATCAGCTATCGCATCAAGGCCGGCGTGCCGGTGCCGCTGGTGGAGGCCGCGGTGATGGATGCCGAAGGCGGCTTCCTGCCGGCTGACGGCGAGTCCCAGGGCGAACTGGTGCTACGCGCGCCGTGGCTGAGCATGGGGTATTTCCGCGAACCGGAGAAAGGCGCCGAGCTGTGGCAGGGCGGCTGGCTGCACACCGGGGATGTGGCGACCATCGACAGCATGGGCGTGGTCGATATCCGCGATCGCATCAAGGACGTGATCAAGACCGGCGGGGAGTGGGTGTCGTCGCTGGCCCTCGAAGACCTCGTCAGCCGCCACCCCTCGGTGCGCGAAGTGGCGGTGGTGGGTGTACCCGATCCGCAGTGGGGCGAGCGTCCGTTTGCCCTGCTGGTGGTGCGTGACGGCACCAGCATCGACGCCCGCGAGCTCAAGGAGCACCTCAAGCCCTACGTGGAGCTGGGCATGATCAACAAGTGGGCAATCCCCAGCCAGATCGCCCTTGTTACCGAAATTCCCAAGACCAGCGTGGGCAAGCTGGACAAGAAGCGCATCCGCGTCGACATCAGCCACTGGCAGGCCAGCAACAGCGCATTTCTGTCCACCCTCTGAAGGCGGGCCGGTCGCGCCCTGGCGGGTGCGACCCTTGCGCCAGACACCTGCGCGCCTTGTCAAAGCGAAAAAATAGGCCATCCTTGCCGCTGCCCGCGCAGTTGGCGAGCGAATCAGCTCTTTGGGTGTAGTACCAACGTGCAAATCACACTTTAGAGGGATCAAGCACAGGTACCTGCTGGCTATAGTCGGGTCAGGGGATTTTTAGGGACGGGGGCCCGCGCAAATGACTGCGCACTGCCACGTTGGTCGACCAGCAGGCGTATTCACGTCGGTCGTTCGATGCGTTTCTCAAAGGACTCACTGCCATAAAAATAAAGTACATGGAGTAGCGTCGATGACATCAGTAAATCTGTTCTGGCGCCGGGCGAAATTGCCATTGGCCGTCAGCCTCGCTTCTACGCTCGCCGGCCCTGCATTCGGCGTCAGTTTCAACATCGGTGAAATCGAAGGTCAGTTCGACTCGTCGCTGTCCGTGGGGGCCAGCTGGTCGACGGCCAAGCCGAACCAGAACCTGATCGGCGTCAACAACGGCGGCAAGGGTCTGTCGCAGACCTCCGACGACGGCCACCTGAACTTCAAGCGCGGCGAGACCTTCTCGAAGATCTTCAAGGGCATCCACGACCTGGAGCTCAAGTACGGCGACACCGGCGTGTTCGTGCGTGGCAAGTACTGGTACGACTTCGAACTCAAGGACGAACACCGCCAGTTCAAGGACATCAGCGACTCCAACCGCAAAGAGGGCGCCAAGTCGTCCGGTGCCGAGCTGCTCGACGCCTTCGTCTACCACAACTACTCGATTGGCGAACTGCCGGGTTCGGTGCGTTTCGGCAAGCAGGTGGTGAGCTGGGGTGAAAGTACCTTCATCGGTGGTGGCATCAACTCGATCAACCCCATCGACGTTTCCGCGTTCCGCCGCCCGGGTGCAGAGATCAAGGAAGGCCTGATCCCGGTCAACATGTTCTACATCTCCCAGAGCCTGACCGACAACCTGTCGGCCGAAGCCTTCTACCAGCTGGAATGGGACCAGACCGTCGTCGACAACTGCGGCACCTTCTTCTCCCAGCCGGACATCATCGCCGACGGTTGCACCGACAACCTGCGCGTATTGTCCAGCAGCCGCACCATGACCCCGGCACAGATCGCCGGCCTGGCCAACTTCGGCGTGGACGTGAACGAGGAAGGCATCAAGGTGGCGCGCGGCCCCGACCGCGATGCCCGTGACAGCGGCCAGTTCGGTGTTGCCCTGCGCTACATGTTCGAACCGCTCAATACCGAGTTCGGCGCCTACGCCATGAACTACCACAGCCGTGCGCCGATCTTCAGCGCCACGGGGGCTTCTGCACAGGCCTACGCCATTGCCGGCATGGTCGACCCGCGCACCGGCGCCGCCATCGTGGCGGGCAACTCCAAGTACTTCGTCGAGTATCCCGAAGACATCCGCCTGTACGGCCTGAGCTTCTCCACCACCCTGCCTACCGGCACCGCGTGGAGCGGTGAAATCAGCTACCGGCCGAACGCACCGGTGCAGCTGAACACCACCGACATCCTGTACGCCGGGGTCACCCAGCTGGGCGGCACGTTCGGCAATGCCTCGCTGCTCAAGGGCCAGGCCGATACCGACCTGCACGGCTACAAGCGCAAGGAAATCACCCAGTTCCAGACCACCCTGACGCACTTCTTCGACCAGGTGATGGGCGCCAGCCGCATGACCGTGGTAGGTGAAGTGGGCGTGACCCACGTGGGCGGCCTGGAAAGCGCCGACAAGCTGCGCTACGGCCGCGATCCGGTGTATGGCCCTGGCCCGCTGCCGGATACCTTCGGCCTCAACACCTGCACGGACATCCTCAACGCCGGCACCATCGGTGGCGCCGCGCCTGGCGGTGGTTCCTCCGCCAACCGCAGCCGCAAATGCGAAAAGGACGGCTACACCACCAGCACCTCGTGGGGCTACCGTGGCCGCGTGATCTGGGACTACAACGATGTGTTCGCCGGGGTCAACCTCAAGCCGAGCGTGGCCTGGTCGCATGACGTGTCCGGCTACTCGCCAGGCCCGGGCGGCAACTTCGAGGAAGGGCGCAAGGCGGTCAGCCTGGGCCTGGACGCCGAATACCAGAACACCTACACCGCGAGCCTGTCGTACACCAACTTCTTCGATGGCAAGTACACCACCGTGGATGACCGCGACTTCATCGCCCTCAGCTTCGGCGTGAACTTCTAAGCACTGATCCGGGAAGACCAAGATCATGAAAGCAACCAAGAGTCTGTTGAAAATCGGTGTGCTGAGCCTGTCGCTGCTCGCCACCGGCGTGATGGCGGCGGTGTCCGCCGACGAAGCCGCCAAGCTGGGCACCAGCCTGACCCCGATGGGCGCCGAGAAGGCCGGCAATGCCGACGGTTCGATCACCGCCTGGCAGCCCCTGAGCACCACGGCCGGTTCGGTCGATGCCAAGGGCTTCCTGTCCGACCCGTACGGCAACGACAAGCCCAAGTTCACCATCACCGCGCAGAACGTCGACCAGTACAAAGACAAGCTGTCCCCTGGCCAGTTGGCCATGTTCAAGCGCTATCCGGACACCTTCAAGCTGCCGGTGTACCCGACCCAGCGTGGCTCCACGGTGCCGGACTCGGTGTTCGCCGCCATCAAGAAGAACGCCACCACCACCAACCTGGTAGCTGGCGGCAACGGGCTGGAGAACTTCCAGATCGCGATTCCGTTCCCGATCCCGAAAAGCGGTGTGGAGGTGATCTGGAACCACATCACCCGCTACCGTGGCGGTGGCGTCACGCGTGTGGTGAACCAGGCCACGCCGCAGCAGAACGGCAGCTACAGCATGGTGAAGCTCGAGGAACAGTTCATGTTCCGCGATCGCCTGAAGGATTTCGATCCGGCCAACCCTGGCAACGTGCTGTTCTACTTCAAGCAGAAAGTGACCGCCCCGCCGCGCCTGGCCGGTACCGTGCTGCTGGTTCACGAGACCCTCGACCAGGTCAAGGAGCCGCGCAAGGCCTGGATGTACAACGCTGGCCAGCGCCGCGTGCGCCAGGCCCCGCAAGTGTCGTATGACGGCCCGGGTACCGCCGCTGACGGCCTGCGTACCTCCGACAACCTGGACATGTTCAACGGTGCGCCGGACCGCTACGACTGGAAGCTGGAAGGCAAGAAGGAGATGTACATTGCCTCCAACAGCTACAAGCTCGATTCGACGAGCCTCAAGTATGCCGACATCATCAAGCCGGGGCATATCAACCAGGACCTGACCCGTTACGAGCTGCGTCGCGTGTGGCATGTGGTGGGCACCCTGAAGCCGGGCCAGCGGCATATCTATGCCAAGCGTGACTTCTACATCGACGAAGACACCTGGCAAGCGGCCGTGATCGACCAGTACGACGGCCGCGGCCAGCTGTGGCGGGTATCCGAGGCACATGCCCAGGACTACTACAACAAGCAGGTGCCGTGGTACACCCTGGAAGCCATCTACGACCTGCAGTCGGGCCGTTACCTGGCGCTGGGCATGAAGAACGAAGAGCAGAAGGCCTACAACTTCGACTTCACTGCCAGCAAGGCCGACTTCCAGCCGGCAGCGCTGCGCCAGGATGGTGTGCGCTGAGTTAGAACCTCCTCCGTGTGATCCCCAGAACGCCCCGGCTTGCCCGGGGCGTTTCTGTGTGTGGCCCGACAACAGGCCGTGAGGGGCAATGCGGGATGAAGTGCACGCAATGCCGCGCTTCGTGAGTTTTTGTCGCTTTTTGTTGTAGTCTTTTTTCCGACCTCTGCGCCAATCATCTTCAAATGTGCCGTTTAAAGCGCTAGTCTCGGCGGGTCTGTTCTGCCGAAGACTTCCAACTAAAACGAGCCGGCCATGACTGATCTGTCGCGTATGCAAGGGTTCGCCAGCCAGGCCATCAGCGCTGTGGAGGGCCGCTTCTACCGTCCACCACTGCCCGAGGGGCACGTGCCGCGCCCGCGGCTATGCCAGCGCCTGCACGCCGGCCTTAGCGGTCGACTGCTGCTGGTTTCGGCGCCCGCCGGTTTCGGCAAGAGCTCGCTGGCCGTGGAGTTCTGCCAGAGCCTGCCCGCCTCGTGGGGCAGCCTGTGGCTGGGGCTGAGCCAGCGCGACAGCGACCCCGGGCGCTTTCTGGAACGCCTGCTCGAAGGGCTGCAGCAGTTCTGCCCGGACCTGGGCAACCAGGCCCAGGGCCTGCTCAAGATGCGCCAGCGGCACCAGCCTTTTGCCTTCGAGGAGTGGCTCGACAGCCTGCTCGACGAACTGGCCCTGCACCTGCACCCGCAGAACCCGCTGCTGCTGGTGCTCGATGACTACCATCTGGCCCAGGGCCCGGTGCTCGACCGCTGCCTGCAGTTCTTCCTCAATCATTTGCCGCCTGGCCTGGTGCTGCTGGTCACCAGCCGCCAGCGTCCCGACTGGCACCTGGCGCGCCTGCGCCTGTCGCAGCAGTTGCTCGAACTCACCGAACAGGACCTGCGCCTGAGCCCCGAGGAATCCCTGGCCGTGCTCGACCAGCACCCCACCACGCTGCGTGGCCAGGCCCTGGACAACCTGATTCAACGCAGCGATGGCTGGGTCGCCGGCCTGCGCTTCTGGCTGCTGGCCGCCTCCGAGGCGGGGGTCGACAGCGCCTTGCCCCACGCCCTGCATGGCGGCGAGGGGCTGATCCGCGACTACCTGCTCGAAGAAGTCATCGACTGCCTGCCGCCCGAGGTGCAGGCGTTTCTCTACGACACCGCCTGCCAGGAGCGTTTTTGCGCCGACCTGTGCGATGCCCTGCGCGAAAGCCACGACAGCGCGCAGATACTGCGTTACCTGAAGGCACACCAGGTGTTTCTGGTACCGCTGGACGAGCAGGGTCAATGGCTGCGTTATCACCACCTGTTCTCCGACCTGCTGCGCACCCGCCAGGCCAGCCAGCCGCTGGCCAGCCTGCACCTGCGCGCGTGCCGCTGGTTCCACGCCCAGGGCCTGCTCGACGAGGCGGTGGAGCAGGCCCTGCGCGCCGGTCACCTGGACGTGGCGGCCAACCTGGTGCAGAACCTGTCCGAAGAGCAACTGCTGGCCGAACAGAACGTCGGCATGCTGCTGCGCTGGAAGATGGACCTGCCCGACAGCCTGCTGATCAGCACCCCGCGCCTGATCGTGCTGTACAGCTGGGCGCTGGGGCTGGCCTGCCAGCTGGATGCGGCCGAGGAACTGGTCAGCCACCTCAGCCGGTTCCTGCCGGCGCCTTCGGCCACGGCGCAGAAGTCCATGCTGGCGCAATGGCTGGCCCTGAGCGGAATCATCGCCCGCGGTCGCGGCGATCGTCTGAAAACCCGCTCGTACTGCCAGCAGGCGCTGCGCAGCCTGCCCACCAAGCGCTACGGCCAGCGCCTGATGTGCCTGTCCACGTTGTCCAACCTGGCCATCGCCGAGGGCGATTTCTGGCACGCCCGTGGCTGGAACCGCGAGGCGCTGGAGCTGGCACGGCGGGTCGGCAACCCGTTGTTCGAGGCCCTGGCCCACTACGATCGCGCGCGGGTGCTGCATGCCCGTGGCGAGGTCCTGCGTTCGATGGAGGAGGTGCGCCACGGCCTGCAACGCCTGCAAGGGCTGTCGGCCCAGCGCCTGTACGCGGCGCGTGCGCGCCTGGCGCTGTACGAAGGCTACCTGCTGGTCGCCGGGCTGCAGCCCCAGGAAGGGCGTGCGCGCTTGCGCGCCGGGCTGGTGGAAGCGCGTGCCTGTCGCGACATCAGCGTGCTGATCGGGCATTGTGTGCTGGCCACCCTGGACGGACGCGAGGGGCGTTTTACCGAGGCCTTCTGCGAGCTGGCCGAGGCCGAGCGCCTGATGCATATCTGGGACGTGCCGCCGGTGTTCTACCTGGCCATGATCACCCTGGTCAAATGCGAGCTGTGGCTGGCCCAGGGGCGCATGGACCTGGCCGAATCCTGGCTGCTGCGTCTGGGCCAGACCTACGGTGGCGAACGTGCCGCCGCCGCACCGGAGTTCCACCCGCTGCTGCCTTTGCACATCGAACTGCAGCAGGCCCTGCTGGAACAGGCCCAGGGGCGTACCGCACAGGCCGCACAACGCCTGCAGGCGCTGACCGAGCACGGGCGCAGCAATGGCGGCCAGCTGCTCGGCACCACCGCGGTGTGTCAGCATATCGGCCTGTTGCTGGCGAGCGGTGCTGCAGAGGCGGCCGTGGTGTTGCTGCCCCAGGCCCTGGAGGCCGCGCAGGGGGGCGTGCTGCAACCCTTCCAGCGGCTGCTGGAAGATCACCCCGAGTGGATACGCGAGCAGTTGCTGGCCCAGCCGGCGGGGCCGGTGCAGGCGCGCCTGCTGGCGCTGTTGCCGGTGGTTGATACCCCGCCGGCCCCCGGGGCGGGCACCGAGGCCCTGAGTGCGCGAGAGATGTCGGTGCTCAAGCTGATCGCGCTGGGGTGTTCCAACCAGCAGATCAGCGAGCAACTGTTCATTTCGTTGCACACCGTCAAGACCCACGCCAGCCACATCAACAGCAAGCTCGGCGTCGAGCGCCGCACCCAGGCGGTCGCCCGGGCCAAGGCGCTGGGCCTGTTGTAGCACGGCAGTCGGCCAAGTATGATGGCATCGCGCCATCACACTTGGCGCGTTGGCTTCGTGCCGCATGCTTGCGGCGCCTCAAGCAAAGTGCACGTGCTGCCGATAGCCTTTCCGAGGCCTGCAGCCGTTGACGTTGCTTGCCAAGCAGCATGCGCTGGCGATGATCGTCGCGCTGCTTGCGTCCTGAAGCCGAGCCTGTCCCTGTAGGCGCCTTGGCGCCGCTCTTCTTTCTTCCAAGTCAGGTTTTGTGGATGTTGGTGTATAGCCAAAAAAGTTTTCTGATCGTCGATGACTTCACCGACTTCCGCACGTCCGTGCGTTCGATGTTGCGGGAAATGGGTATCCGCGACGTCGATACTGCCGAGAGCGGCGAGACGGCGATTCGCATGTGCGGGCAGAAGCGCTATGACTTCATCCTGCACGACTTCCACCTGGGCGACGGCAAGAAGAACGGCCAGCAGGTGCTGGAAGACCTGATGATCGACAAGCTGATCAGCCACGAGGCGATCTTTGTCATGGTGACGGCCGAGAGCAGCCAGGCGGTGGTGCTCAGTGCCCTGGAGCACGAGCCGGACGCCTACCTGACCAAACCCTTCAACCGCCTGGGGCTGACCCAGCGCCTGGACAAGCTGGTACAGCGCAAGACCCTGCTCAAGCCTATCTTGCAGGCGCTGGACCGTGGCCGACCGGCCGAAGTGCTGCTGGCCTGCGACAACCTGTGCAAGCAGGACCCGCGCTTTGCGCCGCTGTGCCTGCGCTACCGTGCCGACGCCCTGGGCGCCCTCAACCGGCATGAAGAGCTGGAGCGCTTTCTTAAGGCGATCCTGGCCAACCGCCCTACGCCATGGGCATACGCGGCGCTGGGCAAGCTGCTGTTCAAGCGCGGCCAGGCCGTCCAGGCCAAGGAAATCTACGAACAGGCGATCAAGGCGTTTTCGATGATGCCCGGCCTGTACGACGGCTTGGCCGACGTGCTGGCTGCCGCAGGTGAAACCCGCCGTGCCCAGTCGGTGCTCGAAGAGGCCGTACGCCTGTCGCCGCTGGCGGTCCGCCGGCAGATGCAACTGGGCAAGCTGGCCCTGGGCAACGCCGACTTCGACACCTCGTCGCGGGCCTATCGCCAGGCCGTGAGCCAGGGCCAGAATTCGCGTTTCAAAGACCCTGAAAGCAACCTGGGCCTGGCCCAGGCGCTGATCCAGAAGAACGTGGGCAACGGCCTGGATGCACGCACACGGGTGGAGCTGAACCAGGTGCTGGGCGATGTGGCCAAGGAGTACACCGACGACCAGGGCCTGCAGGTACGTGCGCGCTTGATCAAGGCCACCGGCCTGGCGCAGGCGGGCGATGCCGAGACGGCCGCCAAGCTCACCGAGGCGGCGGTTGCGCGGCTGGAGAACATGGACCAGTTCTTCTCGGCCGAAACCGCCCTGGCAGTGGCTGCGCAGTTGCAGCAACTGGGTCAGGAGGCGGCGGGCACGGCCATCCTCAAGAACTGCGTGGAAGTCTACGGTGACGACGCGAGCGTGATGCAGAGCATCGCCAAGCTGACTGACGACCCGACGATTCTAGGCGCCGGCAACGAAGCCGTCGACCTCAACCGCCAGGGCGTGCGCAGCTATCAGGCCGGCAAGGTCGGCGAGGCGCTGGAGCAGTTCCGTCGCGCGCTGGCGTTGCAGCCCAAGAACATCAGCATTGCGCTGAACACTGCCCAGGCGCTGCTGCGCATGGCCGGGGAAAACCCCTCGAGCGCCGCGCTGGAGGAATGCCGCGCGTGCCTGGCCAAGGTGGCGGGCATTCCCAATACCGATCCGCGCTACGAGCGCTATCGAAAACTGCGTATCCGGGCGGTGGGCTCATGAGCAACGATTCCCAGGGGCTGGATTTTTCCACGGTGATCGCCTCCACCGTACACGACATGAAGAACTCCCTGGCGATGCTGATGCAGGCGCACAGCCAGTGGCTGTCGCGCCTGCCGGCCGCCCAGGCGCAAGGCCCGGAGCAGGCGGTGGTGGAGCACGAGTTCGCGCACCTCAACGGCATGCTCGTGCAGCTGCTGGGGCTGTACAAACTCGGGGTCAATCAGTTGCCCATGTGCCCCGACTACCATGACCTGGACGACTTCATCGGCGGCCTGCTGGCGTCCAATCAGCCGATCATCGACAGCCGCGAGATCATTGCGCGCTACGAGATCGATGCCTTCAACCCGCTGGGCTTCTTCGACCGCGAGCTGGTCGGTTCGGTGATCTCCAACGTGATCAACAACGCCATCCGCTATGCCGGGCACGCCTTGCTGGTCACGGTGGCGGAGCAGGGCGAGCAACTGGTGCTGAGCATCAATGACGACGGCCCGGGTTATCCACAGGGCATGATCGACCGTCAGGCCGACTACGTGCAGGGCATCAACCTGCACACCGGCAGCACCGGGTTGGGCCTGTACTTCGCTGAACGCATTGCT
Source organism: Pseudomonas palmensis (assembly GCF_017848315.1). Classification (GTDB taxonomy): domain Bacteria; phylum Pseudomonadota; class Gammaproteobacteria; order Pseudomonadales; family Pseudomonadaceae; genus Aquipseudomonas; species Aquipseudomonas palmensis. Next base: position 64,409 of record NZ_JAFKEC010000028.1, read on the forward strand.
GCGCTGCACGAGCGCAACGGTGTGCGCGGGCGCATCGAGATCGCCAATGGCGGTGCCCTGGGCGGCGGCCTGTTCCAGCTGTACCTGCCCTGAGCCAGCCGCCGGTCGGCCAGGGCGTTGCACCAAAGTCTACAAATTAAACGGTTAGTACATAAAATCCCGTAACATAGGCCATCTGCATTTCTTGTGTCCCGGTTCGCGCCTTCGTCGCTGACCGGGTGGTGATCTATTGTCTTTCGGGAGGGCCGTTTGAGCCTCTTTTCGCGTTTTCCGTTCAGCCCCCTCGCGTTTGCCGTGGGCCTTTCTTCCAGCCTGCTGGCGTTTGCGGTGCAGGCCGATGCATTCGACAACCTTGTCGACAGCCCGACCCTGACCGGCGACTGGGGCGGCAGCCGCTCACGCCTGGAGGCGAGCGGCGTCAAGCTCACCGGCGAATATGTGTCGGAAACCATGGGCCTGGTCAGCGGTGGCCTCAAGCACGGTGCGCGCTATGCGCAGCAGGTCCGCCTGGGCGCGACCTTCGACCTCGAGACATTGCTGGGCGAGGCGGATGCAGGCACGGTCCAGCTGACGATCAATGATCGGCGCGGCAACAGCGCCTCGCAAGACCTGGTGGGCAACCGGCTGCCGGTGCAGGAAATCTACGGCGGGCTGTACACGCGCCTGAGCGAACTGAGCTATGCGCGCAGCCTGTTCACCGACGACCTGAACGTCAAGCTCGGCTGGATGGCCATGGGCAATGACTTCGGCGGCATGGGCATCCTCACCAACTTCGTCAACGCAGGTTTCTGCGCGCACCCGCTGAGCATGTCCGGTGGCAGTGGCTGGGGCAACTACCCCACCGCGCACTGGGGCATGGAGCTGAAATACCGCATCAGCCCCGAGTGGACGGTGCAGACCGCCTGGTTCAACGTGAACCCCGAGACCAACAGCGCCTCGTCCAAGGCCTTCGACCTGACCTCCAGCGGCACCACCGGGGCCATCCTGCCGGTGGAGCTGATTTACAACAACCTGGCTACCTATGATGGGCAGTACAAGTTCGGCTGGTATTACGACACCTCCGACACTGCGCGCATCGGCCAGCCCGACAGCAAGGCGGCGGGGCGTCACGGTGCCTATGTCCTGGTCGATCAGATGGTATGGCGTTCGGATTCGACCCGGGGGCGCAGCGTACGCCTGTTCGCGCAGGCCACCGACACCGACACGGCCACTTCGCCGTTCTCGCACTGGTACGCGGCCGGAGCGGTGCTGAGCCGACCGTTCGCTTCGCGCGAGCATGACAACGTGGGGTTGGCGTACGGCCGTGCGGTGTTCAACTCGCGCAGCCGCGATGTCCAGATCGCCAACCTGGAGCGCGGTGGCGACCTGGCCCAGGCGCAGAGTGTCAGCAACCTGGACATGGGCGAGCAGTTGCTGGAACTGAGCTACACCGCCCAGGTAACCCGCTGGCTGACGGTGCGCCCGAGCGTGCAGTACGTGATGGAGCCGGGTGCATTTTCCGGCAAGGACACCCAGGACGCGTTGCTGGCCGGCGTACAGGTGAAGGTGCAGTTCTGATGGAGTGAGCGCGATGCGCTTGTTCGCCTGGAGGCTGACCCCTGCACAGGACTGTAGGAGCCAGCCTTGCTGGCGAAGAGGGCTGCATGACATCATCCCGCGCCCAGATCGCCCAGGATGGCCTCGCCTTCATGCTTCGCACTGCACTGCTTGCCCTCGCTCTGTTGTCCTTCCCGAGTCGAACCGGTTCAGCGTCTACTCGCAGGGCGAATGGGTTGAGTTGTGACGCGAATCGTGGCTGACTGCGCGCTCTTTTTCATCGAGCCCCTGCCGTAGCCATGAGTGAACTCACCGTCGAACTGATCCCGACCGGCCCTGAACACATCGAGCTGATCCGCAACCTCTACCAGTTCTATGCCTACGAGTCCTCGGACTGGGAGCAGGAAGACGTCGAGGTGGACGGCCGTTTCTACATCCACGACGAACACCTGGCCCGCTACTGGCAGGAGCCGCAGTGGAGCGCCAACCTGATTCTGGTCGATGGCTACATCGCCGGCTTCCTGCTGGTCGAGCGCAGCGAACTGGCAGGGCTGGACGCACAGGAGCTGGCCGACCTGTTCATTCTCAAGCGCTACCGGCGCAAGGGCATCGGCCAGGCATTGGCTACCCAGGTGCTGATGAGTGGGGAAGGGGACTGGCTGGTGCGCTTCTATGACCAGGATGAAACCTCACAGGCGTTCTGGCGCAGCGTGCTCGACAACCTGCCACGGCCGGTGCAGGCCATCGAACTGGATGACGAGGGCGAGTTGCTGAGCTTTTTGATTACGCGGGCGGTCATGCATTGAAAGGGCCGGCTACCAGCGGCAAGCCTCACCAGACTTCATGGGGCTGGGCCCTGTAGTTTTTTTCGATGCGCTCGACCAGCAAGGGCGCGCTGATTAATCCTCGGGTGGGGTACTTCTGCTCTTGCGAGCTGAATGCCCTGTCCGGTCGATACTCTTCGTC
>NZ_JAFKEC010000029.1 GCF_017848315.1 Pseudomonas palmensis
GGGGAGATCTCTAGCGAATGTGAGATTCGCCGGCAACGCCGGCTCCTACAGGGGTCGCGCATTACCTGTAGGAGCCGGCATTGCCGGCGAAGGGGCCCTGGAGGGCCCCGCAAGGATAAGGTCTTGCGCTCAGTTCCAGCCAGCCCGATCCATCAGGCGAATCGCTTCAGCCTGACGCTTGCCCGCCACTTCCACCGGCAGGCTGTCGGCCTTGAACTTGCCCCACGCCGCCACTTCTGCCGAAGGTTCGACCTTGGGGTTGGCCGGGAACTCCTGGTTCACATCGGCGAAGATCTTCTGCGCCTGCGGCCCGGTCATCCACTCCACCAGCTTGATCGCGGCCTCCTTGTGCGGCGCGTGCCGGGTCAAGCCGATGCCCGACAGGTTGACGTGCACGCCACGGTCGGCCTGGTTGGGCCAGAACAGCTTGATCGGCAGTTGCGGCTGCTCCTTGTGCAGGCGGCCATAGTAGTAGGTATTGACGATGCCCACGTCGCACTGCCCGGCCTCGATGGCCTTGAGCACTGCCACGTCATCCGAGAACACGTCGGTGGACAGGTTGTTCACCCAGCCCTTGAGGATCTCTTCGGTCTTCTCGGCGCCGTGGGTTTCGATCAGGGTCGCGGTCAGCGACTGGTTGTAGACCTTCTTGGCGGTACGCAGGCACAAGCGCCCTTCCCATTCCTTGCCGGCCAGCGCCTCGTAGGTGCTCAGCTCCTCGGGCTTGACCCGGTCGGTGGCGTAGGCAATGGTCCGTGCGCGCAGGCTCAGGCCGGTCCAGTCATGGGACGAAGCGCGATACTGCGGGGGAATGTTGGCGTCGATCACGGCCGACTTGATCGGCTGCAGGATACCCATCTGCTCGGCCTGCCAGAGGTTGCCGGCATCCACGGTCAGCAGCAGGTCGGCGGTGGCGTTGCTGCCCTCGGCCTTGATGCGCTGCATCAACGGCGCTTCCTTGTCGGTGATGAACTTGACCTTGACCCCGGTTTCCTTGGTGTAGGCATCGAATACCGGCTTGATCAGCTCGTCGATGCGCGAGGAATACACCACCACCTCGTCCGCCGCCTGTGCGGTACCGCCCAGCAGGGTGAGCGCCAGGGCGGCGAGTAGATGCTTGCGTGGCAACATGAAGGCGGTCCTCGGAATGCGGGAGAGGCGCAAATGGTAGTGAATGCCATTTGCCTTCTCAACCGAACTGCCAAGGGAGGAGTTACCAGATGTTGCGGTGCCGCCTCAGGCCCGTGCCAGCTCCGGCAGGTCGCCGCTCAGCCCCAGCGCCTGGCGCACGAACAGCGCCTTAGCCTCCGGCAGTTGCTCCACCCACTTCAGGCCACTGTTGCGCAGCCAGCGCAGCGGCAGCGGGTCGGCCTGGAACAGGCGCTCGAAGCCCTCCATTGCGGCCATCAAGGCCAGGTTGTGCGGCATGCGCCGTCGTTCGTAGCGGCTCAGCACGCGCACGTCGGCCAGGCGCTCGCCGCGCTCATGGGCATGCTGCAGCACTTCGGCCAGCACCGCCGCATCCAGAAAGCCAAGGTTCACGCCCTGCCCGGCCAGCGGGTGAATGGTGTGGGCCGCATCGCCGATCAACGCCAGGCCCTCGGCCACGTAGCGCTTGGCATGGCGCTGGCGCAGCGGTACGCACAGCCGTGGGTCGGCCGCCAGCACCGTGCCCAGGCGGCCCTCGAAGGCCCGCTCCAGCTCGGCGCAGAAGGCTTCGTCCGGCAGGGCCATGAGGCGCTCGGCCTGCGCAGGCGTGGTCGACCACACGATGGAGCACCAGTGCTGCTGGCCGTCGCGCAGCAGTGGCAGAAACGCCAGCGGGCCGTCATCGGTGAAGCGCTGCCAGGCCGTGGCCTGGTGCGGCTCGGCACAGCGTACGCTGGTCACGATGGCGTGGTGCAGGTAGTCCCACTCACGGGTTTGGCAGCCGGTCAGGCGGCGCACCGCCGAGTTGGCTCCGTCAGCCGCAATCACCAGCGGCGCGCGCAGGGTGCGGCCATCGGCCAGGGTCAGCAGCCAGTCGTCGCCACTGCGGCGCATCTGCTCCAGGCGGGCGTTGGCCAGCAGGCCGATCTCGCTGTCGTGCAGGCGCTGCAGCAGACCGTCCTGCACCACGCGGTTCTCGACGATGTGGCCGAGCACCTCGGCGTGCACGCTGGCGGCCGAAAAGTGGATCTGCCCGGTGCCGCTGCCGTCCCACACGTGCATGTCCGAATACGGGCTCAGGCGCCGCTCGCGTATGTGCTGCCAGGCGCCCACGCGCTCGAGGATGCGCTGGCTGGCCATCGACAGCGCGCTGACTCGCGGCTCGAAGGGCGCCTGTGCATCGAACGGCTTGACCGTCAGGGGGCTGCCGTCGAGCAGCAGGATGTCCAGGCCACTGTGCTGCAAGGCCAGGGCCAGGGCGCTACCGACCATTCCGGCACCGACAATCAACAGATCTGCGCGCATTTCCATGCTTTCAAGCCCGATAAAGAGAAGAAGGGGTCATTGGCCAGGCTGGTCCGGGCGTGTACCCAGGCCCATGGCCTGGCGGGCGAACCAGCGCTTGGCCGGGGGCAGCAGGTCCAGGCCCAGCAGGCCCAGGTTGCGCCCGGTGGCGAGCAACGGCTGGCCGCTGCCGAACAGCCGCGTGACCTTGTCGGAGAAGCCCACGGTCAGGTCCTGGTCCAGGCGCTGGCGCTCGCGGTAGGCCTGCAGGGTCGCCAGGTCGCCCGGTACTTCAGGCCCGGCCAGCAGACCGTCGGCCAGCGACTGCACGTCGCGCAGCGACAGGTTGAAACCCTGCCCGGCAATCGGGTGCAGGCTGTGCGCGGCGTTGCCCAGCACCACCAGGTGCGAGCGCACCTGCTCCTGGGCCTCGACCAGCGACAGCGGGTAGAGGTGACGCGCGCCCACCTGGCGCAAGGTGCCCAGACGGTAGCCGAACACGCCTTGCAGCTCGGCCAGGAAGGCTCGTTCGTCTATCTCGGCCAGCCGTCTGGCATCCATTCCGGCACGGGTCCAGACCAGCGCGCAGCGGTTTTCCGGCAGCGGCAGCAAGGCCATCGGGCCGTCATCGGTGAAGCGTTCGAACGCCTGCCCGCAATGGGCCTCGCTCGGGGTGATGTTGGCGATCAGCGCACTCTGGTTGTACGGGCGCTGGCTGACGTGGATGCCCAACTGCTCGCGCAGCCCGGAACGCCCGCCGTCGGCCAGTACCGCCAGGTCGCAGTCCACCGTGGTGTCGTCATCCAGTGTCAGGCGGTAGCCGTCGGCCAGCGGCTGCATCGCGCTGACCTGCGCCGGGCAGCGCCAAGTCACCACCTCGGCATCCAGCCCCTGCCACAGGCACTGGCCGAGCCAGGCGTTCTCGACCACGTAGCCGAGTGCCGGCACGCCTTCTTCCAGGGCGTCCAGGCGGGTGGCGCCAAAGCGGCCACGGTCGGACACCTGGATCTGGCGGATCGGTTCGGCGCGGCGGCTGATCGGCTGCCACAGGCCCAGACGCTCGTAGATCTGCCGGGTACCGTAGGAAAGCGCCGAGGAACGTGCGTCGTAACTGGGCTGGAAGCTGTCGCCGGGGGCGAACGGCTCGATCAGCAGGATCTTCCAGCCACGCGCCCTGGCCCCGGCCTGCAGGGCCAGCGCCAGGCTGGCACCGACCAGGCCGCCACCGATGATGGCAAGGTTGACCCGGCTCATGCGGCGTGGCTGCGTGCAGCCGCCATCAATGCTTCGATTTCGGCCACCGTGCGCGGTACGCCGGAGGTCAGGATTTCACAGCCCTGCTTGGTCACCACTACGTCGTCCTCGATTCGTACGCCGATACCGCGCCACTTCTTCGCGACGCTCTGGTTGTCGGCAGCAATGTAGATGCCCGGCTCCACCGTCAGGGCCATGCCCGGCTCCAGCACGCGCCACTGGTCGGCGACCTTGTACTCGCCGACGTCGTGCACATCCAGCCCCAGCCAGTGACCGGCGCGGTGCATGTAGAAGGCGCGATGGGCCTCGGCCTCGATCAGCGCCGGCACGTCGCCCTTGAGCAGCCCCAGCTCCACCAGCCCTTCGGTGATCACCTGCACGGTGGCCTCGTGGGCATGGTTCCAGTGCTTGCCCGGTGCAATCGCGGCAAAGGCTGCAGCCTGGGCCTTGAGCACCAGCTCGTAGATCGCTTTCTGCTCCGGCGAGAAGCGCCCGCTGACCGGGAAGGTGCGGGTGATGTCGCTGGCGTAGCAGTCGATCTCGCACCCAGCGTCGATCAGGACCAGGTCGCCGTCCTTGAGCAGCGCGTCGTTCTGCTGGTAATGCAGGATGCAGGCGTTGCGACCCGATGCCACGATCGAGCCGTAGGCCGGCATCTTCGCCCCGCCCTTGCGGAACTCGTAGTCCAGCTCGGCCTCCAGGCTGTATTCGTGCAACCCGGCGCGGCAGGCCTGCATGGCCCGCACATGGGCGCGTGCCGAAATCGCCGCGGCCTCGCGCATCACCTTCACTTCCGTGGCCGATTTATACAGGCGCATGTCGTGCAGCAGATGATCCAGCGCAACGAACTCGTTCGGTGGCTGGGCGCCGAGGTTGGCCTTGGAGCGGATCACGTTGATCCACTCCATCAGGTGGCGGTCGAATTCGGGGTGGCTGCCCATGGCCGAGTACACCCGGTCGCGGCCTTCGATCAGGCCCGGCAGGATGTCGTCGATGTCGGTGATGGGGAACGCATCGTCCGCGCCGTATTCGCGTATCGCGCCTTCCTGGCCGGCGCGCAGGCCGTCCCACAGCTCGCGCTCGGGGTTGCGCTCGCGGCAGAACAGCACGTACTCACCGTGCTCGCGGCCGGGGATCAGCGCAATCACCGCCTCGGGCTCCGGGAAGCCGCTGAGGTACTGGAAGTCGCTGTCCTGGCGGTACACATGCTCCACGTCGCGGTTGCGAATGGCCACCGCGGCCGCGGGCAGGATGGCGATGCTGTTGGGTTCCATCTGCGCCATCAGCGCCTTGCGACGACGGGCATACTCCGCTTTGGGGATATGGGCTATTGGCACGAGGAACCCCTGTTCGGCATTTAGTGCAAGGAAGGCTTGGGCGCAGGCGCCTGTGGCTTGGCCAGCTCGGAGAACAGCAGCATCGGTGCGACGCGCAGGTACTCCATCACTTCCATATAGTCGCTTTCGCCGTCTTCGGATTCTTCCAGTGCATCCTGGACCTGGGAAATGGCGTCCAGGTCACCCAGCACTTCCTTGGCTTCGGCACTCAGGCTCAGGCCTGCCGAGTTGAGGCCGAAGCCGTACAGGAAGCCTTTGCACCACTCGCCCAGGGCGATGGCACGCTCGGTCAGCGGGGCATCGTCGGTGGGCAGCAACAGCACGACGGTGACTTCTTCACCGGTGAGTTCGCCCTTGACCATCTCCTGCAGGCCGATCAAAGCGTTACGAACATTGTCTACAGGATCGACTTCCAGCAGGTGGGCCGCATCGGCCAACCAGCCGTCGGCATCGAAGCCGGCGCCGGCGCAGCTGCGCCCGAGCAACAAGCCGTGAAGCTCGGCAGGCGAAACAGGGTGACCGTTGCTGGTGAGCAAGGTGGCAAAAGCGGTGTATGGCGAATTCGTAATGGGCATGGGCAGCTAGGCGCCAGACGGCGCAATGACTAGAATGAAGGCCTTGTATCCTAGCACCGGCAGGCGCGCCAAGACCATCGACGCCGCCAATTCGGGGCATGCCGGAACTTAATGAGCGGGTAAGACCCGTCTGACAAAAGCGAGTGGCACGTCATGCCAGAGAACGACCTGCAAGCGCTGATGGGCCGATTCGAGCTGTTGATCGAACGTGTCGAGCAACTAAAGCGGCAAAATGCACTCCTATTAGCTCAGGAAAAATCCTGGCGCGAGGAGCGCGCCCACCTCATCGAAAAAAACGAGATCGCCCGGCGTAAGGTCGAATCGATGATTTCGCGGCTCAAGGCCCTGGAGCAAGACTCATGAGTTCAAGCAATAGCGTCACCGTTCAGATCCTCGACAAGGAGTATTCGATCATCTGCCCGCCGGAAGAGCGCAGCAACCTGGTCAGCGCAGCGCGCTACCTGGACAGCAAGATGCGCGAGATCCGCAGCAGCGGCAAGGTGATCGGCGCCGACCGTATCGCGGTGATGGCGGCGCTGAACATCACCCACGACCTGCTGCACAATCAGGAGCGCCCGCAGGCGCCCACCGGCGGTGCCACCCGTGAACAGGTGCGCGACCTGCTCGAACGTGTCGATCAGGCATTGGCCGACGACGCGGGTTCAAAACCGGCCTGAGTTTCGGGTATACTCCGACCACTCCCTGGAGTGCTTGCCAGTCGGTCATGTCCCTGAGCCGATACGCACAACCACGGGGGTTGCACGTGGGGCCGGTGTGCATGTCCGCTTGACGGAAAGCCTTAACGCCTCCTGTAATCTCCACCTTGAACTTTCGGGTTCAAGGGCTACACCGACAGCGGTTCGTCGGGGAGCCTGAATTCTCCAGCCTGCGCCCACCCAGCGGCGCACGCACATGCACTGCCACCCCTGCGTGGCAGTCGCCCCAGGGACCGCCCGTGCCATGACCGACACCGCGCCGCTTACCCGCCCCCAACTTCGTCGTCTGCTCCGTGATGCCCGCCGTGCCCTCAGCCCGGCCGAACAGCGCCGTGCCGCGCGCGGCCTGTACCGGCAACTGGCGCAGCACCCGCTGTTTCGTCGTGCCCGGCACATTGCCCTGTACCTGCCCAACGACAGCGAGATCGACCCGCGCCTGCTGCTGCGCGAAGCTCAACGTCGAGGCAAGCATACCTACCTGCCGGTGCTGCACGCCTGGCCCAGAACCCGCATGGCCTTCCAGCGCTTCGAGCACGGTGAAAAACTGCGCCCCAACCGCTTCCGCATCCCCGAACCACGCATCAATCTCACACGCCAGCGACCCACCTGGGCACTGGACCTGATCCTGCTGCCGCTGGTGGGTTTCGACGAGACGGGTGGGCGACTGGGCATGGGCGGCGGGTTCTATGACCGCAGCCTGGCGTACCAGGGGCGGCGCAAGGCCTGGAAGAAACCCCTGCTGCTGGGGCTGGCGCACGAATGCCAGAAAGTGGAACGACTGGCCCAGGCCAGTTGGGACGTGCCGCTGCAGGGCACGGTATCGGACAGGGGGTGGTACCTGGCACCCTGAAACGGGCGCCGCAAGGCTCAACGCTTGACGGGGGTCGGGGCGGCCGGCATCTCGTAGGCGGCTGTTTCGAGTTTCTGTTCCCATAGGCTTTGTGCATAGCCGGTGGTGACCACACCCAGGCCAAACAGAAAAACGAGCACCCAGAGCAAATCCGGTTTGCGATTCATCGATTGCCCCCCTCAGGCAAACTCATCACGATGACAGCAACGGTTTTTATTATGCCGTGCAGCAGCGTCAAGCTTAAAATGCGCGCATTCTCCGACAACCTGGTGCCACACGCAAACGTTGACGCCAACCGGCTGTCGGTTTCATGCAACAGGTTATTTCAAACTTTGTCTGGAGCGTCAACGATGGCCTACTGGCTGATGAAATCCGAGCCCGACGAGCTCTCGATCGAAGACCTCGCCCGCCTCGGCCAGGCGCGCTGGGACGGGGTGCGCAACTACCAGGCGCGCAACTTCATGCGCGCCATGGCGGTGGGCGACCTGTTCTTCTTCTACCACTCCAGCTGCCCCGAGCCCGGCATCGCCGGTATTGCCCGCATCACCACCGCCGCCTACCCCGACCCCACCGCACTGGACCCCGAGAGCCACTACTTCGACGCCAAGGCCAGCGCCGAGCAGAACCCGTGGAGCGCAGTGGACGTGGAGCATGTGGAAACCATGCGCAAGGTGCTGGGCCTTGGCTACCTCAAGCAACAGGCGGCACTGGCCGAACTGCCACTGGTACAGAAGGGCAGCCGCCTGTCGGTGATGCCGGTGACGGACGAACAATGGGCCGCGGTGCTCGCACTACGTTAATTTCGCGTAAGATGCCCACTCGTTTGATACGTATCAACCCGCCACGGTAGGCAAAACGTCAGACTCTGACGTCAAACGCAGCAGGATGCAGGTGCATGTCGATGAGCCAACACACCCCCAAACTCTTTGCCGGCGCGCTGATTGCGCTGCTGGTGGCAGCCGGCGGCCTGGGCTACTGGAAGTCCATGCACGACCGTCTGCCCGAAGGCCTGAGCATGGGCAACGGTCGCCTTGAGGCCACCGAGGTGCAGATCGCCACCAAAGTGCCGGGGCGCCTGGCCGAAGTGCTGGCCGACGAGGGCGACGTGGTGCACAAGGGCCAACTGCTGGCGCGCATCGACACCCGCACCATGGAGGCCCAGCGCAACCAGGCCGAAGCCGAAGTGCTGCGTGCCCGCGAGAACTACGCGGCCGCCCAGGCCACCGTGCAGCTGCGCCAGAGCGAACAGCTGCTGGCCAGCCAGGAACTCAAGCGCGTGCGCGAACTGTTCCAGCGCAAGTACTCCAGCCAGCAATTGCTCGACCAGCAGCAGGCCCGCTACGACACCAGCAATTCAGCCGTGGTGGCAGCGCGAGCGCAACTCGCGGCAATCAAGGCCGCCATCGGTGCCGCCGAGGCCCAGGTGGCCCAGCTCACCAGCGAAATCGACGACAGCAGCCTGCGCGCGCCCATCGATGGCGTGATCCAGCTGCGCCTGGCCGAACCGGGCGAAGTGCTCGGGGCCGGCGGGCGCGTACTGCTGCTGATCGACCCCAGCGACCAGTACATGAACCTCTATCTGCCCGCCTCCACCACCGGCAAACTGACCGTGGGCGACCAGGCGCGCATCGTGCTCGATGCCCTGCCCGACCGCGCGCTGCCGGCCAAGATCAGCTTCGTGGCAGCCAAGGCGCAGTTCACCCCCAAGCAGGTGGAAACCCGTGACGAACGCCAGAAGCTGGTGTTTCGCGTCAAGCTGCGCCTGACCGAGCCCAGCGCGGTGCCCCAGGCCAAGTCGGGCATGCCCGGCGCCGGCTATGTGCGTAGCGCCCCCGTGGACTGGCCGGCCAACCTGCAATGACGGCCCTGGCGCTGCAGGCGCGTGGCATCAGCCACCGCTACGGCTCCCTCGAGGCCCTGCAAAACATCTGCTTTGAACTGCCGGCAGGCACCCGCTGCGGCCTGATCGGCCCGGACGGTGCGGGCAAGTCGAGCCTGCTGGGGCTGATTGCCGGGGTCAAGAAGCTGCAACAGGGCGAGTTGCAGGTGCTGGACGGCTCGATCCGCCAGCGCCGCCACCGCAACAGCCTGTACCCGCGCATCGCCTTCATGCCCCAGGGCCTGGGCGGCAACCTGTACCCCGAGCTGTCGATCAGCGAGAACATCCGCTTCTTCGCCACGCTGTTCGGCCTGAGCCGTTCCGAGTGCGACACGCGCATGCACGCGCTGCTGCTGGCCACCGACCTGGAACGCTTTGCCGAGCGCCCGGCAGGCAAGCTCTCCGGGGGCATGAAGCAGAAACTCGGGCTGTGCTGCGCACTGATCCACGAGCCCGACCTGCTGATTCTCGACGAGCCCACCACCGGCGTCGACCCGCTGTCGCGCCGGCGCTTCTGGGAGCTGGTGGAGCAGGTGCGCGGCGAGCGTCCGCAACTGACCCTGCTGGTGGCCACCGCCTACATGGAAGAGGCCGAACAGTTCGAGCACTGTCTGATGCTCGACCGTGGTCGCCTGATCGCCCAGGGGCTGAGCCGCGAGCTGGCCGGCGCCACCGCCAGCGGCAAGCTGGACGACGCCTTCACCTGCTACCAGAGCCAGCAGCAGGATGACCGCAGCCGCACCCAGGCGCCGCTGGTGATCCCGCCACGCCCGGCCGACGACGGCGACATCGCCATCGAGGCCCATGAACTGACCCTGCGCTTCGGCGACTTCACCGCAGTGAACAAGGTCAGCTTCGCCATCGGCCGTGGCGAGATCTTCGGTTTCCTGGGCTCCAACGGCTGTGGCAAGACCACCACCATGAAGGTGCTCACCGGCCTGATGCCGGCCAGCGAAGGCAGCGCCACCCTGCTCGGCCGCCCGGTCGACGCCAAGGACCTGGCCACGCGCAAGCGCGTCGGCTTCATGTCGCAGAGCTTTTCGCTGTATGGCGAACTGAGCGTGCGTCAGAACCTCGAGCTGCACGCGCGCCTGTTCGACCTGAACAAGGCCGACAGCACCCCGCGCATCGCCGAACTGATCGAGCGCTTCGACCTGGGCGACATTGCCGACCAGCAGTCCGGCGCCCTGCCGCTGGGCCTGCGCCAGCGCCTGTCGCTGGCCGTGGCGGTGCTGCACCGGCCTGAAGTGCTGATCCTCGACGAACCCACCTCCGGCGTCGACCCGGCCGCACGCGACGACTTCTGGCGCCTGCTGATCGAGCTGTCCCGCGAGCAGGGCGTGACCATTTTCCTGTCCACCCACTTCATGAACGAGGCGCTGCGCTGCGACCGCATCTCGCTGATGCACGCCGGCCGTGTGCTGGCCTGCGATACCCCGGCCGCGCTGCAACAGCAGTTCGGCGGCCAGACCCTGGAAGACGCCTTCGTCACCTGCCTGGAACAGGCGCAGAACAGCAGCCCGGCGCCGACCGAGGCCCAACCGGTGAGCACCACCGCCGAGGCCGCCAGCCCGCCACCCCGCAGCGGCTTCAGCTTCGTGCGGCTGTTCGCGGTAGCCACCCGCGAAGGCAAGGAGCTGCTGCGCGACAGGGTGCGCCTGGCCTTCGCCCTGCTCGGTGCGCTGTTCATGATGGTGATCTTCGGCTACGGCATTTCGCTGGACGTGGAGAACCTGGCATTCGCGGTCTACGACCAGGACCAGAGCCCGCAAAGCCGTCTGTACCTAGAAGCGTTTCGCGGCTCGCGCTACTTCGCCGAACAGGCGCCGATCCGCGACGCCGCGCAACTGCACAAGCGCCTGCAACGCTCGGAAATCAAGCTGGCGCTGGAGATTCCCCCCGGCTTTGGCCGCGACCTGAATGCCGGGCGCCAGCCGGTGGTGGCGGCCTGGCTCGATGGCGGCATGCCGTTTCGCGCCGAAACCAGCCGCAACTATGTGGAGGCCGTGCACCAGGCCAACCTCGAACAGCTCGCCGCGCTGAGCAGCCGCGCACAGCCAGGCCAGGCAGCGGTAAAGCTTGAAACCCGCTTTCGCTACAACCAGGACGTGATCAGCGTGAACGCCATCGGCCCCGGGGTGATGGCGCTGATCCTGGCGTTCATTCCCGCGATGCTCACGGCACTGGGCATCGTGCGTGAAAAAGAGCTGGGCTCGATCACCAACTTCTACGCCACGCCGCTCACGCGCCTGGAGTTCCTGCTCGGCAAGCAGGCCCCGTACCTGCTGGTGAGCCTGGTCAACCTGGCGTTGCTGGTGGCGATGAACCGCTGGCTGTTCGGCGTGCCCTTCAAGGGCAGCGCGCTGGCCCTGGCCTGCGGCGGGGTGCTGTACCTGCTGGCCACCACCAGCCTGGGGCTGCTGATCTCGGCATTCACCCGCACCCAGATCGCGGCGATCCTGGGCACCATGATCATCACCAGCCTGCCGACTATCCAGTTCTCCGGGCTGATCGTGCCGCGCTCTTCTCTCGATGGCGCGGCAGCACTGATGGGCCAGCTGTTCCCGGCCGGCTACTTCCTCGACATTGCCGTCGGCACCTTCACCAAGGCCCTGGACCTGCGCGAACTATGGCCGCAGTGCCTGGCCCTGTTCGGGTTCTTCGCCGGCTTCACCGGGCTGAGCCTGATCATGCTGAAAAAGCAGGAGGTCTGATGCAGCGCCTGGCCCATATCTACCGCCTCGGTCTCAAGGAGCTGACCAGCCTGCGCCACGACAGCGTGCTGCTGCTGTTTCTGCTGTATGCCTTCAGCGTGGCCATCTACATGCCCGCCGCCGGCTCGGTGATCGGCGTGCACAACGCCAGCGTGGCCATCGTCGACGAAGACCACAGCCTGGTCTCACGCAAGCTGGGCGAGGCGCTGCAACCGCCGGAGTTCCAGCCGGCGGTGACGCTGCCCTACGACCAGCTCGACCAGGCCATGGACAGCGGCCAGTACACCTTCGTGATCAATATCCCGGTGAACTTCCAGAGCGACCTGCTGGCCGGGCGCACCCCGGAACTGCAGGTGAACGTCGACGCCACCGCCATGAGCCAGGCGTTCATGGGCGCCGGCTACATCGGGCGGATCTTCGAACGCGAGCTGCTCGACTACGCCAAGCAGGCCGTGCAGAGCCCGGCGCTGCTGAGCCCACGGGCGCTGTTCAACCCCAACCTGGAGGGCGGCTGGTTTCTGGCAGTGATCCAGATCGTCAACAACATCACCATCCTGGCCATCGTGCTGACCGGCACTGCGCTGCTGCGCGAACGCGAGCATGGCACCCTCGACCACCTGCTGGTACTGCCACTGACGGCACTGGAAATCATGCTGGCCAAGATCGGCAGCAACGCGCTGGTGGTGGTGCTGTGCACCTGGGTGTCGCTGGAGGTGGTGGTCAAGGGGGCATTGGGAGTGCCGCTGGCCGGCTCCATGGGGTTGTTCCTGGGCGTGACCGCGCTGTACCTGTTCGCCAGCACCGCGCTGGGGATCTTCCTCGCCACACTGGCGCGCTCGACCCCGCAGTTCGGCTTGCTGGCGATCCCGGTGATCATCCCGATGCTGTTGCTGTCGGGCGGCAGCACGCCGCTGGACAGCATGCCGCAATGGCTGCAGTGGGTGATGCAACTGTCACCCTCCACCCACTTCGTCAGCCTGGGTGCCGCGATCCTGTTCCGCGACGCCGACGCATCGGTGGTGTGGCCGGACCTGCTGGCGCTGGCGGCGATCGGCCTGGCGTTCTTTGCGATCGCCCTGGCACGCTTTCGCCGCAGCCTGGCTTCGTGACTACTGCACGATCAGGTTGTTGAACAGCAGGTCGGCCACCACCGGCCGGCCTTCTTCGCCGTTGAGCACCTGCTGCACCTGCTTGAGGGCTTCCTGGCGAAGGTGTTCCTTGGCCTCGACGTTGCTCATGCCGTCCAGGCTCTGCTGGGTGAACAGGGCCACCAGCTGGTTGCGGATCAGCGGTTCGTGGTGCTTGACCGCGGCCGCATCCACATCGTTGTCCACGCGCAACGCCACATCGGCCTTGTACACGCGCAGCTTGGGGCCGCCATCAAGGGCATAGTTGCCCACCAGTGGCGGGGTCAGGGAGATGTACGACACCTTCGGCGCGCCCTCTCCGTCCTTGGCTTCTTCGGCCATGGCCGCCGCTGGCAGCATCAGAGCCAGTACCATCAAGATCCACGCTTTCACCAATTCGCTCCTCAAACAGTTGGCGCCAGCATACCCAGCGCCTTCGCCAAACCCAAGCCCGGGCTTATGCCGGCTTATCAGGCCGGGGCATGCTCGTTGACCCGACACCCTGCCCACCTACACTTATCGGCCACCACCCGCAAAGGAATAGCCCTGATGAAAGCCGTGTTGTGCAAAGCCCATGGTCCGGCCAGCGACCTGGTCCTCGAAGAGGTCGCCAGCCCCGTGCCCAAACGCAATGAAGTGCTGGTGCAGGTGCATGCGGCGGGGGTCAACTTCCCCGACACCCTGATCATCCAGGGCAAGTACCAGTTCCAGCCGCCACTGCCGTTCTCGCCGGGTGGCGAAGCAGCAGGGGTAGTGCTGGAGGTGGGCGAAAAGGCCGGGCCGTTGCAGGTGGGCGACCGGGTGATGGCGCTGACCGGCTGGGGCAGCTTTGCCGAGCAGATCGCGGTGCCGGGCTACAACGTGATGCCGATCCCGGCGCACATGGACTTCGCCACGGCTGCCGCATTCGGCATGACCTACGGCACCTCGATGTACGCGCTCACCCAGCGCGGGCAGCTGCAAGCAGGGGAAACCCTGCTGGTGCTGGGCGCGTCGGGCGGGGTCGGGCTGGCGGCGGTGGAGATCGGCAAGGCCCTGGGCGCGCGGGTGATCGCAGCGGCCAGCAGCGCCGACAAGCTGGCCGTGGCCAAGGCTGCCGGTGCCGACGAGCTGATCAACTACAGCGAAAGCGGCCTCAAGGAGGAAATCAAGCGCTTGACCGGTGGCCAGGGCGTGGACGTGGTTTTCGACCCGGTGGGCGGCGAGCTGTTCGAGCAGGCGGTGCGCGGGCTGGCGTGGAACGGACGGATGCTGGTGGTGGGGTTCGCCAGCGGGCAGATCCCGCAGTTGGCGGTGAACCTGACGCTGCTCAAGGGCGCGGCGGTACTGGGGGTATTCTGGGGTGCGTTCGCGCAGCGCCAGCCGGCGGATAACGCCGCGAACTTCAAGCAGCTGTTTGCGTGGCATGCCGAGGGCAAGCTGAAACCGCTGGTGTCGCAGACCTACCCACTGGCCGATGCCGGGGCTGCAATCGAGCAGTTGGCGGAGCGCAAGGCGGTGGGCAAGCTGGTGGTGTCTGTGCGATAGCCAAGCCCGCTCCCGCACTGCCCTGTGGGAGCGGACTTGACCCGCGATAGAGGCGTGAACGTCAGCTCATGTCCCAGGCCAGCAGCACCTGCTTGCACCCACGGCACACGAACTTGTAGAACCCGGTATCCCCGCCCGGCGCATACCCCACCGCGGCCCACGACCAGTCCTCCACGGTCATGCCGTTGTACTCGGCCCAGTGCTCCCGGGTCGCCGGCGTGGCCTCACTGATGTCCTCGGCGCTGGCGTCCCCGTGGAACTCGCAGGCGTCACCGCAATGGTGCATCCACTGGCTGTCCTGCCATGTGGGATAGCCCGGCGTGCGATAGGCGATCTCGTCCAGCACCTCAGGCTTTATGCCCGCCTCCCCCATCGCATACACATCATGGAAACTGCCGTCGTAGCGCCTGGCCGCCGAACCATCGGCGATGCACCACGGGCAGATATCGCCCTCGAGTGTCTGCGCGGTGTACAGCGTGCCGTCATACAGGTAACCACGCGCCTGCCCGCAGCACACGCAAGCCTCGCTGCTGGCCACGATGTAATGAACCTTGCCGGGGTAATAGGTAAAGACCGGAAGTGGTGTTGTCATGGCATTCCTTCTCACAGCTGCTTGAGCGCAAGGTCACGCAGTTGCTGCGGCCAGGCGTCGATGAACATCAGGTCGGGCTGCCCGGCGCAGCGCCGCTCGATAGACGGCAGCGCTGCCTCGAACGCCTGCTGCGCCTGCTTGAACTGCAGCAGGGTGGGCGATGCGGGTGACGTCCTGGCCAGCAGGCCGATGGACGTGGCCACGCTGTCCATCTGCCACAGCGGCTGATGCGAGCGGATCTGACGGTAGGTGGTCAGGTAATAGTTGAACAGCTTGCACTGCAGCTGCGGCAACGCGGCCTGGGCATCCAGGGTCATCGCCATGGACTGCTCATCCATGCGAAAGAGCAGGCTCTGCACCACATCGGTTTTCACCGGCTCGCCCGCGGCCACCGTCCAGGGTTCGAACCGCACCTTTGCGATGGCCGCTTCTGCAGACGCACTGAACAACGCATGATCACTGTGCTTGACGGTTACATGGCTGACCGAGCCATCGCGCGAATCGACCTGGTAGCCGATGCGCACAGCGCCCTCCAGGCCCACCAGCCTCATGGCCCTCGGGTACACCGGGGCCGGGGGCTGTGCGAACGTGGGCACATGCTCGGCCTGCACGGCGCAGCACCAGCACAACAGTATTCCAAACCAGCGTTTCATCCCTGATTCCCAACACGTCCATTGATAAGGGGCGCGATGGTACCGCAGGCTTCACGCCTTGTCCGCCGAATGACAACGCTTGAAGCGTGCCTCTAGGTTGCGGTCGGGCATGGCATGGGTGCGCAGCGCCGAAAGGGTCTGCTCGACATAGTCGCGGGTGGTGCCGTAGCGACCCTTGGCGCTGGCCAGGATATGGCTGAGCAAGGTGTCGGGCAGGTTGCCGGCATAGCACGGCAGGTGCCGCTCCAGCACGAAGCCCAGTGCCTGCACCTTGCTGCCGTCCTCGAGACGGCAGTTGAGCCAGTGTGGACGGTACGCCGGGTACGGCATCTCGCGCTGCCACAGCGCCAGCAATGAATCCTCCAGGCGCTCTTCGGGCAGCCGATAGGCAAAGCCGCTGCACGAGCCACCACGGTCCAGACCGAACACCAGCCCCGGGCACTCCGGAGTGCCGCGGTGCTCGTGGGACCACAGGTACAGGCCGCGATGATAGCCATGCACGCGTGCCCGCCGGCGCTCGGCCGCGCTGCATTCCGGTCGCCAGATCAGCGAGCCATAGGCAAACAGCCAGACCGGGCCGCCCTCATGGCGGGACATGGTGTGATCAACCGATTGTCGAAGTTGCTCGTGGGTCAGTTGCTGACCGAAGTCGAGCACCGGAGGGTACGCCAAACTCGAGGGTGCAGTTTCAATTGCCGACATGATCGCCGCCAGAATTCCTCGTGAACTACTGAAGTAGCCCACTGTAAAGTCATTGCACTAACAATACATCGACCGTACGGCAGATGGCCGCTCGAATACAAGCCCCCGTTGCAAACAAAGCCCCCAGCACCGGGGCTTTCAGGCCTGCTGTTTCAAGTGTAGTAATAGTTTTTGGCGGTGCTTGCAATAATTAACGCGACCAGCACTTATAACCAACGAGGCACAATCGGGTTATTTGAATCGGCGCGTTATTGCAACGCGCCGTTATTACCTAAGTTAGCCGCGCGGGGCATAAGCGAATACATCGGCGCGCATCTGGTGTGCGTCCATGCCAGCGTCCACCAGGGCATCGAGGGTGGCGTAGATCATGGTGGGCGAGCCACTGGCATACACGTGCACGCCCGCAAGGTCGGCAATGTCTTCGCACACGGCTTCGTGCAGCAGCCCGCAGCGCCCCTCCCAGCCGCACAGGTCGCTCACCACTTTGTGCAGGAACAGGTTGGGCAGCGTTGCCCACTCGTCCCAGTGCTCGATCTGATAGAAGTCTTCCGGGCGGCGCACTCCCCAGTACAGGTGCACCGGGTGCTTGAAGCCGCTGGCCCGGCAATGTTCGATCAGGCTGTGCATCTGCGCCATGCCGGTACCGGCAGCAATCAGTACCAGCGGCCCGTCCGGCAGTTCGGCCAGGTGCGTGTCGCCAAACGGCAGCTCCACCCGCGCCATGCGGTTGCGCTGCAACTGTGCGATCAGTTCCAGTGCACTGCTCTCGCGGGCCAGCACGTGCAACTCCAGGTCACGCCCGCTGTGTGGCGCCGAGGCCAGCGAGAACGCGGCCTTGTCGCCAGCTTCGCGCTCGATCATCAGGTACTGCCCGGCATGGTAGCGCGGCGGCTTGCCGGCCGGCGCGCGCAGACGCACGCGCCACACGTCGCCGCCCACCTCGACACATTCGCTCAACTGGCAGGCCAGCTTGCGCACCGGCAGCTCGCCCAGGGCCAACACGCCATCCCACAGCAACACGCAATCCTCCAGCGGCTCGGCGATGCAGGTGTACAGCTCGCCATGGTCCTTCACCTCGCCATCCTGGCGCACACGGCCTTCCACCAGCAGTGCCGCGCACACATGGCAATTGCCATTGCGGCAGCTCTGCGGGCAGTCATAGCCCAGACGACGGGCCCCATCCAGTATGCGCTCACCAGGGTTCAGTGCCAGCACCGCCCCGGAGGGCTGCAAGGTAACCTGCATCAGTCTATTCCCAACTGTGTCCACAGCTCATCGATGCGTCGGGTGACGGCCTCGTCCTTGACGATGACACGCCCCCACTCGCGGGTGGTTTCGCCCGGCCACTTGTGGGTGGCATCCAGGCCCATCTTCGAGCCCAGGCCGGAAACCGGCGAGGCGAAGTCCAGGTAGTCGATCGGTGTGTTGTCGATCATCACGGTATCGCGCTTGGGGTCCATGCGCGTGGTGATGGCCCAGATCACGTCGTTCCAGTCCCGCGCGTTGATGTCGTCGTCGGTGACGATCACGAACTTGGTGTACATGAACTGGCGCAGGAACGACCACACCCCCAGCATCACGCGCTTGGCGTGCCCTGGGTACTGTTTTTTCATGGTGACCACCGCCATGCGGTACGAGCAGCCTTCAGGCGGCAGGTAGAAGTCGGTGATCTCGGGGAACTGCTTCTGCAGGATCGGCACGAACACTTCGTTCAGCGCCACGCCCAGAATCGCCGGCTCGTCAGGCGGACGCCCGGTGTAGGTGCTGTGATAGATCGGCTTGGTGCGGTGGGTGATGCGCTCCACGGTGAACACCGGGAAGCTGTCGACCTCGTTGTAGTAGCCGGTGTGATCGCCATACGGGCCTTCGGGCGCCATCTCGCCGGGGTGGATCACGCCTTCGAGGATGATCTCGGCGGTGGCGGGCACCTGCAGGTCATTGCCGCGGCACTTGACCAGCTCGGTACGGTTGCCGCGCAGCAGGCCGGCGAAGGCGTACTCGGACAGGCTGTCGGGCACCGGGGTCACCGCGCCGAGGATGGTCGCCGGGTCGGCGCCCAGTGCCACGGCCACCGGGAACGGCTGGCCAGGGTGCTTCTCGCACCACTCGCGATAGTCCAGCGCGCCGCCACGGTGGCTCAACCAGCGCATGATGACCTTGTTGCGGGCGATGACCTGCTGGCGATAAATACCCAGGTTCTGGCGGTCCTTGTTCGGACCTCGGGTCACGGTCAGGCCCCAGGTGATCAGCGGCGCCACGTCGCCCGGCCAGCAGTGCTGGATCGGCAGCGCGCCAAGATCGACGTCGTCCCCCTCGATCACCACGTCGTGGCAGGGCGCATCCTTGACCACCTTGGGCGCCATCGAGATGACCTTCTTGAAGATCGGCAGCTTCGACCAGGCGTCCTTCAGCCCCTTGGGCGGCTCGGGCTCCTTGAGGAAGGCCAGCAGCTTGCCGATCTCGCGCAGTTCGCTGACCGACTCGGCGCCCATGCCCATGGCCACGCGCTCCGGGGTGCCGAACAGGTTGCCCAGCACCGGAATGTCGTAACCGGTAGGGTTCTCGAACAGCAACGCCGGGCCCTTGGCACGCAGGGTGCGGTCGCAGACCTCGGTCATTTCCAGGATCGGGGAGATGGGGACCTGAATGCGCTTGAGTTCGCCGCGCTGTTCCAGGCCGCGGATAAAGTCGCGCAAATCGCGATACTGCATGCGGGAGCCTCGTGTTCGCCGTAGCGGTCGGGGTGCAAAGTGTAGCGCCGAACCCCGCCCGCCAGAATAGACAATGTACAGATAGCAAAAAGCCGGGTTTCCCCGGCTCTTGCGTACCGCCCGTGTTACTTGCGCTTCATCGACAGGAAGAACTCGTCGTTGGTCTTGGTCTGCTTGAGCTTGTCGACCAGGAACTCGATGGCGGCGATCTCGTCCATCGGGTGCAGCAGCTTGCGCAGGATCCACATGCGCTGCAGCTCGTCGTCGGCGGTCAGCAGCTCTTCGCGACGGGTACCCGAACGGTTGATGTTGATGGCCGGGAACACGCGCTTCTCGGCAATGCGACGGTCCAGGGGCAGTTCCATGTTGCCGGTACCCTTGAACTCTTCGTAGATCACTTCGTCCATCTTCGAGCCGGTCTCGACCAGCGCGGTGGCGATGATGGTCAGCGAACCGCCTTCCTCGATGTTACGTGCAGCACCGAAGAAACGCTTCGGCTTCTCCAGGGCGTGGGCGTCGACACCACCGGTCAGCACCTTGCCGGAGCTCGGGATCACGGTGTTGTAGGCACGGGCCAGACGAGTGATCGAGTCGAGCAGGATGACCACGTCCTTCTTGTGCTCGACCAGGCGCTTGGCCTTCTCGATGACCATCTCGGCCACTTGCACGTGACGGGTTGGCGGCTCGTCGAAGGTGGAGGCGACCACTTCGCCGCGCACGGTGCGCTGCATCTCGGTCACTTCTTCCGGGCGCTCGTCGATCAGCAGCACGATCAGGTGGCACTCGGGGTTGTTGCGGGTGATGTTGGCCGCGATGTTCTGCAGCATGATGGTCTTGCCCGCTTTCGGCGGGGCGACGATCAGGCCGCGCTGGCCCTTGCCGATCGGCGCGCACAGGTCGATGACGCGACCGGTGAGGTCTTCGGTGGAACCGTTGCCGGCTTCCATCTTCAGGCGCTTGTTCGGGAACAACGGCGTCAGGTTTTCGAAGAGGATCTTGTTCTTCGCGTTTTCCGGACGGTCGTAGTTGATGGTGTCGACCTTGAGCAGCGCGAAGTAGCGCTCGCCTTCTTTGGGCGGGCGGATCTTGCCGACGATGGTGTCACCGGTACGCAGGTTGAAGCGACGAATCTGGCTGGGCGAGACATAGATGTCGTCCGGGCCGGCCAGGTACGAAGCGTCAGCCGAACGCAGGAAGCCGAAACCGTCCTGGAGAATCTCCAGCACGCCGTCACCGGAGATTTCCTCGCCGCTTTTCGCGTGCTTTTTCAACAGGGAGAAAATCACGTCCTGCTTGCGCGAACGGGCCATATTTTCTATGCCCATCTGTTCGGCCAATTCGAGCAGATCGGTAATCGGCTTTTGCTTGAGTTCAGTCAGATTCATAAGGGGAATGACGTAATCATGTAAGAAGGGGGAATTAAGCTTCTGGCTTAATGAAGCCGCGCCGCAGAGAAGGCGACAGGATCGCGTACTAATTCGAATTGAGGTGCGTCGGCGACGGCGTGCAGGGGGCACTGAAAGAAACAGTGCGAGGCCGAATGTATCACTTGCATTTTCTGGCGTCTAGTCACCAGACAGAGAAAAGCCCCGACGAATGCGGGGCTTTTTTCGACTCAGATATTGGCGTCGAGGAACGCCTGCAGCTGAGACTTGGACAATGCGCCGACCTTGGTCGCCTCGACATTGCCGTTCTTGAACAGCATCAGCGTCGGGATGCCACGCACGCCGTGCTTGGCTGGGGTTTCCTGGTTTTCGTCGATGTTCAGCTTGGCGACGGTCAGTTTGCCCTCGTAGGTAGCGGCGATGTCGTCCAGAACCGGAGCGATCATTTTGCATGGGCCGCACCATTCAGCCCAGTAGTCGACCAGCACCGGACCTTCAGCCTTGAGCACGTCGGCTTCGAAGGTGGCGTCGGTGACGTGTTTGATAAGATCGCTGCTCATGGAAGTCTCCAAGGTCGTAAGCAAAAAAACGTGGCCCATCATAGCCGCCATCGCCGTAGACAGGAAGCCACGCGCGATTGACTGTAACTATAGTTGTGCGAGACGTTGCATATCGACTGTCACACAAAAGTCATAAAAAAGACTCGCAACTGCGTCAGGTCAAGCCTTGCCACACTGCGCGTTGGCGTCGGCGGCGGATCGTGGCACGATTGCCGGGTTATCGACCGAGAACCCATCACCATGCCGCAAAACCCAGCCAAGAATCTGTCCCTGATAGCCGCCATCGACCTGGGCTCCAACAGTTTTCACATGGTCGTGGCCAAGGCCCACCACAACGACATTCGCATCCTGGAGCGGTTGGGGGAAAAGGTTCAGCTGGCCGCCGGCATCGACGAAGAGCGCCAGCTCAGCGAAGAGTCCATGCAACGCGGGCTCGACTGTCTCAAGCGCTTCGCCCAGCTGATCAACGGCATGCCTGACGGCGCGGTGCGCATCGTCGGCACCAACGCCTTGCGCGAAGCGCGCAACCGCGGCGAATTCATCCGCCGCGCCGAAGCCATTCTCGGACACCCGGTGGAGGTGATTTCCGGCCGTGAAGAAGCACGCCTGATCTACCTGGGCGTCTCCCACACCCTGGCCGACACCCCCGGCAAGCGCCTGGTGGCCGACATCGGCGGCGGCAGTACCGAATTCATCATCGGCCAGCGCTTCGAGCCCCTGCTGCGCGAAAGCCTGCAGATGGGCTGCGTTAGCTTCACCCAGCGTTACTTTCGCGACGGCAAGATCACCCCGGCGCGCTATGCCCAGGCCTACACCGCCGCGCGCCTGGAGCTGATGAGCATCGAGAATGCCCTGCACCGCCTGACCTGGGATGAAGCCATCGGCTCCTCGGGCACCATCCGCGCCATCGGCCTGGCCCTGAAGGCCGGCGGCATGGGCAACGGCGAGGTCAACGCCGAAGGTCTGGCCTGGCTCAAGCGCAAACTGTTCAAGCTGGGCGATACCGACAAGATCGATTTCGAAGGGGTCAAGCCCGACCGGCGCACCATCTTCCCGGCGGGCCTGGCGATCCTGGAGGCGATCTTCGACGCGCTGGAACTGCAACGCATGGACCACTGCGAAGGTGCCCTGCGCGAAGGCGTGCTGTACGACCTGCTGGGCCGCCACCACCACGAAGACGTGCGCGAACGCACCCTGACCTCGCTGATGGAGCGCTACCACGTCGACCAGGGGCAGGCGGCACGGGTCGAGCGCAAGGCGCTGCATGCCTTCGACCAGGTGGCCAAGGCGTGGGATCTTGAAGACGGGATCTGGCGCGAACTGCTGGGCTGGGCGGCCAAGGTGCACGAAGTGGGGCTGGACATCGCCCACTATCATTACCACAAGCACGGCGCCTACCTGATCGAGCACTCCGACCTGGCCGGCTTCTCCCGTGAAGACCAGCAGATGCTGGCACTGCTGGTGCGCGGGCACCGGCGCAACATCCCCAAGGACAAGTTCGCCGAATTCGGCGACGACGGCGTGAAGCTGATTCGTCTGTGCGTGCTGCTGCGCTTCGCGATCCTGTTCCACCACATCCGCGGCACCCAGCAGATGCCGACGGTCAAGCTGCATGCCGCCGGCCAGAGCCTGGATGTGGAGTTCCCGGCCGGCTGGCTGGAACAGAACCAGCTGACCCAGGCCGATTTCGGCCTGGAAGCCGAATGGCTGGCCCGGGTCGGCTTTACCCTCAGCGTACGATAAGCACCGGGTTGCTCAGGCGCTCGAGCAGAGTGGCCTGGGCACTGCGCGGGTTCTGGTTGCCGGTCGGCGTGCTGCGCACATAGCGGCCGTCCGACTGCAGCAGCCACGCGTGGGTGTTGTCGGTCAGGTACCCCTCCAGCTCCTTCTTCACCCGCAGGATCAGCTTCTTGCCCTCCACCGGGAAGCAGGTCTCGACACGCTTGTCGAGGTTGCGCTCCATCCAGTCGGCACTGGAAAGGAACATCTGCTCTTCCCCGCCATTGAGGAAGTAGAACGCCCGGGTGTGTTCCAGGAAACGCCCGATGATCGAGCGCACGTGGATGTTGTGCGAAACGCCCGGAATGCCCGGACGCAGGCAGCACATGCCACGCACCACCAGGTCGATGCGCACGCCCGACTGGCTGGCCTTGTACAACGCCTTGATGATCTTGGGGTCGGTCAGCGAGTTGAACTTGGCGATGATGTGCGCCGGCTTGCCTTCCAGGGCGAACTGGGTCTCGCGCGCGATCATGTCGAGCATGCCCTTCTTGAGGGTGAACGGCGCGTGCAGCAGCTTCTTCATGCGCAGGGTCTTGCCCATGCCGATCAGCTGGCTGAACAGCTTGCCGACGTCCTCGCACAAGGCGTCGTCGGAGGTCAGCAGGCTGTAGTCGGTGTACAGGCGGGCGTTGCCGGCGTGGTAGTTGCCGGTACCCAGGTGCGCATAACGCACGATCTCGCCGGCCTCGCGCCGCAGAATCAGCATCATCTTGGCGTGGGTCTTGAACCCGACCACGCCATAGATCACCACCGCACCCGCCGCTTGCAGGCGGCTGGCCATCTGCAGGTTGGACTCTTCGTCGAAACGCGCGCGCAATTCGATCACCGCGGTGACCTCCTTGCCGTTACGCGCCGCATCCACCAGCGCGTCGACGATCTCGGAGTTGGCGCCGCTGCGGTACAGGGTCTGGCGCACGGCCAGCACGTGCGGGTCTTTCGCCGCCTGACGCAGCAGGTCGACCACCGGGGTGAACGACTCGAAGGGGTGCATCAGCAGGATGTCCTGCTTGCTGATGACACTGAAAATGTTCTCGCTGTTCTGCAACAGCTTGGGAATCGCCGGAGTGAACGGCGTGTACTGCAGCTCCGGGTGGCTGTCCAGGCTGGTGATGCTGAACAGGCGCGTGAGGTTGACCGGGCCATTGACCTGGTACACCTCGTGCTCGCTCAGGCTGAACTGCTTGAGCAGGTAGTCGGACAGGTGCTTGGGACAGGTATCGGCCACTTCCAGGCGCACCGCATCGCCATAGCGACGCGAGAACAGCTCGCCACGCAGGGCGCGGGCCAGGTCTTCGACGTCCTCGGAGTCCAGCGCCAGGTCGGCGTTGCGGGTCAGACGGAACTGGTAGCAGCCCTTGACCTTCATGCCCTGGAACAGGTCGTCGGCGTGCGCATGGATCATCGACGACAGGAACACGTAGTTGTCGCCGGGGCCACCGACGTCTTCCGGCACCTTGATCACCCGCGGCAGCAGACGCGGCGCCGGAATGATCGCCAGGCCCGAATCACGACCGAACGCATCGATGCCTTCGAGCTCGACGATGAAGTTCAGGCTCTTGTTCACCAGCAGCGGGAACGGGTGGGTCGGGTCCAGGCCGATCGGGGTAATGATCGGCGCGATCTCGTCGCGGAAGTAGCGGCGCACCCAGGTCTTGAGCTTGGTGGTCCAGTGTCGCCGGCGGATGAAGCGAATCTGGTGCTTTTCCAGCTCCGGCAGCAGCACGTCGTTGAGGATCGCGTACTGGCGGTCCACTTCGCTGTGCACCAGCTCGCTGATGCGCGCCAGCGCCTGGTGCGGCTGCAGGCCGTCGGCGCCGGCCTGCTCGCGAGCGAAGGTGATCTGCTTCTTCAGGCCCGCCACACGAATTTCGAAGAACTCATCCAGGTTGCTGGAAAAGATCAGCAGGAACTTCAGTCGCTCCAGCAGCGGGTAGGACTCGTCCAGCGCCTGCTCCAGCACGCGGATGTTGAACTGCAGCTGGGACAATTCGCGATGGATGTACAGGCTGCTGTCGTCCAGGCCCGGCACGGCAATCGCCGGCACCGCCGGGGCCGGAGCCACCACGGGCGCCTCGGCTTCGACCACCGGCGCGGGCTCGAGGTCCGGCGGGGTTTCGACCAGTTGCTCGGGCACCGGCTGGGCATCCTTCACTTCGACTTCGGTAAGTGCTTCGTTATTCATCTAGCGTTCCTGAAGGGCGTTACTGCCCTCTCATCAATTGTGCGGCGCGAACAGCGAAATAGGTCAGGATGCCGTCGGCGCCCGCCCGTTTGAAAGCGGTGAGGGATTCGAGGATAACCCCTTCGGAGAGCCAGCCGTTCTGGATCGCGGCCATGTGCATCGCGTACTCGCCACTGACCTGGTAGACGAAGGTCGGCACCTTGAACTCGTCCTTGACCCGCGCAAGGATATCCAGATACGGCATGCCTGGCTTGACCATTACCATGTCGGCGCCTTCGGACAGGTCGGCGGCCACTTCATGCAGGGCCTCGTTGGTGTTGGCCGGGTCCATCTGGTACGAGGCCTTGTTGGCCTTGCCCAGGTTCAGCGCCGAGCCGACCGCGTCGCGGAACGGGCCGTAGTAGGCGCTGGCATACTTGGCCGAGTAGGCCATGATGCGCACGTTGACATGACCGGCCAGCTCCAGGGCTTCACGGATCGCCTGGATCCGCCCGTCCATCATGTCCGACGGGGCCACCACCTGGGCGCCGGCCTCGGCATGCGACAGCGCCTGGCGCACCAGAGCGTCGACGGTGATGTCGTTCTGGACGTAGCCTTCCTCGTCGAGGATACCGTCCTGGCCGTGGGTGGTGAACGGGTCCAGTGCCACGTCGGTGATCACCCCCAGCTCCGGGAAGCGGTCGCGCAGGGCGCGGGTGGCGCGCTGGGCAATACCGTCCGGGTTGTAGGCTTCGGCGCCATCCAGCGACTTCCTGTCCAGCGGGGTCACCGGGAACAGGGCCAGCGCCGGAATACCCAGCTTCACCCACTCCTCGGCGGCCTGCAGCAGCAGGTCGATGCTCAGGCGCTCCACGCCGGGCATCGAGGCGACTTCCTCGCGACGGTTTTCGCCGTCCAGCACGAACACCGGCAGGATCAGGTCGTCAACAGTCAGTGTGGTTTCGCGCACCAGGCGACGGGAAAAGTCGTCACGGCGGTTGCGACGCAGGCGAGTGGCAGGAAACAAACGGTTAGCGGGGGTAAAGCTCACGGCAGACTCCTGAGCCCGCGCAGGCGGGCGAGCGCGACAGTTATAAGCAGCCATTATGACGCCCGTATGACGACCTGAGGCAACCCTGCGACTTATGGACGCATTCATTCTCCTTGTAGGAAATGTTCACGTCGAGACACATTTGGACACTTTCCCTAAAGCCTCCCAGGGGGTAGGCTGCGCGTTCATTTCGCCAGCACCCAGAAAATGCTTGAACAATTCCTGCAGGATTTCGGCTATTTTGCCCTTTTTCTAGGCACCTTTTTTGAAGGTGAGACCATACTGGTTCTCGCCGGATTTCTTGCGTTCCGTGGCTACATGGATATCAACATGGTGGTGCTGGTTGCCTTCTTCGGCAGCTATGCCGGCGACCAGCTGTGGTACTTCATGGGGCGTCGTCACGGGCGCAAGCTGCTGGCGCGCAAGCCGCGCTGGCAGATGATGGGGGACCGTGCGCTGGAGCACATCCGCCGCCACCCCGACATCTGGGTGCTGAGTTTCCGTTTCGTCTACGGCCTGCGCACGGTGATGCCCGTGGCCATCGGCCTGTCCGGCTACCCGCCGCGCCGCTACCTGCTGCTCAACGGCATCGGTGCCGCGGTATGGGCACTGGCCCTGGGCGCGGCCGCCTACCACTTCGGCGCCATCCTCGAAGGGCTGCTGGGCAACGTGAAGAAGTACGAGCTGTGGGTACTCGGTGCCCTGGTGGTACTGGGCGCCCTGCTGTGGCTGCGCCGGCGCTTCAAGGCCGCCCGCATTGCCCGCCAGGAAGCCGCCGAGGCCCAGGCCGAACAGGCGCGGGCCCAGGCCCGGGAGCAGCACACTGGCGAAGGTGGCGACCGGCCATAGGCCTGGCTGCTCGCTCTCACGACTGAACACTCCCCCTGCATTGCGATCTATGTAGAGAGCCTGGCGAGAATGGCCAAATCAGGGGACATTTAGCGCCTTGAACGGGAGTAGTGAGCATGACCAAGAAAAAAGTTGCGGTGATCCTTTCCGGTTGCGGTGTGTACGACGGTGCCGAAATTCACGAGAGCGTCATCACCCTGCTGCGCCTTGACCAGCGTGGCGCCCAGGTGCAGTGCTTTGCGCCAAACATCGCGCAGATGCATGTGATCAACCACCTTACCGGCGAAGAGATGCCCGAAACGCGCAACGTGCTGGTGGAGTCGGCGCGCATTGCGCGCGGCGAGGTCAAGGACCTGCGTGAAGCGAATGCGGACGACTTCGACGCACTGATCGTGCCCGGTGGCTTCGGCGCTGCGAAAAACCTCTCCAACTTCGCCGTGGAAGGCGACAAATGCTCGGTCAACCCCGATGTGCTCGCACTGGCCGAAGCCTTCGCCGAAGCGGGCAAGCCGGTGGGCCTGATCTGCATTTCGCCGGCCCTGGCGGCCAAGATCTACGGGCCAGGCGTGGTCTGCACCATCGGCAACGATGCCGACACCAGCGCGGCCGTGGTCAAGATGGGCGGCACCCATGAAGAATGCGATGTGCACGACATCGTCGAAGACACTCAGCGCAAGCTGGTCAGCACCCCCGCCTACATGCTGGCGCAGAGCATCGGCGAGGCGGCGGGCGGGATCTACAAGCTGGTCGACCGGGTGCTGGAACTGACCCACGAGGCCGACTGAGGCATCACTGCGGGTAGGCGCGTGCCAACCGCGTGAGAATGCGGTCCAGCGCATTGGCGAAGGCCTGTTTCTCACGCTCGCCGTAGGGCGCCTGCCCACCACCGACCTGGCCCTGCTCGCGCAGGTCGGTGAACAGGTTGCGCACCGCCAGCCGCTCGCCCATGTTGCGCTCGTCGAATTCGCGGCCACGCGGATCGAGCGCGGCCACCCCCTTCTTGACCAGCCGATCGGCCAGCGGCACATCGCTGCAGATCACCAACTCGCCGGGCACGGCGTGTTCCACCAGGTAGTCGTCGGCAGCATCCGGCCCACTGGGCACCACGATGAGCCTGACGCAGGCAAAGGCCGGCTTGATCTGGCCCTGACCGGCGACCAGCACCACCTCGAACTGGCGCTTGAGGGCAAATTTGACCAGTTGGTCCTTGGCCGCCTTGGGGCAGGCATCGGCGTCGATCCAGACACGCATGGTTGGGTTATCCACCGCAAAGAGAACAAGGCGCACAGTATCCCTGCATTGGCGCGGCGTTGCAGCATTCGCCGACAAGCCAGCGCAGGGGCCCTCGATCAGTGCACCGAAACCCGCCGCCCTGCCAGCCAGCTGCGCCCGTACAACACCGCAATGGCCACAAGCGCCAATGCCTGCGCGGCCAGCGAATACGCATCGGCATGAATCCCCAGCCAGTCGAAGTCGAAGAACGGCACTGGCCGCGTACCGAACACCCCCGCCTCCTGCAACGCCTTCACCCCATGCCCGGCGAACACCACCGACAACGCGCACAGCAGCGCCGCGTTGATGCTGAAGAACAGCGACAGCGGCAGCTTCGCCGACCCGCGCAGAATCACCCACGCCAGCCCCACCAGCAGCACCAGCGCCGTCGCCCCGCCGGCCAGCACCGCATCGTGCGCCGCAGGCCCGGCCTGCAGCCACAGGGTTTCGTAGAAAAGGATCACCTCGAACAGTTCGCGGTAAACCGAAAAGAACGCCAGCACGGCAAAGCCGAAGCGGCCGCCGCCCCCCACCAGGCTGCTTTTGATGTAGTCCTGCCAGGCCGCCGCATGGCGCCGGTCGTGCATCCACACCCCCAGCCACAGCACCATCACGCAGGCGAACAGGGCGGTGCAGCCCTCCAGCAGTTCACGCTGTGCGCCCCCCACGTCGATCACGTAGGCAGCCAGTGCCCAGGTGGCAAAGCCCGCCACCAGGGCCAGCGCCCACCCCACGTTGACGCTGCGCACTGCCGACTGCTGCCCGGTATTGCGCAGGAAGGCCAGAATCGCCGCCAGCACCAGGATTGCCTCCAGCCCCTCGCGCAGCAGAATCAGCAGGCCGGAGATGAAGCTCAGCGACCAGCTCAGGCCATCGCCACCCAGCAGCTTGGCCGATGCTTCGAGCTTGGCCTTGGCCGCCGCCAGGCGTTGCGTCACCTGCTCCACCGGCAAGCCGTCCTGCAACCCCTGGCGGTAGGCCATCAGGGCCTTTTCGGTGTTCTTGCGCAGGTTGGCATCGACGTTGTCCAAAGCGCTTTCCACCAGCTCGAAGCCCTCCAGGTACGCCGCCACCGACAGGTCGTAGGCCTGCTCGTGGTCGCCGGCACGATAGGCGGCCAGGCTCTGTTCGAGGGTGGTGGCGGTGTAGTCGATCAGTTGGCCAGGGCCGCGTTGCGCAGCTGGCGGCTTGGCGCGCTGGGCGCGAAAGGCGGCCGCCGCCTCGCCACCCTGGGTGTCACGCACCTGCGCCGGGGTGAGCTGCGCCAGCTCGGCCAGGCTGAAGCGCCGGTCGGCCTGCACAGCACCAGGCTCGGCGCTGAAGCCGGCAATGTAGCTGGCCACATCCCAGCGCTGGCGCTCGTCGAGCTGGTCGGCGAACGCCGGCATGTCGCTGCCCTCGATGCCCTGCTCCATCACCCGGTACAGCTCGGCCAGGCTCAGGGTGTCGAGCCGCGCCGCCTGGCGCAGATCGCCCGGCGGTGGTTCCAGCCCCAACCCCGCCGGCCCATCGCCGGCGCCGCCGTCACCGTGGCACACCGAACAGTGTTGGGCGTACAGCGGTGCACCGCGGGCCGGGTCCGGGGTAATCAGCGGCGCTTGCGGCGCGGCACTGCTCAAGGCACTGCCCAGGGCCAGCAGCGGCCCTAGCAGCCAGGCGAACACACGGGGGCGGGGCATCATGGGAGCCAATCTCGAACAGGAATGAGGAGGATTGCATTGTTCACTTCCACTTGCGCCGGCTCAAGCACCACCCGGAAGTTTCATGAAAAATTTTGAAACAAGTTTATCTCCTACCCCGGGAATCGACTTATTCCTACACCACACGGGAAATGTGACTACTGGCACATCCAAGAAAAAATGAAGCACAAGGCCATTAATTAGCCAGTCATTGCGTCTATAATGCCGCGCCTTTCGTTATAGCGAATGGAAATACAGGCTCCTCTGCTAAGAGGATTTGGAACTAGCGTCCAAAGGGATCACCGCCACTCGCCGGCGCCTAACGTCACTTTTTCAGGGAAGAGATTCAAGATGGCCTCCCGTGTCCTCACCGTCGCCACGCTGTGCGCGATCGTCCAACTGACGGGCTGCGCAGCGTTTCGCAGCTACGACAGCGAACTCCAGGAAACCAACCAGCAGCTGGCCAGCGGCAACGTCGACGCGGCCCTGGCCCTGCTGGAAAAGAACAACAAGGGTGAGGACAAGGACCTTCTCTACTACTTCGAGAAAGGCGAACTGCTGCGCTCCAAGGGCGACCTGAGCGGCAGCCAGGATGCCTGGCGCGAAGCCGATAGCGTGGTGTTCAAGTGGGAAGAGTCGGTGAAGCTGGACACCGCCAAGTACCTGAGCCAGTTCGGCAGCTACCTGGTCAACGACAAGGTGCGCCGCTACGAAGGCTACGACTACGAAAAAGTCATGCTGACCACCCAGATGGCCCTGAACCTGCTGGCGCAGAATGATTTCGACGGTGCCCGCACCGAAATCAAGAAAACCCACGAACGTGAGGCCGTGATCGCCGAGCTGCGCGACAAGGAATACCTCAAGCGCGAAGAAGAGGCCGAGAAGGAAGGCGTCAAGACCGAGTACAAGGACCTGCAGGGCTACCCGGTGGCCGCCCTGGACGCGCCTGAAGTGGTCGGCCTGAAGAACAGCTACCAGAGTGCGTTCAGCCACTACCTGTCCGGCTACGTATACGAAGCACTGGGCGAAAAAGGCCTGGCTGCACCGGGCTACCGCAAGGCGGCCGAACTGCGCCCGAACACCGCGCTGCTCGAGCGTGCGCTGCTCGACCTCGACAAGCCTGCCGCCAAGGGCGCCGACAGCGACGTGCTGATCGTGGTGCAGAGCGGCCTGGCGCCGGCCCGCGACTCGGTGCGCATCCCCCTGCCCCTGCCAATCAGCGGCAATCTGGTGATCACCCCGCTGTCGTTCCCGATCATCAAGGAAGACACCTCCACCGCGCACTTCAGCGAGATCTACCTGAACGACAAGACCCTCTCGCTGACCGCGCTCAACAGCACAACCGCCATGTCGCGCCGCGCGCTGCGTGACGACATGCCAGGCATCATCCTGCGCACCAGCGTGCGCGCCATCACCCGTGGCGTGGCGCAAAAGCAGCTCAACGACGTCAACCCGCTGGCTGGTCTGGCCGTGGGCATCGCCTCGGCCGTCACCGAAGGCGCCGACACCCGCACCTGGCGCACCCTGCCGGACGACACCCTGGTTGCCCGCGTGCGCCTGGCCCAGGGCGAGCACCAGCTGAGCCTGCCGTCGAATCTGGGCGGCAGCAAGATCGCCGTGAAGATCGATCGCCCCTATCAGGTCGTGGCCCTGCGCGTCGTGGGCAACCGCGTCTACGCCGGTGGCCCGGCCCTGCAAGTCACCCAGCCTGCGCCGGCCGCCGCCGTCGCCAGCCTCAAGTAAGCCAAGGAATCGCCATGCGCCTCAAGCTTCTCGCCGCGCTCGCCACCGCCACCCTGCTGGCCGGCTGCGCCACCCCACCACCGCCCGCACCGGGCAGCGCCGCCAGCAAGGTGGTCGTGATGGGCAAACTGAGCAACATCGATATCGGCCCGATGCGGGTTGCCCGCGAAAACGGCTTCATGACCGTCAAGGTCTCGCTGACCAACACCAGCCGCAGCAACAAGACGATGTTCTATCGCTTTGCCTGGCTGGGCAACGACGGCTTCCCGGTCGCCAGCGAAGAAAGCTGGAAGACCCTGAGCCTGTACGGCTCGCAGTCCACCGTACTGCCAGCGATTGCCCCGGTCCCCCAGGCCACTGACTTCCGCATTGAAGTCCAGGCCCAGTAATTTTCAATTTTCAGGAGATGCTCAACATGATGTTCGCTCGTTTTTCCCTGCTGGCCGTAGTGGTCGCGCTGGCCAGCGGCTGCGCCAACAACTCCCCTGTACTGGGCGGCAAGAACATTGGCTACGGCGACAGCAAGGCCGTTGAACTGGTCACCAACGAGTTCGGTTCCACCGACCTGCAGATGATCGCCGAAAGCATGACCCGCTCGCTGGCCCAGTCCGGCATCCTGCAGGGCCGTCCGGTGGTTCAGGTCTACGACGTGAAGAACAAGACCAGCGAGTACATCGATACCCGCGAGATCACCACCTCGATCAAGACCCAGCTGATGAAGACCGGCACCGCCCGCTTCGCCAGCGACAACAACCAGATGCAGAGCCAGGTCGACCAGCTCAAGCTGCAGAACCAGAGCGGCCTGTACAAGAAGAACACCGTGGCCAAGACCGGCAACATGATCGCTGCCAAATACCGCCTGGAAGGGTCGATCAGCTCGATCGTCAAGCGCAGCAGCGACTACAAGGACGTGTTCTACAAGTTCAGCCTGCAGCTGATCGACGTGGAAAGCGGCCTGGCCGAGTGGATGGACGAAAAAGAAATCCGCAAGACCACGGAGCGCTAAGCAATGCGTGCATGGATGGGCATCATCGGCCTGGCTTGCGCGTTCGGCGTGCAAGCGGCCCCCAAGGTAGCGGTCACCGACCTGGCTTATCAGGAGCGCGTGGAGCAGTACATCCACATGGTCTCGGCGAGCAGCAACTCGAATGCGAGCATGTACCACGCCAACGCGTCGTCCAGCTACAGCGAGTTCGAAAGCAGCCAGAGCTACATCGAGCAGACCGAGCTGCGCAAGTTCAGCGGTGACATCAAGGGCGAGATCCTCAAGTCCGGCATGTTCCAGCTGGTGCAGGGCACGCCGTACACGGCCAAGGCCAAGCAGGACGTGTATGACGTG
The DNA here is from genome assembly GCF_017848315.1 of Pseudomonas palmensis. Taxonomy (GTDB): domain Bacteria; phylum Pseudomonadota; class Gammaproteobacteria; order Pseudomonadales; family Pseudomonadaceae; genus Aquipseudomonas; species Aquipseudomonas palmensis. Next base: position 32,892 of record NZ_JAFKEC010000029.1, read on the forward strand.
ATCGCGCGGATCAAGGCGGGCAACTACAAGGGCGCCGACTACGTACTGTTCGGCACCCTGTCGGATATCGACTTCCAGCGCGATATCACCTCGATCGACAACACCAACAGCTACTCGGCGATCCTGGGCCTGACCCTGGTGGCCGATTTCAGCCTGATCAACACCCGTACCTACGAGATCACCTCGGCGTTCACCGCCATGGGTGAAGGCCAAGACACCAAGCTGGTGAACAGCCAGGACGTGCGGGTCAGCCTGAACCGTCCGCGGGTGGTGCGTGAAGTGTCCAAGGAACTGGGCATGGATGTGGCCAGACAGCTCAAGGAGCAGCTGGTGGGTGTGATGCCGGATCAGGAACGTGCGCCGATGCGCAACAACCTGCCGCCGGATGAGCCGGCGCAGATCTTGCGCTGAGCATGCAAAAGGCGACCTTCGGGTCGCCTTTTTTATTGGGTGTCTGTGCTGGCCTCTTCGCCGGCAACGCCGGCTCCCACAAGAACAGTGGTGACCCGCGATGGACGGCGCAGCCTTCCGGTCTTAGACCGGCGCCCGGCGAATGGTCGCCAGCAATGTCGCCGCACCCAGGAACAACCCGGCAAACGTGCGGTTCATGCGCCGCTGCTGCCGGGGTGTGCGCAACAGGCGCAGCACCCGCGCCGCCAACCCGGTATAACCCGCCATCACCAGCAGGTCCACCGCCACCATGGTGCCGGCGATCGTCAGGTACTGCGGCAGCAGCTCGGCATGCGGATTGATGAACTGAGGCAGCACCGCAAGCATGAAGATCAGCGCCTTGGGGTTGCTGACGTTGACCAGAAAACCACGGAACACCAGGCTCAGCGGCTTGCCGATGGGGCGTACCGTCGAGTCGTCGGCCAGGTCTGCCGGCAGCGCTCGCCACTGTTTCACGGCCAGGTAGATCAGGTAGGCAACGCCAAACCATTTGATGACCTGGAACGCGGTAGCCGAGGCAGCGAGTACCGCGCCCACGCCGGCGGCAATGATCGCGATCTGCATCACCAGCCCCAGCTGCAGGCCCAGCGCGTTCCAGTAGCCGCGCCAGAAGCCGTACTGCAGACCGCAGGACATGGACGCAATGGCCCCAGCCCCCGGCGAAAGACTGATTACCCAACAGGCAGCAAAAAAAGCCAACCACGTTTCCAGCGACATCACACACCTCGGCCCGGACCCTTGTTCAAGGGTTCCACGCTAATGCGCCGCTGAAAAAATCACCACATTTTTTTGCAGCCGGTGTTCAGGCCCCGGGTTTCGGGCTTTCGCTTACCACGGCCAGGCCGTCCGAACCGCGCCAGCGGCGCACGCTCTTCTGGAAGAACTGGCTGTTGGGCACCTGCACCAGTGCGCCGCCCGCCTCGGGCAGTTCGACCAGGGTGGTGAACAGCAGGTTGATCGCGGTCACGCGGCCCTTGACCCCCGGCTTGTCGAGGGTCTCGACCAGCTCGACCACGTCGCCGATGCGAAACGGCCCCACGGTGAAGATCAGCACCGCGCAGAGCAGGTTGGACAGCACGCTCCACATCGCGAAGAAGGCCACCGCCGCCACCGCGACAAAGCCCGACAGGGCCGTCCACAGCACCGTGGCCGAAACACCCAGGCGCTCCAGCACGAAGATCAGCGCGCTGCCCATGATCAGCCAGCGCAAGCCGCCGCGCAGCGGCACCATCAGCTCCGGCGGCAACGGGTAACGCTCGCTCAGGCGAGTCAGGCAGCGCGCCACCAGGCGTTGCAGCAGGTACGCCGCGACCAGGATCAGCAGTATCTGCAGGCCCATCCAGAAGGGACCGATCCACTCGACCGGCAGCAATCCCTGCATCGACTCCATCAGGACAACGCCTCCAGCTCGGCCTGCATGCTTTCAAGCACTTCGAGCGCATGCATCCAGGCTTCTTCCAGCTCGCCTTCGCGCACCTTCAGCTTGGCCTGGCGGGCCAGCAGCTCGCGCAGCTCGTCCTTGCGCGCCGCTTCATACAGCGCGCTGTCGCTCAGGCTGGCATCGACCCCGGCCAGCTCTTCATGCAACTTGGCCAGCTCGGCTTCGAGCTTGTCGGCCTGGCGCTTGTGCGGGGCCAGTTGCTGGCGCAACGCCGCCGCAGCCTGGCGCTGGGCCTTCTTGTCGGTCTTGTCGGGGTTGACCGGTGTGGTGCTGACCGGGGCATTGCGCTGACGATACTCGACCAGCCAGCGGGTGTAGTCGTCGAGGTCGCCATCGAAGGTCTCGACCTTGCCGTCTGCCACCAGCAGGAAGTCGTCGGTGGTGCTCTTGAGCAGGTGACGGTCGTGGGACACCACCAGTACCGCGCCACTGAACTCCTGCAGGGCCATGGTCAGTGCCAGGCGCATCTCCAGGTCCAGGTGGTTGGTCGGTTCGTCGAGCAGCAGCAGGTTGGGCCGCTCCCAGGCAATCAGCGCCAGGGCCAGGCGGGCCTTTTCGCCGCCGGAGAAGTTCAGCACCGGCTCGTCGATGCGCGCACCGCGAAAGTCGAAACCGCCGAGGAAGTCGCGCAGGGTCTGCTCGCGCTCGGTGGGGGCCAGGCGCTGCAGGTGCAGCAGGGGGCTGGCCTTGCTGTCCAGCGAATCGAGCTGGTGCTGGGCAAAGTAGCCCACCACCAGGTTCTCGCCGCGCACCAGGCGTCCGGCCAGCGGCTCCAGCTCGCCGGCCAGGTTCTTGATCAGGGTCGACTTGCCGGCGCCGTTGGGGCCCAGCAGGCCGATGCGCGCACCCGGGGTGAGCTGCAGCTTGACCTTCTCCAGCACGGTCTTTTCGCCATAGCCCAAGCGGGCTTCGGCAAGGTCGAGCAGCGGGCTGGAGATCTTCTCGGACTCGCGGAAGGTGAAGTCGAACGGCGAGTCGACATGCGCCGCCGAAAGCTCCTCCATGCGCTCCAGTGCCTTGATGCGGCTTTGTGCCTGGCGCGCCTTGGTGGCCTGGGCCTTGAACCGGGCGATGTACTTTTCCATGTGGGCGCGTTGCGCCTGCTGCTTCTCGTACGCCTGCTGCTGTTGCGCCAGGCGTTCGGCACGGGCGCGCTCGAAGGCGCTGTAGCCGCCGCGGTAGAGGGTCAGCTTGCACTGTTCCACGTGTGCCACGTGGTCGACCACCGCATCCAGGAAATCGCGGTCGTGGGAAATCAGCAGCAGCGTGCCGGGGTAGCTCTTGAGCCAGTCTTCAAGCCACAGGATCGCATCCAGGTCCAGGTGGTTGGTGGGCTCGTCGAGCAGCAGCAGGTCGCTGGGGCACATCAGTGCCTGGGCCAGGTTCAGGCGCATGCGCCAGCCGCCGGAGAAGTCGCCGACGCGCCGGTCCATCTGTTCGTTGCTGAAGCCCAGGCCGGCCAGCAGCTTGCGGGCGCGGGCATCGGCGGTATAACCGTCGGCGCTGTCGAGCTCCACATGCAGTCGGGCCAGGGCATTGTTGTCGTGCGCGGCCTCGGCGGCTGCGAGCGCAGCCTGTACCTCGCGCAGGCGCACGTCGCCATCGAGCACGTAGTCCACCGCCAGGCGATCAAGGGTATCGACCTCCTGGCGCATGTGCGCGATGCGCCAGTCGCCGGGCAGCTGGCATTCGCCCGAATCGGGCGTGAGCTCACCGCGCAGCAAGGCGAACAGGCTGGATTTGCCGGCGCCGTTGGCACCGATCAGGCCGGCTTTCTGGCCGGCGTGCAGGGTCAACTCGGCGCCTTCTAGCAGGCGCTGGGGACCACGCTGTAAAGTGAGGTTCGAAAGTCTGATCATAATGGCCGCGGAGTCTACCAGCTTCGATGGCAACTGGCGCGAGTAGGACCATGCACACCGACCTGTGGAATTTCGCTCTGCACCTGTACGCCCGGCCGGGCGTGGAGGCTGCCTGCCTGGCCTTGCAGGACGAAGGGGCCGATGTGTGCCTTCTGCTGTGCGGGGCGTGGCTTGAAGCCCGCAGGGCCGGGGTGACCCCCGAGCGCGTACAGCACCTGCAACAGCTGGCCGCTGCCTGGCAGCAGCATGTGGTGACACCGCTGCGTCAACTGCGCCGCCAATGGCGTGCAGACGCGCAGCACGACCCGCAGCTGGCGCACTTGCGCGGGCAGGTCAAGGCACTGGAACTGGAGGCGGAGCGAACATTGCTGGCGCGCCTGCAACAGGCTAGCGAAGGCTGGATGAATCAGGGTGTGGCAGGTGACTGGCTGGCCGTGCTGGCCCCCCAGGGCACCCGGCACCACGACGCGCTGCAGGTGCTGCGCGTCGTGGCGGTGGCGGATCAGGAAGCAGTCGAGGGCGACTGAGTCACTGGGGTCGTCACGGGTGCAGCGGCAGGCGAAGCAGCAGGTGCGGCTGTGGTGGCCGCAGCAGGTGCCGAAGTCGCCGGTTTGGCAGCAGCGGGTTTGGCGGCCGGCTTGGCGGGTGCGCGGGTAGCGGCGGGCTTGGCGGGGGCCTTGGCAGCAGCAGGCTTGGCAGCTGGCTTGGCCGGAGCCTTGGCAGCGGCAGGTTTGGCAGCTGGCTTGGCGGGGGCCTTGGCGGCTGCGGGTTTGGCAGCAGACCTTGCCGGAGCCTTGGCAGCTGCAGGTTTGGCAGCTGGCTTGGCAGCGGCTGGCTTGGCCGCGGCAGTTTTGGCCGCTGGCTTGGCGGCGGCTTTGGTAGCGGCTGGCTTGGCTGCAGCCTTGCGGGCCGGGGCCTTGGTGGCCGACTTGGCCGCTACCGGAGCAGCCTTGGCCGAACGCGAGGTCAGGGCCTTGGACGCTGCTTCCTGCACCTTGCCGACGCCTTGGGCGAGCTTCAGGCTTTCCTGCGCATCACGCTTGAGCTGCACGATGTACAGGCGGGTTTGCGACTGGCGATCCTTGAGCGAATCGAGCAGGGTTTCCAGTTCGCCTACGGCGCCCTTGGCCTTGTTCTGCGCCTTGTTCTTGCCGGCGACCGCAGCGTCCTGAAGTTTGAGACGCGACTTGTGAAGTTTTTCCTGCGCCTTGCCCCGTTGTTTTTCCAACTTGGCCAACAGTTTTTCAGCATCAGCCAGTGCTTGCGAGCAGGCACTTTCCAGATGCTCGAGCAAACTGCCCGAGAGTTGATGTAGCAGGTGTAATGGCGTACTGACTGGCTTCTTACTGGCCGACATGGCTTACCTCCTGGCTGACGAGAATGCGGCTCATACTAGACCTTCTGCTGCTACCGCCGCTAGGGCATGTTGACAGTAAGTAGGACGCCGCGTTGCATGCCTGGGCAAAGTTGTTATGGCTGCAGCTGCGCACAAGTGTAGATGCTGTTAAAAAGGCTGTCGGAATTTGCTCTATGCAAAGATTCATCCGGCCCTCACCATGCACTCAAACCACCTGGAGTGAGCCTGTGCCACGCTACCTGTTACTGCCCTTGCTGCTCGCCCTGCCCTGCGCATTCGCAGACACCACCGAGCCACCGGCAAGTGCTCACGACCTGTCCTATAGCGTCGGCGCCAGCCTGGGTGAACGGTTGCGCAACGAGATGCCCGAGCTGCAGCTCGATGCCTTGATCCAGGGGTTGCAACAGGCCTACGCGAACAAGCCCCTGGCAATCAGCCAGGCACGGCGCGAAGCGATTCTCAGCCAGCACGAGGCCCAGGCCAGCGAGGCCGCCGAGCAGTCGCAGGTGGAAATGCTGATGGCGGTGGAAACCCGTTACTTGGCCACCGAACGCGCCCGTGCCGGAGTACGAGAACTACCCGAAGGCGTACTGGTGACCGAACTGGTCAAGGGCAATGGTGCCTCACCCAGGGCCGATGGCCGGGTGCAGGTACGCTACGTCGGCAAGCTGCCCGATGGCAGCGTGTTCGACCAGAGCGAACAACCGCAGTGGTTCAGCCTCAAGAGTGTGATCGAGGGCTGGCAGGTGGCGTTGCCACAGATGGCTGTCGGGGCGAAATGGCGTGTGGTGATTCCGTCGGCCAAGTCCTACGGAGCCGATGGCGCAGGCGATCTGATTCCGCCGTTCACGCCACTGATCTTCGAGATCGAACTACTGGGGGTTGCCGACTGAATGTCGGCAACGGAGGAGACAGGGATCAGGCCTGGACGGCCTCTTCTTCCTTGTGCGCGTTGTGCAGCACTTCGATCAGGCAATCCTCAAGCTCGAAGCGCTCGTGGAGCAGGCTGCCCAGCTCGCTGAGCTTCTTGGCGAAGCGCTCCTGGTCGGTACAGTTGCCCTTGTCGCAGTGATCGTTGAAAGCCGACGCGATATCGGTAATGGCACTGATACGAGGGCTGATCTGCTTCGCCAGTTCCAGGCCCTTGTCATCTCCGAACGCCTTGGCTTCAGCCACCAACTGCTCACTGACCTCGAAGTGCCAGGCGGAGACGTAATCGACCAGTATCGCGCAGAAGCCGAGGTTCTTGTCCTTGTCCGCAAAAGCCGGTTTGGCATCGCGCAATGCGCGAAAGGCCGTGACCAGTTCGGCCCGCTCGTCCAGCCAGCGGTCAATCAGCTTGTGAACCCCACCCCAGCGTTCCTGAGCATTCTGACAACTATCTAACATGGCGGTGTCTTCCCTTCTGGGTCATGCCGCTGCGCCCCGTCGTGCGAGGTATGCACAACAAAGGGAGAAAGCAGCAGAACGGCATCGAGCAGCAGTGTTTTGGGTATGCGTGCAAGGGAGATTATTCCCGCGCGCCCTTGCCTTCAAGGTACGCAGGCGACAAGTTTCATACAAGTGTTTAATCGCCGCACCCGCGGCCATCGGTCGATTGCCCAGCCCCCGCCGGCAAGCGTCAGGGTTTCAATGACTTGCCCGTGGCCGCTGGCTGCACGTACAGCAGCCGCGCCAACGCCAGCGCCGCCAGCAGCAGGAAGGCCAGGAGGCTCCACTCCGGCAGGCTCAGGTCCAGAAAGCTCCAGGTGATCGAAGCGCAATCGGCCGAACCGAGCAGCATGGCGTGCAGCACGTCGGCAAGGCTGCCTTGCTCGATGAGCGCACCGAGGGGCATCGAGCAGGCCTCACCCGCCGCCACCCCGCTGCCCTGCAACCAGATCTGGCGCACCGCCAGCAAGCCGCCCCCCAGCGCCAGGCCCAACGCCGCAGCCGCATAGCGACGCGCACCCGGCTGACCCGGTGCATGCAGGCGCGCGGCCAGGCAGACACCGGCAAACACAACCAGCAATACACGCTGGCTCTGGCACAGCGGGCAAGGCACCAGCCCTTTGGTGAATTCGAGGTAAAACGCACCGGCGAGAATCAGTAACGACGCGACGAAAGCCAGGGAGAACAATGAGCGCAAACAGGCCAATGGCATGGCAAGTCCAGGTGCGGGAAAGACATGTAACAACGGTAGAGGAAAATCGAGCCTTGTTTCAAGGCACGACAGGCGCGATAAATCGCTGAAACATAAGGGAAGTGTCGAAGAGTTGAGGTGGATATTTCCTCTGTAACTCAGCGAAAAGTTACCCACCCCCGCAACCAGCCAAACAGTACGGGTTTAACCTGGGGCTAAACCCGTACGACGTCAGGCCCGGACGGCTTCAGGCAGAGGCAAGGCCAGCAGGCGCTCATCCAACAGGCCCAGGCCCTCCTGAAACAGCTGGTTGCTGCGCTCGGTGTCGCCCAGGCCGGCCAGCAGACGGGCCAGCTCGGCGCAGGCCTCAGGGTTGCGCTGCCGGCGCAGGCTGTCTTCGAAGTAGTCGCGCGCCTTGCCCCACAGACGATTCTGCAGGCTCAGACGACCCAGGGTCAGCAACAGGCTGGGATCGTCCGGGTGCTGCTTGAGCCAGCCCTCGGCCGTCTGCAACTGACGCGCCGGGTCGCCGCCTCGCACCAGCCCGTACAGCCGGGCCAGGTGGCTTTCGTATTCGCGCTGCAGGGCCGTACGCAGGACCTTCTCGGCGTCGCTTTCGGCGCCCAGCTGGCGCAGTTGCTCGGCATACGCCAGCACCAGTTGCGGCTCCTGGCGTTGTGCCGAGGTCAGTTGCTGCCAGGCACGCTCAAGGGACTGCTGTGCGGTCTGGTCGTCCTGCTCGCGGCGTGCGGCCAGGCTCAGGTTTTCGCCCCAGGCCCGCCGCTCCAGCTCGGCCAGTTCCGCAGCAGACAACACCTTGTCCTTGCGCAGCTCCGGCAGCAGGCGGATCACCGCGCTCCAGTCGCCACGCTGCTGGTACAGACGCTGCAACTGGCGCAGCACCTGCACGTTGTGCGGGTGGCGCTCGTGCATCGCCTGCAGGGTCACCAATGCCGCCTCGGTGTCACCGCGGTCGACCTGCAACTGCGCGTGGGTCAGGGCGATGGCCAGCTCGGCTTGCGGCTGGCGTTCCAGGGCACGTTCCAGCAGGTTGTCGCTGTCCTCGGTGCGCCCCAGTTCGTTGGCAGCGCGGGCCGCCCCGAGGTAATAGAGCAGCGGCTGGCGTTCGGCCTCGGCAGCGCGATGCAGATGGCGCTGGGCACTGGCCCAGCGGCCCTCGGCCAGGTCCAGTTGCCCCTGCTCGATGGCCAGGCGTGTACGCCGGCTGCGGTTGCGCCGCGACCATGGGTTGACCACCCCGCCCGAGGTGAACACCAGGCCCAGCACGAAGCGCACCATCAGCACCACGAGCACCACGGCCAGCAGCAGGGCCAGGGTCGCCCACAGGCTCGACTCGTAGCGGAAGCTGTCGTAGGCGATCAGCACGTATCCGCTATGCCGGGCCACGGCGATACCCAGCAGGGTCGCGGCGACGATCGCCACCACCACCCACAGGTAGGCACGTTTCATGGGGTGCCCTCCTCATGACCTTGTGCCGCCGGCTGGCGCGTGATCGATTCTTCGGCGGGCAGGTGGCGACGCTCGAGGTAGGCCTGGACCGCACCGAGGCTGTCGGCCAGGTCCGGCGTCACTACCGACACCGGCTCGTTCGCCACCGCGTTGAGCTGTTCGAGCATCGACTGGCTCTGCTCGTTGTCGTGGTTGAAGTTGGCCAGCAGCACGCTGCGCGCTTCATCCAGCGCCTGGGCATAGACCTTCGGCTCGCCGTTGAGCGCGGCCCACTGCGCCTGCTCCAGGGTCAGGCTCAGGGCCAGGCGCACCTGGTTCAGGGCCTGGCCGGCCAGCAACGGCTTGACGTTCTTGTCGGCATTGAAATCGATACGGAAGTAGCGCGACAGCTGCGCCCACCACTGTGACCAGCGGCTGGCACCGTCGCCGTCGGCAGCCAGGCCGAACAGCGGTTCGCCGCCTTCTTCGAATTCGGGGGCCATGGCGGTGAGCTGCACTACCTGCTCGCGCAGCGCGGCCAGCTTGAGGAACAGCCCGGTGCGGTCCGGTTGCTTGACGCTGTTCAGGGTGGCCAGGCTGCGTGCCAGCTGTTCGCGGGCAGCGAACGAGGCCGGGTCGCTCTGCTCGCGCAGGATCTGGTCGGCGCCTTCGACCAGCGCTCGAGCGCTGGTGATGTCCTGCAATGCCGACAGGCGCAGGCTGGCCAGGCGCAGCAGGTGCTCGGCCTCGGCCAGGCGCCAGTCCTTGCGGCTGGCACCGAGCACGGTCTCCAGGCGCTGGCTCAGACGTTGCTGGTCGCCCTGCAATTGCGCCACCAGGCGCCGGCGCTCTTCGAGCTCGGCGGCCGGTGGCAGGTCGGCCAGGCGTGACGACAGTCGCTGCTCGCCCTGCTGCAAGGCCTGGGCCTGGGCATTCAAGGCCTGCAATTGTTCGCTCTGGAGCTGGTTGGCGCCCTGCAGGTGGCGCACCTGCCAGACACCCCAGCCACCGATTGCGACACCTGCCGCACCCAGCAGCAGGGCGAACAGTGCCAGACCGGTGCCGGCCCGCTTGGCAGGGGCGGCGGGCGTTTGCGCGGGCGCTTCTGGCGCCGGCTGCAGATCATCGTTGGGCAAGGCAGTTTCGCTCACGTATCCATCCTTTGCATTGGGGCACCTCGCCAGACAGCTTAGCGCCTTAGGAGGCGGGCGCAGGGGTTTCCTGCAACGCCGCCAGCAAAGCCGTGGCACTGGCACCACGGCAATCCACTACATTCTGTGCGCCAGCGGCGCGGGCCTGCTCGGCAACACGCGGGCTCGGCACGAACAGCGGCCACGCGGCCAGTCGCGACCAGTCGCTGCCAGCCAGCTGGCGCAGGTGTTCAAGACCCTGCCCACTGCTGACCACCACGCCGTTCAGGCGTTCCGCATCGATGCGTCGCATCAGTGTGCCGACCGGGTACTCGGGCAGGCAGCGGCGGTACAGGGGCAGATAATCGACACTAGCACCCTGCGCGGTCAATCGCTCGGCCAACAGCTCGCGACCGTCTTCGCCACGCATGATCAGAAAGCGCGGCTGGGGCTGTGCGAAAACTTCCTGCAGCCGGGTCAGTTGCAGCAGGGCTTCGCTGTCATCCCCCAGTGGCGGGAAGTGCACTTCGCAGCCATGGGCCTGCAGGATCGCGGCGGTAGCCGCCCCCACCGTGAACCACGGCAGGGCCGGCGTGCGGGGCCAGTACTGGTCGAGCAGGGCCAGGCCGAGCCGGGCTGCCGGCTTGCTGACCACGATGACCGCAGCATAGTCGGCCAGGCCGAGCACGGTGCTGCGCTGCGCATCGGTCACCGGCAGCGCTTCGATCTCGAGCAGCGGCAGGCTGCTGCCGAACACCCCGGCCTGGGCCAGGGTCGCGGCCAGTGCCGCGCAGTCGTCGGCCGGCCGGGTCAGCAGCAGGCGCCAGCCGTTCACGGGTGGCCGGCCTCGCCATACACCGCCTTGAGAATGTCTTCGGCGCCCTGGTTCAGCAGGTCTTCGGCGACGCGTACACCCAGTGCATCCGCGTCTGCGCGCGGTGCACGTGCCTCGGCGCTGAGCAACAGGCCGCCGGCCGGTTCGCCCACCAGGCCGCGCAACCACAGCTGCTCGCCCTCGAGCACGGCGTAACAGGCGATCGGTACCTGGCAGCCGCCGTTGAGGTGCTTGTTCATGGCTCGTTCGGCCACCACGCGGTCAGCCGTATCGGCGTGGTGCAGCGGCGCGAGCAAGGCATGGATTTCGGCGTCGGTGGTGCGGCACTCGATGCCTACCGCGCCCTGGCCACCGGCTGGCAGGCTGTCGTCGACGCTGATGCTGGCGGTGATGCGGTCTTCGAAACCGAGGCGGATCAAACCGGCAGCCGCCAGGATGATCGCGTCGTACTCGCCGGCATCGAGCTTGGCCAGGCGGGTGTTGACGTTGCCGCGCAGGAAGCGGATCTCGAGGTCGGGGCGGCGGGTCAGCAGTTGCGCCTGGCGACGCAGGCTGGAGGTGCCGACAATGGCGCCTGCCGGCAGTGCATCGAGGCTGGCATAGGTGTTGGAGACAAAGGCATCGCGCGGGTCTTCGCGCTCGCAGATGCAGAACAGGCCCAGGCCTTCGGGGAAGTCCATCGGCACGTCTTTCATCGAGTGCACGGCGATGTCGGCTTCCTGCTCCAGCAGCGCGGTTTCCAGCTCCTTGACGAACAAGCCCTTGCCGCCGATCTTCGACAGCGGCGAGTCGAGCAGCTTGTCGCCGCGGCTGACCATCGGCACCAGGGTCACCACCAGGCCGGGGTGTGCCTGTTCGAGGCGGGCTTTTACATAGTCGGCCTGCCACAGGGCAAGGGCACTTTTGCGCGTGGCAATGCGGATTTCACGAGTGGACATGGATCGATCCGTACGAGATAGATGCGCGGGATGATAACAGCTCAATCCGGGCTGCTAGCAGATCTATGTCAGTGGAGGGGTCGACCGTCCCTGGTCAAGCAGTGCTCCCGCCCCGCCCTAAAGCTGCTGCATCATCTTGCGTACGCCGGCCACATGGCGGCGGCTGACAATCAGGGCATCGCCATTGAGGCCCTTGAGAAAAAGCTGGAAATGCCCCAGCGGCGTGCGCTGCAGGCGTTCGATACGGTCGCGGGCCACCAGCGCGTTGCGGTGGATACGCACGAAGCGCTCGCCGAACTCGTCTTCCAGAGCCTTGAGCGGTTCGTCCAGCAGCACCTCGCCGCCCTCATGACGCAAGGTCACGTACTTGTGATCGGCGATGAAGTAGATCACCTGGTCGATGGGAATCAGCTCGATGCCCTTACGGGTCCTGGCGCTGATGTGGCTGCGCGGCCCGTTGCCGCTTTCGGCGCCGGGGCGGGTCAGCGCCGCCAGTTGCACGCGGTTCGGGCGCTCGGCCTTGCGCAGCGCGTCGCGCAGGGCATCGGCCTGAACCGGCTTGAGCAGATGGCCCAGGGTGCTGTCCTTGAACGCCTGCACGGTGAATTCGTCATCCCCCGTACAGAACACCACGGCCGGTGGCGCTTCGCGCTCGCACAACCGGGCCGCCACCTGCAGCCCGTCCATGCCGGGCATGCGGATGTCGAGCAGGACCACCTCGGGCTTGAGGCTGTCGATCAATGCCAGGGCCTCTTCGCCATTGGTGGCGCTGGGCTCCAGCACGGTATAGCCCTCCAGCTCGCCGAGCATTCGGCTCAGGCGTTCCCGGGCTTGGGGTTCGTCATCAACGATCAGGACATTCATATAGCGCTGGATTCCTGCGTGAGTCTCGCACAAGGATAGCGTAGACAGGTGAAGTGACGACCGTCACGGCGATCCACGCTCAGACTCGCACGAGGGCTAAAGATTCACTGGGAGGGCGAAACCTGCCAATCCTCTGTCCAACTGTAGACGGTTGCAGGCACGCTGCCGTTCAATCGATAAATATCCTTTTGCATCGCCCCTGTCGTGGCCCCCGGCTGCGACACAAACCCGCAGTTGCGCCGACCGCCGAGCCCCGTGAGCCCCGGCAACCCTGCTATCATCTGCGCCACTTTTTCCGTTCACGCCTTACACGAGTGAATCCATGAGCACCGACAAGACCAACCAGTCCTGGGGCGGCCGTTTCAGCGAGCCGGTCGACGCCTTCGTCGCCCGCTTCACCGCCTCCGTCACCTTCGACCAGCGCCTGTACCGCCACGACATCATGGGTTCGATCGCCCACGCCACCATGCTGGCCAAGGTCGGCGTGCTCACCGATGCCGAGCGCGACAGCATCATCGACGGCCTGACCACCATCCAGGGCGAAATCGAGGCCGGCAACTTCGACTGGCGCATCGACCTCGAAGACGTGCACATGAACATCGAGGCACGCCTGACCGACCGCATCGGCATCACCGGCAAGAAGCTGCACACCGGGCGCAGCCGCAACGACCAGGTGGCCACCGACATCCGCCTGTGGCTGCGCGACGAGATCGACCTGATCCTGGCCGAGATCACCCGCCTGCAAAAAGGCCTGCTGGAGCAGGCCGAGCGCGAAGCCGACACCATCATGCCGGGCTTCACCCACCTGCAGACCGCCCAGCCGGTGACCTTCGGGCATCATCTGCTGGCCTGGTTCGAAATGCTCAGCCGCGACTACGAGCGCCTGGTGGACTGCCGCAAGCGCACCAACCGCATGCCGTTGGGCAGCGCCGCACTGGCCGGTACCACCTACCCGATCGACCGTGAACTGACCTGCTCGCTGCTGGGCTTCGAAGCGGTGGGCGGCAACTCGCTGGACGGCGTGTCCGACCGTGACTTCGCCATCGAATTCTGCGCGGCGGCCAGCATCGCGATGATGCACCTGTCGCGCTTTTCCGAAGAGCTGGTGCTGTGGACCAGCGCGCAGTTCCAGTTCATCGACCTGCCGGACCGCTTCTGCACCGGCAGCTCGATCATGCCGCAGAAAAAGAACCCCGACGTCCCCGAGCTGGTACGCGGCAAGACCGGCCGCGTGTTCGGCGCCCTAACCGGCCTGCTGACCCTGATGAAGGGCCAGCCGCTGGCCTACAACAAGGACAACCAGGAAGACAAGGAACCGCTGTTCGATGCCGCCGATACCCTGCGCGATTCGCTGCGGGCATTTGCCGACATGATCCCGGCGATCAAGCCAAAGCACGCGATCATGCGCGAAGCCGCGCTGCGCGGGTTCTCCACCGCCACCGACCTGGCTGATTACCTGGTACGCCGCGGCCTGCCGTTCCGTGATTGCCACGAGATCGTCGGCCACGCGGTGAAGTACGGCGTGGACACCGGCAAGGACCTGGCCGAGATGAGCCTGGACGAACTGCGCCAGTTCAGCGACCAGATCGAGCAGGACGTGTTTGCCGTGCTGACCCTGGAAGGCTCGGTGAACGCGCGCAACCACATCGGCGGCACCGCACCGGCCCAGGTACGTGCAGCCGTGGCCCGCGGCCAGGCGCTGCTGGCCAGCCGCTGAGGCATTCGCCAGGCCCGTCTGGCGGGCCTGGCTGCGCTGAAGTCAGCGCTTGCCGGTACGCACCATCTCGAGGAAGGCCGGCATCTGGGCTTCCTTGTCTGCGGCGTTTCTCTGCACGTTGGGGTTCTGCTTGAAGTGTTCGAGCAGGGCCTTGGCCTGCGGGAAGTCCGCCAGCACATCCATATCGAACACCTTCTTGCCCACCGCATACGCCAGGTCGACGCTGTAGCAGAACAGGATGTCCGCCAGGGTCATCTGCTCGCCCGCCACATAGGGAGCGAAGGCACCGTTGCGCTTGAGGGCGGCAAGACCCGCCAGCAGCTCGGCCTTGGCCTTTTGCTTGATGGCCGGGTCCACCTGGGCACCGAAGAACGCCTCGGGGTAGCAGGCTCGGGCCGGCAGCTCGATGTACAGCTCGATCTCCTTGGCCAGTTCGCGCACCTTGGCCTGGGCGAACACGCCCTCGGGCAGCAGCGCCTTGCCGGGCTGGGTCTGCTCGATATAGTCAAGGATCAGGTTGGTCTCACTGAGAAAGCCGTGCTCGGTCTCCAGCACCGGCACCTTGCCGCAGGGGCTGATCTTCAGTGATGCGGGGCCGGGGCCGCCGAAAAACAGCACCTCTTCGAAGGGCACGCCCTTTTCCAGCAGCGCCAGTTTGACCATGTTGTAGTAGTTGCTGACTGCAAAACCGTGAAGCTTGAGCATGAAACATGCCTCCAGGCCGAAAGGGGTTGGCCTGGCCTTTATAGACGCTACCGCAGGCACTGACCAGCATCATGCAGTTGCTCGATAGCCAGGCATTGGCGTGCACTGCATGGCAAACTGGATGCCCATTCCGAGGAGAGCGCCCATGAGCGAGCCCACCGATATCGACAATGACGAAGAAGCGTTCGCCGAATCGACCCTGATCCAGGCCATCGAGAACCAGATCGAGAACGACAACCCGCCAGCGGCCAAGGCCACGTTCAACAAGCTGACGCTGGTGGGCTATGAGCGTGAGGACATCCTCAACCTGATGGCCCACGTGCTGGCCTGCGAGATCGACGCCATGCTCGAGGACGACCGAGCGTTCGATACGCAGTGGTACGAAACCGCCCTGCGTGCGTTGCCTGAGTTGCCACCCGAAAAGGACTGAAGCAATTACCGGCTGGCGTGGCTACACTGCAACTTCATGTACCCCTGCAAGGGTGCTGCCCTCCACTTCAGGAAAGTCCGGAGTATCTATGTCGTTTACCCCCGAGCTGATTGCCGAACTGGAAATACTCGCGCTGTTCAACCTGGACAGCACGCAGGAAGGACTGAAAGTCCATGCCACCGCAGCACCCCAGGCGATTGCCGCCGCCAAGCGCCTGTTCTCCAAGGAACTGATCACCCAGGAAGACGGCGGCTACCTGACCCCGCTGGGCCGCGATGCGGCGCAGAACGTACAGCAGTTGCTGATCATCCTGAACACGGTCGCCGAGCCGGCTTGAGAGCTTCGCTGAAGCCTTCGCCGGCAAGGCCGGCTCCTGCAGATCGGTACAGGAGCCGGCCTTGCCGGCGAAGGCCACAACCGGTCAATACGTCAGGCGCTGACAAAATGGCGCCAGAAATCAAATAGATTTCAGCCCCTCGCCCCGTAGCGGCTAAACTCGCCATTGCTCCCGTGATGGCCAGTTAGAGCCCTGCAATGAACCACCCCCACGAAATTCGACCCGACCTCGACGAAGGCATCGATCGCAAGGTGCTCAGCCAGTTGCGCAAGCGCTTCCTGGCCATCAACCAGGGTCGACTGGCACGCGCCATGGAAGGGTTGTCGAGCCGCCAGCAGCAGGTGCTCAACCTGCTGGCGCTGTTCTTCCACGTCAATCACCCGCTGCTGCCCGGCTACGTATCGGGCACCACTCCGGCGGGCATCTCGTGCTACGAGCCCGACGACGAGGCGCTGGCCGAGGCCCAGCGCCTGACCCGCTCGTTCACCTACCGCAAGCGCCACGGCCAGCCACCGCGCCCGCTGCTGGGGCTGTACCTGATGGGCAGCCTGGGCACCCTGGCCCAGGCCGATGAAAGCGACATGGACGTGTGGCTGTGCCACGCCCCCGGGCTCAGCGAGGCCGAGCTGAGCGAGCTGCGCAGAAAGTGCGTGTTGCTGGAGGTCTGGGCCGCGTCCCAGGGCGCCGAACTGCACCTGTTCCTGATCGAGCCGGAGCGCTTCGTCACCGGCGAGCGCAATACCGCACTGAGTTCGGACGACTGCGGCACCACCCAGCACTACCTGCTGCTGGACGAGTTCTACCGCACCGCGCTGTGGCTGGCCGGGCGCACGCCGCTGTGGTGGCTGGTGCCGGTCTACGAGGAAGGCAGCTACGCGCATTACACCCAGACCCTGCTGTCCAAGCGCTTCATCCGCGCCGACGAGAACCTGGACCTCGGCCACCTGGCCCACATCCCGCCCGGCGAGTTCGTGGGCGCCGGGTTGTGGCAGCTGTTCAAGGGCATCGAGTCACCCTACAAGTCGCTGCTCAAGCTGCTGCTGACCGAGGTGTATGCCAGCGAACATCCGCACGTGCAGTGCCTGAGCCTGCAGTTCAAGCAGGCGGTGTTCGCCAACCGCCTCGACCTCGACGAGCTGGACCCGTACATGATGGTGTACCGGCGTATCGAGCAGTACCTGCAGCACCGCGGCGAGGCCCAGCGCCTGGAGCTGGTGCGACGCAGCCTGTACCTGAAGGTGAACAAGAAGATCAGCCTGCTGGCGCGCCAGCGCAGCGGCGGCTGGCAGCGCGACCTGCTCGAGCGCCTGACCCGCGAGTGGGGCTGGGACGAGCGCCAGCTGATGCTGCTGGACAGCCGCAGCCAGTGGAAGGTGCGCCAGGTGGAAGCCGAACGGCGCATCCTGGTGGCCGAACTCAACCACAGCTACCGTTTTCTCGGCCAGTTCGCACGCAACCCGCAAGCTGCCACGCGCCTCGACCAGCGGGACCTCAACGTGCTGGGCCGACGCCTCTACGCCGCCTTCGAGCGGCGCGCCGGCAAGGTCGAGTTCATCAACCCGGGCATCGCCCCGGACCTGGCCGAAGACACCCTGACCCTGGTCCAGGCACCCAATCGCCAGGAGCCTGGGCAAACCCACTGGAGCCTGTACAGCGGCAACCTGAACGCCCATGAGTGGGAGCAGTTCGTGCCGTTCAAGCGCTGCCGCGAATTGCTCGAACTGCTGGCCTGGGCGCACCGCAACGGGGTGATCGACAGCACCACGCGCCTGGCGCTCAACCCCGGCAGCAGCGACCTGAGCGAGTACGAGCTGTTCAACCTGCTGGGCAGCCTGCAGCAGAGCGTGGCCCTGCCGTTCAAGGACGTCAGCGAGGCGCGCCTGCTGCAACCGAGCGTGGCGGACGAGATCCTGCTGCTGGTCAACGTCGGCATCGACCCGCTGCAGCATCACCGCGACCTCAACATCCTGATGACCACCGAGCGCACCGACTCGCTGAGCTACGCCGGGGTGCGCGAGAACCTGGTGCTGACTCTGGACCAGGTGACCCTCAACAGCTGGAACGAAGTGCTGGTGCAGCGGTATGACGGCGAGCACGCCCTGATGCGCAACCTGCGTGACTACCTCAACAGCCTGGGCAGCAAGGGCCACCTGCCCACGCTGAACGTGCGCTGCTTCTGCCACAACCGCGCCCAGGCCATCGCCCAGCGGGTCGAAGAGGTGTTCGCCACCGCTCAGGCGCTGCTTGCCGAAGGCCTGGGGCATCGCTACCTGATACAGGTGCAGCAGCACACCCATGTACTGGAATTGCACCACGGGGCGGTCAACCTGGTCAGCCTGGACAGTCAGGATGCACTGTTGGCATACCTGGGCGAGGAACGTGCCGAGTACACCCCGCTGCACCTGGACGCCAACGTGCTGGAAGACCACGACCTTGCGCTGGTGCTGCCCCAGGGCCAGCCGCAGTGCCTGCAGGTGTTCTACCGGGTGCAGGAGAACTGGGCCGACGTCTACGTGCTGGATGAATTCAATGCGCTGTGGCAGCAACGCCTGCCCTACCACGACGACAGCAGCCTGTTGCTGCCGCTGCAGCGCTTTCTGCAATCGGTGGTGTTCCGGCACAACGCACGGCTGCCGCTGGAAGAGCTGCCGGCACAGGGCGCGCTGGACATCCTCTACTATCAGCTGTCGCCCCCCGGTATCGGCCGGGCACGCCAGCTGGAGCCGCGCCAGGCACCGCCCACCACGCTGGGCAGCACCGCCTACGAAGTGCAGGCGATCATCCAGGCAGGCGTCGAAGACGCCCTGCAGGTGACGTTGTACTGCAACCAGAAGGAGTTTTCGGAGCTCGAGTATGGCGACCAGCTGTATGCGGTGGTCGCCCGCGAGATCGTCGGCCAGCGCCGTGACGCCCAGCGCTACCGCTGCTACATCACCGACCTGGACCTGTCCGACCTGCTTGCCGAAGGCCAGGGCTCGAGCATCCTGTACCTGCGCTACAAGCAGGAACTGGAGCGGGTGCTGAACCAGGCGCTGGAAGCGGCCTGATCAGAGGTCGAAGTCGCCTGCGGCTTCGGGCTGGTACTCGACTTCGAGCAGCTTGAGCTTGAGGGTCTTGCCGCCGGGCACCGGCCAGTCGATCTGCTCGCCCACCGACAGGCCGAGCAATGCGCTGCCCATCGGCGCCAGGATCGAGACCGTGCCTTCGGCGCCGGCGTCCTTCGGGTACACCAGGGTCAGGTGGTAGTCCTTGCCGCTGACTTCATCGCGGCAATGCACGCGCGAGTTCATGGTCACGACACCGGCCGGAACCTCCTCGTGGCTCACTACCTGCTCGGCGCGGTCCAGCTCGTCCTGCAGGGCGAGCACACCCGGCGAGTCCTGCGTCTTTTCATCGAGGCCATCGATCAGACGCTCGAGACGCTGTACGTCCAATCGGGTGAGGATAAGGGAAGGCTTGGTGCTCATGATCCAGTCAGACTCCTTGTTCATGGGTAAAAGTGCTGGGCGTTATAAAGCAAAACCCCGCCCAAGGGCGGGGTTTGCATGTTTTTCGGCCAGGCCGATCAACCTCGACACTACCACAGCACAATAAATACACAAGAGGCTCGCCGTCGCAGCCTAGCCGGCCGCCTGGCGTCGTGCCTGTGCCTGGGCGCAGATCTCGCGGCGGCGCTGGTCGTCGGCGCTGCGCCACTGGCGAATGTCCTCGACATGGCGAAAGCAGCCCAGGCACACCTTGGCCTCGTCCAGCCGGCACAGGCTGATGCAGGGCGACGGCACCGCCGGGCTGACATTGCTGTACAGCGGCTTGGCCGGTTTGGCAGCAGTGCTCATCTCAGATCTCGTCGAAGTCGAGCTTTTCGCCGACCCGCTCCCAGACGATGCGCTCGAGCATCTCGCCGAGCAGTTCCTCGGTCTTCTCACAGGTCCATTTGCCGCTGGCTTCGTCATAGTCGAAATGGAAACCACCCGACTTGTCGGCCAGCCACAGCTGGCGCAGCGGCTCCTGGCGGCTGAAGATCAACTGGCTGCCGTTGTCGAACTTGATGGTAAGAACGCCCGCCGAGTTCTCCATGTCCAGGTCCAGGTCGGTTTCATCGAACAGGTCTTCCAGGGCCTGTTGGGTCGCGTCGACCAGGTCGTGAAAACGCGCTTCGCTCAAACTCATTGCAAGAACCTCGAAAATGTCTGCACACACGCAAGCCGGGCAAGATACGAGCGCCGCGCCACGAATGCAAAGGTTAACGCCCGCAGCCGACACCCTGCACGGGCGCCTGTCCGACGGCGCAGCGGCTACATAGGCAAGGCGCCGGGCGCTCGGTATACTCGGGCGCAATACTGCTTAAATTCAAAGGATTTCGCCATGAAGCGCCTGATTTCCTCCCTCGCGGCGCTAGTCGCGATTGCCTGCCTCGTCTCCGCTTGCGGTCAGAAAGGCCCACTGTACCTGCCTGAAGACGGCAAAGACGGCAAAAAGTCGCAATCGCACCAGCACTGATTAAGGGATCCCCATGGACGCTTTCAACTACCGCGACGGCGAGCTGTTCGCGGAAGGCGTGGCGCTGTCGGCGATTGCCGAACGCTTCGGCACGCCTACCTACGTGTACTCGCGGGCGCATATCGAAGCCCAGTACCGTAGCTACTCCGATGCATTGCAGGGTGTTTCGCACCTGGTGTGCTTCGCCGTAAAAGCCAACTCCAACCTCGGCGTGCTGAACGTGCTGGCACGACTGGGCGCAGGCTTCGACATCGTCTCGGGCGGTGAACTGGAGCGTGTGCTGGCCGCCGGCGGGCGCGCCGACCGTGTGGTGTTCTCCGGCGTGGGCAAGACCCGCGACGACATGCGCCGCGCCCTCGAAGTGGGCGTGCACTGCTTCAACGTCGAGTCCACCGACGAGCTGGAGCGCCTGCAGGTGGTTGCCGCCGAAATGGGCGTACGCGCGCCGATCTCGCTGCGGGTCAACCCGGATGTCGATGCCGGCACCCACCCGTACATTTCCACCGGCCTCAAAGAGAACAAGTTCGGTATCGCCATTGCCGATGCCGAAGAAGTCTACGTGCGCGCCGCGCAGCTGCCGAACCTGGAAATCGTCGGCGTCGACTGCCACATCGGTTCGCAGCTGACGACGCTGGAGCCCTTCCTCGATGCCCTCGACCGCCTGCTGGCGCTGATCGACCGCCTCGGCGAGTGCGGCATCTACCTGCGCCACCTGGACCTGGGCGGCGGCGTGGGCGTGCGCTATCGCGACGAAGAGCCGCCACTGGCCGGCGACTACATCAAGGCCATCCGCGAGCGCGTGGGCGACCGCGACCTGGCGCTGGTATTCGAACCGGGCCGCTACATCGTGGCCAATGCCGGCGTGCTGCTGACCCGCGTCGAGTACCTCAAGCACACCGAGCACAAGGACTTCGCCATCGTCGACGCGGCGATGAACGACCTGATCCGCCCGGCGCTGTACCAGGCCTGGATGGACGTGACCGCCGTGCAGCCGCGTGATGGCGAGCCGCGCAGCTATGACGTGGTCGGCCCGATCTGCGAGACCGGCGACTTCTTGGCCAAGGACCGTGCGCTGAACCTGGCCGAGGGCGACCTGCTGGCCGTGCATTCGGCCGGTGCCTACGGTTTCGTCATGAGTTCGAACTACAACACCCGTGGTCGCTGCGCCGAAGTACTGGTGGATGCCGATCAGGCCTTCGAAGTGCGCCGTCGCGAAACCGTGGCCGAGCTGTTTGCCGGCGAAAGCCTGCTGCCGGAGTGACCCCATGCTGCTGCGTTTTACCAAGATGCACGGCCTGGGCAACGACTTCATGGTCCTCGACCTGGTCAGCCAGCACGCGCACATCCTGCCCAAGCACGCCAAGCAATGGGGTGACCGGCACACCGGCATCGGTTTCGACCAACTGCTGATCGTCGAGGCGCCGAGCAATCCGGACGTGGACTTTCGCTACCGGATCTTCAACGCCGACGGGTCCGAGGTCGAGCAGTGCGGCAACGGTGCGCGCTGCTTCGCGCGCTTCGTGCTGGACAAGCGCCTGACGGCGAAAAAGCGCATCCGCGTCGAGACCAAGAGCGGCATCATCGAACTCGATGTGCGCGGCGACGGGCAGATCAGCGTCGACATGGGCCCACCGCGCCTGGTGCCGTCCGAGATACCCTTCGACGCCCCCGCCCAGGCCCTGAGCTACCCGCTGGAAGTGGCCGGTCGCACGGTCAACCTGGCTGCCGTGTCGATGGGCAACCCCCATGCGGTGCTGCGCGTCGACGACATCAACAGCGCCCCGGTGCACGACCTCGGCCCGCAGATCGAGAACCACCCGCGCTTCCCGCAGCGGGTCAACGTCGGCTTCCTCCAGGTCATCGACCGCCACCGCGCCCAGTTGCGCGTGTGGGAGCGCGGCGCCGGGGAAACCCAGGCCTGCGGCACCGGTGCCTGCGCCGCGGCGGTGGCTGCCATCAGCCAGGGCTGGATGGATTCGCCGCTGCTGATCGACCTGCCCGGAGGGCGCCTGTCCATCGAGTGGGGCGGCCCGGGCCGGCCTGTAGTGATGACAGGCCCTGCCGTACGCGTGTATGAAGGACAGGTTCGCCTATGAGTGAGTACCAGCCATGACCGACCAGCCCCACACGCCCACCGCAGAGCCCGAAGCCTCCGACGCCCAGGGCTCGACGCCCAGCGTCGGGGCCCAGGACGTGGTGGCTTACCTGCGTGCCAACCCGGCGTTCTTCGCCGAGCATGACGACCTGCTGCTGGAGCTGCAGGTCCCTCACCAGCGCGGCGACAGCGTGTCGCTGGTGGAGCGCCAGCTCAAGCTGCTGCGCGACCGCAACATCGAGATGCGCCACCGCCTCTCGCACCTGATGGACGTGGCCCGCGACAACGACCGGCTGTTCGAGAAGACCCGCCGGCTGATCCTCGACCTGCTCGACGCCGACAGCCTCGAGGCCGTGGTGATGGCCGTCGAGGACAGCCTGCGCCAGGAGTTCAAGGTGCCGTTCGTGAGCCTGATCCTGTTCGGCGATACCGTGGCCCCCGTGGGCCGCTGGGTCAACCCGACCGAAGCGCAACAGGCCATCGGCGGCCTGCTGTGCGCGGGCAAGACGGTCAGCGGCACCCTGCGCGACCACGAGCTGGACTTCCTGTTCGGCGAGGCCCAGCGCCCCGAAGTCGGCTCCAGTGCCGTCGCCGCGCTCGACTATCAGGGCCTGCATGGCGTGCTCGCCATCGCCAGCCACGACCCGCAGCACTACAAGAGCAGCGTCGGCACCCTGTTCCTGAGCTACATCGCCGAAGTGCTCGGCCGCGTGCTACCGCGCTTTACCCAGACCCTGCGCCCGGTACGCTGATGGAGCGCCAGCTGGACGCGTTCATCGCGCACCTGCGCAACGAGCGCCAGGTGTCGGAGCATACCCAGCTGGCCTACCGGCGTGACCTGGCCAACGTGCTGGCCTACTGCGGGAAAACCGGTATCGCCAGCTGGAGCGCCCTGCAGATCCAGCACCTGCGCCAGTTCGTGGCGCGCCAGCACCATGCCGGGCAGTCGTCGCGCAGCCTGGCGCGCATGCTTTCGGCGGTGCGCGGCCTGTACCGCTACCTGAACCGCGAAGGCCTGTGCGACCACGACCCGGCCAACGGCCTGGCCGCGCCCAAGGGCGAGCGCCGGCTGCCCAAGACCCTCGATACCGACCGCGCGCTGCAATTGCTCGAAGGCGCTGTGGACGACGACTTTCTCGCCCGCCGCGACCAGGCCATGCTCGAGCTGTTCTACTCCTCGGGCCTGCGCCTGTCGGAGCTGACCAGCCTCGATCTCGATCAGCTCGACCTGCCAGCCGGCCTGGTGCAGGTGCATGGCAAGGGCAGCAAGACCCGCGTGCTGCCGGTAGGCCGCAAAGCCCGAGAGGCACTGGAAAAGTGGCTGGCGCTGCGCGGCATCAGCGCCCCGCAGGACAACGCGGTGTTCGTCAGCCAGCAAGGCCGGCGCCTGGGCCCGCGGGCGATCCAGCTGCGGGTCCAGGCGGCGGGCAGCCGTGAGCTGGGGCAGAACCTGCACCCGCACATGCTGCGCCACTCCTTCGCCAGCCACCTGCTCGAATCGTCCCAGGACCTGCGTGCGGTGCAGGAAATGCTCGGGCATGCCGACATCGCCACCACGCAGATCTACACTCACCTGGACTTCCAGCACCTGGCGAGCGTCTATGACAGCGCCCACCCAAGGGCCAAACGCAGCAAGGACAGTGACTCATGAGCATTCAGCTGATCACCTTCGACCTGGACGACACCCTGTGGGACACCGCTCCGGTCATTGTCAGTGCCGAGGCCGTGCTGCGCGACTGGCTGGCGGCGAATGCACCCGACCTGGGCGCGGTGCCGGTGGAGCACCTGTATGCCATTCGCGAGCGCCTGGTGCAGGCCGAGCCGGGCCTGCGGCATCGCATCAGCGCCTTGCGGCGCAAGGTGCTGTTCCATGCCATGAGCGACGTCGGCTACAGCGAAGCCAGGGCCCACGCCCTGGCCAACGAGGGCTTTGAAGTGTTCCTGCATGCGCGCCACCAGGTGGATATCTTCCCCGAGGTGCAGCCAGTGCTGGAGGTGCTGCGCCATCGCTACACCCTGGGCGTGGTTACCAATGGCAATGCCGACGTGAGGCGCCTGGGGCTGGCCGACTATTTCAGGTTCGCCCTGTGCGCCGAGGACCTGGGCATCGGCAAGCCCGACCCGCAGCCGTTTCTCGAAGCATTGCGCCAGGGCCAGGCCGAGGCCGGCAATGCCGTGCATATCGGCGACCACCCGGGCGACGACATCGCCGGGGCCCAGCAGGCCGGCCTGCGCGCGATATGGTTCAACCCGCAGGGCAAGGCGTGGACGGCCAAGGGGCAGCCGGATGCCGAGATCCAGCGCCTGTCGCAGCTGCCTGAGCTGTTGCTCAGTTGGCGTTAGCCCCGCTGGCCCCATCGCGGGTCAAGCCCGCTCCCACAAGGGTTGCGGTGATCGTTGTAGGAGCGCGCCTGCCCCGCCATAGCGTCAGCAGCGGCAACCGATAACGCCACCCACAAAAAAGCCCGCAGCGACGGCGGGCTCTTCTGTTCGACGGCACCCCTCAGATAGGACGGCTACCGTACTTGTTGTCTGGCTTCTTGGGCGGATCGGCGACCACGTTGGCCTCCACTTCCTGCACCTTGCCGCCACGCGACAGGAACTCTTCCATCGCCTTGGCGAGCGCGTCGCGCTCCTTCTGCTTGGCTTCCATGCTGGGCATTTCGTCGACCGAGACCGCAGCCTTGGACTTGCCCTTGGCTACCGGTGCGGGGCTGTCGTCACCGCTGTCATCGGCAACGTCGTCGGCAGCCGCTTCCAGGCCTTCATCGGTATCGTCTTCGTCGCCCACTTCGAGGTCGTCGTTTTCCAGATCATCGTCGCTCATGTTCTACCTCATGACTTGCGAAAAGCAGATAAGTTATAGACCAACAGCGCCAGGTGCGGCCACTGCCGGAAAAATCCAGGGCCACGGGTAGCCCGCGGCCAGCGGCGCCCGCCCTACCGCCTGGCGAGCACCGTGCGGGCCCGTGCAGGGCCCGACAAAAAGAAAGAGCTGCCGGCATTGCTTCACCAGCTGACCCCGCCGTGAGCGGCCTGTTCAATGCCAAGCCTAGCAAAGGGTATCGAAGTGCGCGGACAGGTCATCCGCACCCTACGGCGCGCATTCTAGCGTGATGTGTGAAAAAGCAAAGTGCCTAAATATCCTTGTTCGCTGTAAGTTTTATGCTTGATGGCCATTACAGCGTCAAGCGCCTGCAAATGCCCCCGTGGAAACCGTTTGCGTGCCCTTGGATGGACAAAATCCAGGCAAAAAAATGCCCGGCAAGCCGGGCATGTTTTTTCGAGCATGTTACAGGTTGTAGCCACGCTCGTTGTGCTGCGCGAGGTCGAGGCCGACCGCTTCTTCCTCTTCGTTGACCCGCAGGCCCATCACCAGGTCCAGCACCTTCAGAATCACGTAGGTGACGATGGCGGTGTAGATCACCGTGAAGCCCACGCCCTTGGCCTGCACCCAGACCTGTGCGCCGATATCTTCGACGGTACCGAAGCCGCCCAGTGCAGGGGCCGCGAACACGCCGGTGAGAATCGCGCCGACGATGCCGCCGATGCCATGCACGCCGAAGGCGTCCAGGGAGTCGTCATAGCCCATCTTGCGCTTGAGGCTGGTGGCGCAGAAGAAGCACACCACACCCGATACCAGGCCGATCACCAGCGCGCCCATCGGGCCTACGGTGCCCGCAGCCGGGGTGATCGCCACCAGGCCTGCCACCACACCGGAGGCGATGCCCAGGGCGCTGGGTTTGCCGTGGGTGATCCACTCGGCGAACATCCAGCCCAGCGCAGCGGCGGCCGTGGCGATCTGGGTCACCAGCATGGCCATGCCGGCGGTGCCGTTGGCAGCGGCTGCGGAGCCGGCGTTGAAGCCGAACCAGCCGATCCACAGCATGGCCGCGCCCATCAGGGTGTAGCCCAGGTTGTGCGGGGCCATCGGGGTGGTCGGGAAACCCTTGCGCTTGCCCAGCACCAGGCACGCCACCAGGCCCGCGATACCCGCATTGATATGCACCACGGTGCCACCGGCAAAGTCCAGTACGCCCCAGTCCCACATCAGGCCGCCGGCACCGGACCAGACCATGTGCGCGATCGGTGCGTAGACCAGGGTGAACCACACGGCCATGAAGATCAGCATGGCCGAGAACTTCATGCGCTCGGCAAAGGCACCGACGATCAGGGCCGGAGTGATGATGGCGAAGGTCATCTGGAAGGTGATGAACACCGCCTCGGGGAACAACGAGGTCAGGCTTGCGGGGGTGACGCCGGCCAGGAAGGCCTTGGAGAACCCGCCGACGAAGGAATTGAAGTTGACCACGCCCTCTTCCATACCCGTGGTATCGAACGCCAGGCTGTAGCCGTAGACCATCCACAGAATGCTGATCAGGCCGGTGATGGCGAAACACTGCATCATCACCGAAAGCACGTTCTTGGAACGCACCATGCCGCCGTAGAACAACGCCAGGCCCGGGATGGTCATGAACAGCACCAGCGCGGTGGCGGTCAACATCCAGGCGGTGTCGCCGGAGTTGAGCACGGGGGCGGCTGCCTCCTCTGCCATGGCCATGCCAGGCATTACGAGGGACAAAAGGGCTCCTAGCCCTGCGAACTGACGCAGAGTCATATTGTTATCTCCTGGGGCGTTGGGGTTTGGGGCGGCGTTACTTAGATCGCGTCGGTATCGGTTTCACCGGTACGGATGCGGATGGCCTGTTCCAGATTGACCACGAAAATCTTGCCGTCACCGATCTTGCCGGTGTTGGCCGCCTTGGTGATCGCCTCGATGACCCGGTCCAGGTCCTTGTCGTCGATGGCGACATCGATCTTCACCTTGGGCAGGAAATCGACTACGTATTCAGCACCGCGATACAGCTCGGTGTGGCCTTTCTGCCGTCCGAAGCCTTTGACTTCCGTGACGGTAATGCCCTGCACGCCGATTTCGGACAGCGACTCGCGCACGTCGTCCAACTTGAATGGCTTGATGATGGCAGTGACTAGCTTCATGAAACTCTCTCCCGAATTGGTGGACTTGCCCCAGGAAAACAAACCCGTCTCAAGTCTAAGCGCAGTGCCTGGCTTTGTAACGCTTCGTCGGCCTCAATCCCAAGGCCCGACACCAGTGCATGAGTCACTTGGCTCTAAGCAGAAACCTTGCCATGTCTGCCAAAGCCACCAATTACAAGGGCTTGCGTGCCTTGCTTGGAATTGGCCAGTCGCCAGCAGGACAAACACGCACAAAAACGGTGCGCTACCGATCGGGGGAATGCGCGAAAAGCGTGCGGGGCGAGCGGGCGTGGGGTGCGTGTTACACTGGCCGCCTCTTTGCATTTACCGGACGGACCAACATGCTCGCGCCCAAAGCCTTTCTCGATGCCCTGAGCGACCAGGCCTCGCGCCTGTTCAGCGGTGACACCGCGCAGCCGCGCAGCGAACTGGAAAGCCAGTTCAAGGCGCTGCTGCAAAGTGGTTTCAGCAAGCTGGAACTGGTCAGCCGTGAGGAGTTCGACAGCCAGATGGTAGTGCTGGCCCGCACCCGCGCACGCCTGGAGGCGCTGGAGGCCAAGGTCGAAGAGATGGAAGCGCGGCTGAACCCGGCGGCTGCCGAGTAGAGCGCAACGCAGCCTTCGTCGGCGGGGCCGGCGCCTGCAGGGTCATGCAGGGGCCTGCCTCACCTTCTCATAC
>NZ_JAFKEC010000002.1 GCF_017848315.1 Pseudomonas palmensis
GTCGGATGCAGAAGGGATGCACGAAAGGGGGTGTTTCAGACAAGGCGGATGAGAATGAGAAAAAGTACCGCGGGATGAGGAATTTTTTTTGCTGCATCAAACACTGCGCTGTGCAGGTCAAGAGCCGGCCAGACAAGGCCGGCGCCTACATCACCCGCACCCAGTACCGACCATGCCGCTCGATTCGCAAATCGAACGAGCGCGCCAGCGCCGACAGCGCTGCATCACTGTCGGTCAACGAGAAGTTGCCCGACACACGCTGCTCTGCCAGCTGCGGCGCATAGGTCAGCAACCCCGGCCGGTACCGCCCCAGCTCGTCGAGCAGATCACCCAGCCGCCAGTTCTCCACCACCAGTTGCCCCAGGCTCCACGCCGCCTGGGCCGCCGACGCCAGCTGCGGGCTATCCACCCGCTGATCACTGAACCCGCACGCCTGCCCGCTCTCCAGGCGCTGCGCCTCCCCCAGCAAGGGGCTGACCCGCACCGCATGCTCGAACACCTCGACCTCGCTGCGCCCGGCCTGCTGCGCCACGCTGAAGCGCGTGCCCAACGCCTGCACCACGCCCTGCGCGGTCTGCACCCGCAACGGCCGCTGCTGCACATCCTTGCCACTGGTAAGCAGGATGCGCCCGCGCACCAGCTGAATCAGCCGTTGCCGGCTGTCGAAGCGAATGTTCACCGCCGACGTCGTATCGAGCACCAGCTGGCTACCGTCGGCCAGGGTGACGCTGCGAATTTCACCCGTGCCACTGTGCACGTCCGCCAGCAACGCCTGCGCCGGAGTACTGCGGTAGCTGGCCCAGCCACCCAGCCCCAGCCCGGTCGCCAGCAGCAGCCCCTTGACCACGCCGCGGCGGGTCAGGCCCTGGGCTTCGGCACGCTTGAAGGCATCGAACGCCAGCCCACCCGGCACACTGGCCAGTTGCCCATGCAACTGCTCGACCCGGGCCCAGGCCCAGCCGTTCTGCGGGGCACTGTCCAACCATGCCCGCCAGGCCCGTTCCAGGCCGGGGCTGGCATCGCCGGCCATGCGCTGCACATGCCAGCGGGCGGCTTCCTTGAGCGCCTGGCGCTGCGCTTCGCGGTCGTTGCTCATGGCTGCTCGTCGAAGGCGAGCAGCAGGCAGCGCTCGGTGGTCTTGTACATGTACTTCTTCACCGAACTGAGCGAAACGCCCAGCGCCGTGGCGATTTCGCCATAGGTCATGCCCAGCCAGTTGGCCATCAGGAACGCCTGGCGCGCCTTGGCGCCGCACCCGGCCAGCAGGCGGTCGACTTCGCGCAGGGTCTCGAGAATCAGCAGGCGCTCTTCCAGCGAGATCTCCTCGTACACCGGCTGGGCGGCCAGGGCCTCGAGGTAGGCCTGTTCAAGCTTCTGGCGCCGGAAGTGGTCGATCATCACCCGCCGCGCCACGGTCGCCAGGTAGCTGCGCGGCTCGCGCAGCAGGCGCACCAGCTCCAGCGACTCGGACGAGGCGAGGATGCGCACGAAGGTGTCCTGCATCAGGTCGGCGGCGCGCTGCGGGCAGCTCAGGCGCCTGCGCAGCCAGTGCTGCAACCACAGGTGATGGTGCTGGTAGAGCTGGCCGACTTCGGCGTTGGCGGGTGAGGTGGGGGCGCTCATCCTGGCGACTTCCGAGAAAAAGGATGCAGATGATAAGCATTCCCAAGAATGTTAGGAAGAGGGCAGGTGAAATAGCGCTGGGCGCATCGCGGGTCAAGCCCGCTCCCACGGGGTCTGCACCGTCCTGCAAGGCAGCGGTTTGGCTGTGGGAGCGGGCTTGCCCCGCGAAAGGGCCGCCACGCGGCCCCTCGACGATTACCACAACGCCAGCGTATACCCCACGATCAAGCGGTTCTCGTCGATATCGCTGGTCAACCCGCCACTGGAACGGAACGTCGCATTGCGCAATCGCACGCTCACGTTCTTCAGCGGCCCGCTCTGCACCACATAGGCAATGTCGGTGTCGCGCTCCCATTCCTTGCCGCCGCTCACCGTCGCGGTCTGGATATGGCTGCCATTCACATAACGGGTCATGAAGCTCAGCCCCGACAGCCCCAGCGCGGCGAAGTTGTAGTCGTAGCGCGCCTGCCACGCATCGGTTTCGGCCTTGGTGAAGACATTCACCGTCACCAGGTTGACCGAGTACGGGTCCAGCCCCGGGTAGGCGAAGTCGCCGTCCCCCGAGAGGTTCTGGTAGCCCAGGCCGAATTTGTGCGCGCCCACGCCCAGGGTCAGCATGCCGTTGAAGAAGCGGTTGTCGATGCGCCCGCCGTCCACCCGCGCAGCGGAACGCAGGTTGGCGCTGCCTTGTTCGCGGGTGTCGAAGTAGCGCAGGTCGCTGCGCAGGCTCACGCCTTCGGCCAGCGGCAGGTCATGCACCAGCCCGGCGTAGTGCTGGCGGTAGAGGTCGTGCATCTGTGCGTAGTAGTAGCTCAGCGCCAGGTTGGGGCGCAGTGCGTAGGTGCCGCCTGCCAGGTCCAGGTGGCTGCTCTGGACACCGGCATAGCTCATCTGGTCGTTGCTCGAGGAGTCGCGCAGGTTCTGTTTTTCCAGGCGGCCCACGTTCAGGGTCAGGCCGTCGATGTCCTGCGAGGTCAGCAGGCTGCCGTTGTAGGTCGAGGGCAGCAGGCGCACGTCGTTGATCGAGGCAACCGGCAAGGTGGGCTGCAAGGTGCCGAGCTTGAGCACGCTCTTGCCCAGGCGCAGCTTGGCGGTCAGGCCCAGTTCGCTGTAGTCGTGCGCCGGCTCCTGGCTGGCGCCGAACGGCAGCAGGCCGGTGCCCCGGTGCGCCTTGCTGGAGTCGAGCTTCAGGCCCAGCTCGCCCAGCGCATCCAGGCCAACGCCCAGGGTGCCTTCGGTGTAACCCGATTCCATGCGCAGGATGAAGCCCTGGGCCCACTCCCGCGCCTGGCTCTGGGGCGCGGCGTGCTGGCGAAAGTCGCGGCTGAAATAGAAGTTGCGGGCCTCCAGGCTGGCCTTGCTGTCCTGGATGAAATCGGCCTGCACAAGTAACGGCGCAAGCGCGGCGCACAGGCCGGCGCTGGCCGTCAGGGGACGGCGGGAAAACGACATGCAATCTACCTTTTGTTGTTGTTCTGGCGGCAGCCGCTGCTGCGGTGCGGGCATATAATTAACATATTATCTTTTTGCCCCGAAAGCCTTTGCAGGCTTGCGAGCGAAAAAAGTTAACGTGTTAACGTTATGCCCGTTGCCAGGTAGGTTGCCTGTTGCTGCGCCGGCGCGCTCAGCGCCCCGGCCACATGCTGCGCAACACGCCATCGCGGCGGACAAAACCGTGCACCAGTGCGGCGGCGATATGCACCAGCACGGTGGCAAACAGCAGGTACGCCAGCCAGCCGTGCAGGGCGCGCAGCAGGGCGTACAGGCGCAGGTCGTGGGGCGCGATGGCCGGCAGTTGCCACGGCAGCGGGTAGCCACCGGCCGATTGCATGCCCCAGCCGATCAGCGGCATGCCCAGCATCAACCCGTACAGCAGCAGGTGCGAAGCCTTGGCGGCCCACTGCTGCAGGCGTGGCAGGTCGCTGGGCAGGGGCGGGGTGGCGTAACGCAGGCGTGTGGCGATGCGCAGCACCACCAGCACCAGCAGGGCCAGGCCGATGGCCTTGTGCAGGCTGACCAGCCAGGGGTGGCGGGGCGAGAGGTCGGCGACCATGCTCACGCCGACAAACAGCATCGTCAGGATCAACACGGCCATCAGCCAGTGCAGCAGGCGCGCCAACGGGTGGAAGCGGGTGGACGGGTGCAGGTTCATGGGTGGGCCCCCAGGGCGGTTTCGCGGCTGCGCCGGTTGAAGGATTCGGCATAGGCGGCCGAGCGGGCGGCCAGGATCGGGTCGGCCGAGGCCTGGATGCCGTCGGGCAGTATCAGCGGGTCGAAGTTCAGGTCACGGCATTCGCCCTGCTCGGGCGCATCGACGTGATCGATCACCAGGGTGCCGGCATCGACCTGCTGGCGGGTGACGGGCCAGGGGCGCGCGGGGTCGTCCACCGGGTCGTCGGCGCCGGCCAGGGTCAGGCGCAGGGTCCAGCGCAGCGGGCCCTTGGCCAGGCGTTGCTGCAGGTCGTGCTGAAGGAAGTTCCTGTCGTCGACCTGGGCTGGCAACGGGGCGAAGTCGCTGTGCGGCTGCAGGCTCCAGCGCACGTACTGCACCTTGCCCGCCGCATCCACCAGGCGAAACGCGTTGATGCTGTTGAAGGCCGAGCTGGCAAAGCTGTCAGAAGGCTTGTAGTCCCTGGCCCACTGGCGGAAGGCGGCGCTTTCGGGATGCCTGGCGAAAAACGCCTGCAGGGCCGCCGGGTCCGGCTTGCCGGTGGCCGGGTCGGGCGTCGAGGCCAGCACCTGTTCGTAGAACCCTGCGGCATCGCTGACGGCCAGCACTGGCGGGGTGTTCATGCCGGTACGCCAGCGCTGACCGTCGTCGCTGCTGAACTGCAGCGCGAGGCTGCGGGTGGCGACACTGGCGTCGGCGCTGAACGGGTTGGCGCCGCCGATGGCGAAACGTCCGATCACCGGCACTCTGGATTGGCTGAACACCCGGGCCCGCGACCAACTGGCAGCCTGGCCGCTGCTGTCGAAATAGCCGCTCACGCACAGGCCCTTGGCGTGGTTCTTTCGATAGCCGGGGTAGTGCCCGGCCTGGGCCTCGAAGGTGTCGATGATACGTTGCGGGGTCAGGCGCTGCGGGCCGATCCAGCCGGCAGCGTAGGCAAAGCTTGCGCCCAGGGCGGCGATACCCAGGCCGATGACGGCCAGGCGCAGGGTGCGGGCGCGACCGTTTAACGGAGTGCTCATGGCGGCGATCCGGTCAGTGAATGAGCCGGTACGACGCACCGCACCAGGTTTTATTCCACGCCGGCGGGAATAAATTTCGGCGGCGAGCGTCTGCCTCGTACACTGACTGCCAGCCGCCCAGAACCCCGACCATGAACGATCTTGATGACGACCAGTTGCGCGACATGCTCCAGCGCCTGCGCCGCTTTGCCTTGTGGCTGACCCGCGAGGCCAGCAGCGCCGACGACCTGGTGCAGGCCACGGTGGAGCGCGCCCTGAGCCGGCGCGGCCAGCAGCGTGGCGATGACAGCCTGCGCGCCTGGCTGTTCGCGATCCTGTACCGGCTGTTCATCGACGCCAAGCGCCGCGAGCGCCGGCATGCACGCTGGCTGGCGTGGTTCGGGCGCGACGAGGCGGTGGGCAGCAGCACCGAGGATATCGTGCTCGCCGAGTCGGGCCTGGCCGCATTCGCGCGCCTGCCCACCGAGCAACGGGCGCTGTTGCTGCTGGTGAGTGTCGAGGGCCTGAGCTACAAGGAGGCCGCCCAGGCCCTGGACGTGCCCATCGGCACGGTGATGTCGCGCCTGTCGCGGGCGCGTGCGGCAATGCGAGAACTGGCCGAGGGCAATACGCCGCCCCCGGCATTGCGGAGGTTGAAATGAGCCGGCTGATCCCGTCCGAAGACGAGTTGCACGCCTATGTCGACGAACGCCTCGAGACGGCGCGCCGCCGCGAGGTGGAACTGTACCTGGCAGCCCACCCCGAGCAGGCGGCGCGGGTCGAGGGCTGGCGCGCCGATGCACGCCTGCTGCGCACCGCCCTGGCCGGGCTGGCCGAGCAGCCCGCGAACCCGCGGCTCGACCCGGCAGCCGTGCGCCGCGCCGTGCGCCAGCGCCATCGCCGCCAATGGGCCAGCGCGGCGATGCTGCTGGTGGCACTGGGCATCGGTGGCCTGGGCGGCTGGCAGGCGCGCGAGTCGAGCCTGCAGGCGGGCCTTGCACCGATGGCCGATGCCGTGCAGGCGCACCGCCTGTTTGCCCAGTCGGGCACATTGGACCTGAACGTGCAGCGGCCGGGGCAATTGCAGGCCTGGCTGGGCGAGCACTTTGCCCAGGCAGGGCAGTTGCCGGACCTCTCGGCCTATGGCTTCACGCCGGTGGGCGCGCGGTTGCTCAGCAACGAGCAGGGGCCGGCGGCGCTGCTGCTGTTTCAGGATGCCAGCGGCGAGCGGGTCAGCCTGTTCCTGCGCTCGCCCGGCGAGCACTATGCGCGCATGCCCAGTGGCGAGCGGGTGGACGGCGAGTTGCAGGCCCGCTACTGGTCGCAGGGCGCCTACAACTACGCGCTGGTCAGCCCGGCAGCAGAGCCGCGTGCCGCGCAGTTGCGCCAGGCACTGGGGATTGCCCTGTAGCCGGTGCGAACAGGTCCATGAAGTGGCGTGCCTGCGGGGTGCTCTGCACCCCCGGGCACACCATGTACAGGCCCAGCGGCGGGGTGTCGTGCAGGGCACAGAAGTGCACGCCGTCCTGGCGGTTGGCCCGCGCCGCCGCCTGCGGCACCAGGGCCACGCCGAACCCGCAGCCCACCAGGCTGACCAGTGTCTGCATCTGCGCCGCCTGCTGGCTGATGCGCGGGGTGAAGCCGGCGCGTTCGCACAGGCTCAGCATCTGCTGGTGAAAGCCGCTGCCCAGGGCCGGCGGGGTGAACACGAAATCTTCGTCTGCGGCCTCGCCCAGGTGCACCGGGCCACCGTGGGCCAGTCGGTGCCCGGCAGGCACCGCCAGCAGCAGCGGCTCGTCGAGGATCAGCCGGCTGTGCAGGCGCTCGCTCAGCCCCGGCAACTGGCGCATGAAGGCCACGTCCAGTTCACCACCCAGCACGCCCTCGGCCAGTTGCGCCGAGGGTTGCTGCTGCAGGCTCAGGCGCACCTTGGGCCACTGCGCGCGAAACCGGCGCAGGGCCTCGAGCAGCGGCGGGTAGCCGGCCAGTGCCAGGCTGCCGATGCGCAGGTGCCCGCTGACCCCGTCGGCCACCTCGCGGGCGTGTTCGGCGCCCTGGTCCAGCAGGCTCAGGGTGGCGCGCGCGGTCTCGACGAAGGCCTGGCCGGCGCCGGTCAGGCACACCCCGCGCGAGTGACGGACCAGCAGCGTGCAACCGAGCTTCTGTTCCAGCCGCGCAATCGCCTGGCTCAGCGGTGGCTGGGCCATGTGCAGGCGTTCGGCGGCGCGGTGGATGTGCAGTTCTTCGGCAACGACGATGAACTGGCGTAACAGGCGGGTCTCGATCATGGCGGCGTCCCTGGCGCGGTGCGATATCTGACGGGTATCGGAACCGGCCTTCGATAGTATTCAACTTTGCGCGGCGCGCTCGATAGGCTCGACGACTTTACAGGAGAGCGCCCATGAACTTCACCCATCGCACCTTTCTCGTCACCGGCGCCGCCCGCGGCCTGGGGCTTGCCTACGCCAGGGCCCTGGCCGAACGCGGCGCGCGGGTGGTCATTACCGACCGCGGCGCCGACCGCGCCGGCTGTGGCACCGACCCCGGCCCGGTCGAACAGGCGGCCCAGGCCCTGCGGGCGGCGGGGCACCAGGTACTCGGGCGCTGCGCCGAGCTGGCCGATGAATCGGCCTGTGAGGCGCTGGTGGCACGCACTGTGGAGCAGTTCGGCGGCCTCGACGGGGTGATCCACAACGCCGGCTGGGTGGGGTACCAGCCGATCGAGCAGGTGGATGCAGGCTTTGTCGAGCGCGCCCTGGCGATCAACGTGCAGGCGCCCTTGTGGCTGTGCAAGCACGCCTGGCCGCACCTGAAGGCCAGCGCCGCGCCGCGGGTGGTACTGACGAGCTCCGACCGGGCCATGTATGCGTGCTACGCGCAGACCGGGCTGGCGGCCTATGCCGCCGGCAAGATGGCGCAGCTGGGCATCATGAATGCCTTGAGCGAAGAGGGCGCCGCACACGGCATTCTGGTCAACGCGGTTTCGCCGGTGGCGCGCACGCGCATGTGGGGCGAGGAGGGCGAGCCGGATGACCTCAAGCCCGAGTGGGTGGTGCCGGGGGTGGTGTACCTGGTGTCGGACGCATGCCAGGTGACGGGGCAGGTGCTGCGCGCCAGCAACGGGCAGTTCGTGGCCACGCGCTTCGAGGAGCAGACGGGGGTCACCTACCCGAGGGATCTGCGCGGGGTCGAGGCGCAGCGGCCCGAGCAGGTGGCACAGTGCTGGGCGGCGCACGGAATCTGAGGCATCGCCGGGGGATCGCGCCTACTCTTTCAGGCAGACCGTTTGCCATTGCGACCGGCCACCTGATAAAACCTGTATGCAGCATTGCGTCAGGCGTTAATACCCCGATGCCACAGCCGTTCGCTGGCGTCGTACATATGGAATCCAGAATGACCCCAAGACACGTAATCAACGCATCTGTCAGCCCCAAAGGCAGCCTGGAGACACTCTCCCAACGTGAAGTGCAGCAACTGAGCGAAGCCGGTTCCGGCAGCATCTACACCCTGTTCCGCCAGTGCGCCCTGGCCATCCTCAATACCGGCGCCCACGTCGACAACGCCAAGACCATTCTCGACGCCTACAAGGACTTCGAAGTCCGTATCCACCAGCAGGACCGCGGCGTGCGCCTTGAGCTGCTGAACGCGCCGGCCGACGCCTTCGTCGATGGCGAAATGATCGCCAGCACCCGCGAAATGCTGTTCAGCGCCCTGCGCGACATCGTCTACACCGAAAGCGAACTGGACCGCATGGGCATCGACCTGGAAAGCTCCCAGGGCATCACCGACTACGTCTTCCAGCTGCTGCGCAACGCGCGCACCCTGCGCCCGGGCGTGGAGCCGAAGATGGTGGTGTGCTGGGGCGGCCACTCGATCAGCACCGAGGAATACCAGTACACCAAGAAGGTCGGCCACGAGCTGGGCCTGCGCAAGCTGGACATCTGCACCGGCTGCGGCCCGGGCGTGATGAAGGGGCCGATGAAGGGCGCCACCATCGCCCACGCCAAGCAGCGCATGAGCATCGGTCGCTACCTGGGCCTGACCGAGCCGGGCATCATCGCCGCCGAGGCGCCGAACCCGATCGTCAACGAGCTGGTGATTCTGCCGGACATCGAAAAGCGCCTGGAAGCCTTCGTGCGCGTGGGCCACGGCATCATCATCTTCCCCGGTGGCGCAGGCACGGCCGAGGAGTTCCTGTACCTGCTGGGCATCCTGATGCACCCGGAAAACCGCGACCTGCCGTTCCCGGTGATCCTCACCGGCCCGCGCAGCGCCGAGGCGTACCTGCAGCAGTTGCATGATTTTGTCGGCGCCACCCTGGGCGAGGCGGCCCATGCGCTGTACGAGATCATCATCGACGACCCGGCCCAGGTGGCGCGGCAGATGACCGAGGGGCTCAGGCAGGTCAAGCAGTTCCGCCGCGAGCGCAACGATGCGTTCCACTTCAACTGGATGCTGAAGATCGAAGAGGGCTTCCAGCGCCCGTTCGACCCGACCCACGCCAACATGGCCAGCCTGCAGCTGAGCCGCGACTTGCCGGCACACGAGCTGGCGGCGAACCTGCGCCGGGCGTTCTCCGGGATCGTGGCGGGCAACGTGAAGGACAAGGGCATTCGCCTGATCGAGGAGCATGGGCCGTACGAGATCCATGGCGATACCGCGATCATGCAGCCACTGGACAAGCTGTTGCAGGCGTTCGTGGAGCAGCATCGGATGAAGCTGCCGGGTGGGGCGGCGTATGAGCCGTGCTACCGCGTGGTGAGTTGAAGCTTCGCCGGCAAGGCCGGCTCCTACAGACGGTGCACGACCTGTAGGAGCCGGCCTTGCCGGCGAATGGGCCAAAACGATCAGCCCTGCTGCAAACGCCTGAGCACCAACCCGGTCAGCTCATCGATCATCGGCCGGAACGCTTCGGCCGTGCAGTGCTGCCCGAGCATCACGGTGCGTGTGGTGAGGTGCGAGAACAGCGCATCGAACAGCACGTGCGGCAGTTCCGACAGCGATGCATCCGCGGCCACTGCCCCTTGCCCGCGCTGGCCCTCGAGCAAGCGCAGAATCAGCGAATGCCACACCTGCGGGCCATGCTCGTACCAGGTCTGGCCCACTTCGGGCACATGCGCCGTGCCATTGACCACCAGGCGGTAGAACGCCACGTGCCGCGGGCTGGTGACCACTGCCACCAACTGGTCGAGGATCAGCCGCAGCCCCTCGGCCAGCCCCACGGTGCTGGTGTCCAGCTGGCGCAGGTCGATGATGAAGTCGTCGCACAGGTACTCCACCACCGCCACCAGCAGCTCGTTCTTGCTGCCGAAGTAGCGGTAGATGGTGGCTTTGGAACCGCCTGCCGCGGCGACGATGGCGTCCATGCTGACGCCATCGTAGCCGTGCTCCAGAAACAGCTCGCTGGCGGTCACCAGCAGGTTGCGCCTGCGCTCCACACTTCGGCTCGTAGGGGAAGTCGGGGCACGGTGCAACGGGGTCATGGGCGCTACTCTTTGTCAGGGAGCGCGTACGCTATCACGTAATCCCCGCGATCTGGAGACTGGCGCGCACCGCCGGCCACCACCACCACGTACTGACGGCCCGAGCGCGGCGACACGTAGCTCATCGGTGTGGCCTGGCCGCCGACCGGCAGGCGACCCTTCCACACTTCCTCGCCCGTGGCGATGTCCAGTGCCCGCAGGTAGTAGTCCTGGGTACCGGCATAGAACACCAGCCCGGCACCGGTGCTCACGCCGCCGCCCAGGGTGGGCATGCCCAGCGGGATCGGCAGGTTGGCACGCACGCCATTGATCACCGCGTCCTGCACCGTACCGGCCGGACGTTCCCAGACCTGCTTGCGGGTTTTCAGGTCGATGGCGGCGAATACGCCCCATGGTGGGCTCTGGCAGGGGATGCCCAGTGGCGAGTTGAAGGCCTTGTGGTCGATCACGAACGGCGTGCCGTCCATCGGGTAGGTACTGCCCACGCCGTGCCCGGACTTGAGGTGCGACAGGTCGACGTTTTCACGCTTGACCAGCTTGACCACCTGCGGGATGCGGATGTCGTTGAGGAACAGGTAGCCGTTGCGCTCGTCGATGGCCGCGCCGCCCCAGTTGAAGCCACCGTAGTAGCCCGGGTAGATCAGGGTG
The DNA here is from genome assembly GCF_017848315.1 of Pseudomonas palmensis. Lineage (GTDB taxonomy): Bacteria > Pseudomonadota > Gammaproteobacteria > Pseudomonadales > Pseudomonadaceae > Aquipseudomonas > Aquipseudomonas palmensis. The sequence goes on from NZ_JAFKEC010000002.1 coordinate 10,926, forward strand.
TCGCGGGTGCTCGGTGCGGTGAACTCACCCTCGTAGTTGAGCTCGCGGAAGTTAATACGGCACATCAGCTGGTCGAAGAAGGTCGCGCCCCACATGTCCTGTTCGGTCAGCGGTTCGGCGCCCAGCGCCGGCATGCCTACCGAGTAGGGTTGGGTCTTGGCTACCCAGTCGCCTTCGGCATGGGCCTGGGGCACGGGTTTTTCGACCACGTCGGCAATCGGCTTGCCGGTGCGACGGTCGAGCAGGAAGATCTGCCCGCGCTTGGTCAGCTGGATCAGCGCGGGGATCTTGCCGCCCTTGCCGTCCGGCACGTCGTACAGCGCCGGCTGGGCAGCCACGTCGTAGTCCCAGATATCGTGGTGCACGGTCTGGAAGGTCCAGCGCTCGCGGCCGGTGGCCATGTCCAGGGCAACCACGGCAGACGAGTATTTCTCGGTCAGCGCCGGGCGATCGCCACCCCAGAAATCGGGCTGCTGGTTGCCGGTAGGCAGGTAGACCAGGCCCAGTTCGTCATCGAACGCCGGGGTAGACCACATGTTCGGCGTGCTGCGGGTATAGGTTTCGCCCTCCGGTGGCAGCTTGGTGATGGCCGGGTTGCCCAGGTCCCACGCCCATACCAGTTCGCCGGTATCGGCGCTGAAGGCACGCACCACGCCTGACGGTTCGTCGGTGGAGCGGCCATCGAAGACCCAGCCGCCGAGGATGATCAGGTTGCGTGCAACGGTGGGCGCGGAGGTGTAGGCGTAGTACGGCACGCCTTCATCCACCAGGCCCAGGCCCTGGGTCAGGTCGACCGAGCCCTTGTCGCCGAAGTCTTCGCACGGCTTGCCGGTGTCGGCGTCGATCTCGATCAGCCGTGCATCCATGGTGACCTGCACGATGCGCTTGGCGCACACACCACCCGTGGCGCGTGGGGCGGGTGCCAGGTCAGCGAACTGGAACGGCTCCTGGACCTTGGCCGGCTCGTAGTAGCCAAGGCCGCGGCAGCGGTTCCAGGTCTTGTCGTTGGCGGGCTTGGAGTCGAAGGTCCAGCGCTCCTTGCCGGTGTCGGCATCCAGCGCGATGACCTTGCTCAACGGGGTGCAGGTGTACACCGTGTCGGCGATCTGGATCGGCGTGTTCTGCGACTCGGAGGCGCCTTCGGCGATCTCGCCGGTGCGGTAGGTCCAGGCCACCTGGAGCTTGTCGATGTTGCCCTTGTTGATCTGGTCCAGCGGCGTGAAGCGCGTGCCCTGCGGGCCGTTGCTGTAGTGCTGCCAGTCCTGTGGGGTGCCGGCCGTGGTGGCCGGGGTGTCGAGCACCGGTTCGGTGGTGGCGTGCATGACCCCGTGCGGCACGAAGGTCGAGGCGCCGCCGGCCACCAGGGCCAGCCCGAACAGGGCGGCGCAGGCATGGCTGAGGCCACGCTGACGGCCGCCGGCCAGGTACGGGTGCAACACCGCCGCCACCAGGCCGATCACCAGGAACGGCGCCAGGCGCGGCACCAGTGGCCAGAAGCGCAGGCCGACTTCCCACAGCGACCAGATGACGGTGGCGCCGAACACCAGCGCCATCAGGCCGGCGCCCAGCGGCTTACGCCGGGCATAGAGCACACCGGCCAGCAGCATGCCCAGGCCGGCCAGCAGGTAGTACCACGAGCCGCCGAGGGTGGCCAGGCGCACACCGCCGACTGCCAGGGCCAGGCCACTGAGGCCGAGCAGGGTACCGAAGATATAAAAGGCAAGGCGAGTTGAAGCAGGGGCAGGGGCCCCCGGGTTATCTGTGTTTTTCATTCCTGTTTGTCCATGACACGACCCCAGCTGCGCGGGCATGGGGGCGTGGATTCATGTTTAGTACTGTACGGTACAGTTTTATTTTGAACCTGTTCAGGCGGCAATGAAAGACAAAATGTCGCACCGGTGAAATTTTTTGTGACAATCCTCGGGATCAGGATGAACAGCAAGGGGAGTGCAGGCATGGTGTTGCAGGTGGTGGCGAGTACGCCCAGGACGGTGGTGGTGATGCCGGATGCGGTGTTGGCGCCGTGGGTGAACCAGGCGTTGATCGACAGCTTTGTGCTGCACCAGCCGTTTTTGCCGTGGGCCAAGGCCGCACCGGCGTTGCAGGACACGCGCAACAACCTGCGCCAGGCGTTGCTGGACCACGCGCGGGTGGCGGCCGAGAAACGTTACTTCATTCTCACGGCCGATCAGACCGCGGTGATTGGCTGTGCCGGCCTGTATCCGGACCCTGCGGGCGAGCATGCGCATGTGCTGGGGTACTGGGCCAACGTCGGGTACAGCGGGCAGGGGTTGATGAGCGAAGGCATCGGCGCGCTGCTGGCGGCGCAGGATTTCGGCACCCTGCGCCTGACCGCGGCGTCGGTGAACGGCGCCAGCCATGGGCTGGCCAGGGCGCTTGGGTTCGAGGTGGTGCGGGTGGTGGAGGGTGTGCGCGATACACCGTGGCATGGGGTGCATGACACCTGGATATTCGAGCGCAGGGTTGAGGGATGATTGAGGCGGGGCTGCCTTGCAGCCCATCGCGGATCAAGCCCGCTCCCACAGGTACTGCGATGTTCCTGGGGCCGGCGCAGTACTTGTGGGAGCGGGCTTGACCCGCGATGCGGTCAGAAGGTGGCGCGCACGCTCAGGCGCAGGTTGCGCGGCTCGCCGTACCAGCCCTGGCTGTAGAAGCCGATCTGCTCGTAGTAACGCTTGTCGAACAGGTTGTCGACATGCGCACTCACACTCAGGTGGTCGTTGAGGGCGTAACGGCTCATCAGGCTGACCAGCGTGTAGCCGCCTTGCTCCAGGTCGGTGAAACCGCCCGGCATCGCCACGTCGCTGCGTGACACGCCACTGCGCCACGTCGCGCCACCGCCCACGGTCAGCTTGTCCAGCACACCGCCCAGACGGTAGGTGCTGAACAGCTTGGCCTGGGTGCGCGGGTGGTTGGTGTTGATCGCCTTGTCGTCGGCATTGCGGGCAATGAAGTGGGTGTAGCTGGCCGACAGGTTCCACTGCTCGGTGAGCTGTCCGGCCAGTTCCAGGTCGAAGCCGTCGACCCGCGCCCCGGTGCCGGCCTTGTACGCCTGCTCATTGGGGCGCCCCTCCACGTTCACCCCCGGGATCGCTTCGGCCAGGCCCTCCTGCTGGGTGCGGTACACCGCCAGCGCTGCGTTCAGGCGACCGTCCAGGTAGCCGGCCTTGATGCCGGCCTCGTAGCTGTCGCCGGTCACCGGGTCGAGGATGCTGCCGTCCGGCCCGCGCGCGTTCTGCTGGTTGAAGATGCTGGTGTAGCTGGTGTACAGGCTGTAGGTCGAGTTCAGGTCATACACCAGCCCCGCGTAGGGCGTCACTTCGTTGCGGTAGCGGTACTGGCGCAGGCTGCCGTAGTAGTCCTGGTCGATTTCCCAGTTGCTGACCCGTGCGCCGAGTATCAGGTGCAGCGGGTCGGCCAGCGACAGGCGCGTTACCGCGTAGCCGCCGTTCTGCCGGGTGTGGGTGGCATCGCCCGAGGCACGCACGTTGGACCAGGCGGGCTCGGCAATGTGGTTGCTGTTCCAGTCCATGAAGTTGCCGGTATCCGGCACCGTGCCCAGCGGCCTGAACTGGTCGATGGTCAGGTCGTCGTCGATGCTCATCGCACCGAACGCCAGTTCGTGGCTGCGGCCCAGCAGCTGGAACGGCCCGCTGGCGGTCAGGTGCCAGTCGTCACGGGTGCGTTCGCCCTCGTACTTGAGGAAGCTGGCCGACATGCCGCGCCCGGTTTCGCGGTCCGGGTAGCCGCCGCGGTACAGGTAGCGCATGCGGTAGTTGCCTTCGAAGCGGCTGTAGGCGGCGCGCAGCTTCCAGTCGTTTTCCAACTGGTGCTCGAGGTCGACGAAGGCGGTGGTGGACTCGGTGCCGAAGTAGCCCCACTTGGTGTTGTTGGCCGCCGATCGGCCGAAATCGGTACGCCCGCCGTCCTTGTAGAACAGCGGAAAGCCGCTGCCCATGCCGTCGGTTTCGTTCTTCTGGTACTCCAGGCTGGTGGTCAGCCGGGTGCGCGGGCCCAGTTCGCTGCTGACCACGCCGTACAAGGTGCGCGAGCCGTAGTCCAGGTAGCTGACGTGGCTGTCCTTCTGCGAATAGGCGGCCACCACCCGCGCGGCGATGCGCCCGTCCTCGGTCAGCGGGGCCGACACGTCCACATCACCCCGTCGCTCGTCCCAGCGCCCGATGCCCGCCGAGCCGCTGGCGGCGAACTCGGGCAGCGGGCGCTTGCGCACGAAGTTGACCGCCGCCGACGGGCTGCCGGCGCCGGTCAGCAGGCCGGTGGAACCGCGCACGATCTCGACGCGATCATAGATGGCCGAGTCCATCTCGGTGGCGCCGAAGTTCCAGAAGCCGTTGATCGGCGAGGCCAGGCCGTCGAACTGGAAGTTGTCGATGGTGAAACCACGTGCCGAGAACGACAGGCGATTGCTGTCGTTGCGCACATGGGAAATGCCCGGCGCGCTGTCGAGAATCTGCGCGGTGTTGCTCAGGCCCTCGTCCTCGATCTGCTGGCGGGTCACCACGCTGACCGACTGCGGGGTTTCGCGGATCGACATCGGCAAGCCGATGGCGGTGGACATCGCGCCGGTGGTGTAGCTGGCGCTGCCTTCGGTGGTCTGCGGCCGGTACGCCTCGCCCTGTACGTCGGTGGCCTGCAGTGTCAGCACCGGCTTTTCGGCGGACTCCTCGGCACTGGCCATCAGGGAGACAAAGGCCCCGCCCAGCAGGGCGATACGCACGCTGCTGATCGGTCGGGTAGAGGGGGCAAGGCGGCGCTGCATGGGAATCGTTCTCCGCAGAGTATCGTTATCGTCTGCGTATTATTCACAGTTGCTTGCGGGGCCACGTTTGGCAGATGCCAGACTGCTTATGGGCGCTGCCAAAGCGTGCGTCGGGTGGGGAACTTCAGGCGGTTTCGCGGGGGGCGTGGCCAAAGCGCTGGCGAAACGCGGTGGCGAAATTGCTGGCGTGGCGGTAGCCGACATGGTGGGCGGCCTGCTGGATCTGCCAGCCCTGTTCGAGCAACTGGCGGGCCTGGTCGAGGCGCCGGTTGCGCAGGTAGCCGAACACCGTTTCGCCGTACAGCGCGCGGAACTTGCTGCGCAGTGAGCTGCTGCTCATGCAGGCCAGGCGCGCCAGTTCGTTGAGGTCGTGCTCGTCGCCGGGCTGTTGGTGCAGGTGCTCGCGCACCCGTTCGAGCATCAGCCGGTCGCGTGGGCACAGGCCCGGCGAAGGGGCCGGCAGGCTGTCGAAACTGGCCAGGCCGTGGCTGAGCAGTTGCAGGCTCAGGCCCTGGCACAACAGGTGCTGCAGGGTGCCTTGCCAGCGACCGGACAACATGTCTTCGATGCCCGCCAGCAGGTGCGCCGGCAGGGCCCAGCAACTCAGGGCCGAGCCGTGGCCGCGCAGGCGGGCCTCGATCAGCTCGGCCAAGGCCTCTTCGCCCACATCCTGCGGGCGGCGCAGCGACAGGTTGAGCCCGCGCAGGTGCGCGCCACCGCGGTGCAGTGCCGACATCGGCCGGCCATCGCCGCACAGCGCGGTGATGCAGGCGCCTGGTTGCAGGGGCTGGGTGCGGGTGTAGGTGATCGAGGCCTGACCCTGAAGTACCAGCGCGAGGGTCAGGTCGGGCATGTCCAGCGAATCGGCGCGGTAGGTGTGGAAGGCCTGCACGTCGGAGTTCACCAGGCTGAAGCCGGGGGCCAGGCGATGTTCGCTGATATGGCCCTGCATCAGGCACGGATCGTCCTCGCCGCCGTCGCCTTCGGGCAGGCTATAGTGCACGTCGTAGCGCTGGCCCAGGGCATGGAAGTCGCTCAGCAGGTAGCGGGTGGGCGCGGACAAGACAGGGCTCGGGTGTCGAAAAAAGGAAGGCGATAATAGCATTCATTCTCAAATGCAGGGTGGCTGGAGTGGGGCGGTGATGAGCGAAACATGTCAGGTGCGCCAAGCACTGGAAACGGATGCGCCGGCGATCAGCCGGGTGATTGTCCAGGCCTTGCGCACGAGCAACAGCCAGGATTATTCGCCGGCGGTGATTGCGCGGGTGGAGCAGAGTTTTTCCCCCGAGGCGCTGCTGGGGTTGATGGCGCGCCGGCAGGTGGTGGTGGCGCAGTTGGGCGGGCAGGTGGTGGGTACCGCGAGCCTGGAGGGGGACGTGGTGCGCACGGTGTTCGTGGCGCCGGACCGGCAGGGGCTGGGCATCGGTCGGGCCTTGATGCTGCATGTTGAAGAGCTGGCCGGTGCGTCGGGGGTGCAGGCGCTGCGGGTACCGTCCTCGCTGACGGCGCAGGCGTTCTATGCGCGGTTGGGGTATGCGGTGGTACGCGAGGTGGTGGAGGGGGAAGAGCGCACCATCGTGATGGCCAGGGCGCTGGGCAGGTGACACCGCGTCGGGGCATTCGCCGGCAAGGCCGGCTCCTACAGGCCGTGCAGGAGCCGGCCTTGCCGGCGAAGCAGGCGCGTCAGAACTGCGGCGTGTACTTGACGCTGAACATCATGTTGCGCGGCTCGCCGTAGTTGTTGTTGCCGCCGAGCTGGTTGTAGCCCGAGGCAATGTAGTGTTTGTCGAACAGGTTGTTGGCGTTGACTGCCACACTCACCTCAGGCGTCAGCTGATAGGCCAGGCGTGCATTCCACACCGTGTAACCGGGCACATCAAACGTACTCTCGTAACCCAGTGTGTGGCTCTGGCTGCTGAAGCCCAGGCCCGCGCTTACGCGGCTCCAGTCGCCCGGCAAACGGTAGTCGCTCCATACCCGCAGCATGTGCTTGGGGGTCCACTGGTTGAAGATCTTGCCTTCGTTCTCCGGGTCCTTGATGTACGTGGTGGTGGTGTAGGTGTACCCGGCGAACAGCTGCAGGTCGGGCATCACTTCGCCACTGATTTCGGCTTCGAAACCCTGGCTGCGCACCTTGCCGGACGCTTTCGAGCAATCGCCGGAGCCACATTGCGCAGAAGCGTCGGTGATCGCTCGGTTGTTCTGGTCGTAGCGGAACACGGCGAACGAGGTGTTGACCCGGCCATCCATCAGTTCGCCCTTGAGGCCCACTTCGTAGTTGCTGCCGACAATCGGCTTCAGCACCGATTGTGCGGCATCGAGTTCGCTCTGCGGCTGGAACACGTCGGTGTAGCTGGCGTAGGCCGCCCATTCCTGGGTCAGGTCATAGATGATGCCGGCATAGGGGGTAACCACACCGGTTTCGGTCATGACGCTTGGGTCAGCGACCGTCACCGTGTTGCCCTGTGTGATGACTGAGGAGTAGCGGAAGTCGTACCAGCTCACGCGCGAGCCAAGCACTACGGTCAACGGCTCGGCCAGCTTGACCCGCCAACTGCCGTACAGGCCTTTCTGGCGCACGTCATATTCGCTTGCGGTGGCTCGGCCGCCGTCACGCATCAGGCTGTCGTAGCTGGGTTTGGGGCGGTCGTGGTCGATATCGAAGATATTGCCGCCGTTGATGAAGGTGCGCGCGAACACATCGTCGGTCTTGAGCTGGGAATAGTTGCCACCCAGGATGAGTTCCTGTTGCAGCCCCAGCGTCTCGAAATGGCCGTTGACGTAGGCGTCCAGACCCACCTTGGTCGAGTCGAAGTCGGTGTACCAGTTGGCATACTGGACACCGCTGCCGTCAGGATTCAGCCCTTGGCCGGTGGTTTGCACCCGCTGGTGCAGCGAGTCGTTGCTCTCGCTCATGTGCACGGCGGCGGCATGCACCTTCCAGTCGTCGTTGAAGCGGTGGTCGAGGTCGGCAAACACCGTGGTCACGTCGATTTCCGAGTGGTTCCAGCGCGCGCCGGTATAGGTCGAGCGCGGCACGTCCACAGGGCGTCCGTCGGCATAGCGCGGCAGGCCACGCAGCATGGGCCGTGAGGTGTTGTCCGCGTAGCTCACGCCCACACCCACGGTGGTGTCCGGGCTCAGGTCGAAATCCAGCGCGCCGTACAGCGAGTGGGTCTTGCTCCACTCGTAGTCGATGAACGACTGGCTCTGGTCTTCGTCGGCGACGAAGCGCCCGCGGATCGTGCCCTGCTGGTTCAGCGGGCCGCCAGCGTCCAGTTGCAGGCCGTAGTGGTCCCAGGAGCCGGCCTTGCCGGTGACGGTCACGGTGGGTTTGTCCTGCCCGCGCTTGCGCACCAGATTGATCGCGCCGCCCGGGCTGCCGGTGCCCTGCAGCAGGCCCGAGGCACCGCGCAGGAACTCGATGCGGTCGAAGAAGATCAGGTCCTGGGTCGCCCAGTTGCCCAGCGAGTAGGTGTTGCGCGGAATCGGCACGCCGTCGTACTGCCAGTCGTCGATCTGAAAACCGCGCGACATCAGGATCATGCCCTTGCCCACGCCTTGCTGGCCGACCAGGCCGGTGGTCTGGTTGGCGGCGTCCTTGAGGTTGGTCAGGCCCTGGTCGTCCATCTGCTTGCGGGTCATGACGCTGACCGACTGGGGGATTTCCTTGAGCGTGTGTTCGCCCTTGCCGATGGTGGTGACCCGCGCTGCGTAGGAGTTCGAGCCTTCAGTGGTGGCCAGGTTGCGCACCTCGGTGATGCTGGTGGCGCCCAGCTCCAGTGCGCCTGCGGTGTCTACCCCCGGCACCACGCTGAAGTGGCCGCTGCCGGTCACCAGCAGTTGCAGCCCGCTGCCGGCCAGTGCGGCCTGCAGGGCCTGCTCGGCGCTCATCTGCCCACGGACGGCCGGGGCCTGTCTGCCCTGCACCAGGGCCGGGTCGAGGGAGATGATCTGGCCGCTCTGGCTGGCGATGGCATTGAGCGTGGCGGCGAGCGGGCCGGCCGGCAGGTTGAACGCAAGTGCCTGCTGCTGGGCAGACACGGCGCAGCTCAGGGTGGCCAGGGCAACGGCGACGGGGAGGGCGCGGGACCAAGGGTTGAGCACGGAATTCTCCTGATTGTGTGTGCAGTCAGGAGATAGGTGGGATAAGAAATGAAAACCGGACACAAATGCGATTGTTTTTCATAAAAACTTTTCAGAGGGTTCTCGGGCTCAGCTTTTCGGGCCGATCAGGGTCAACCACGGGCCGTAGTGTCGTACCTCGATCGGCAGTGTTTCGGCCAGCGCACCGAAGCTGCGCTGCGGATCGTTGAGCGGGAACACCCCTTGCACGCGCAGGTTGCGCACCTGCGGCGCGACCCGCACGAAGCCGCGGGTGTAGGGGCGCAGCGCGTCGACCACTGCATCCAGCGGGTCATCCAGTACATTCAGGTGCCCGTTCAGCCAGTCGGCGCGGTGACGCTCGTCACGGCCCAGACGCTCGATGCGCTGGGCGTGCAGCAGGGCGGCCTGGCCTTCCTGCAGGTCCAGTTCGCTGCCATCGTGCAGGCGTGCGCGCACCGCATGCTGCAGCACCACCACGCGGGTGGCGTCGGGCTGCTGGCTGACCAGAAAGCGCGTGCCCAGCGCGCGGATTTCGCCCTGGGCGGTGCGCACGCGCAGGGGGCGCTGCGGGTCGGGTGCCACTTCAATCACCAGTTCGCCCTGGCGCAGCAGCACCAGGCGCTGGTGGGCATCGAATTGAAGGTCGACGGCAGTGCTAGCGTTCAGGCTCAGCTGGCTGCCGTCTTCCAGTTCCAGGGTGCGCCGCTCGCCGGTACCGGTGTGCAGGTCGGCCATCAGCGTGGTGCCGACCTCGCTGCGCGCCGCCAGCCACAACCCGCCGCCCAGCAGGCCCAGCCCGCCGATGGCGCGCAGCACATCGCGCCGGGAGGTGCCGGGCTGCATCAGCACGCGCCGGGCTTCGCCGGCCTGGCCGGGCAGGCGCTGGTCCAGCGCCCGCACGGTGCCGAACGCGCCACCCAGGCGCTCCTGCAGCCGGCCCCAGGCCTGGGCATGGGCCGGGTCGCTGTTGAGCCAGGTATCGAAACGGGCGTGCAGGCGGGTGTCGTTGCGGTCGGCGCTCAGGCGCACCATCCAGTCGATGGCCTGCTCCGCGGCCGGGTCGAGGCGGGCCTTGCTCATGGTGCCATCTCGGCCAGGTAGCACTGGCGCAGGGCCTGTTTCATGTAGCGGCTGACGGTGCGTTCCGACAGCGCGAGCTTGCGCCCGATCTCCACATAGCTCAGGCCATCGAGCTGGCTGTAGAGGAAGGCTGCCTTGACCACCGCGGGCAGGCCGGTGAGCGCTCGGTCGATGGCCACCAGCGCTTCGACCAGCAGCAGTTGTTCCTCCGGGGAGGGCGCTACCTGCTCGGGTAGGCTCGACAGGCGTTCCAGGTAGGCATTTTCGAGTTGGCGGCGGCGGTGGCGGTCGAAGATCAGCCGGCGCGCGATGGTCGACAGAAAGGCCCGCGGTTGCTGGATGCTGTCCGGATCAACCCGCGCCACCAGCAATTGGCAGAACGCCTCGGCAGCCGTGTCTTCGGCGTCGGCGCGGTTGCGCAGGCGCTTCTGGATGTGTTGCAGCAGCCAGCGGTGGTGGTCGCTGAAGAAGAAGCCGAGCTTGGAGGAAGGCGTGTGCACCGGGAACGACTCGACAGTGAATGTGAATAGTTCTCAATACTACAGTGTCGCAATGCCTGTGTGTAGCCTGCGCGGGGGTGCAATCGCGCGCGGGTTGCGCCAGGGCGCGTTGCCGGCTCTGCCGGCAACGCGCCCCAGGCATGGCCGTCAGGCGGCGGCCTGGGCTTGCAGCACCAGTTGCCCGTCGACCTCGACAACCAGCCCGCTGGCGACGAACAGTGGCACCAGGCGTTTGTGCAGCTGTGGCTCGACGAAGGCCTTGATGGCGTCCAGGTCCAGGTTGCCGCTGACATCCAGTTCGGCCTTGGTGTAGGACAGCCAGGCTTTTTTCAGGACCATCAGCACATCGCTGGCGGTGGTGGTGGCGAAGCGGCGATGGGTGACCTGGCCCTGGAAGTCGAAGGTATGGGCGAAGGCGTAGCCGCTCTCGTCGCCCTTGTTTTCCAGGCAGCGGCTGCATGCGCAGGCGCCGTCGGCGAATGCGGCGCGCAGGTAGGTGTTGAAGTCCACCACGGGTTTGAGGCCCAGGCGCTTGTCGACTTCGAACAGGTCCCCGGTCATGTTCGCATCAGCGTTCAACGTCATTTCCTCACAGTCATCCAGTTGGGTTTGCAGGGCGGCACAATACCAGCCTGGGCTGCCAGTGGGTACTTGCGCAGGGATGTCGCGGGTTCAGCTAAGCACTACGACGTCTGGCCCACTCATCCACCACATCCCCCATCGTCCGCGCCGTACCATCGACTATCCACGCCATCAACGGCCGGTCGAACCTGAAATCCTCGCCACACTGCTCACGCATGAACCGCCGCACGTTCTGCGTGTTGCGGTAATCCTCGCCCACCGGTGTCTCCCGGGTAATCACCCCGCCATGCCAGTCAAAAGCCATACCGTGTCTCCTTGCGTCGTTTGAGGGTTTCACTGGGCAACTCCTTGAACAGCGCCTGATAACTGCTGGAAAACCGCCCCAGGTGCCAGAACGACCAGCGCATTGCCACTTCCGCCACGGTGTGGCCGCGCGCGGTCAGCAGCTCGCGGTGCGCGCCATTGAGGCGGCGCAGGCGCAGCCAGTGGCTGGGCGTGATGCCGGTGTACGCCTTGAACGCATGCTGCAACTGACGCACCGAACTGCCGGCCACCTGCGCCAGTTGCAGCAGGTTCAATGACTCCTCCGGCGAATCCGCCGCCCATTCGCTGACCTTGCGCATGATGGTGCGCTCCTCGGTGCGCCGCCACAGCTCGCCGCGGTCCAGGCACACCGAGGCGGTGTCGAGAATGTACAGACAATCGTCCAGCAACTGCCTGGCCAGCACCTGCTGGCACGGCGCGTCCTCGCTCTGCGAGAGGCGCGTCAGGGTACTGCTCAGCCAGCCGCTGAACAAGGCATTGCGCTGGGAATTGAGCGGTGCCATGAACAGACCTTCGAGCGCCGCAACGTCCACGCCGTGCTCACGCACGAACGCAGGGCCGAACACGACGGCCACTTCCTGGTAGTTCTCGGGGGTGATCCAGATGTTGCGGCTTTCGCCATTGAGCACGTACAGGCTGTTGTCACTGCGGTCGAAGCAGAACGACAGCGAACCGCCGGGGGCGCTGAAGCTCTGCTCCACCCGGGTGTTCATGCGCTCTTCGTACACCTCCACGCCCTGCAGGTCGAGGCAGCGCACCATCCCGGCAAAGTGCCCGGGTGACATCTGCTGGTAGTGCTGTGCCCAGCCTGGCGTGGCGCGTACCTGTTCGACCACATCGGCACTGGTGAAGGCCTGTACCCGCAAGGGCGACGGGGTTGTCATGAGAACCTCTGAATGCACTGCTTTGGTGCATTTTCTTCTGCTCAAAGTGGATAGATGCAGCCGCAGCTGCGGCACCAAGATAGACCTCAACGCGGCGCAGGGGAAGCCAGGCCTTGCCCGCCCGCGCCACACACACCCTTGCGCATGCCCTGCATCACGACAACGAGGTTCTCATGAATACCCCCTTCGATCAGCTGTCCACCTGGCTGAAAGAACACAAGATCACTGAAGTGGAATGCGTGGTCACCGACCTGACCGGTATCGCCCGCGGCAAGATCGCCCCCACCAACAAGTTCCTGCATGAGCGAGGCATGCGCCTGCCGGAAAGTGTGCTGCTGCAGACCGTGACCGGCGACTTCGTCGAGGACGAGATCTACTACGACCTGCTCGACCCGGCCGACATCGACATGCTCTGCCGCCCCGACTCGACGGCCATCTACCCGGTACCCTGGGCGCTGGAGCCCACCGCGATCGTGATCCACGACACCTTCGACAAGCAGGGCAACCCCATCGAGCTGTCGCCGCGCAACGTGCTCAAGAAAGTCCTCAAGCTGTACGCCGACAAGGGCTGGCAACCGATCGTGGCACCGGAGATGGAGTTCTACCTGACCCAGCGCTGCGAAGACCCGGACCTGCCGTTGCAGGCGCCACTGGGCCGTTCGGGCCGCGCCGAAAGTGGCCGCCAGTCGTTCTCCATCGATGCCGCCAACGAGTTCGACCCGCTGTTCGAGGACGTCTACGACTGGTGCGAGGCCCAGGGCCTGGACCTGGACACGCTGATTCACGAAGACGGCCCGGCGCAGATGGAAATCAACTTCCGCCACGGCGACGCCCTGGACCTGGCCGACCAGATCACCGTGTTCAAACGCACCATGCGCGAGGCCGCACTCAAGCACAACGTCACCGCCACCTTCATGGCCAAGCCGGTGGGCGACGAGCCGGGCAGCGCCATGCACCTGCACCAGAGCGTGGTCGACAGCGCCACCGGCAAGCCGATCTTCGTCAATGACGACGGCAGCATGAGCGAGCTGTTCCTGCAGCACATCGGCGGCCTGCAGAAGTACATCCCCAAGGTGTTGCCGATGTTCGCGCCCAACGTCAACTCGTTCCGCCGCTTTCTGCCCGACACCTCGGCACCGGTGAACGTGGAGTGGGGCGAAGAGAACCGCACCGTGGGCCTGCGCGTGCCCACCTCCAGCCCCGAGTCGATGCGCGTTGAGAACCGCCTGCCCGGCGCCGATGCCAACCCGTACCTGGCGATTGCCGCCAGCCTGCTGTGCGGCTACCTGGGCATGGTCGAGGGCATCGCGCCCAGCGCCCCGGTGCAGGGGCGTGCGTATGAGCGGCGCAACCTGCGCCTGCCGATCACCATCGAGGACGCGCTGGCGCACATGGAAGACTGCCCGACCATCGAACGCTACCTGGGCAGCAAGTTCGTGCGTGGCTACGTGGCGGTCAAGCGCGCCGAGCACGAGAACTTCAAGCGCGTGATCAGTTCGTGGGAGCGCGAGTTCCTGCTGCTGAGCGTGTGATGCGCTGACCTGCCGATCATCGATAAAACAATCAGAAGAGGTGTCGATATGCGTCTGTTGAAATCCGTGTTGCCGGTGGCCCTGGGGTTGCTGTGGGGGGCCGCCGCACAGGCCCAGCCGAGCGTCAGCGTGTACAACTGGACCGATTACATCGGCCCCACCACCCTGGCCGACTTTCAGGGGGCGACCGGGATCAAGGTGATCTACGACGTGTTCGACTCCAACGAAACCCTGGAGGGCAAGCTGCTGGCGGGGCGCACCGGCTACGACGTGGTGGTGCCGTCCAACCACTTCCTGGCGCGCCAGATCAAGGCCGGGGCGTTTCTGGAACTGGACCGCTCGCAACTGCCCAACTGGAAGAACCTCGACCCGGTGCTGCTCAGGAAACTGGAGGACAACGACCCCGGCAACCGCCACTCGGTGCCCTACCTGTGGGGCACCAATGGCATCGGTTACAACGTCGACAAGGTCAAGCAGGTGCTGGGCATCGACCATATCGATTCGTGGGCGGTGCTGTTCGAGCCCGAGAACCTGAAAAAACTCAGCCAGTGCGGCGTGTCGTTCATGGATTCTGCCGACGAGCTGTTCCCGGCAGTGCTCAACTACATGGGCCTGGACCCGCGCAGCGAAAACCCGCAGGACTACAAGAAGGCCGAGGCCAAGCTGCTGGCGCTGCGCCCGTACATCACCTACTTCCATTCCTCCAAGTACGTCACGGACCTGGCCAACGGCGACATCTGCATCGCCTTCGGTTACTCCGGCGACGTGTTCCAGGCGGCCAACCGCGCCAGGGAAGCCCATAACGGCGTGAACATCGCCTATTCGATTCCCAAGGAGGGCAGCAACCTGTGGTTCGACCTGCTGGCGATCCCGGCCGACGCCACCAACCCCAAGGAGGCGCACGCCTTCATCAACTACCTGATGGACCCGCAGGTGATCGCCAAGGTCAGCACCCTGGTGGGCTACGCCAACCCGACGCCGGCTTCGCGCCAGTACATGGCCGCCGACCTGGTCGACAACCCCGAGGTGTATCCGCCCCAGGCGGTGCTCGACAAACTGTATATCTCAAGCACCCCCACGCCGGCCATCATGCGTTTGATGACCCGCTCGTGGAGCAAAGTGAAATCGAACAAATGAACAACGTGAATGGCAATGCGCAACACGCCCGTTCGTACTACGCAGCGACGGCCAGACGCCAGGCCGACTACCCGACGCTGGAGCAGGACCTGATCGCCGATGTGTGCGTGATCGGCGGTGGCTTCACGGGGGTCAACACCGCCATCGAACTGGCTCGCCGCGGGCTTTCGGTGGTGTTGCTGGAGGGGCGGCGCATCGGCTGGGGTGCCAGCGGGCGCAACGGCGGGCAACTGATTCGCGGCATCGGCCACGAGGTGTCGGGGTTTGCCCGCTACGTGGGGCAGGAAGGGGTGGCCTACCTGCAACGCGCCGGCATCGAGTCGGTGGAGGTGGTGGGCCGCCGGGTGCAGGAGGACGGCATCGACTGCGACCTGCGCTGGGGCTTCTGCGAGCTGGCCAATACCCCGGCGCAGTACGCAGCGTTCCAGGCTGAACAGCAGAGCCTGGAGGCGTTGGGCTATCGGCACCAGACCCGACTCTACGGGCCGCAGCAGATGCACGAGGTGGTGGCCTCGAAGGTGTATGCCGGCGGGCTGCTGGACATGGGCTCCGGCCACCTGCACCCGCTCGACCTGGTGCAGGGCGAGGCGCGCCTGGCGGCGTCGCTGGGGGTGCAGGTGTTCGAGCACAGCACGGTGCTCGAACTGGTGCATGGCCCCACCGTGCAGGTGCGCTGCGCGCGCGGCAGCGTGCGGGCTGGCAGCCTGGTGCTGGCGTGCAATGCGCACCTGGACGACCTGGAGCCACGCCTGAGCGGCAAGGTGCTGCCGGCCGGCAGCTACATCATCACCACCGAGCCGCTGTCGGCACCGCGCGCCGCCGGGCTGATCCCGCAGAACCTGGCGCTGTGCGACCAGAAGGTCGGCCTGGACTACTACCGCCTTACTGCCGACCGGCGCCTGCTGTTCGGCGGGGCCTGCCATTATTCCGGGCGCGACCCGGCGGATATCGCCGGCTACATGCTGCCCAAGCTGCTCAAGGTGTTCCCGCAGCTGGCGGATGTGCGCATCGACTTTCAGTGGGGCGGCAAGATCGGCATTACCGCCAATCGCTTCCCGCAGGTGGGACGCCTGCAGCAGCACCCCAACGTGTTCTACGCCCAGGGCTATTCGGGGCACGGGGTGAACGTCACCCACTGGACGGCGAAGTTGCTGGCCGAGGCGATCCACGCCGGGCATAGCCAGGGCCTGGATATCTTCAGCAAGGTGCCGCACATGACCTTCCCCGGCGGCCCGGCCCTGCGCTCGCCACTGCTGGCGCTGGGCATGTTGTGGTACCGCCTGCGCGAGCTGCTGGGGTAGGGCGGCGCAAATCGCCGGTTGCAGCTACTGTGCATCTATCAGAGGCTCACAAGAAGGCTCGGTCATGCGCTCATTCGCTGCAGTTTGCTGTCTTGCCGTGTGGTTGATCGCTGTTCTGCCGGGCTCTGCCGCCGCGGCGCCGCCTGCGGCGGTAGCCGAAGACAAGGCCCAGGTGCTGGAGCAGAAGGCTGCCGAACAGGGGCGCGAGGCCAGCGTACCCAGCGACCAGGCCATCACCCGCAGCGAAGTGCAGGCGGTCGACCCCAAGGGCGAGGCCGCGCTGGATGACGCGATCACCTGCCTGGCGCGCACCCTCTACTGGGAGGCCAAGGGCGGTGAGGCGGCGGACATGCAGGGTGTGGCCAGCGTGGTGATGAACCGGCTGGGGCACGAAGGGTTTCCGGGCACCGTGTGCGAGGTGGTCAAGCAGGGCATCAAGGAGCGTACATGCCAGTTCTCGTGGTGGTGCGACGGGCGCTCGGACGATGTGGAAGAGCCGGTGCAGTACACCGTGGCCAAGGAAATCGCGCGCAAGGCGCTGAATCAGCAACTGACCGACAGCACCGATGGCGCGATGTACTTTCATGACCGCCATGTGCATCCCGCGTGGGCCAGGACGTACTTGAAGACCGCCGAAACTCCCAGGTTCCTGTTCTACAAGCCGCGTGCGGGGGAGGCGCGGTGATTGGCAGGTAAGCAGGGCGCAGCCTGTTTTCAGCAGTATGTAACCTGATAACTTTGCCAGTGTCGGTTGATTAGGCGCTGTTGTATGGTGATGCCTGACTTCGCGGTTAGTTGGCGTGGTACGCGATTGAATCGGAAGAGGATGATGGCCATGTCAAGCACTGGTGTGTTAGTGACGGATGAGTGTCGAAATGCTTACAATTCGCTCAAATTAAGTAAAGCGTTTAGGTATATTGTTTTCAAGATCTCAGATGATTACAAGGAGGTTGTTGTTGAATCAACAGGCGATAGGTCCGCAACCTACGAGGATTTTCTGAGCGCGCTGACCCCGAATGAAGTGCGATATGCTGTCGTCGACTTTGAGTTTGAAACCGTTGAGGGGAGACGAAATGCAATTTTGTTTACTCTATACGCAGATGACTCGGCCCCCATAAGAAAAAGGATGGACTATGCCTCCAGTAAGGATGCACTTAGACGTGCTTTAACTGGTATTGCTTTAGACATTCAGGCATCTGAAAAGAAAGATCTTGAATACGACTTGGTTCTGGCTAAGTTTAGTAATGGCCTTGCAATTCGGTAAATATCCATTCGGGCTTACTCTGTACAGCCTGGATAAAGAGTGCATTCACGACCGTCCATCTCGAAAGTCGAAAATGTCGGGTCACGATAACTGCAGGAGGCTTCGCCAACCCACTTCCATTGTGAAGCGCAGGGCTTCATGCCATCGCCGACCGGTGACCAGTTCTCGGGGTAAAGCGGCCACTCCTTGTCGATGAGGCGGTACACGAAGCGCAGGTCGGTCTTGTTCAGCTGGGTGTAGGCGACGTTGGCGACCGGGCCGGGGTGCCTGGAGGTCCGCTCCAGCGGTTGCCACTGGCTGTCGGCGGCGAGGCAGTCGATGTCCCTGGCCAGCACGTGGCGCTCATGCCCGGGCACGATGTGGTAGGCCGTGCCGCACAGGCGGCGCACAACCAGCTCGGGGTCTGCGTCGCGCACCGGCCCAGTGCCGTCGGGCAGTGCCGGCAATACCTTGACCCCCGCCAGGCTGTACCGCCCGCTGGGGGACTTGATGCTCACTGTGATGTTGTCCAGTTGCTGGGTGCAACTGCCGATGGTGTAGGTCAGCGGGATCCTGAACGTGACGGTGCGCGCGTCGGGGTGCGCATCGGCCTGGTCGGTGCGGTACTGGTTGGGGCGCGAGCGCATGCCGCCGGTGGCGGGGGAGGCCACGGTGCAGCGGTACGGGTCGAGCGGGGCGTAGCTGGCGTTGTAGGTGACGCCGTGGTTGGGCGGGAGTTCGGCGATCAGCGTGGTGCTGCTCAAGCCGTAGTGGCTGGTGGCGCCCACGACGCTTTCCTTGGCGACGAAACCGATCAGGCTGCAGGCGGGCAGCAGGGGCAGGGCCAGTAGCAGGTACAGCGGTTTCATCCGGGGCCATCCGTGGGCAAGTGCGGGAGGGGATGGTGCGCGATTGTGCGGGTGTGGGCAAGGGGCTGCACCGACCCAATCGCGGGTCAGGCCCGCTCCCACAGGATCACCGCAGTCATGTGGGAGCGGGCTTGACCCGCGATGGGGCGTTGACCGTCATGCCAGCCCCTCAGAACGACCGCACGATCCGCCCCAGCGTCTCCATCGCCTGCTCCGACTGCTCGGTCCAGGGGCTGCCGTAATTGAGGCGGATGCAGTTGCGAAACCGGCGCGTCGGCGAAAAGATCGGCCCCGGCGCAATGCTGATGCCCTGGGCCAATGCCATCTGGAACAGCTTCAGCGAGTCCATCTGCTCCGGCAGCTCCAGCCACAGGAAGTACCCGCCGCTGGGGTGGCTGACCCGCGTCTGCGCCGGGAAGTGCCGGGCAATCGCCGCCAGCATGGCGTTCTGCTGCTCTTCCAGCGCATAGCGCAGGCGCCGCAGGTGGCGGTCGTAGCCACCGTGCTGCAGGTAGTCGGCAATCGCCGCCTGCGCCGGCATCGATGCACACAGCGAGGTCATCAGCTTGAGCCGCTCGATCTTCTGCGCATAGCGCCCGGCCGCCACCCAGCCGATCCGGTAGCCCGGCGCCAGGCTCTTGGAGAACGAGCCGCAATGCATCACCAGCCCTTCGGTGTCGAATGCCTTGGCCGGCTTGGGCGCCTGCTGCGCGTAGTACAGCTCGGCATACACGTCGTCTTCGATCAGCGGCACCTGGTGCACGCTCAGCAGCTCGACCAGCTGCTTCTTCTTGTCTTCCGGCATGCTCGCGCCCACCGGGTTCTGGAAGTTGGTCATGCACCACACGGCCTTGACCGGATGCCGCTCCAGCGTCTGCGCCAGCACCCCCAGGTCGATGCCTTCGCGCGGGTGCACCGGAATCTCCACCGCCTTGAGCTTGAGCCGCTCCAGAATCTGCAGGCAGGCATAGAACGCCGGTGCCTCGATGGCCACCAGGTCACCCGGCTCGGTTACCGCCTGCAGGCACAGGTTCAACGCCTCCAGCGCACCGTTGGTGATCAGCAGTTCTTCCATCGGCAGCATCAAGCCGCCGACCATGTAGCGCAGGGCGATCTGGCGGCGCAGTTGCGGGTTGCCCGGCGACAGGTCGGTGACCACCATGCGCGGGTCCATCTCGCGGCTGGCGCTGGCCAGCGAGCGCGCCAGGCGCGGCAGCGGGAACAGGTTGGGGCTGGGGAACGCCGAACCGAAGGCCACCGTCTGCGGGTCCTTGATCGAGTCGAGGATCGAGAACACCAGCTCGCTGACGTCCACCTCGGTCGATTCGCTGGCCTGCTCGATGATCTGCGGCTCGTTGAACTGGCGCGGGGCGTGGGTGTTGACGAAGTAGCCCGAGCGCGGCCGGGCCCGGATCAGCCCGCGACGCTCCAGCAGGTAGTAGGCCTGGAACACCGTGGACGGGCTGACCCCGTGGGTCTGGCTGGCGTAACGCACCGACGGCACGCGCTGGCCGGGGCCGAGTACCCCGGAGCGAATCAGTTCGGCAATGTCGTCGGCGAATTTCTCGTAGCGTTTCATCATGGCTCTGGGCGGTCTGACTCAGCGGAGTGTATGTGATCAGCGGTTCAAAGGCGCGACAAAACGGCTGCGCGCAAGGCTGCGCACGTTCGGCTGGTCGGTGTCGATGAGTTCGAAGCTGATCTCCTGGGAGCTGCTGGGCGCACGGTCGGCCAGCATCGCCACCGAGACCGGTATATCGCTCATCTCGCTGGCCGCCAGGGTGAACTCGGTCTTGCCATGCAGTTCGAAGCCTTCGGCGTCCACCAGGCGCAGGCGGTAGGTCTGCGGCTGCTGGGTCTTGTTGATGACCTTGAGGGTGTAGATGTTCTCGATCTGCCCCAGGGCGTTCTCGCGGAACAGGCCGCGGTCCTTGATCACGTCCATCGACACCATCGGGCGTTGCTGCAGGGCGATCACCAGGGCGCCGATCATCACCACCAGCACGGTCACGTAGCCCAGCAGGCGCGGACGCATCCACTGGGTGGTGCCGCCTTGCAGGGTGTGCTCGGACTTGTAGCCGATCAGCCCGCGTGGGTAGCTCATCTTGTCCATGATGCTGTCGCAGGCGTCGATGCAGGCGGCGCAGCCGATGCACTCCATCTGCAGGCCGTCGCGGATGTCGATGCCGGTGGGGCATACCTGCACGCACATGTGGCAGTCGATGCAGTCGCCCAGGCCCTGGGCCTTGTGGTTGGCGTCCTTCTTGCGCGGCCCGCGCGACTCGCCGCGCTGCGGGTCATAGGCGATGGTGAGGGTGTCCCTGTCGAACATCACGCTCTGGAACCGGGCATACGGGCACATGTGCATGCACACCGCCTCGCGCAGCCAGCCTGCGTTGATGTAGGTGGCACCGGTGAAGAACAGGATCCAGAACAGGCTGACGCCACCCAGCTGCAGGGTGAACAGCTCCTGGGTCAGTGGCCGGATGGGGGTGAAGTAGCCGACGAAGGTCAGTGCGGTCAGCAGGCTGACGCCCAGCCACAGGGTGTGCTTGGCTGCGCGGCGCGCCAGCTTGTTGGGGCCCCAGGGCGCCGCATCGAGCTTGATGCGCTGGTTGCGTTCGCCCTCGGTGACCTTTTCGCACCACATGAACACCCAGGTCCAGGTGCTTTGCGGGCAGGTGTAGCCGCACCAGACGCGCCCGGCGAACACGGTGATGGCGAACAGGCCGAAGGCGCAGATGATCAGCAGCGCCGACAGCAGGATGAAGTCCTGCGGCCAGAAGGTGGCGCCGAAGATGTGGAACTTGCTGTCGGCCAGGTCCCAGAGGACCGCCTGGCGCCCGTCCCAGTTCAACCAGACGGTGCCGAAAAACAGCAGAAACAGAAAACCCGCGCCACCCAGGCGCAGGTTTCGGAAAAAGCCGGTGAAGCTACGGGTGTGGATGTGTCTGTCGCTGCTGGCGGCCTTCTTCTTGAACGTGGAGGGCTCGGCAATTTCAACGATCTGGACGGGAATTCGTTCGCTCATGGTTCGTCGCTCATCAGGCCTCGATCAGGCCAGAGCACTATGGCGTCCCATCTGTTTGCATAACAGGTGCAGATATCTGGATAAAAACCGTATCAGATTATCGCTTGAAACCCTGCAGCCCTTATATGATCGAGCCCTCCTCGGAGGTCTTCAAATGCCTGCGACTATCCACCGCACCTGCCACGGTGAGCGCGTCAGCCTCTGCCTCGGTGATCGGCACCCGTTGCCCGGCCAGGGTCGCGATCGACATGCGCAGGTCGGCATCGGTGATGATCTGCACCTCTGCCGCTTCACCTTCGATGTTAAAGTCGTCGGCTATCAGGGTGCAGCGCTTGGTGGTTTCGTTGATTTCAATGGGCATGGCGGTGTCCTCGAACGGGGGGCTTACAGCTGTGACCCCGTTGCCGGCCGGGTTGCTGAGCGTGGCCGATCAGCGGTCGACAGCACTCGCGCGCCAGGCTGTTGTCCATCCAGTATCCCCTTGCTGATGGACGCTGCTCATGGACGCCTGGTGGCACCAAGTCTGGTCGACACTGATTGCCGAATTCGCCGATATCACCGATGCCAAGCAACTGACGCAGGTGACGGTGCGCCTGCTGATGGCTGCGCTGCTGGGGGCGGTGCTGGGCTTCGAGCGCGAGCTCAAGGGCAAGGCGGCGGGAGTGCGCACGCACATGCTGGTGGCCATCGGTGCGGCGCTGTTCGTGCTGGTGCCGCGCATGGCCGGGGCGGACGACGCAGCGTTGAGTCGGGTGGTGCAGGGGATCGTCGCCGGCATCGGCTTTCTGGGGGCGGGCACCATACTCAAGGGCAAGGAGGACGATGCGGGTCATGTGAAGGGCCTGACCACTGCTGCGGGCCTGTGGATGACCGCCGCCATCGGCGTGGCCGCAGGCATGGGGCGCGAAGCCACTGCGCTGGTGAGCACGGTGCTGGCGTTGCTGGTGCTGGGGGTGATGCCGTGGGTGGTCGACCGCCTGGAGAAGCGCAAGCCAGAGGATGACCAGCAGAACGAGTAGGGCAGCAAGCACTGAGGGGAGCCTGGGCTCCCCTCAAATTTTGTTGCGTGTGCTCTTTTTATTATTGGAGGGTGGTCTATTGTTGTTTTTGGCGACCCTTGCCTCTTGTTGCGTTGCGATCCCCATCCGGGATCAAGAGCAAACGTATTTTTTTGAGCGCTGATCGACCTTTATCATTGCTGATCCAACCGAGACGGGCGCTACCTTGGGGTAGTTTTATTGTTCTCTGTCAGGTCGCGGGGCACGCCCCCGAAAAGCCATCCACTTCAAAAAAATCTGTTAGCTGCGCCTCTGCCGTGTTGTTCTTGTTATGTCAGAGCCGGTACGTCTTATTTTTATTGGGTTGTCGCATTTTTTATTGTTGTTGTACGAAAGATATAGCAGGTGCCGTGCCAACTTTTTAAAACCCAATAAAATCAATGGTTTGCTGGTTTGATGGAAAAATCGCCACGGGAAATTGTGCTGATTTGTTTCCGTGTTACCCGGATTTTCCCTGTCGGGTGTGGGGGCGGTAACACTCACCCCCCATTGGCCCTGTTGCTGCGCACCGTTACCGGGCAGCGCGTGCCCTGGCCACACGCGAACCGCTGGCGCGGCCCAGCACGGCACTGATGCGCTGGCCGGCGTCGATCAGCTTGTCCAGGTCGATGCCGGTCTCGATGCCCAGGCCCTGCAGCAGGTACACCAGGTCTTCACTGGCCACGTTGCCACTGGCGCCCTTGGCATACGGGCAGCCGCCCAGGCCGGCGACCGAACTGTCGAACACGTTGATTCCCTCCAGCAGGCTGGCGTACACGTTGGCCAGCGCCTGGCCGTAGGTATCGTGGAAGTGCCCGGCCAGCTCGGCACGCGGCACCTGCCCGCCGACCACTTCGAACAGGCGGCGGGTGGCGCCCGGGGTGCCGGTGCCGATGGTGTCGCCCAGCGACACCTCATAGCAGCCCATGTCGCGCAGCTCGCGGGCGATGGGGGCGACCTGCTCGGCATCTACCTGGCCTTCATAGGGGCAGCCCAGCACGCACGAGATATAGCCGCGTACCTTCACCCCGTGTTCGCGCGCCGCCTGCATGATGGGCGCGAAGCGCTGCAGGCTTTCGCTGATCGAGCAGTTGATGTTGCGCTGCGAAAACGCCTCGGACGCGGCGGCGAACACGGCCACCTCCTTGACGCCTGCGGCCAGTGCGTCTTCGAAACCGCGCAGGTTGGGGGCCAGCGCCGCATAGGTGATGCCGGGCTGCTGGCGGATGCTGGCGAACACGTCGGCCGAACCGGCCATCTGCGGTACCCACTTGGGCGAGACGAAGCTGCCCACCTCGATATAGGACACGCCGGCGTCGGTCAGGTCATCCACCAGGCGGACCTTGTCCGCCACGCTGATGGGTTGGGCTTCGTTCTGCAGGCCGTCGCGGGGGCCGACTTCGACCAGACGCACATGGGTAGGCAATGACATGGCTAGGGTTCCTGTGGGCCTCAATGGCCGTTTTTCTGATTGTTCAGGGTGGTGGCCAGCGCCTGCTGGCAGCGCTCCTCGGCGGTGTCGAGTTCCAGCTGCATCTGCTGGATGTCGAGCAGTTGCTGTTCGAGCTGGGCGCGGCGCTCGGCGATCTTCGCCAGCATGCTGTGCAGCTGTTTCTGATTGCCGCTGGTGGGGTCGTAGAGTTCGATCAGCTCGCGGCACTCGGCCAGCGAGAAACCGATGCGCTTGCCGCGCAGGATGAGCTTGAGGCTGACCTTGTCGCGGGCCGAATACACACGCTCCAGGCCACGACGTTCGGGGCTGAGCAAGCCCTGCTCCTCATAGAAGCGGATGGCCCGGGTGGTGATGTCGAGTTCGCGGGAAAGGTCGGAGATGCTGTAGGTCTGGCTGCTCATTGCATGGCTCGGGGAAGGGGGCATGCGGCTAAGCTACTGGCTGGTTGACGTATACGTCAAGCAGGCATTCGGGGATGGCTGTCGCGGGTCACGCCCGCTCCCACAGCTTCAGCGCAGGTCGGGTGGGAGCGGGCTCGACCCGCGATGGCTGCAACGCAGCCCGCACCTTATGCGCGTGCCTCCCGCTCGTCCTGCGCCACCACCGCCTGGCACAACTCGATCATCTGCTCGCGCATCCAGCGGTTGGCCGGGTCCTGGTCGGTGCTTTCATGCCAGTACAGGTGGGTTTCCAAAGGCGGCACGTCGCCCACCGGCAGGCTCACGTAGTTCAGTTGGTGGCGCCGTGCGAAGCGCTCCGGCACGGTCATCACCATGTCGGTCTGCTGCAGCACCTGCGAAGCCATCAGGTAATGCTGCGAGCGCAGCGCGATCTTGCGCTTGAGCCCCTGCTTGCCGAGCGCCAGGTCCACATACCCCAGGCCGTTGCGCCGGCTGGAGATCTGGATGTGGGTCAGGCTCAGGTAATCCTCCAGGCTGATGCTGTCCCTGGCCAGCGGGTGGCCCTGGCGCATCGCGCACACGAACGGGTCCTGCATCAGCTTGACGTGACGCACCTGCGGGTCGGTGTTCAGCGGTGCATCCACGGCAAAGTCCAGGCGTCCGGCGGCCAGTTCCTTGGTGGTCTCGCGGCGCTTGCACAGAAAGCTCTCGATCACCACGTTCGGCGCCAGCCGGCGCAGGCGCTGGAACAGCGATGGCAGCACCACCGCCTCGGTAAGGTCGGTCATGCTGATGCGGAAGGTCTTGTTGGCCTGCAAGGGGTTGAAGATGCGGCTCTCCTGCACCGACACCCGCAGCAGCGACAAGGCATTGCGCACCGGGCCGATGATGTTCTGGGCCATGGGCGTGGGCACCATGCCCTGGGCCGTACGCACGAACAGCGGGTCGTTGAAGGTCTCGCGCAGCCGCGCCAGCGCATTGGACACCGCAGGCTGGGTGATGCCGACGATCTGGCCGGCACGGGTCAGGTTGGCTTCGGTGTAGATCGCATCGAAGACGATGAACAGGTTCAGATCGACCTTGCTGAGGTTCATGGATGCCGCTCTTGTTGGAGTTATGGCCCGATCATATATCGGTTATGAATGTTTATACACGCCGAGAATAGGCTAGGTGGATTTTGCCCGGTGATCTAGCATCCAAGCCAGATCTCTTAAATCACTCGCCTTTCCCAGCAGGTACCGCTCATGGATTTCGCCTATTCACCCAAGGTCCAGGCACTGCGCGAACGCGTCACCGCGTTCATGGACGCCTATGTATATCCCGCCGAGGCGGTGTTCGAACGCCAGGTTGCCGAAGGTGATCGCTGGCAGCCGACCGCGATCATGGAAGAACTCAAGGACAAGGCCAAGGCCGAGGGCCTGTGGAACCTGTTCCTGCCCGAGTCGCAGCTGGGCGCCGGCCTGACCAACCTGGAGTACGCGCCGCTGGCCGAAATCATGGGCCGCTCGCTGCTGGGGCCGGAACCGTTCAACTGCTCGGCCCCGGACACCGGCAACATGGAGGTCCTGGTGCGCTACGGCAGCGAGGCGCAGAAACGCCAGTGGCTGGAGCCGCTGCTGCGCGGTGAGATCCGTTCGGCGTTCGCCATGACCGAGCCCGACGTGGCCTCGTCCGATGCCACCAACATGGCCGCACGGGCGGTGCGCGACGGTGACGAGTGGGTGATCAACGGCCGCAAGTGGTGGACCTCCGGCGCTTGCGACCCGCGTTGCAAGATCATGATCTTCATGGGCCTGAGCAACCCGGACGGGCCGCGTCACCAGCAGCACTCGATGATCCTGGTGCCTACCGATGCACCGGGGGTGAAGATCGTTCGCCCGTTGCCGGTGTTCGGCTACGACGATGCGCCCCACGGCCACGCCGAGGTGCTGTTCGAGAACGTGCGCGTACCGTATGACAACGTGCTGCTGGGCGAAGGGCGCGGCTTCGAGATCGCCCAGGGCCGTCTCGGGCCCGGGCGCATCCATCACTGCATGCGTTCGATCGGCATGGCCGAGCGTGCCCTTGAGCTGATGTGCAAGCGTTCGGCCGAGCGCACCGCATTCGGCAAGCCGCTGGCGCGCCTGGGTGGCAACATCGACAAGATCGCCGACTCGCGCATGGAGATCGACATGGCCCGGCTGCTGACCCTCAAGGCGGCCTACATGATGGACACCGTCGGCAACAAGGTGGCCCGCAGCGAGATCGCGCAGATCAAGGTGGTGGCACCGAACGTGGCGCTGAAGGTCATCGACCGGGCCATCCAGATTCACGGCGGGGCAGGGGTCAGTGCCGACTTCCCGCTGGCCTACATGTACGCGATGCAACGCACCCTGCGCCTGGCCGACGGGCCGGATGAAGTGCACCGCGCGGCGATCGGCAAGTACGAGATCGGCAAGTACGTGCCCCGGGAGATGCTGCGCAGCGGGCACTGAGCCCGCGTCGATGCCCTCGCGGATCGCCTGCTGACCGGGTGGGGCGGGCCTGATCCGCGAGGGTATTCGACACGCTGCCCGAGGCTACTCCACCCGTTTCACCTCCTCGGCCGTCGTTCGTGTCTTGAACAGCGACAGCAGCACGCCACCGGCCAGCAGCCCGAACGTCACGCACAGCGACAGCAGCGGCGGCACCTTGCCGATCAGGCCGTGGGCGAAGATCTTGCCGCCGATGAATATCAGCACCAGCGCCAGGGCGTACTTGAGGTAAACGAAGCGGTGCACCAGCGCCGCCAAGGCGAAGTACAGCGCACGCAGGCCCAGGATGGCGAAGATGTTGGAGGTGTACACGATGAAGGGGTCCTGGGTGATCGCCAGGATGGCCGGCACGCTGTCTACCGCGAACACCAGGTCGGCCAGCTCGATCAGCACCAGGGCCAGGAACAGCGGTGTGGCGTACAGCAGTGCCCTGGGCTGGCCAGCCGGTTTGAGGCGCACGAAGAAGCGCGCCCCATGCAGGTCATCGGTCACGCGCATGTGCCGGCGCACGAACCTGATCACCGGGTTGTGTGCCAGGTCCGGGTGCGTTTCGTGGCGGGTGAACAGCATCTTGAGGCCGGTAAACAGCAAGAATGCGCCGAACAGGTACAGTATCCAGTCGAATTCCTGCACCAGCGCACTGCCCAGGCCGATCATCAGGGCGCGCAGCACCACCACGCCCAGAATGCCCCAGAACAGCACGCGGTGCTGGTAGCGGCGCGGGATGCCGAAAAAGCCGAAGATCATCGCCATGACGAACACGTTGTCCATCGACAGCGACTGCTCCACCAGCAGCCCGGTGTAGAACTCCAGCGCGCTCTGCGCACCCAGCTCCAGCCACACCCAGCCACCGAACAGCAGCCCCACGCTGAAGTAGGCCGAGTACAGCAGCAGGCTTTCGCGCATTTCGATGTCGTGCGGGCGACGGTGGAGCACGCCAAGGTCCAGGACCAGCAGAGCCACCACCAGGGTGATGAACACCAGCCACAGCCACACGGCCGTGCCCAGGAAGTCGTCGAAGAGAAATAACGGCAGAGCGCTCATGAGCCCCTCCTTGTCGTCGTAGTTGTATGAAAACAACTGTGACTCCGACATGGCGGCGATCAGCCGTCAGAGGGGCCCGGTGTCACTGAGCCAAAGCCTAGCTCGCCTCTGGAAAGGGTGAGGGGGGAGGCTGTTACAAATGGTTTCCCGGGTGGGTGGGTCAGTAGACCCAGACTTCCACGCGGCGATTGCGGATTCGGCCTTCTTCGGCGGCATTGGTCGCCACTGGCATCTGACCGCCCAGGCCCGTCACTTCGCGCAGGTTCACCCCTTCGCGCACCAGTTCGCGGCGTACCGCCATGGCCCGCAGCCGCGAGAGCAGGGCGGCGCGGTCGGGGTCGTCCTTGGCGTCACCAAACCCCACCAGCACCACGCTGTGCTGCAGCTTCTGGTGTTCGCGCAGGTACTCCAGCACGCGCTGGACATCGCGCAGTGCCTTGTTGTCGAGGCTGGCGCTGCCTTCCTGGAAGCGGAAATTGACATTCAGGCGCCTGGCGTTGGCGATCAACTGGCGGTACTGCGCCGGCATGCCCGGCAAGGCCTGTACCTGGACCGGCCGCACCTGCTGTGCGACGAACCCGCTGCTGGCCACGATGGCCTGGCCCGCTGCGCTCTGGGCGAACTCCACCAGGGCACTGGCCAGCGGGTTGCGCTGGGCGGGCGGCAGGTACAGGTACAGTCGCCGCGACAGCGGGTAGTCTTCGCTGGCCACCAGGGCGGGGGTCGGCAGCATGGCCTGGGAGGTGCCGTCGACGATGGCCAGCACCTTGGCCCCGTGCACCGACGCCAGGCTGCTGAAACCGATGGCCTGGCGGTCGGCACTGACCTCGTCGGCCAACTGCTCGCCGGACTCGAAACGCCTGGCGTGGCTGGCCAGCGAATACTGCTGGGCGTCCAGCACCAGGGCCTTGAAGGTGTCGAAGGTGCCCGAGCGGTCATCGCGGGCGTAGAGGTGGATCGGCCCGCTGCCGGCGCCCAGTTCATCCCAGGTGGTGATGCGGCCGGCGAAGATCTGCGCCAGTTGCGTGGTGCTCAGCTGGGGCAGCGGGTTGTCCGGGTGCACGATGACGGCCACGCCATCGAGGGCGATGACCTGTTCGGCGTCGGCACTTTTCAGGTCGCCCAGCGCGTGCAGCGCCTGCTGCTCGCTGTCGTTGA
The DNA here is from genome assembly GCF_017848315.1 of Pseudomonas palmensis. Taxonomy (GTDB): domain Bacteria; phylum Pseudomonadota; class Gammaproteobacteria; order Pseudomonadales; family Pseudomonadaceae; genus Aquipseudomonas; species Aquipseudomonas palmensis. The sequence goes on from NZ_JAFKEC010000002.1 coordinate 39,923, forward strand.
TCGGGCGTGAGGTGGCCGCCAGGTCGGCGTCGCCGCTTTTGAGCGCGGCAAAGCCGGTGCTCGAGCCATGGGCGGCAATGCTCACGCGCAGTGTCTGGCCCTGTGGCGAAACCCCCTGCACCCACACCTCGTTGGGCCGTGCGCCGGGCAGGGTCTGGATCGACCGGGCGCCCTGGGCCTGCAGCAGGCCGCGTACCAGCGCGGGGCCGAGCACGCTGCCCACGGTATTGGAGCCTTGCAGGCGCAGGCTGGCCGGCTCGGCGCAGCACAGCGCCGGCAGCAGGCCAAGCAGCAGACAGAAAGATCGCAACATTGCCGGGGGTGCTCTGCACTCAAGATGGTGAGCGCAGATTAAGACAGATCGATGACAGTCCAATGACTGCCATCGAGCGCATGACTCAGTTCAGTTCCAGCCAGATCGGCGCATGGTCGGAGGGTTTCTCCATGGCACGCAACTCGTAGTCGACCCCGGCGGCCTTGATGCGCGGCAGCAATGCCTGGGAGGTCAGGATCAGGTCGATGCGCAGCCCGCGCTTGGGCTCGTCCTCGAAGCCGCGGCTGCGGTAGTCGAACCAGCTGAAGCGGTCGGCCACTTCCGGGTGCAGATGGCGGAAGCTGTCGGTCAGGCCCCAGTTCTTCAGGCGCGCCATCCACTCGCGCTCTTCGGGCAGGAAGCTGCACTTGCCGGTCTTCAGCCAGCGCTTGGCATTGTCGGGGCCGATGCCGATGTCGCAGTCCTCGGGCGAGATGTTCACATCGCCCATCACCACCAGTGGCTGGTCGTTCTGGAATCGGGATTCGAGCAGGGCCTGCAGGTCTTCGTAGAAGCGCTGCTTGGCCGGGAACTTGGTGGGGTGGTCACGGCTTTCGCCCTGGGGGAAGTAGCCATTCATGATGGTGATGGGGTTGCCGTGCTCGTCGGCGAAGGTGCCCCAGATGAAACGCCGCTGCGCGTCCTCTTCATCGGTGCTGAAGCCCTTGACCAGGCTCAGCGGCGCCTGGCGCGACAGCAGGGCGACACCGTAGTGGCCCTTCTGCCCGTGAAAATGCACGTGGTAGCCCAGCGCCTGCACCTCGGCCAGCGGGAACTGCTCGTCGGACACCTTGGTTTCCTGCAGGCCGATCACGTCCGGCTGGTGCTTTTCGATCAGCGCGGCCAGTTGATGGGGGCGGGCGCGCAGGCCATTGATGTTGAACGAGACGATCTTCATGGGGGGCGCAATCCTGAGCAAATCGGGAATGCTAGCCGATGGCGCCCGGCGTGTCAGCACGCGTGGCGTCCTGGCCTATAGTCAAAGGGAACGTTGGCCAGCGCGCACTACTCAGAAAGAGGCATTGAAGCCCACCAGGAGAGTCACCATGTCCGATACCCCTGCCGTACCGGCCGAAGTTCGTCAGCTCGACAGCGGCTACAGCCGTGAGGCGCGCTCGCTGCTGTACCAGGCCTACCGGCATGAGCCGACCTTCCGCTACCTGTTCGAGGCCGATCGCCCCGGCTACGACCATCGCGTGCGCGCCACGGTACGCGAGCTGGTGCGTCAGCATTTCTTCCAGGACCTGCCGGCGCTGGGCCTGCTGGTGCAGGACCGGCTGATCGGCATTGCCCTGATCGCCCCGCCGCAGCGTCGCCTGGGCATCACCGAGAGCTGGGCGTGGCGCCTGCGCATGCTGCTGAGCGCCGGCCTGCGCTGTACCCGGCGCTACCTGGACTACCAGGCCGCGGTCATGGCCTGTGTGCCGGGCGACGCGGTGCATGTGCTGCCGCTCCTGGGCATTCACCCGCAGTTCCAGGGCCATCACTATGGCGAACAGTTGCTGCTGGCGCTGCATGACTGGTGCGCCGAGGACGAACAGTCCGAAGGGGTGGTACTGAATACCGGCAATGACCACTACCTCGAGTTCTACAAGCGACAGGGCTACCTGGAAATCGGTGAAATTGCTGTAGGACCAATCCGCGAGCATGTGTTTTTTCATCCCAATCCCCAGCGTTTGCGCCAGGCACAGGCCTGAAGGGGTGATGTATCAGACCGTCGGCGAGCTGCGGGCAACCGCCAAGCTCTGGTAGCATCCGCGCCTATGACGTATTCAGGACGATTCACCTGCGGGTTGATTTTATGGGTTGCCAGCTGCGCGGTGTACGCACAGAGCGAGCTGGTAGTACGCATCAAGCCCGCCAACAACGAGCTCAAGGCCAACGTCGAAGGCTATATCGGCAGCCTTGGCACCCGCGATGAAGAAGCGCTGCTACGCTTCAGCCGCGGCGCCGTGGAGCAGGCCAGAAAAGCCGCCCAGGCGCTGGGCTACTACCAGGCGCAGATCGACAGCCAGGTCAAACCTTCGCCCAAGGCCGACAAGGGCCCGCAACTGGTGCTCAGCATCGAGCCGGGCGAGCCGGTGCGCCTGCGCGAGGTGACCGTGCGCGTCGAGGGCCCGGCCAGCGAGATGACGGCCTTCCGGGTTCCTTCGAGCAAGGCGCTGCGGCCTGGGGCTGTGCTCAACCATGGCAACTACGAGGACGCCAAGCGGCTGATCCAGAACCAGGCCTCGCGCTATGGTTTCTTCAGCGGGCATTTCCTGCGCCAGCGCCTGGCGGTCGACCCGGCGGCGGGTGTGGCGGACATCGAACTGGTGTACGACAGCGGCCCGCGTTACCAGCTGGGCAAGGTCCGCTTCGAAGGCGACGCGCCGTTCGACGAGAGCCTGCTGCAACGCATGGTGCCCTTCAAGCAAGGCACCCCCTACGACTCCGAACTGATCGCCGAACTGAACAACGCGCTGCAATCGAGCGGCTACTTCGAAGGCGTGCGGGTCGACGCTGCGCCCACTGCCGCCGTGGCGCAGAGCATCCCGGTAGAGGTGCAACTGCAAACCCGCAAGCCCCGCACAATGGGCCTGGGCCTGGGCTTTTCGACCGACGTCGGGCCGCGCGGCAAGGCCAACTGGACCCGCCACTGGGTCAACCCGCAAGGCCACAGCTATGGCCTGGAAACCGAGCTTTCGGCGCCGCGCCAGAACGTCGGCCTGTGGTACGACATACCGCTCGACCCGCCGCTGACCGACAAGCTGCGCTTTGCCGGCGGCTACCAGAACGAAGAGATCGCCGGTACCGACAGCCTCAGCAAACTGCTCACCGTGGGCCCGGAATGGCACAGCAAGCTGCCCAGCGGCTGGCAGCGCGTGGTATCGCTCAAGTGGCAGCGCGAAGAGTACCGTCTGGGTGACGATTCGGGCTTGAGCACCCTGCTGATGCCGGGTGTGAGCTACAGCTACCTGCGCAGCGACAACCGCATCGACCCGCACAACGGCTACCGCTTGCAGTTCGACGCGCAGGTGGCCAAGGAAGGGCTGCTGTCCGACACCAACCTGCTGCATGGCAACGTGCTGCTCAAGGGCCTGACCACCGTGGCGCAGAACCACCGCTTCCTGGGCCGGGTGCAGTTCGGCGGCAGCGCCACCAACGGCTACAAGTCGGTGCCCCCCTCGCTGCGCTTCTTTGCCGGTGGCGACCAGAGCGTGCGTGGCTACGACTACCAGACCCTTTCACCCAAGAACGCCGATGGCGACCGTATCGGCGGGCGCTACCTGGTGGCCGCCAGTGCCGAGTACCAGTACTCGATCGCCGAGAAGTGGCGCCTGGCGACCTTCGTCGACCAGGGCAACTCGTTCAACAGCCTGGAGCTTCCCAGCCTCAAGACCGGCGTCGGCTTCGGTGTGCGCTGGGTGTCGCCGGTCGGCCCGCTGCGGCTCGACCTGGCCAAGGCGCTGGACGATGACGGCGGCATACGTTTGCACTTTTCCATGGGGCCCGAGTTGTGAGCAAGGTGTTGAAACGCGGCGGGCTGGCCCTGCTGGCGCTGCTGGTCGTGCTGGTGCTGGCCGTGGGTATCCTGCTGGGTACCCAGGCCGGCAGCCGCTGGGCCTTGAGCCTGGTGCCGGGCTTGCAGCTGGACAATTTTCAAGGCCGCCTTGGCGGGCAATGGCAGGCCGATCGGCTGATCTGGCAGCAGGGCGAGGACCGGGTCGAAGTGCTTGCACCGGTGTTTGCCTGGTCGCCCGGCTGCCTGTTGCGCATGACCTTGTGCATCGACCAGCTGCGCGCCGGGCAGGTCAACCTGGACTTCGCCCCCAGCGAGGCAGCGCCCGACAGCGGGCCGCTGCAGTTGCCCAGCCTCCAGTTGCCAGTGGCGATCGAACTGGGCGAAGTACAGGTCGGCCAGTTGCATCTGGACGGCAGCGAGCAGTTGAGCCAGTTGCAACTGGCTGCACACTGGACCGCCCAGGGCCTGCAGATCGACAGCCTGAACCTGCAACGCGAAGACCTCAGCCTGAACCTCAGCGGCCTGCTGCAACCGGTGGGTGACTGGCCGTTGCAGCTGCAGGGTCAGGTGCAACTGCCGGCCATCGACGACCAGCCCTGGCAACTGGCGGTGCAGATAAAAGGCGACCTGCAGAAAAGCCTCGACCTGCAGGCCGATAGCAGCGGCTACCTGCAAGGGCGCCTGGCGGGTCAATTGCGGCCCCTGGCCGAGCACCTGCCGGCCCAGGTACGCCTGAGCGCCACCGGCTTCAAGCCATCGGCCGGATTGCCGGACACCCTGCAGTTCGAGCAGCTGGAACTCAGTGCCTATGGCGACCTGGCAAAAGGTTACCAACTGGTGGGCGCCGGCCGCCTGCCGGCCGAGCAGGGGCCGATCAGCCTGAGCCTGCGTGGCCGGGTGGATGCCAAGGGCGCCCAGATCGCCGCCCTGGACCTGAGCGCCGCCGCGCAGCAGCGTGTCACGCTCAGCGCCACTGCCGACTGGCAGAGCGGTCTGGTTGCCGATGCCAGCATCGACTGGCTGGACTTCCCGTGGCTGCGCCTGTACCCGCTGGACGAGGCTCCGCAGGTCACGCTGCGGCGCCTGAACGCCAAGGTCAACTACCGCGACGGCAACTACCAGGGCGATTTCAGTGGCGACCTGGACGGGCCGGCAGGTGCCTTCAAGGTCAGCAGCCCGTTCAAGGGCGACCTGGGCCAGGTCAGCCTGCCACAGCTGGCCCTTGAAGCCGGCCAGGGCAAGGTGGCCGGCAGCGTCGCCGTGCAGTTTGCCGAGGGCGTGGCGTGGGACGCGGCACTGGAATTGTCGGCGCTCAACCCGGCGTACTGGCTGGCCGAGCTGCCGGGCACCCTGGCGGGCCCGCTGCGCAGCAAGGGCGAACTCAAGGGCGACACGCTGCGCCTGAATGCCGATCTGGACCTCAAGGGGCGATTGCGCGGCCAGCCCGCCGTGCTGCAGGCCAAGGCCGACGGTGCAGGCGAGAACTGGACCCTGGGCACCTTGCTGATCCAGCTGGGGGACAACAAGATCAACGGCAGCGCCAGTGTGCAGCAACGCCTGGCCGGTCAGCTTGACCTCAACCTGCCGCGCCTGGGCCAGCTGTGGCCGCAACTGCAAGGCCAGCTCAAGGGCCGGCTTGATGTGGCCGGTACGCTCAAGGCGCCGCAGGGGCAACTGACCTTGCAGGGCCAGCAACTGGGCCAGGCCGAAAACCGCGTGCAACGCCTTGAGCTGGACGCCCGGCTGGACAGCGCCCAGCGTGCCCTGATCGACCTGCAGGCCGGGTCGATCCGCCTGGGCGAAACCAACCTGGGCACCCTGACCGCCAAAGGCCAGGGCGACATTGGCAAGCAGCAATTGCAACTGGCCCTCGATGGGCCGCAACTCAAGCTCGACCTGGGCCTGGACGGTCAGCTCGACAAGGGCAACTGGCGCGGACGCCTGGCCAGCGGCCAGGTGCAGGCGGGCGGGCAGGACTGGCAGCTGCAGGCACCGGCCAGGTTGCAGCGCCTGGCCAATGGGCAGGTGGATTTCGGCGCCCATTGCTGGCGCTCCGGGCAGGCCAGCCTGTGTGGTGAAGACCAGCGCCTGATGCCCGACCCGCGCCTGCGCTACCACCTCAAGCAGTTCCCGCTGCAAAGCCTGGCACAGTGGTTGCCCAAGGACTTCGCCTGGCAGGGCATGCTCAATGCCGACATCAACCTCGACCTGCCGGCCAGCGGGCCCAAGGGGTCGATCGTGGTAGACGCCAGTGGCGGCACCTTGCGGGTGCGGGAAAAGGATCGATGGCTGGACTTCCCGTACCAGGCGCTGCGCCTGAACAGCACCCTGGGCCCGCGCCGCGTGGACACGCGCCTGGAGTTCGTGGGCGGGCGCCTGGGCGAGCTGACCCTGTCGGCGCGTATCGACCCACTGGCGCGCAACAAGCCGCTGAGCGGAGACTTCCGCCTGAGCGGGCTGGACCTGTCGGTGGGCCGGCCGTTCGCGCCGATGGTCGAGCGCCTGGCTGGCCAGCTCAACGGCAGCGGACAGATCACCGGTACGCTGCTGGCGCCCCAGGTCAACGGCAACCTGACGCTGAGCAATGGCGAAGTGTCGGGTGCCGAGTTGCCCATCAGCCTCAGCGACCTCAGCCTGCGGGCACAGATCGCAGGCGAGCAGGTGCAACTGGGCGGCGAGTGGAAGAGCAGCCCGGTCGGCCAGGGCCGCCTGAGTGGCCAGATCGGCTGGGCCCAGGGCCTGGCGGTGGAGTTGCAACTGCAGGGGCAGCGCCTGCCGGTCACCGTCGAACCCTACGCCAACCTGGAGGTGGCGCCGGACCTGAAGATCCAGATGATCGGCGAAAAGCTCGCGGTCACCGGCAAGGTGCTGGTGCCCAAGGGCAAGATCACCGTGCGCGAACTGCCGCCTTCGACTGTAAAGGTGTCGGATGACACGGTCATCGTCGGCCACCAGACCGAGCAGGGCAAGGCGCCGATGGCCGTGGCCATGGACATCGACGTGGAGGTGGGGCAGGACAAGCTGGCATTCAGCGGCTTCGGCCTGACCGCCAACCTGCTGGGGCGCGTGCACATTGGCGACAACCTCGATACCCGTGGCGAGCTCAGCCTGGCCGATGGGCGCTACCGGGCCTATGGCCAGCGCCTGACCATCCGTCGTGCGCGCCTGCTGTTTGCCGGGCCGATCGACCAGCCCTACCTGGACATCGAGGCCATTCGCCAGACCGACGACGTGATTGCCGGCATCCGCCTCAGCGGCAGCGCCGAACAGCCCACCACCCAGGTGTTTTCCGAGCCGGCGATGAGCCAGGAGCAGGCCTTGTCGTACCTGGTGCTGGGGCGTCCGCTGGGCAATACCGGCGAAGACAACAACATGCTGGCGGAGGCGGCCCTGGGCCTGGGCCTGGCGGGCAGCGCGGGGATTACCGGCAGCCTGGCATCGAGCCTGGGCATCGAGGACTTCCAGCTCGACACCCAGGGCAGCGGTGACAACACCAGCGTGGTGGCCAGCGGCAAGCTGACCGAGCGCCTGAGCCTGCGCTACGGCGTAGGGGTGTTCGAGCCGGCCAACACCATCGCCTTGCGCTACCTGCTCAGCAAGAAGGTCTACCTGGAGGCTGCCAGCGGTATCGCCAGCTCGCTGGATATCTTCTACAAGCGCGACTTCTGATACGGCCAGTCAAGGGCTGCGCACACAACAACGCCAGGCGCGACCGCTCGCGCCTGGCGTTGTTGTGTGCGGGGTGTGTCTAGCGCGTGTGCGCTTCCTGGCGCCGGATGTTGCCGATCTGGCGCAGGCTCAACCCGTACTTGTCGGCCAGCACGCTGCGTGACTGGCCATTGGAGCTTTCCTGCTGGATCTGCTGGTTGCGCAGCTGGCGATTGAAGTGGTCGGCCTTGGGAATCTCCAGCGCCATGCCGGCGTAGCGCTTGATCAATGCATCCAGCGCTTCGGTTGGCAGGATCTCGGCCAGCGTGGTGCGCTCGCGGTGCTTGGGAATGTACTTGGGGCGGCCGCCGTAGATGGTGGTCAGGCGGTAGGCATGCTCCAGCCCGATGCATTCGATGAGCATCTGCAGTGACTGGGGCAGTTGTTCGATGTCGATCTTGTTCAGGTCACACAGTTCCATGATGACTTCCTTGTTGGCGGTATGAGCGAAGGGGCCACTTCATCGGGTGCCGTCCGTGCCTGAGCATCCTTGCCAGGTGCGGCGCGCCCCACGTCGACAGCGTTGAACTGCCAAGTGGCCTGAAGGAATTCTCGGTCAACCGCCAAGGGGAGATCTAGGCAGCAAGCGGGTCAGGGGAGGTAGTCTTTCCGTACACATTGCGTGAGGAAGTCGGTGGTCTGTTGTAGGAACCAGCGGCGCCAGGGAGGGCGTGGCCGCGTGTCTACGGCGAGCCTGCTCCAGCGCTGTGGTTCAGGTTGCTCAACCCTGAACGCAGGGCACGGGCACACCTGGCGGATGATTTCAGGTTGTCGCGTCGGGAAAAACCGGGAAACATCCTCCTGCGTGACGTGGCGTTGTATCATGGCCGCCGGCCGCAGTAGGGCCCTCAAACCCGTTGTCGTAAGGATTTTTCAATGACTCAAGCTCAACGCCTGAAATACTCGATCCTGGTTGCCCTGGTGGTGCTGGCAATCATGCTGGGCGGCTCGTACCTGCAGAACGCCGGCGTGATCAGCGAAAAGGTGTTCCAGTACATCGCCATCGGCGTAGCCGTATTGGCCGTGATCGTGAACGGCATCATGCGGCGCAAGGTCAAGTTCTGACCGCTTGCGAGGCTGCGGCCGGCGTCACCCGGCCGTTGGCCTAGCGTGAAACCGGCTGTTCCAGCACCGCGCGAGCCTCGGGGTTGAGGCTGTAGCACTTGTCGCTGCCCAGGCTGATCACACCTTCGACGCACAGGCGCTTGAGCACTTCGCGAACGCTCAGGAACGACAGCGGAATATCCAGCTGCTCGAGCTGGCTGTGCACCCCGCGCACCCCGATACTGCGCCCCTCTCTGGCGGCCGCGTGCAGCGCATCGATGACCTTCAGCCGGATCAGGCTGGTGCGCAGGCCGAATGCCTTGAGCAGTTCGCGGATATGTTCGTTGCCGGCGCGGTCCGGTTCAGCCGCTTCGGGCTTTTCCGGCAGCGGCGCGTGGGCTTTGCGTCTGAAACGCAGCGGTGTGATTGGCTGTTGCTGGTTGTACATGTGAAAACTCCCTTTCCCGAGCTTGTCCAGTTTGCGTGTGGTGCTCTCACTCTATAAGACGAACGAGCGCGGCAAATCTGCATCGGCAAGGCAAAAAATATTGCCTTTATGTAGAGAGAGACGAACGAGCGGCGCAAAAGCGGTAAATTTTCATGATGAAATTCGTCTAGTCAGGATGTTCGTTCACCCTGATGCTGCCGGAGTCCGCGTGTCTGCCAATCGCTCGATCCCCTCGTTCTGCCTGACGGCCCTGCTGGTTGCTCTGAGTTGTTCAGCCCACGCCCGCGAGGCGCCGCCGGGCGAGGCCCGGGCCGAGATCCGCCGCACCAGCTTCGGTGTGCCGCACATCGTGGCCCGCGATGAGCGTGGCCTGGGCTATGGCATCGGGTATGCCTACGCGCAGGACAACCTGTGCCTGCTGGCCAACGAAGTGGTGACCGTCAACGGTGAGCGCTCGCGGTTCTTCGGGCCGCAGGCGCAGACCCTGGAGCAGCGTGAAAACCTGGCCAGCGACGTGTTTTTCACCTGGCTGAACACGCCTGCGGCGGTGTCTGCGTACTGGCAGGCGCAACCGGCGCCGATCCGTTCATTGCTCGAAGGCTACGCGCTGGGCTACAACCGCGCGCTGGTCGAGCGCACTGCCCAGGGCCTGCCTGCCCCGTGCCAGCAGGCCGAGTGGCTGCGCCCCATCACCGCCCTGGACCTGGTCAAGCTGACCCGGCGCCTGCTGGTCGAGGGTGGGGCCGGGCAGTTCGTCGAAGCCGTGGCCGGTGCCGTGCCCCCCGGTGCAGCGGCGGGGTTGCCGGCTGCGGCCTTCAGTGTGGCCCAGGCGCGCCAGGCCAACTTTGCGCTTGAGCGCGGCAGCAACGCGGTGGCGATAGGGCACGAGCGTTCGGCCAATGGCCGTGGCCTGTTGCTGGCCAACCCGCATTTCCCGTGGGTGGGTGGCATGCGCTTCTACCAGATGCAGTTGAGCATCCCCGGCAAGCTGAACGTGATGGGCGCCGCGTTGCCCGGCCTGCCGCTGATCAACATCGGTTTCAACCGGCATCTGGCCTGGACGCACACTGTCGACACCTCCCGGCACTTCACCTTGCACCGCTTGCAACTGGACCCGAAAGACTCGACCCGCTACCTGCTCGACGGCGTGTCCACCCCCATGACCCGCCAGCCGGTGAGCGTGTCGGTCAAGGCTGAGGACGGCCAGCAGCAGGTGGTCACCCGCGAGCTGTACGGCACGATCTATGGCCCGCTGGTACAGTGGCCCGGGCGGCTGGACTGGACCGGGCAGGTGGCCTTCAGCCTGCGTGATGCCAACCTGGGCAACACCCGCGTGCTGCAGCAGTGGTACAGCATGAACCAGGCCGACAGCCTGCAGGCCCTGCAGCAGTCGGTGCAGCGCCTGCAGGGCATACCCTGGGTCAACACCCTGGCAGTGGATGCCAGCGGGCAGGCGTTGTACCTGAACCAGTCGGTGGTGCCCTATGTGGATGCGCCGCTGCTGGCGCAGTGCAGCGACCCGGCGGCGGGCCTGGAACTGATCGTGCTCGACGGTTCGCGCAGCGCCTGCAACTGGAAGGTCGATGCGCGAGCGGCGCAGCCCGGTATCTTCCCCGCGCAACTGCAGCCCAGCCTGCTGCGTGGCGATTTCGTACAGCACTCCAACGATTCGGCCTGGATGGTCAACCCGGCGCAGCCGCTGCGCGGCTACTCGCCGATCATCAGCCGCGAAGACGTGCCCCTGGGCCCGCGCAGCCGCTTTGCCCTGCAGCGGTTGAACCGCCCCGGCAAGATCAGCGCGCAGGACCTGCACCACATGGTCATGGACGACAAGGTGTACCTGGCCGAGCTGGCGCTGCCCGACCTGCTGCAGTGGTGCAAGGGCGCGACGGCCGATCCGCAGCTCAAGGCCGTTTGCGACAGCCTGGAGGCGTGGGATGGCAAGGCCGGCCTGGCCAGTGGCATCGGCCTGGTGCACTTCCAGAACATCCTGCAGGCGTTGCAGGAGCACGGTGAGTTCTGGCGCGTGGCATTCGATCCGGCCGACCCCCAGCACACCCCACGCGGCCTTGCGCTGGAGCGTGCCGAGGTGGCCAGGGCCGTGCGTGCGGCGGCATTGGCGTCGCAGGCGCAGGTGGCCGAGGCCGGGCTGAGTGCGAATGTGCAGTGGGGGCAGATCCAGCAGGCGGGCGACGGCACGCCGATGCATGGCGGGCCGTCGAGCCTTGGGGTGTACAACGCCATGCAGAGCGTGCCGGGCGAGGGGGGCAAGCGCACCGTGATCAGCGGCACCAGTTACCTGCAGGTGGTCAGTTTCGATGACAAGGGGCCGCACGCGCAGGGGCTGCTGGCGTTTTCCCAGTCCAGCGAGGCGGGGTCGGTGCATGCCAGTGACCAGACCCGTGCGTTCTCGGCCGGGCACTGGCACACCATTCCATTCACCGAGGCGCAGATCAAGGCGGACCCGCAGTACCAGGTGCAGGTGATACGTGAGACGGATACTGCAGCTGTAGCCAGCAGCCCACGTTGAGCGTCGGCTGCATCGCGGGTCAAGCCCGCTCCCACCAGGGTTGCGCACTACCTGTGGGAGCGGGCTTGACCCGCGATAGCGTGGCTACGTATTCAGATCCCGCAACAACAGCCCGAAGCCCAGCTCCACCTGTTCGGGAATCGGCAGGTACACCGTGTGCCCATCCCCCGGCGCCACCTCCAGCGGATTGCCCGCGCGATCCCGCAGCTGGTGCAGGTCGAAATGGTAGTTGCCCCGCGGCGTCATCAGCTCCAGGTGATCGCCCAGCCCGAAACGGTTCTTGACCTTGACCTCGGCCAGCCCGTCGACCCGCTCCCCGGTCAGCTCGCCCACGAATTGCTGGCGCTCGGACACCGAGTTGCCCCGCTCGTAGTTCTGGTACTCGTCGTGCACGTGGCGGCGCAAGAAGCCTTCGGTGTAGCCGCGTTGCGCCAATGACTCCAGGTCGAGCATCAGCGAACGGTCGAATTCACGCCCCGCCAGCGCATCGTCGATGGCCTGCCGGTACGCCTGGGTGGTGCGGGCACAGTAGAAGTGCGACTTGGTACGCCCCTCGATCTTCAGCGAGTGTACCCCCATGCGGGTCAGGCGCCCGACGTGCTGCACGGCACGCAGGTCCTTGGCGTTCATGATGTAGGTGCCGTGCTCGTCCTCGAATGCCGGCATGTCTTCGCCGGGCCGGTTGGCTTCCTGCAGCACGAACACCTGGTTGGTGGGGGCGCCGACGCCCAGGGTCGGCTGGACTTCGCGCACGATGTCACCCACCTCGTTTTCCTGGGCCGGGGTGGCGCTGTACTGCCAGCGACAGGCGTTGGTGCAGCTGCCCTGGTTGGCATCGCGCCGGTTCAGGTAGCCCGACAGCAGGCAGCGCCCCGAATACGCCATGCACAGGGCGCCGTGCACGAACACTTCCAGCTCCATCGCCGGCACCTGCTGGCGGATCTCTTCGATTTCTTCCAGCGACAGCTCCCGGGACAGGATCACCCGGCTCAGGCCCTGGGATTGCCAGAACGCGACACTGGCCCAGTTCACCGTATTGGCCTGTACTGACAGGTGGATCGGCATGGCCGGGAAGTGCTGGCGCACCAGCATGATCAGCCCAGGGTCGGACATGATCAGCGCGTCCGGGCCCATGGCGATCACAGGTTCCAGGTCCTTGAGGAAGGTCTTGAGCTTGGCATTGTGCGGGGCGATGTTGACCACCACGTAGAACCGCTTGCCCTGGGCCTGGGCTTCCTGGATGCCCAGCGCCAGGTTGGCATGGTCGAATTCGTTGTTGCGCACACGCAGGCTGTAGCGCGGCTGGCCGGCGTAGACCGCATCGGCGCCATAGGCGAAGGCATAGCGCATGTTCTTCAGGGTGCCGGCAGGGGCGAGCAGTTCGGGTCGGGCGAGGTGGGTCATGGCAAGGTCGCGACAAAAGCGCGGATGCTACGCGCCTGCACCACCGATTTTATTGATCCACGGCAACGGCACTTTCTGCAGTGCGCCGCGCACTAATCATCAGAGCGCAAAGGAGCGGACATGAACGAATCGGTATTGCAGCAAAAAGCCCTGATGTGGTTGCTGGTCCTGGTGACCCTGGCCTTCATCTGGATTCTATTGCCCTACTACGGCGCGGTGTTCTGGGCGGTGATCCTGGGCATCGTGTTTGCGCCGTTGCAGCGCCGGTTGCTGTTGCGCCTGGGCTGGCGGCGCAACCTGGCGGCGGGTATCACGCTGCTGGTGTGCCTGCTGATCGCGATTCTGCCGGTGATCGTCATCAGCACGTTGCTGGTTCAGGAAGGCGCCACGCTGTACAAGAACATCGAGAGCGGCCAACTGGATATCGCCGGCTACATCGAGCGCTTCAAGGACATGCTGCCCGCTGTGGCCCAGCATGGCCTGGAGCGCCTGGGCATGGGGGATCTGGAGGGCTTGCGCGACAAGATCGCCAAGGGCGCGATGCAGGGCAGCCAGTTCTTCGCCACCCAGGCGTTCAGCTTCGGGCAGGGCACGTTCGAGTTTCTGGTGAGCTTCGGCATCATGCTGTACCTGCTGTACTTCTTCCTGCGCGATGGCGCCGAGCTGGTGCGCAAGATCCGCACGGCGGTGCCCCTGGCCGAACACCAGAAGCGTCGCCTGCAACTGAAGTTCAATCGCGTGGTGCGTGCCACGGTCAAGGGCAACCTGCTGGTGGCGGTGACCCAGGGCGCGCTCGGCGGGTTCATCTTCTGGGTGCTGGATATCCCCAGTGCGCTGGTGTGGGCGGTGCTGATGGCGTTTCTGTCGCTGCTGCCGGCGGTGGGTGCCGGCATCGTGTGGGGCCCGGTGGCCGCGTACTTCCTGCTCAGCGGTTCGATCTGGCAGGGTGTGGTGCTTGCCGCCTTCGGGGTGTTCGTGATCGGCCTGGTGGACAACGTGCTGCGCCCGATCCTGGTGGGCAAGGACACCCGCATGCCCGACTACCTGATCCTGATCTCGACCCTGGGCGGGCTGGCGGTGTTCGGCCTCAACGGCTTCGTCATCGGGCCGTTGATCGCGGCGCTGTTCATGTCCAGCTGGGGGATTTTCGTGGCGACCAAGCCTCAGGTGCAACTGCCCTGAGGCGCCGCTGGCGAGCGTCACTTCCAGCTATAGGACATGCCCACGTAGGCTGCGAAGCCTTCGCCGGGGGTGGAGCGTGCGGCATCGAGACCCTTGTCGTCGTAGCCGGGCGTCACGGTTGCGGCATAGCGCTTGTTGGTGAGGTTGCGCAGGTCGAGCCAGGTGGTCCAGTCCTGTCGGGGGGAGGCGTAGCCGAAGGTTGCGCCCAGCAGGGCATACGCATCGGCCTGGTAGGAGTTGGCGTAGTCGACCTGCACCTTTGAGGCCATCTGCGTGTTGAGCCCGGCATAGAAGCCGCTGGGATGGTCCAGGCGCACCTGCGCCTGATAGTAGTGCATCGGCATGCCGGGCAGGCGGTTGTCGCCGAACGCCGCGTCATCGCGGTAGTGGAAGTCGCTGAAGGTGTAGGCCTGGCGCAGCGACACCCGGCCAACTCCGCTGTGTTCCCACAGCAGGCTGTCGAGGCTGGCTTCCACCCCCTGGTGCACGGTAGGGCTGGCATTCACCTCGCCGACGATGGCGTTGGTGGTGCTGCTGGCGGCCACGGTTTCCACTGTCAGCAGTTCGTGGCGCACGGCCGAGTAGTACCAGGCCAGGTCCCAGCGCCCCAGCCGTGAGTCGCCGCGGGCGCCGAGCTCCAGGGTGGTGGCGGTCTGGTTGCGCAGCTCGATGGGTTGGGTCTGCAGGCCGTTGATCGCTGGCGAGCTCCAGATCAGCGCCCAGGGGTGCGCAGGCTCCACCGAGCGGCTCAGGTTGCCGTACAGCTGCAGCGCGGGGCTGAAGTCGTAGCGCAGCCCCAGGCGCGGGGCGTAGTCCCAGTCATGCTGGCTGACCTTGCCGCCGCTGGCCGGATAGGTGACGGCGCTTTCGCGGCGGGTATAGATCATCGCCAGGCCGCTGGTCAGCCACAGGTCTGGCACCAGTTCCAGTTCGTTGCTGAAGTGGAGGACGCTGTCCGAGCCCTGGTAGGTGAAGTCGCGGGTCTTGGTGCCTATGGGCTGAGTGGGGTCGGTCTCGACCCGCACGAACTCCGAGGCCCCGGTGTTGGGCAGGTGCTTTGTGGTGCGCCAGCCCAGGGTGGTCTTGCTCTCGCGGCCGAACAGGGTGTCGCGGCGCAGGTAGTTGAGCGTGCCGCTGACGTCGGTGTACGCCACCTTGAGGCGCTTGGTGCCTTCACGCAGGTCCATGGGGTAGTCGTGGTAGACCAGGCCGGCTTCCAGTTGCGAGTCGTCATCGAGGTAGAAGGTGGTCTTGTTGCCCAGCCAGGTGCTGCCCGGTTGCGGGCGGCTGGCGTCGCGGCTCAGGTACAGCGGGTTGGCAGCGCGCGGGTGGTGCTTGATCTGGTCCTTGGTCAGGCGCCCGGCCAGTTCGTTTTCGGTTTCGCGGTAACGCAGGTAGAAGCGGGTTTCCAGGTTGGGGTTGAAGCGGTAGCCGACGTTGGCGGCGATACCCTTGCTGCTGCCGCTGCTGTGGTCCTGGTAGCCGTCGTATTCCGAGTCGGTGAGGGCGACGTAGTAGTCCAGGTCACCCAGTACCTGGCCGGAGCTGACCTGGCGTTTGCCGTAGCCACGGCTGCCGGCCTCGACCCGTACCTGCAGGGGCGCGGCGTCGTAGCCGGTGTGGGTTACGTAATTGATGGCGCCGCCCAGGGCCAGGGCGCCGCGGGCGAAGCCGTTGGCGCCGCGCAGTACCTCGGCGCGGCTTAGCCACAGGGGCTCGAACAGTTCATAGGGCGTGCCGCCGGGGCCGGTCAGGGGCAGGCCGTCGAACAGGGTGTATACGCCGGAGCCGTGGGCGCCGGGGGCACGGTTGAGGCCCGAGCCGCGAATCGACAGTTTGATGCCGTCGTTGCCGGCGGATTGGGCGAACACGCCGGGCTGGTAGGCGAGCACGTCCTGGTTGCTGGCGACGCGGCCTTGTTCGACCTGTTGCATGTCGATCAGGTTGGTGGCCCCGGGGATTTGCTGCAGGCGCTCACGGGCGTCCTGAAGTTCGTTGTGTTCCTGGTCCTGGATCAGTACCTGGCCGAGTTCGATGCCTGGGTTGGCTTGGGCGGTGGCGGTGCAGGCGATCAATACGGCGAGGGACGAGCGGGGCAGGGTGGGGTGCATCGAAGGGGTTCCGGAACGGTTGGGCGGGTATCTGACGTTGCAAGTATCAGACGAAGCACAGTGGGTGATCTGTAGTGCAGTCATGCTTTTGATCTGCTCTGGATATGTTCACGGTCGTCGATTTTACCGATTGGTGTGTTTATCCGGCATGGATAGCGCTGCGAATGACGCCTTCCGCTCTTACAGCGGGTCACTTTTGCAAGGACGCAAAAGTAACCAAAAGGTCCCCGGCCAAACATACGGCCCTACGCTTCGCTCCGGGTTCCCTCCCTCCGGCGCCGTCCAGGGGGCACGCGACCCGAGTTGCTGCGCAACTCTAACAGTCGCTCGCTTCGGCTAACGCCGAAGGGGCTACGCCCCGCCCCCTGCACGACACCTCCACTCGGCCTCCTGACAGGCCGGACAATCAAGATCAAGGTCAAGATCAAGATCAAGATCAACGGCGGTGCTGGGGATTGGTTGTTCAATCGCCAAAAACAAAACACCCCGCCGAAGCGGGGTGTCCTGTCAGTGCATCAGCACTCAACCAAGCAACTGCAAACCTGCATGCTGCACCAGGTCCAGCAACGGCTGCGGATAAACACCCAGCACGAACGCCAGAATCGCAATCGCCAGCAACATCACACCACCGGTACGCTGCTCCCAGTTCAACGGCGCATCGTGACGACGCAGGTTCGGCTCGATCAGGTACAGGGTGACCATCACGCGCAGGTAGTAGAACACCCCGATCGCACTACCGATCACCAACGCACCCACCAGCCACCACAGCTGCGACTCGACGCCGGTAGCAATGATGTAGAACTTGCCGATGAAGCCCGCGGTCAGCGGAATACCCGCCAGCGACAGCATCATCACGGTCAGTACCGCCGTCAGGTACGGGCGACGCCAGAACAGGCCGCGGTACTCGTACAGGGCATCGGCATCACGGCCCTTGTAAGGCGAGGACATCAGGGTGATGACGCCAAACGCGCCCAGGCTGGTGATCACGTAGGTCACCAGGTACACGCCAATGGCTTCCACCGCCATGCCCTTGCTCGCCACCAGCGCAATCAGCAGGTAACCGAAGTGGGCGATCGAGGAGTAACCCAGCAGACGCTTGAGGTTGCTCTGGGTCAGCGCCAGCAGGTTGCCGACCAGAATCGAGGCCACTGCAATCACCGACAGCACGGTGGTCAGCACGCCGCTGCTGGCAGCAGGGGAGAGCATGAACAGGCGTACCACAACGGCGAATACAGCCACCTTGCTCGCGGTGGCCAGGAACGCGGCGACCGGCGCCGGAGCACCTTCGTATACGTCCGGGGTCCACAGGTGGAACGGTACCAGCGACAGCTTGAACGCCAGGCCGACCAGCATCATGCCCAGGCCCAGCTGGGCAATCAGGCTTGGCAGGCTGGTGGTGGCCAGGGCCTTGCCGATGCCGTCGAAGCTCAGGCTGCCGGCGTCGGCATACAGTAGCGCCATGCCGAACAGCAGGAACGCGGAACCGGCTGCCGACAGCACCATGTACTTGATGCCGGCTTCCAGCGAACGCTTGTTGAAGAACGCATACGCCACCAGGCCGTATACCGGTACCGAGAGCAGCTCCAGGCCGATGAACAGGCCGGCCAGGTGTTGCGCGCAGACCAGCACCAGGCCGCCCAGGGCCGCCATCAGGATCAGCAGGTAGAGCTCTTCGCGGTTGCCCGGGTAACCCTTGCCGCCGTCACCCAGGTAGGCATGCGCCAGGGTCACGCAGGCCAGGGTGGCGACCAGGATCAACGCCATGTACAGGCACGCGAAGCTGTCGACGGTCAGCAATGGGGTGACCGCCAGCGGGGCCACTTTGAGGGTCGGGATGATCGACAGCAGGGCCAGGTTCAGCCCCACGGTCGACAGCAGGAAGGTTTGCGAGTGATTGCGGCGCCAGGCGATGGCCAGCATCACCACGACGATGGTGATACTGGTGATCAGCAGTGGCGCAAGCGCAATAAAGTGTTGAATCGTCAGGTCCATAGCGCTCTTACCGGGCCGAAGCGAGTTGAGTGAAAGCGGAGCCGAGCCACTGCTGCACACCACTCATGGTGGCGGCGGAGGTATCCAGGAACGGCTGCGGGTAAACGCCCAGCACAATCAGTAGTACCGCCAGGCCCAGCACCATGATCAGTTCGCGGTTGTCCATGCCGGCCAGTACTTCGTCGGACTTGGCCGGGCCGAAGTAGGCGCGGTGGATCATGATCAGCGAGTACACCGAGCCGAACACCAGGCCGGAGGTGGCAATCGCGGTGACCCACGGGGCACTGACGAAGCTGCCGATCAGGATCAGGAACTCGCCGACGAAGTTGCCGGTACCCGGCAAGCCCAGCGAGGCCGCGGCGAAGAACAGGCTGATGGCCGGCAGGTAGGCGATGCGCGACCACAGGCCACCCATCTGACGCATGTCACGGGTGTGCAGACGCTCGTACAGCTGGCCGCTGAGGATGAACAGTGCCGCTGCCGACAGGCCGTGGGCCAGCATCTGGATCACCGCGCCCTGCAGGGCCTGCTGGCTGCCGGAGTAGATGCCGATCAGCACGAAGCCCATGTGCGAGACGCTGGAGAACGCGATCAGGCGCTTGATGTCGGTTTGCGCGAAGGCCAGGAATGCACCGTAGAAGATCCCGATCAGACCCAGGGTCATGGCGATCGGCGCGAACTCGGCCGAGGCATTCGGGAACAGCGGCAGGGCAAAACGCAGCAGGCCGTAGGCTGCGGTCTTCAGCAGGATACCGGCCAGGTCGACGGAACCGGCAGTCGGCGCCTGGGCGTGGGCATCAGGCAGCCAGGAGTGGAACGGTACCACCGGCAGCTTGACCGCGAAGGCGATGAAGAAGCCCAGCATCAGCAGGTATTCGGTACCCGCCGGCAGGTCGGCCTTGAGCAACTGGGTGTAGTCGAAGGTGATCACACCGGTGTTGCCGTAGTTGACCAGTACCAGGCCCAGGATCGCCACCAGCATGATCAGGCCGCTGGCCTGGGTGAAGATGAAGAACTTGGTGGCTGCGTAGATCCGGGTCTTCTTGCCGTCCGAGGAGCTGTGACCCCAGAGCGCGATGAGGAAATACATCGGCACCAGCATCATTTCCCAGAAGAAGAAGAACAGGAACAGGTCCAGGGCCAGGAACACACCGACCACGCCGCCCAGGATCCACATCAGGTTGAGGTGGAAGAAGCCGACGTGGCGCTGGATCTCTTTCCAGGAACACAGTACCGAGAGCACACCGAGCAGGCCGGTGAGCAGGATCATCAGCAGCGACAGGCCGTCCAGGGCCAGGTGCAGGCTGATGCCGAAGCGCTCGATCCACAGCACTTTGAACTCGTAGGCCCACTGTGGCGCGGCACCCGGCGCAGGCGCCAGGGTGTAGTCGCCGTTGGCCCACAGCCAGAGGCCGATACCAAGCAGCAGGGACATGGTCAGCAGCGCGATGTAGCGCGGCAGGGTGGCGCCGAAGCGCTCACCCAGCCAGCACAGCAGGCCGCCGATAAAGGGGATCAGGATCAGCCAAGGCAAAATCATGACGGGCTCAATTCCTTTCGCAAAGTCGCAAGGTTCATATCAGACCGCAGCCACAACAACGGCACCGAGCACAAGCACGGCACCAATGGCGATCGAGGCGGTGTACCAGCGCAGCTGACCGGTTTCGGTTTTGCTCATGGCGGCATGACCGCCCTTGGCCAAACGCGGAATCAGGCCGATGCTGCGGTCAACCGGATCCTTGCGCAGGATGTGGCTGATCAGCAGGTAAGGTTTGACGAACAGCTTGTCGTAGATCCAGTCGAAGCCCCAGGCGGCGAACCACCAGGCCGACAGCACACGACCGATACCGCTGTTGGCGATCGCGGTAACCAGGCGACGCTTGCCCAGGAACAGCATGGCGGCCAGCAGGATACCGGCGATGGCGATGGCACCCGAGGCGATTTCCAGGCTGTGCTTGGCTTCGCCACCGGCATGCCCGACGCTCTGCGGCAGCACGCCGGCCAGCGGTGGGTGGATCCAAGCGCCGACGAAGGTCGACAGCACGATCAGCACGCCCAGCGGCAGCCAGTGCGAGATGCCGTGGCCAGCGTGGGCTTCGGTCTTGGCTTCGCCGTGGAAGGCGATGAAGATCAGGCGGAAGGTGTACAGCGAGGTCATGAACGCACCCACCAGGCCGGCGTACAGCAAGCCGCTGTTGCCGCTGGCGAAGGCTTCCCAGAGGATCTCGTCCTTGGAGTAGAAGCCGGCGGTCAGCAGCGGCAGGGCAGCCAGGGCGGCACCACCGACGATGAAGCTGGCGTAGGCCAGTGGCAGTTTCTTCCACAGGCCGCCCATCTTGAAGATGTTCTGCTCGTGGTGGCAGGCAACGATCACTGCACCGGAGGCAAGGAACAGCAGGGCCTTGAAGAAGGCGTGGGTCATCAGGTGGAAGATCGCGCCGTCGAAGGCGCCCACGCCCAGGGCCAGGAACATGTAGCCGATCTGGCTCATGGTCGAGTAGGCCAGGATACGCTTGATGTCGGTCTGTACCAGCGCGGCAAAGCCGGCCAGCACCAGGGTCACGCCGCCGACCACACCTACCAGGTGCAGCACGTCGGGCGCCAGGGCGAACAGGCCGTGGGTACGTGCGATCAGGTAGACACCGGCGGTCACCATGGTGGCGGCGTGGATCAGTGCCGATACCGGGGTAGGGCCGGCCATCGCGTCTGCAAGCCAGGTCTGCAGCGGCAGCTGGGCCGATTTGCCCACGGCGCCGCCCAGCAGCATCAGGGTTGCCAGCACGATCCAGAAATCACCGGCCTGGAACTTCTGCGGCGCCAGCACCAGCAGTTGCTGGATGTTCAGGGTGCCCAGTTGCTGGAACAGGATGAACAGGCCGATGGCCATGAACACGTCGCCGATACGGGTGACGATGAAGGCCTTGAGCGCTGCGTTGCCGTTGTTGCGGTTGCTGTAGTAGAAACCGATCAACAGGTACGAGCACAGGCCCACGCCTTCCCAACCGAAGTAGATGAACAGCAGGTCGTCGCCCAGGATCAGGAACAGCATGCTGGCAATGAACAGGTTGGTGTAGGCGAAGAAGCGCGAGTAGCCGGCTTCACCACGCATGTACCACGAGGCGAACAGGTGGATCAGGAAGCCCACGCCGACCACCACGCCGAGCATGGTCACCGACAGGCCGTCCAGGTACAGGGTGAAGTTGGGCTTGAAGTCGCCCACCTGCATCCACTGCCACAGCAGCTGGCTGTACGCGCCGCCTTCAGGCGGGGCGACGTTGAACTGCCAGATCACGTAGGCGGCCACGATGGCCGAGAGGCCGATCGAACCGACACCGATCAGCGCCGACAGGTTCTCCGAGAACCGCCCACGCGAGAACGACAGCAGCACAAAGCCGATCAGGGGGAAGACGAAGGTCAGAAAGAGTAGGTTCATCCGCGCATCTCACTGGCAGCATCGATATCGAGAGTGTGGAAGCGGCGATACAGCTGCAGCAGGATCGCCAGGCCGATACTGGCCTCGGCGGCGGCCAGGCTGATCACCAGGATGAACATGATCTGCCCGTCCGGTTGCGCCCAGCGGCTGCCCGCCACGATGAATGCCAGTGCCGAGGCGTTCATCATGATTTCCAGGCTCATCAGTACGAACAGAATGTTGCGGCGCACCATCAGCCCGACCAGGCCGAGGCAGAACAGGATGCCGGCGACGGCCAGGCCGTGTTCGAGAGGAATTGCTGACATGATTTACTCCTTCGCCTCGTTGCGGCCGAGGTGGAACGCCGTCACTGCTGCAGCCAGCAGCAGCATCGAGGCCAGTTCCACCACCAGCAGGTAAGGGCCGAACAGGCTGATGCCCACGGCCTTGGCGTCAACGGTGGTATGACCGATGGCGGCGCCGCTCGGCTGCACGAACAGCACGTACAGCAGTTCGGCCAGCAGCAGGACGGCGAGGAACACCGGCCCGCCCCAGATGCCGGGCTTGAGCCAGCCGCGCTCCTGGGCGACCGAGGCCGGCCCCAGGTTGAGCATCATCACCACGAACACGAACAGCACCATGATGGCGCCAGCGTAGGCGATCACTTCGAGCACGCCGGCAAACGGCGCGCCGAGGGCGAAGAAGGTCATCGCCACGGAGATCAGCGAAATGATCAGGTAGAGCAGGGCATGCACCGGGTTGGTGTTGGTGATCACCCGCAGGGTGGACACCACGGCGACACCGGATGCGAAATAGAAAGCGAATTCCATCTTTCTTCCTTAAGGGAGCAAGCTCTTCACGTTGATCGGCTCGGCTTCGTTCTGCGCGGCGCCCTTCGGCTTGCCGGCAACGGCCATACCTGCAACACGGTAGAAGTTGTAATCAGGGTTCTTGCCGGGGCCGGAGATCAGCAGATCTTCTTTCTCGTACACCAGGTCCTGACGTTTGAACTCGGCCATTTCGAAATCCGGGGTGAGCTGGATCGCGGTGGTCGGGCAGGCTTCCTCGCAGAGGCCGCAGAAAATGCAGCGCGAGAAGTTGATGCGGAAGAACTCGGGGTACCAGCGACCGTCTTCGGTCTCGGCCTTCTGCAGCGAGATGCAACCCACCGGGCAGGCCACGGCGCACAGGTTGCAGGCCACGCAGCGCTCCTCGCCGTCGGGGTCGCGGGTCAGCACGATGCGGCCGCGGTAGCGCGGCGGCAGGTAGACCGGCTCTTCGGGGTATTGCAGGGTGTCGCGTTTGCGGAACCCGTGGGAGAACACCATCACCAGGCTGCGCAGCTGGGTGCCAGTGCCCTTAACGATGTCGCCAATATACTTGAACATGGGTCAAATCCTCACTGGGCCGCAACAGCTGGCGTGTTGAGCAACACGAGCGCAGCGGTCACCAGCAAATTGATCAGGGTCAGCGGCAGGCAGAACTTCCAGCTGAAGTCCATCACCTGGTCATAGCGCGGGCGCGGGATCGAGGCGCGCAGCAGGATGAACAGCATGATGAAGAACGCGGTCTTCAGGGCGAACCACACGAACGACAGTTGCGGCAGGATGCCGAACGGCCCGTGCCAGCCACCGAAGAACAGGGTTACCAGCAGCGCCGAGATCAGGATGATGCCGATGTACTCGCCCACGAAGAACATGCCCCACTTCATGCCGGCATATTCGATGTGGTAGCCGTCGGCCAGTTCCTGTTCCGCTTCCGGCTGGTCGAAGGGGTGACGGTGAGTCACGGCCACGCCAGCGATGAAGAAGGTACAGAAGCCGAAGAACTGCGGAATGATGAACCACAGGTTCTGCGCCTGGTATTCGACGATGTCGCGCATGTTGAACGAGCCGACCTGGGCCACGATGCCCATCAGCGCCAGGCCCATGAACACTTCGTACGACACGGTCTGGGCCGAGGCCCGCAGGCTGCCGAGCAGGGCGTACTTGTTGTTCGACGACCAGCCGGCGAACAGGACGGCGTACACCGACAGGCCGGCCATGGCGAAGAAGAACAGCAGGCCGATGTTCAGGTCCGCGACACCCCAGGTCGGGGTGATCGGGATGATCGCGAAGGCGATCAGCAAGGCGCTCATGGCCACCACCGGCGCCAGGGTGAAGATCACCTTGTCGACGAAGGGCGGGTTCCAGTCTTCCTTGAAGAACATCTTCAGCATGTCGGCGGCAATCTGGAACATGCCGAACGGGCCGACGCGGTTAGGACCGTAACGGTCCTGCCACCAGCCCAGCAGGCGACGCTCGACGAAGCTGAGCAGCGCACCGCAGACCACCACCGCCAGCAACACCACGATGGCCTTGATGACAGTGAGGATCACATCGATCACTTCAGGGGTGAACCAGGTCATTGTGCTGCCTCCTGCAAGCCTTCGACGGATGCACCGAAGATGGCAGGCGGGATGCCGGCCAGGCCTTTGGGCAATGCAACCAGGCCTGCGCCCAGTTCCTCATTGATGCGCAGCGGCAGACGCAGGGTCTGGCCGGCCACGTTCAGGCTCAGCAGTGCGCCGTCGTTGACGCCCAGGCGGTCGGCTTCGGACTTGGCCAGTGCCACGTAGGCCTGCGGGATGCGCTCCTGCACCGGGGCGGCGCGCGAAGAGTTCTCTTCACTGCCGAACAGGTGGTAGAACGGCACGGCCTGCCAGGTGCCACGGGCCGGCGAGAACGCCGCCGGAACGCTGGCGAACCAGTTCAGCCTGTCGCCCTGGGTCTCGATCAGGCGGGTGCCCGGGTCGCCTGCACGCAGGTGACCACCGACCTCGTCCTGGAACTTGTTCCAGGCCTGCGGCGAGTTCCAGCCCGGCGACCAGGCGAACGGCACCTGCTGGCGCGGTTCGGCGGAGCCCGAGTAGCCTTCCATGGAGAAGGCGAACGCGGTGTCCGGGTCTTGCGGGGTACGTGGCTCGTGCACGCTGATGTTGGCGCGCATGGCGGTACGGCCCGAGTAGCGCAGCGGCTCGCGGGCCAGTTTCATGCCCTTGATGCGGAACGCGGCCGATGGCGCGGCGTTGACGATGCCGGCCAGTTGCGGCACCACGCCAGCCACGGCGTGGGTCACGTGGTCCAGCTGGGTCCAGTCGACCGGCTTGTTGAGCAGGGTGGCACGCAGTGCGTGCATCCAGCGCCAGCCTTCGTGCACCAGGATGCTGCTGTCCAGGTACTGCGGGTCGAACACCTGGAAGAAGCGCTGGGCGCGGCCTTCCTGGCTGACCAGGGTACCGTCGCCCTCGGCGAAGGTGGCGGCCGGCAGCACCAGGTGCGCGCGGTCGGTGGTCGGGGTTTTCTGGTGGTCGGCAACGATCACCACCTTGGCCGCGGCCAGGGCAGCGTCGACCTTGGCAGCCGGTACGCGGCTGTACAGGTCGTTTTCCAGCACCACGATGGCATCGGCCTTGCCGGCGATCACGGCGTCCAGCGCCGCATCGATCGACTCGCCACCGAGCATGGCCAGGCCCAGGCTGTTGGCCTCGGGCACCACCAGGCTCAGCGAGCCGTTCTTCTCGCGCAGCTTGAGTGCCTTGGCGATGTTGGCAGCGGCTTCGATCAGAGCCCTGGAGGCCAGCGAAGTACCGGCAACCACCAGTGGGCGGTTGGCCGCGACCAGGGCGTCGGCGATGCGCTTGGCCAGGTCCAGGGCTTCGGCGTCCAGGCCTTCGACGGCTGGGGCGCTCGGGTCGATGGCGTGGGCCACGGCGAAACCGATGCGGGCCAGGTCGTCCGGCGCGGCGTGCACGCACTCTTGCGCCACGTCGTCGAGCTTGGTCTCGCTCAGGCTGGCAATGAACAGCGGGTACATGGCGTGCTGGCCGATGTTCTTCACCGCGGCATCGAGCCACGGCTGAACGCGCATGGCATCGGCCATCGCCTCGGCCTTGCCCTTGACCGACTGACGCAGGGCCAGGGCCACGCGGGCAGCGGTCTGGGTCAGGTCTTCGCCAAGCACGAACACCGCGTCATGGTCTTCCATGTCGCGCAGGGTCGGCACCGGCAGCGGGCTGTCGTTGAGCACCTGCAAAGCCAGGCGCACGCGCTCCAGCTCACCGGCTTCCATGCCTGCATAGAAGTGTTCGGCACCCACCAGCTCGCGCAGGCCGTAGTTGCTCTCCAGGCTTGCACGGGGCGAACCGATACCCACGATGTTGCGCCCGCGCAGCATGTCGGCGGCCTTGTCCAGCGCGGCGTCCAGGCCCAGTTTCTGGCCGTCCTGGAGCAATGGCTGGCGTGGGCGGTCGGTACGGTTGACGTAGCCGTAGCCGAAGCGGCCACGGTCGCACAGGAAGTACTGGTTCACCGAGCCGTTGAAACGGTTCTCGATGCGGCGCAGTTCACCGTAGCGCTCGCCCGGGCTGATGTTGCAGCCGCTGGAGCAGCCATGGCAGATGCTCGGGGCGAACTGCATGTCCCACTTGCGGTTGTAGCGCTCGGAGTGGGTCTTGTCGGTGAACACACCGGTCGGGCAGACCTCGGTCAGGTTGCCGGAGAACTCGCTCTCCAGGGCACCGTCCTCGACGCGGCCGAAATACACGTTGTCGTGCGCACCGAACACGCCCAGGTCGGTACCGCCGGCGTAGTCCTTGTAGTAGCGCACGCAGCGGTAGCAGGCGATGCAGCGGTTCATCTCGTGGGAGATGAACGGGCCGAGCTCCTGGTTCTGGTGGGTACGCTTGGTGAAACGGTAGCGGCGCTCGTTGTGGCCGGTCATCACCGTCATGTCTTGCAGGTGGCAGTGACCGCCTTCCTCGCACACCGGGCAGTCGTGCGGGTGGTTGGTCATCAGCCATTCGACGACGCTGGCGCGGAACACGCGGGCTTCTTCGTCTTCGATGGAAATCCAGCTGCCATCGGTGGCAGGGGTCATGCAGGACATGACGATGCGACCACGGGTGTCGTTCTCGTCGGTGTACTGCTTGACCGCACACTGGCGGCAGGCACCGACGCTACCGAGCGCCGGGTGCCAGCAGAAATAGGGGATGTCGAGGCCTAGCGACAGACACGCCTGTAACAGGTTGTCTGCACCGTTGACTTCGAGCTCTTTGCCGTCTACGTGGATAGTGGCCATGGTTCAAAGTTCTTCGTTGGCCCGCGTCTGCGGGCGTGGCTAATGGAAAGCTGTATGCCTGCGGTTCGCCGTCATCCGGGCGAGCATCGCGGGCAACGGGCGGCACGGACCGCCCGTCTTCTTGTTCGTTATGCGCCAACCACAACGGGTTTGGCCAAGTCCGGGCGCGGTGCAGCAGTGGCTGCGATGCCGGCTTCGAACTCGGGGCGGAAGTATTTGATGGCACTGCCCAGCGGCTCGACCGCACCGGGTGCGTGAGCGCAGAAGGTCTTGCCTGGGCCGAGGAAACCGACCAGCCCCAGCAGCGTCTCGATGTCGCCTGGCTGACCCTGGCCTTTCTCGATGGCGCGCAGCAGCTTGACGCTCCACGGCAGGCCGTCGCGGCACGGGGTGCAGAAGCCGCACGATTCGCGGGCAAAGAACTCTTCCATGTTGCGCAGCAGCGAGACCATGTTGACGCTGTCGTCAACGGCCATGGCCAGGCCCGTACCCATCCGGGTACCGACCTTGGCGATGCCGCCGGCGTACATCTGGGCGTCGAGGTGCTCGGGCAGCAAAAAGCCGGTACCGGCGCCGCCTGGCTGCCAGCACTTGAGCTTGAAGCCGTCGCGCATGCCGCCGGCGTAGTCTTCGAACAGCTCGCGGGCGGTAACGCCGAAGGGCAGTTCCCACAGGCCAGGGTTCTTCACCTTGCCGGAGAAGCCCATCAGCTTGGTGCCGTGGTCTTCGCTGCCTTCGCGGGCCAGCGACTTGTACCAGTCGATGCCGTTGCCGACGATGGCCGGCACGTTGCACAGGGTCTCGACGTTGTTCACGCAGGTCGGCTTGCCCCACACGCCCACGGCGGCAGGGAAGGGCGGCTTGGAACGCGGGTTGGCGCGGCGGCCTTCGAGGGAGTTGATCAGTGCGGTTTCTTCACCGCAGATGTAACGCCCGGCGCCGGTGTGCACGAACAGCTCGAAATCGAAACCGCTGCCCAGGATGTTCTTGCCCAGCAGGCCGGCAGCCTTGGCTTCCTCGACCGCACGGGTGAGGTTGCGTGCGGCGGTGGTGTATTCGCCACGCAGGAAGATGTAGCCGCGGTAGGCCTTGAGCGCGCGGGCACTGATCAGCATGCCTTCGATCAGCAGATGGGGCTGTTGCTCCATCAGCATGCGGTCCTTCCAGGTGTTGGGCTCCATTTCGTCCGCGTTGCACAGCAGGTAGCGGATGTTCATGGATTCGTCTTTGGGCATCAGGCCCCATTTGACGCCCGTCGGAAAGCCCGCACCGCCACGGCCCTTGAGGCCGGAGTCCTTGACGGTCTGCACGATGTCGTCCTGCGACATCTGCGCCAGTGCCTTGCGGGCAGCGGTGTAGCCGTCCTTGGCCTGGTACTCGTCGAGCCACAGTGGCTCGCCGTCGTCGCGCAGGCGCCAGGTCAGCGGATGGGTTTCGGCGGCGCGCGCGATGCGGTTGGCCGGGCCGAAGGAAGTGATGGTCATACGTAACCCTCCAGCAGTTTGGAAACGCCGGCAGGTTGCACGTCGCCAAAGGTGTCGTCGTCGATCATCAGGGCCGGGGCCTTGTCGCAGTTGCCCAGGCAGCACACCGGCAGCAGGGTGAAACGCCCGTCTGCGGTGGTCTGGCCCAGGCCGATGCCCAGCTCGCTCTGGATCTGGCTGACCACCGACTCGTGGCCGCCGATGTAGCAGACCATGCTGTCGCACACACGGATGATGTGGCGGCCGACCGGCTGGCGGAAGATCTGGCTGTAGAAGGTGGCCACGCCTTCGACGTCGCTGGCAGGGATGCCCAGCACTTCGCCGATGGCGTACACGGCGCCGTCCGGCACCCAGCCGCGTTCCTTCTGAACGATCTTCAGGGCTTCGATGGACGCCGCGCGCGGGTCCTCGTAGTGGTGCATCTCGTGCTCGATGGCCGAGCGCTCGGTTTCGCTCAGGGCGAAACGGTCGGTTTGGATAAGCGTGTTATTCATGCTTAGCGGTCCACGTCAGCCATAACGAAGTCGATACTGCCCAGGTACGCAATCAGGTCCGCGACCATGCTGCCGCGGATCACCGAAGGGATCTGCTGCAGGTGCGGGTAGCTCGGAGTGCGGATCCGGGTGCGGTAGCTCATGGTGCCGCCGTCGCTCGTCAGGTAGTAACTGTTGATGCCCTTGGTCGCTTCGATCATCTGGAAGGACTCGTTGGCCGGCATGACCGGGCCCCACGAAACCTGCAGGAAGTGCGTGATCAGGGTCTCGATGTGCTGCAGGGTGCGCTCTTTTGGCGGCGGCGTGGTCAGCGGGTGATCCGCCTTGTACGGGCCTTCCGGCATGTTGCGCATGCACTGGTCGATGATCTTGATGCTCTGGCGCATTTCTTCCACGCGCACCATGCAGCGGTCATAGGCGTCGCCATTGCTGGCCAGCGGCACTTCGAACTCGAAGTTCTCGTAGCCCGAGTACGGGCGTGCCTTGCGCAGGTCGAAGTCGCAACCGGTCGAACGCAGGCCGGCACCGGTGACGCCCCATTCCAGGGCTTCCTTGGTGTTGTAGGCAGCCACGCCGATGGTACGGCCCTTGAGGATGCTGTTCTGCAGGGCGGCCTTGGTGTACTCGTCGAGGCGCTTGGGCAGCCAGTCGACGAAGTCCTTGACCAGTTTTTCCCAGCCGCGCGGCAGGTCGTGGGCCACGCCACCGATACGGTACCAGGCCGGGTGCAGACGGAAACCGGTGATGGCTTCGATCACGGTGTAGGCGCGCTGACGGTCGGTGAAGGTGAAGAACACCGGGGTCATGGCGCCGACGTCCTGGATGTAGGTACCCAGGAACAGCAGGTGGCTGGTGATGCGGAAGAACTCGGCCATCATGATGCGGATGGTGTCGACCTTCTGCGGCACCTTGATGCCGGCCAGCTTCTCGACCGCGAGCACGTAGGGCAGGTTGTTCATCACCCCGCCCAGGTAGTCGATGCGGTCGGTGTAGGGGATGAAGCTGTGCCAGGACTGGCGCTCGGCCATCTTCTCGGCACCACGGTGGTGGTAGCCGATGTCCGGGACGCAGTCGACGATCTCTTCACCGTCCAGCTGCAGCACGATACGGAACGCACCGTGAGCCGAAGGGTGGTTGGGGCCAAGGTTGAGGAACATGTAGTCCTCGTTGGCACCGGAACGCTTCATGCCCCAGGCTTCGGGGTTGAAGCGTGCGGCTTCTTCCTCGAGCTGCTGCTTGGCCAGGTTCAGGCTGTAGGGGTCGAACTCGGTGGCGCGCGCCGGGAAGTCCTTGCGCAGCGGATGGCCTTCCCAGGTGGGCGGCATCATGATGCGGGTCAGGTGCGGGTGGCCGGCAAAGTCGATGCCGAACATGTCCCAGACTTCGCGCTCGTACCAGTTGGCGTTGGGCCAGATACCGGTGACGGTGGGCAGGTTCAGGTCACCTTCGTTCAGTGCCACCTTGATCATCACGTCGCTGTTACGCTCGACGGACAGCAGGTGGTAGAACACGGTGAAGTCGGCGCCCGGCAGGCCGCGACGCTGGGTGCGCAGGCGCTCGTCCACGCCGTGCAGGTCGTACAGCATGCTGTACGGCTTGGCCACGTTGCGCAGGAAGGTCAGCACTTCGATCAGTTTGGCGCGGGCAACCCAAAGCACCGGCATGCCGGTGCGGGTGTCCTGGGCGGTGAACGCCTCGGGGCCAAAACGATTGTTCAATTCGACGACCACATCCTGGTCGTCAGCCTTGTAAGGCGGGATGTAAATAGCGGTGTCCGCTGTCATGGTCTCGATCGCTTTCGGTCAACGTAGAGAATGAAGCCAGGCCGCCTGCTCGAATGAACAGGCGGCAGGTCGCTGGATCAGACTTCGTCGGGGCTGCGCAGGTGGGTAACCTGGATACGCTGTTCACGACGCTGCTCTTTCTGCGACGGCATCTCGGCGCGGTACACGCCTTGATCGCCGACGACCCACGAAAGAGGGCGCCGCTCCTTGCCGATCGATTCCTGCAGCAGCATCAGGCCTTGCAGGAACGCTTCGGGGCGAGGCGGGCAGCCAGGCACGTAGACATCCACGGGGAGGAACTTGTCGACCCCCTGAACGACCGAGTAGATGTCGTACATGCCACCGGAGTTGGCGCACGAACCCATGGAGATGACCCACTTGGGTTCGAGCATCTGCTCGTACAGGCGCTGGATGATCGGCGCCATCTTGATGAAGCAGGTGCCGGCGATGACCATGAAGTCGGCCTGACGCGGCGATGCCCGGATGACCTCGGCGCCGAAGCGGGCGATGTCGTGGGGTGCCGTGAAGGCCGTGGTCATTTCCACGTAGCAGCAGGAGAGGCCGAAGTTGTACGGCCACAGGGAATTCTTGCGCCCCCAGTTGACGGCTCCACTGAGCACATCTTCGAGCTTGCCCATGAAGATGTTCTTGTGGACCTGGTCCTCTAGCAGCGAATCGGAGACGGTTTCCCGTTCACCGATTGGATACTGCTCGTTGGGCGCATCGGGGTCGATCCTGGTGAGATTGTATTGCATTGCCAAAGCCTCATTGTTTCAGCTTCGCTTGCCGCTTGCGACGACCTTCGGGAGCCCAATCGAGGGCCCCGACGCGCCATAGGTAGACAAGACCTGCCAACAGAATTGCTATGAAAACGAGTGCTTCGACGAATCCGGTCCAGCCGCTTTCGCGGACGGACACAGACCATGCAAAGAGAAAGAGGGCTTCGATATCGAAGATCACGAACAGCATCGCGACCAGATAGAATTTGGCGGAAAGACGCAGGCGGGCACCGCCTGTTGGCAGCATGCCGGACTCGAACGGTTCGTTCTTGCTGCGGCCCCAGGCCTTGCTGCCCAGCAGGGCGGACAGGCCGAGCATGAAGGCACACAGGCCGACGACACCCAAAAGGAAGATGGCAAAGCCCCAGTTGTGGGCGATGAGTCCTGTCGAATCGGGCATGCTGAAAATCCTTAACAGAGCGCTTGGTCTCTGAGCTTGAAAAGAAGTAGAGCAGTGACGATATGTCGCAGCGAAATCTATCGCGCTGATTTTATGGGTAAACCCGTAGCAAGTAAAATTTCTGCAGCAAATTTATTCGTAGCATTAAGAACAAAAATCTTTCGTAACTCGCTGCAGGCCACGTATTCCGTGGATTGCGCGTGCTTTTGTTAATTATGTTTCTTGTATGGCGTAACGAAATGCAAGTTTCGAAATGATAATTAATATCATTTGAGGAACTCCTGTTATTCCTACCTCCTGCGTCAACTAAAAGTTGTTGTTCAAGGGTGTGACCGGCAAGTTTGTGCGCCCCTGTTTCGGGCAGTGTCTGCGTGCTGGCGCTGGGCTCTGGCTCAGGGTTGTGCGCGGGGGTGGCGCGTCGGTATCTGCGCTGCCACGGCCGTCCGCTGACGCCGGTGTGCACTAGCATAGCCAATCGGGGGTAATAAGGAAGCCTTGTGCCGGGCGGCTGGCCTTTTCGCCGGCAAGGCTGGCGCCTGCGCGGGGTATGAATGGCACAAGACCCGGAGCCCCATCACAGGCCCCGGGTCTTGCGTGTTACCCGAATGTCACCAATCGATCAGCCGATCAGTGGAACTGCTCTTCTTCGGTCGAGCCGGTCAGGGCGGTAACCGAAGACTTGCCACCCTGGATCACGGTGGTCATGTCGTCGAAGTAGCCAGTGCCCACTTCCTGCTGGTGCGCCACGAAGGTGTAGCCTTTGGACGCGTCGGCGAATTCCTGCTCCTGCAGCTTCACGTAGGCAGTCATGTCGTTGCGGGCGTAGTCGTGCGCCAGGTTGAACATGCCGTGCCACATGTTGTGGATGCCAGCCAGGGTGATGAACTGGTGCTTGTAGCCCATGGCCGACAGCTCGCGCTGGAACTTGGCGATGGTCGCGTCGTCCAGGTTCTTCTTCCAGTTGAAGGAAGGCGAGCAGTTGTAGGACAGGATCTGGTCCGGGTATTCCTTCTTGATGGCTTCGGCAAAGCGGCGTGCTTCGTCCAGGTCCGGCTTGGCGGTTTCGCACCAGATCAGGTCGGCATACGGTGCGTAGGCCAGGCCGCGGGCAATCGCCTGGTCCAGACCGGCACGTACCTTGTAGAAACCTTCCTGGGTGCGCTCACCCACCACGAATGGCTGGTCGTACGGGTCGCAGTCGCTGGTCAGCAGGTCGGCGGCGTTGGCGTCGGTACGGGCCAGGATGATGGTCGGTACACCGGCAACGTCGGCCGCCAGGCGGGCAGCGCTGAGCTTCTGTACGGCTTCCTGGGTCGGAACCAGTACCTTGCCGCCCATGTGGCCGCATTTTTTAACCGAGGCCAGCTGGTCTTCGAAGTGAACGCCGGCGGCGCCTGCCTCGATCATGTTCTTCATCAGCTCGTAGGCGTTGAGTACGCCGCCGAAACCGGCTTCAGCGTCAGCCACGATCGGTGCGAAGTAGTCGATGTAGCCGTCGTCGCCCGGGTTCTTGCCGGCTTTCCACTGGATCTGGTCGGCGCGACGGAACGAGTTGTTGATGCGCTTGACCACGGTTGGCACGGAGTCCACCGGGTACAGCGACTGGTCGGGGTACATGGACTCGGCCGAGTTGTTGTCGGCAGCCACTTGCCAGCCGGACAGGTAGATAGCCTGGATACCGGCCTTGACCTGTTGAACAGCCTGGCCGCCGGTCAGGGCGCCCATGCAGTTGACGAAATCTTTTTCAGGGCGGAACGAAGGGTGGGCGCCTTTGGTTACCAGGTTCCACAGCTTCTCGGCACCCATGCGGGCCAGGGTGTGCTCAGGTTGAACCGAGCCACGCAGACGAACGACATCAGCGGCAGAGTAGGTACGGGTCACGCCTTTCCAGCGTGGGTTCTCGGCCCAATCTTTTTCGAGGGCTGCAATTTGCTGTTCGCGTGTCAGTGCCATGAAAGTAAACCTCGTCGCATAGGTCGGTAAAAAATGTTCGCTCTGTCGGCTGCGCTGTGCGTACAGGGGCAGCTCCGATTGCTCGCTGGTCAGAAGCACTGGCAGCCAGTGGTGTGGGCGAAATGGCGACGTTGAACGATGGGGCTCGAAGGGGGAAGTGAGCAGGTCCTTGGCGTGGCTGTCGGGCAGGTTGGCTCGTGGTTGCCGTGCTGCGTCGATCAGGGTGTGCCGTCTACCGTTTGATGCGCTTCCGTCCCTCGGGACAACTTCGTTCCAGTCGCAATCTCGTCAAACCGCCTTGTGGGCTGTACAGACACGAATCGGCTCAGGTCGGGTAGGTCAGAGCGCAACTCGAAGGCCCTTGCCAGGGCCTCTGATTAGCGGGAGCGGGGCCATCATGCCTCTGCGATTCGGGGGCGTCAAATGTTTTGTAGTGCTTTTTTTCATCCACTACATCTTTGGTCTAATACGACTCGTCAGTCAGTTTCGAGGCCTTTGGTCGAGGCCTTGAACGACGCGGGGTCAGTCCAGTGCCTCGACTTTTACCCGCAAAGTCATGTTCTCACCGCGCTGTGTGGAGTAACTGAGGGTCGAAGCGCTGCGATCGGCCTGACTTTGAGCGTTGACACCTGCCAGGCTGATCCACTCGCCAAGCTTGCCGGTGACCTTCGTGTCGGTGCTTTGCACCTTCACTACATCGGGACGTTCCTGGCTCATTCGGTCATTGTTGGTGCTGATGGCAAGGTGCACGGTTTCGCCGGTGACGCTGGCGGTGACGTAGAAACCCTGGGTGACGTTGCGGTACTCGGTGTTGCTCTGCACGCGTCCGTAGCTGTCGGTCTGGGTGCTGGTGATGGGAATGCTCTGGCCAACCTGGATCAGCGCCGGAGTTCCCTCGCTGGCCTGCACCTGTTGCAGCCCACCCTCGCGGTTGGCGGTGCCGTAGCGGATCACGCGGGCGTTGCCGCGGTTGTCCTGGACGTTGCTGTCGGTGTTGTCGACGCTGATCAGCAGGCGCTTGGGGGCGGTGTCCAGTTGTTGCAGCAGGGTGCGAAGTTCGTCGATCTTGCCGGGCTCGGCATTGACGATCAGCTTGTTTTCGAAGGTGCTGACACTGCCGTCCTTGCCGATGAAGGCTTGCGCGGCGGGGAGCAGTTCGGCGCTGGTGCGGTGGTTCAGCGGCAGGACTTCGGTGGCGGCCAGCGCACTGAGGCTGAACGACAGAAGCAGGGTGGCGAGCAGGGGGCGTAGCGGCATGTCCATGGTCTCCGCGGGTGGAGTGGACATGATGGCAAATTTGTAGCGGTTGTGCTGGCCTGTTCGCCGGCAAGGCCGGCTCCCGCGGGTATGGGAGCTGGTCTTGCCGGCGACAGGGCTGGCGCTTACTGCGAGTCGCGCACCATGTCCACGTGCGGCAGGCCGGCCTCGAGGAACTCCTCGCTGACGACCTTGAAGCCCAGGCGCTCGTAGAACGCGGTGGCATGCACTTGTGCGGTGAGCTTCTGCTGGCGCAGATCGCGGTTCTGCGCCTCGGCGATGGCGGCCTGCATCAGTGCGTCACCCACCTTGAGCCCGCGCCAGTCCTTGAGCACCGACACGCGCCCGATCTGGCCATCCTGCAACAGGCGGGCGGTGCCGATGGCGTAGTCACCCTCAAAGGCCAGGAAGTGCACGGCGATGTTGTCGTCGGCATCCCACTCCAGCTCTGGCGGCACGTTCTGCTCGGCAATGAACACCGATTCGCGGATACGGCGGATGTCGGCGTTGTCTTTCTGCCAATCGGCCAGGCGTACTTCGATCTTATTCATTGGCAAATCCCAGGCTTCCTTGCTTGACCAGTTCGCAGATCAGGGTAAGGCCATTTTCGTCGCCAAGCCATGGCGCGAGGTTTTCCACGTGCAGGGCGTCGGCGGCGCAGATCAGCTTGAGCAGGTCGCGCAGTTCGCCCGGCAGCAGGCGGCTCTGGCCGCTGGCGAACAGCAGCACGTTGTCGTCGACTTCCGACCAGGCCAGGCGCGCGCTCGGGTTGCGGATCAGGATCGCACCCTGTTCCAGGCTGTCGATCAGGTCTTCTTCGCTCAGTGCCTCGCCAGCCACCAGTTCCGGGTAGCGTGGTTCGGTCATGAACTGGCCGAACCAGGTCAGCAGCAGGCGCTCGTCGCTCATGTGCTCGGCCAGCAGGCCCTTGAGACGGTCCAGGGCGTCGCGCTGGATCTGGTGCGGGTCGCTCACTGGCTGGGCGTCGGCGTCGGTGTAGCGCTCTTCGTCAGGCAGGAACTGGCTGAGGAAGTCGGTGAAGTGGGTCAGCACTTCGGCGGCGCTCGGCGCGCGGAAGCCGACCGAATAGGTCAGGCAGTCGTCTTCGGCCACACCGTAGTGGGCCAGGCGCGGTGGCAGGTAGAGCATGTCGCCCGGTTCCAGGGTCCACTCGTCGGTCTGCTCGAAGTCGGCCAGGATACGCAGGTCGGCGTGCTCGATCAGCGGGCTGTCGCTGTCGCACATCTGGCCGATCTTCCAGTTGCGCTTGCCCTGGCCTTGCAGCAGGAACACGTCGTAGTTGTCGAAGTGCGGGCCCACGCTGCCACCCGGGGCGGCGAAGCTGATCATCACGTCGTCGATGCGCCAGCTTGGCAGAAAGCGAAAGCTCTCCAGCAGCTCGCCCACTTCCGGCACGAACTGGTCGACGGCTTGTACCAGCAGGGTCCAGTCGCGCTCAGGCAGGGTGCTGAAGGTGTCGTCGTCGAACGGGCCGCGGCGCAGTTCCCACGGGCGCTCGCCATGTTCGATGACCAGGCGCGATTCGACTTCCTCTTCCAGTGCCAGGCCGGCCAGTTCATCGGCATCGATCGGGCTTTCGAAATCAGGGAAGGCCTGGCGAACCAGCAGGGGCTTCTTCTGCCAGTAGTCGCGCAGGAATTCGCGGGCAGTCAGGCCGCCCAGCAGCTGAAGTGGGGTATCAGGATTCATGTGTAACCTATTGAAAAAAAGTAATTTTCTTTCAGCAATAAAAACGCCC
Organism: Pseudomonas palmensis; assembly: GCF_017848315.1. GTDB lineage: Bacteria > Pseudomonadota > Gammaproteobacteria > Pseudomonadales > Pseudomonadaceae > Aquipseudomonas > Aquipseudomonas palmensis. The sequence continues at coordinate 76,600 of NZ_JAFKEC010000002.1, forward strand.
GGCCAAGCCGGGCGTCAAAACGCGGGGGCAATCAGATGCGTTTGGCTTGTGCCGCGGCATTACCGATGTAGTTGGCCGGGGTCAGCTTCTTCAGCTCAGCGCGGGCTTCGGCCGGCATGTCCAGGCCATCGATGAAGGTTAACAGCGCTTCAGGGCTGATACCTTTGCCGCGGGTCAGCTCTTTGAGCTTCTCGTACGGGTTTTCGATGTCGTAGCGGCGCATCACGGTCTGGATCGGCTCGGCCAGGACTTCCCAGCAGGCGTCCAGGTCTTCGGCGATGCGGGCTTCGTTGATTTCCAGCTTGCTGATGCCCTTGAGGCTGGCCTCGTAGGCGATCACGCTGTGGGCGAAACCGACGCCCAGGTTGCGCAGCACGGTGGAGTCGGTCAGGTCGCGCTGCCAGCGCGAGATCGGCAGCTTGCTGGCCAGGTGCTGGAACAGCGCGTTGGCGATGCCCAGGTTGCCTTCGGAGTTCTCGAAGTCGATCGGGTTGACCTTGTGCGGCATGGTCGAGGAACCGATTTCGCCGGCAATGGTGCGCTGCTTGAAGTAGCCCAGCGAGATGTAGCCCCAGATATCGCGATCGAAGTCGATCAGGATGGTATTGAAGCGGGCGATCGCGTCGAACAGCTCGGCAATGTAGTCATGCGGTTCGATCTGGGTGGTGTAGGGGTTGAACACCAGGCCCAGCTCGTCTTCGATGAAGGCGCGGGCGTTGGCTTCCCAGTCGATCTGCGGGTAGGCCGACAGGTGGGCGTTGTAGTTGCCCACGGCGCCGTTGATCTTGCCCAGCAGCGGCACGGCGGCAACCTGGGCGATCTGGCGCTCCAGGCGGTACACCACGTTGGCCAGCTCTTTGCCCAGGGTAGTCGGCGAAGCCGGTTGGCCGTGGGTGCGCGACAGCATCGGTACGTCGGCGAAGCGGTGGGCCAGTTCGCGGATCGACTCGGCGATCTGGCGCATCAGCGGCAGCAGCACGCTGTCGCGGCCTTCGCGCAGCATCAGGCCGTGGGACAGGTTGTTGATGTCCTCGCTGGTGCAGGCGAAGTGGATGAACTCGCTGACCTTGGCCAGTTCCGGCAGCTGGGCGGCCTGCTCCTTGAGCAGGTACTCGATGGCCTTGACGTCGTGGTTGGTGGTGCGCTCGATCTCTTTGACGCGCTCGGCGTGCTCGAGGGCGAAGTCGTCGGCCAGGGCGTTGAGCACGGCGTTGGCTTCGGCGGAAAACGCTGGTACTTCAGCGATTTGCGGGTGGGCGGCCAGGCGCTGGAGCCAGCGGACCTCAACCAGGGCGCGGAAACGGATCAGGCCGTATTCGCTGAAGATGGGGCGCAGGGCCTGGGTTTTGCCGGCGTAGCGGCCGTCAACAGGGGAAACCGCAGTGAGCGAGGAAAGCTGCATGGGGTGTTCTCGGACAGTCGGGCAACGAAAAGGGCGCATATCATACATGAAAAACGCGCCCGGGTTTTGAGGGTGACAAAAGGTCTTTCGGGCCTTTTCGCTGGCAAGCCAGCGAAGGCCGCGACGCGGTCAGGGTCAGCCGCGCAGCATCGGGTACAGCTCCTTGAGCAGCTTGCGCCGGCTGATCACCAGCTGCCAGCGGTGCCCGCCCAGCTGGCGCCACAGGCGCGCAGCACGGATGCCGGCCAGCAGCAGGGCGCGGATCTTCGAGGCATTGTTGGGCTGCTGCAGGTTGCGCATGTCGCCATGCACCTGGATACGCTGGCGCAGGGTGCTCAGGGTGTCCTGGTAGAGGGCGCCGCACGAAGCGATCACGTTTTCATGCACCAGGCCGAAATGATCGGCCTGGGACTGGATCTGCGGCAGGCGCTTGCCGATGGTGTCGAGCATGTCGCCACGCTTGGCCAGCTGGCGCTCCAGGCCCAGCATCGACAAGGCGTAGCGCAGCGGCTCGCGCTGCAGGCTGGCAGGGTCGCGCTCCAGCGCGCTGGCCAGGGCGCGGTAGCCATCCTTGAGGTTCAGGTCGTCACCGCCGAACACCTCCAGGGTGTCCTTGGGGTCGCGTACCAGCAGGCTGCCGAGCATGCAGCCCAGGTCGGCCTCGCTGGCCTGGCCCGTGCGGGCGATTCGGTCGACCAGCACGGCGGCCTGGAATACCCCGCCCAGGGCGACCAGTTGCTCTTGCATCTGGTTCATCAGCGGCTGCTCCAGGGCTCGGCCACTTCGATCACACCGCCCCCCAGGCATACCTCACCGTCATAGAACACCACCGACTGGCCCGGCGTCACGGCGCGCTGCGGCTCGTCGAAAACGGCGCGGTAGCCGCTTGCGGTGCGTTCCAGGGTGCACGCCTGGTCGCTCTGGCGGTAGCGCACCTTGGCCGTCAGCTGGCGCGGGCTGGAGAGGTCGACGGGGTTGACCCAGAAGATCTCCGAGGCGAGCAGGGCGCGGGAGAACAGCCACGGGTGCTCGTTGCCCTGGCCGACCACCAGCACGTTGCGGCTGAGGTCTTTCTCCAGCACGTACCACGGCTCGTCGCTGGCATCCTTGAGGCCGCCGATGCCCAGGCCCTGACGCTGGCCGATGGTGTGGTACATCAGGCCGTGGTGCTGGCCGATGACTTCACCCTCGGTGGTCTGGATTTCACCGGGCTGCGCCGGCAGGTATTGCTTGAGAAAATCGCTGAAGCGGCGCTCGCCGATAAAGCAGATACCGGTGGAGTCCTTCTTCTTGGCCGTGGCCAGGCCGTGTTTTTCGGCGATGGCGCGCACCTCGGGCTTTTCCAGTTCGCCCACCGGGAACAGTGTGCGGGCGATCTGCTCGCCGCCGACGGCGTGCAGGAAGTAGCTCTGGTCCTTGTTCGGGTCCAGGCCCTTGAGCAGCTCGGTACGCCCGTCGATGTCGCGGCGGCGCACATAGTGGCCGGTGGCGATCAGGTCGGCACCGAGCATCAGGGCGTAGTCGAGGAACGCCTTGAACTTGATTTCGCGGTTGCACAGGATGTCCGGGTTCGGCGTGCGCCCGGCCTTGTACTCTTCCAGGAAGTGCTCGAACACGTGGTCCCAGTACTCGGCGGCAAAGTTGGCAGTGTGCAGCTTGATGCCGATGCGGTCGCACACGGCCTGGGCATCGGCCAGGTCTTCGCGGGCGGTGCAGTATTCGGTGCCGTCGTCCTCTTCCCAGTTCTTCATGAACAGGCCTTCCACCTGGTAGCCCTGCTCGATCAGCAGGAGGGCGGAGACGGAAGAGTCCACGCCGCCGGACATGCCGACGATGACGCGTGTCTTTTCGGGTTCGTAGAGTGCTGGACTGGTCATAGGTACCGGCTGTGTATCTGGAAAAAGACGTCGATTCTATCAGGCTGCGCCGCGCAAGGCGAAAGCCGCGGCTTCAATTGCGGATCAGGCTCAGGCTGTGCAGCGGGCCGGCCAGGTAGTCGTCGATGCATTGCGGCACCAGCTCGCTGCGCCAGCGCTCGGGGTCGGCCAGCAGTTCGTCGCGGGTGAGCCAGGTGGCGCGCACGATGTCGGTGTCCAGGGCGCGTTCGGGGTGGTGGCGAAGCGGGCGGGCAGCGAAGCAGATGCGCTGGTAGGTCACGCCGTTGCTGGGGGCGGTATAGAGGTAGATGCCGACGATGCCGGTAAGCTCGACGTCCCAGGCGGTTTCTTCGAGGGTTTCGCGCAGGGCGGCTTCGAGCAGGGTTTCGTTGGCTTCGAGGTGGCCGGCGGGCTGGTTGAAGACGTGCCGGCCGGCCTTGAATTCCTCGACCAGCAGGAAGCGGCCGTTGTCTTCGACGATGGTGGCGACGGTGATGTGGGGTTGCCAGGTCATGCGGGTGCCTTCGTAGTGGGGTGGCGTGCCTCTTCGCCGGCAAGGCCGGCTCCTACAAAGGGCTGTAGGAGCCGGCCTTGCCGGCGAAGAGGGCGCCGCCGATGTCCAGAAAGCACAAACCCCGGTGCGTGGCCGGGGTCTGTGTGTCAGCTCAAGCCAACCTTACAGCGCGGCAACCGCGTTGTTGAAGGTCTGGCTCGGGCGCATTGCCTTGGCGGTCAGCTCGGCATCGGGGTAGTAGTAACCACCGATTTCAACCGGCTTGCCCTGGACTGCGTTGAGCTCGGCGACGATGGTCGCTTCGTTCTCGGTCAGTGCCTTGGCCAGCGGTGCGAAGCGTGCTTGCAGCGCCGCGTCATCGGTCTGTGCAGCCAGTGCCTGGGCCCAGTACAGGGTCAGGTAGAAGTGGCTGCCACGGTTGTCGATGCTGCCAACCTTGCGCGCAGGGGACTTGTTGTTGTCCAGGAACTGGCCGGTGGCCTGGTCCAGGGTCGCAGCCAGTACCTTGGCCTTGGGGTTGGCGTAGGCGGTGCTCAGGTGCTCGAGCGAAGCTGCCAGGGCCAGGAACTCGCCCAGCGAATCCCAGCGCAGGAAGTTTTCTTCCACCAGCTGTTGCACGTGCTTGGGTGCCGAACCGCCGGCGCCGGTTTCGAACAGGCCGCCGTTGTTCATCAGCGGCACGATCGACAGCATCTTGGCGCTGGTGCCCAGCTCCATGATCGGGAACAGGTCGGTCAGGTAGTCACGCAGCACGTTGCCGGTGACCGAGATGGTGTCTTCGCCGGCACGGATGCGCTGCAGCGAAACCTTCATGGCCTCGACAGGCGACAGGACACGGATGTCCAGGCCGGTGGTGTCGTGGTCTTTCAGGTACTTCTGGACCTTCTCGATCAGCACGCCGTCGTGGGCGCGTTGCGGGTCGAGCCAGAAGATCGCCGGGGTGGCGCTGGCGCGGGCACGGTTGACGGCCAGCTTGACCCAGTCCTGAATCGGCGCGTCCTTGGTCTGGCACATGCGGAAGATGTCGCCGGCCTCGACGTCCTGGGACAGCAGCAGGTTGCCCTTGCCGTCGACGACGCGGATCACGCCATCAGCCTTGGCCTGGAAGGTCTTGTCGTGGGAGCCGTACTCTTCGGCCTTCTGTGCCATCAGGCCGACGTTCGGCACGCTGCCCATGGTGGTAGGGTCGAAGGCGCCGTGTTGCTTGCAGTCTTCGATCACCGCCTGGTAGATGGTGGCGTAGCAGCGATCCGGGATCACTGCCTTGGTGTCCTGCAGTTGGCCTTCGGTGTTCCACATCTTGCCCGAGTCGCGGATCATCGCCGGCATCGAGGCGTCGACGATGACGTCGCTCGGCACGTGCAGGTTGGTGATGCCCTTGTCGGAGTTGACCATGGCCAGCGCCGGGCGCACGGCATACACGGCCTGCACGTCGGCTTCGATCTGGGCCTGCTGCTCGGCTGGCAGGTCCTTGATGCGGGCGTACAGGTCGCCGATGCCGTTGTTCAGGTTGAAGCCGACCTGCTCCAGTACGGCGGCGTGCTTGGTCAGCGCGTCCTTGTAGTACTCGGCGACGATCTGGCCGAACATGATCGGGTCGGAGACCTTCATCATGGTGGCCTTCAGGTGAACCGACAGCAGTACGCCCTGGGCCTTGGCTTCTTCGATCTGGGCAGCGATGAAGCTGCGCAGGGCCTTGGTGCTGAGCACGGCGCAGTCGACGATTTCGCCGGCCTTGACCGCGGTCTTTTCTTTCAGGACGGTGGTCGAACCGTCCTTGGCCAGCAGCTCGATGCGCAGGCTGTCATCGGCTTCGATCAGCGCGGCTTTTTCGCTGCCGTAGAAGTCGCCGTTGTCCATGTGCGCGACGTGCGACTTGGAGTCGGCTGCCCAGGCGCCCATCTTGTGCGGGTGCTTGCGGGCGTAGTTCTTGACCGACAGCGGTGCGCGGCGGTCGGAGTTGCCTTCGCGCAGTACCGGGTTCACGGCGCTGCCCTTGATGCGGTCGTAGCGGGCGCGGGCTTCTTTTTCCGCGTCGGTGCTGACGGTGTCCGGGTAGTCCGGGATGTTGAAGCCCTTGGCTTGCAGTTCCTTGATCGCGGCCTTCAGCTGCGGTACCGAGGCGCTGATGTTCGGCAGCTTGATGATGTTGGCTTCAGGTGTGGTTGCCAGTTGGCCCAGTTCTGCCAGGTGGTCGGCCACTTGCTTGTCGGCGCCGAGCTGTTCAGGGAAGGCAGAGAGGATACGGCCAGCGAGCGAGATGTCACGGGTTTCGACGGCGATGTCGGCAGTGGCGGTGAACGCTTCGACGATGGGCAGCAGTGAGTAGGTGGCGAGGGCGGGGGCTTCGTCGGTGAAGGTGTAGATGATCTTGGATCGGGTGGGCATATTCGGGTTAACTCTCTGTTTTGCTGAGCGTGCGCGGAATCTCGAGGGGTGCGCAGGATAGGCGCTTCGCTCAAGCGGATCCATGAGCAGAAAGTCGAGGATTCCGGGCTGTGATGGTGGGTTGCATCAGTCGAGTGTCAAACGGCTGAACTGCGGTAACAGCCCAGTCTTGTCGGGGCCGGACGTCTCTATTCGGACCGGTCGCCCCCAGTGACCCTTTGGTCACCGGCGGAGTATATCAAACCCTTGGTCGTAATCATCAAGGTCAACATGTCGGATGGCCACTTTTAGACCAAAGACGTAGAGCGTTTTACGCTGGTATGACGGTTTTTTCGGCGAGGTTTGCGTCTGCGTTCAACTGGGTTAGGCTCTGGGGATTGCATGAAGTCCTATCAACCAGAAAAAAGCGGAGTGCAGCATGGGATACCAGAAAATCAAGGTTCCGGCAGTCGGTGACAAAATCACCGTCAACGCAGACCATTCTCTCAATGTTCCCGACAATCCGATCATCCCCTTCATTGAAGGTGACGGTATTGGCGTCGATGTCAGCCCGGTGATGATCAAGGTGGTCGATGCTGCAGTCGAAAAGGCTTATGGCGGCAAGCGCAAGATCTCCTGGATGGAAGTGTACGCCGGCGAGAAGGCCACCCAGGTCTACGACCAGGACACCTGGCTGCCCCAGGAAACCCTGGATGCGGTGAAAGACTACGTGGTATCGATCAAGGGCCCGCTGACCACCCCGGTCGGCGGTGGCATCCGTTCGCTGAACGTCGCCCTGCGCCAGCAACTGGACCTGTACGTGTGCCTGCGTCCGGTGGTGTGGTTCGAGGGTGTGCCCAGCCCGGTGAAAAAACCTGGCGACGTCGACATGGTGATCTTTCGCGAGAACTCCGAGGACATCTATGCCGGCATCGAGTGGAAGGCCGGCTCGCCCGAGGCGAACAAGGTCATCAAGTTCCTCAAGGAGGAAATGGGTGTCACCAAGATCCGCTTCGACCAGGATTGCGGCATCGGCATCAAGCCGGTTTCCAAGGAAGGCACCCAGCGCCTGGTGCGCAAGGCCCTGCAGTATGTGGTGGATAACGACCGCGAGTCGCTGACCATCGTGCACAAGGGCAACATCATGAAGTTCACCGAGGGGGCCTTCAAGGACTGGGGCTACGAGGTGGCCAAGAACGAATTCGGCGCCGAGCTGCTCGATGGCGGCCCGTGGATGAAATTCAAGAACCCCAAGACCGGGCGTGAAGTGATCGTCAAGGACGCCATTGCCGACGCCATGCTCCAGCAGATCCTGCTGCGTCCGGCCGAGTACGACGTGATCGCCACCCTCAACCTGAACGGTGACTACCTGTCCGACGCCCTGGCGGCGGAGGTGGGCGGTATCGGTATCGCGCCGGGTGCCAACCTGTCGGACACCGTGGCCATGTTCGAGGCCACCCACGGCACGGCGCCCAAGTACGCCGGCAAGGATCAGGTCAACCCTGGTTCGGTGATCCTGTCGGCCGAGATGATGCTGCGTCACCTGGGCTGGACCGAGGCGGCGGACCTGATCATCAAGGGCACCAACGGGGCTATCAAGGCCAAGACCGTGACCTACGACTTCGAACGCCTGATGGAAGGCGCGACGCTGGTGTCGAGCTCGGGCTTCGGTGAGGCGCTGATCAAGCACATGTAAGCGGGCAGCAAAAGGCCGGCCTGTCCGTGAGGGCAGGCCGGCCCTGGTGTTCCTGGGGTGTTCAGGCGTCGATCGTGGTCGCGCTGCCGGCGGGCTCGCTCTGGGCGCTGGTGACGACGGGTCTTATGTTCTGCGCATGAAACCCCTTGGGTGCCTGAATGATATCGAATGTGACGACTTGTCCGGCCTTCAGGGTCTTGTAACCTTCCATGTTAATGGCAGAGAAGTGGGCAAACAGGTCCTCATCCTTGCCATCCTCGTTGATGAATCCGAATCCCTTGGCATTGTTGAACCACTTGACTTTGCCGGTTGCCATCCTCATATCCCTCTGCAAAGGACTCCATCACTGGAGTATCATCCACTCCATCCGCCTATGAACCTGCGAAAATTCTGGTTGACTGCGCGGATCTTTATCGACCACGGTGGGCTCTTATTGGTTGTAACACCGATTTGCCGATAGTCAAGGTCAGGCGACGGCCGTTCCGGCGTGTGGCCAGGCGGTCCACATTCAACCTTAACCTGTCGAAATGATGAATTTCTTTCCATGCATGCACATAGCCAGATTCGACTAACATTCAATCAGGATCGCCCGCAGCAGGATGAGGACGATGGCTCTGGTCTGGCGGTACAGGAAGCCAAGCCCGCGCTGCAGGCACCACCGATGTACAAGGTGGTTTTGTTCAACGATGACTACACACCGATGGATTTCGTCGTCGAAGTGCTCGAGGTGTTTTTTAACCTGAATCGCGAGCTGGCGACCAAGGTCATGCTGGCCGTCCATACAGAAGGGCGGGCAGTGTGCGGATTGTTTACCCGCGACATCGCCGAGACCAAGGCCATGCAGGTCAACCAATACGCCCGGGAAAGCCAGCATCCGCTACTCTGTGAAATCGAGAAGGACGGTTAATCGCCGACCACTTGGGTATGAGGTGAAGCTATGTTAAACCGCGAGCTCGAAGTCACCCTCAATCTGGCCTTCAAGGAGGCCCGTTCGAAGCGTCATGAGTTCATGACCGTCGAACACCTTCTGCTGGCGCTTTTGGATAATGAGGCCGCCGCAACCGTTTTGCGTGCCTGTGGAGCCAACCTCGACAAGCTCAAGCACGACCTGCAGGAGTTCATCGACTCCACCACGCCACTGATCCCCGTGCATGATGAAGACCGCGAGACCCAGCCAACCCTGGGCTTCCAGCGGGTGCTTCAGCGTGCCGTGTTCCATGTACAGAGCTCGGGTAAACGTGAAGTCACCGGCGCCAATGTGCTGGTGGCGATCTTCAGCGAGCAGGAAAGCCAGGCGGTGTTCCTGCTCAAACAGCAAAGTGTCGCGCGAATCGACGTGGTCAACTACATCGCCCACGGCATCTCCAAGGTGCCGGGCCATGGCGAACACCAGGACGGCGAGCAGGACATGCAGGACGAAGACGGCGGCGAAGCCTCGTCCTCGAGCAATCCGCTGGATGCCTATGCCAGCAACCTCAATGAACTGGCACGCCAGGGGCGTATCGACCCGCTGGTGGGGCGCGAGACCGAGGTCGAGCGCGTGGCGCAGATCCTTGCGCGTCGGCGCAAGAACAACCCGCTGCTGGTGGGCGAGGCCGGGGTGGGCAAGACCGCCATCGCCGAAGGCCTGGCCAAGCGTATCGTCGACGGTCAGGTGCCTGACCTGCTGGCCCAGAGCGTGGTCTATTCGCTGGACCTGGGCGCCTTGCTGGCCGGTACCAAGTACCGTGGCGACTTCGAGAAGCGCTTCAAGGCGCTGCTCGGCGAACTGCGCAAGCGTCCGCAGGCGATCCTGTTCATCGACGAAATCCACACCATCATCGGCGCCGGTGCGGCATCGGGCGGGGTGATGGATGCGTCCAACCTGCTCAAGCCGCTGCTGTCTTCGGGTGATATCCGTTGCATCGGCTCGACTACGTTCCAGGAGTTCCGCGGCATCTTCGAGAAGGACCGGGCCCTGGCGCGGCGCTTCCAGAAGGTGGATGTCAGCGAGCCGTCGGTGGAAGACACCATCGGCATCCTGCGCGGCCTCAAGGGGCGTTTCGAGTCCCATCACAGCATCGAGTACAGCGATGAGTCGCTGCGTGCCGCAGCGGAGCTTGCAGCGCGCTACATCAATGACCGTCACATGCCGGACAAGGCCATCGACGTGATCGACGAGGCGGGGGCGTACCAGCGCCTGCAGCCGGTAGAGAAGCGCGTCAAGCGCATCGATGTGCAGCAGGTGGAAGACATCGTCGCCAAGATTGCGCGCATTCCGCCAAAGCACGTCACCAGTTCCGACAAGGAGCTGCTGCGCAACCTGGAGCGCGACCTGAAGCTGACCGTGTTTGGCCAGGATGCCGCGATCGATTCGCTGGCCACCGCCATCAAGCTGTCGCGTGCCGGCCTGAAGGCGCCGGACAAGCCGGTGGGCTCGTTCCTGTTTGCAGGCCCTACCGGGGTCGGCAAGACCGAGGCGGCGCGTCAGCTGGCCAAGGCGCTGGGGGTCGAGCTGGTGCGTTTCGACATGTCCGAGTACATGGAGCGTCACACCGTGTCGCGCCTGATCGGTGCGCCTCCGGGCTATGTCGGGTTCGACCAGGGCGGCCTGTTGACCGAAGCCATCACCAAGCAGCCGCATTGCGTGCTGCTGCTCGATGAAATCGAGAAGGCTCACCCGGAAGTCTTCAACCTGCTGCTGCAGGTGATGGACCACGGTACCCTGACCGACAACAACGGGCGCAAGGCGGACTTTCGCAACGTCATCGTGATCATGACCACCAACGCCGGCGCCGAGACTGCGGCACGGGCCTCGATCGGGTTTACCCATCAGGACCACTCGTCCGACGCGATGGAAGTGATCAAGAAGAGCTTCACGCCGGAGTTCCGCAACCGCTTGGACACCATCATCCAGTTTGGTCGCCTGAGCCACGAAGTGATCAAGAGCGTGGTCGACAAGTTCCTCACCGAACTGCAGGCCCAGCTGGAAGACAAGCGCGTACTGCTGGAGGTGTCGGATGCTGCTCGCAGCTACCTGGCAGCCGGTGGCTACGATGCGCAGATGGGTGCGCGGCCCATGGCGCGGCTTATCCAGGACAAGATCAAGCGGCCGCTGGCCGAAGAGATCCTGTTTGGCGAGCTGGCCGAGCATGGCGGCGTGGTGCACATCGACCTGCGCGATGGCGAGCTGGTGTTCGACTTCGAGACCACGGCCGAGATGGCCTGATCGCGTTCGCCGGCACGGCCGGCTCCTGCGGGGTGATGCAGCCCTGGTAGGGGTCGGCCTGGCCGGCGAGGCTTTTCAGGCAGGCACGCAAAAACGCCCGGCACTGGCCGGGCGTTCTTGTGTGTAGCGTTTAGCGGGCGCGGTAGGTGATGCGCCCTTTGCTCAGGTCATAAGGCGTCAGTTCGACGCGGACCTTGTCGCCGGTGAGAATACGGATGTAGTTCTTGCGCATCTTGCCGGAGATATGCGCGGTAACGACGTGCCCATTTTCCAACTCCACGCGGAACATGGTGTTGGGCAGGGTGTCGACGACAGTGCCTTCCATTTCGAAGCTGTCTTCTTTCGACATGCAGTAAAGCCCTCGGTGTCCAGTTGCCGGCCCGGTGCAACTGCGCCAGGCTAAAAAGTGGCGTGCATTGTGCCCGAAAAATGGGGTTCAAGCCAAGGGTTTCAGTTAAGCGTGACCCATCGTTGATTGATCAGCAGCTCGATGGGGCGGTACTGGGTCTTGTAATTCATCTTTTTGCAGTTCTTGATCCAGTACCCGAGATAGACCGCTTCAAGCCCCAGGCGCAGGGTTTCGCTGATCTGCCAGAGGATCGCGAAACGTCCCAGGCTGCGCCGTTCTTCCTGGGGTTCGTAGAAGGTGTACACCGCCGATACGCCGTTGGGCAGCAGGTCGGTGACCGCCACCGCCAGCAGCTTGCCGTCCAGGCGAAACTCGTAGAAGCGTGAAAACGGCAGGTCGCGGACCAGGAAGGTGGAGAACTGGTCGCGGCTGGGCGGGTACATGTCGCCGTCGGCATGGCGCTGCTCGATGTAGCGGCGGTACAGCTCGAAGTATTCTTCGTTGAACCGAGGGCGTGCGGGGGTCACCACCAGGTCGGCGTTGCGCTTGATGATGCGCTTCTGCTGGCGATTGGGCGTAAAGCGAGCCGCCGGGATGCGCGCAGGTACGCACGCATTGCAGTTCTGGCAATGCGGGCGGTACAGGTGGTCGCCGCTGCGACGAAAGCCCATTTCCGACAGGTCTGCGTAGACGTTGGCGTCCATTGGCTGGCTCGGGTCGAGAAACAGCGTGGTGGCTTGCTCGTCTGGCAGGTAGCTGCAGGCATGGGGTTGAGTGGCATAAAACTTCAACCGCGCCAGCTCTGTCATGATCAACCCCTCGGGAGGTGCGTTTGGATTAAGTGTAAGCCAGCTGTGAAAACTCGCCTAGCAAACGCCAGGACGTCAGGCCCAGCTGACGTTGGCCGGCTGGTCGAGGTAGTTGCGCAGGTACTCGGCAAAGGCGCTGCGAGCGATGGAGCGGGCGCCGAGGCTGTGCAGGTGGTTGGTGGGCATCTGGCAGTCGATGAGCACGAAGCCGGCCGCCTTGAGGTGTTCGACCAGGTGCACGAAGCCCACCTTGGAAGCGTTGTCGGCGCGGCTGAACATCGATTCGCCAAAGAACAGGCGGCCCATGGCCAGGCCGTAGAGCCCGCCCACCAGCTCGCCGTTTTCGCGCACTTCCACCGAGTGGGCGAAGCCCTGCTGGTGCAGCGTGAGGTAGGCAGCCTGCATGGGGTCGGTGATCCAGGTGCCGTCGGCATAGTCGCGAGGCGCCGCACAGGCACTGATCACGCTGGCAAAGTCCTGGTCGAAGCTGACCTGATAGCGGCCCTGGCGAATGACCTTGCGCAGCGAGCGCGACACGTGCAGCTCGTCCGGGAACAACACGGTGCGCGGGTCGGGCGACCACCACAGGATCGGCTGGCCGTCCTGGTACCAGGGGAAGCAGCCATGGCGATAGGCCTGCACCAGGCGCTCGGCACTCAGGTCGCCGCCGGCGGCGAGCAGGCCGTTGGGTTCGTGCAGGGCCTTTTCCAGGGGCGGGAAGTCCAGGTTGTTGCGGCTCAGCCAGGTCAGCATGGAGGTGGGTCGCCGTGCGGTGGAGGAGGGGAGGGGAAGGATCGCCGCAAAAGGCTTCGTCGGCAAGGCCGGCGCCTGCCGTTGCGCCGCCGGCGTTGGCGGGCGGCGCAACTTAACCTGCACTATGCTGTCCCAACTACGCAAAAACCCCGCATAAGCCTTTGTCACAAAAGAGAATGCGTGCTCAAATTGCCGTATAGGAAATTGGCCCCCGTTTACGCCTCGTTCCGGCGTGCCGTCATGGCGGCAGGCGGGCAGTAATGTTAAAAGTAGTGGTTTGTTGACCCGGTCGCCCGGTCGACCCCTGTTGGACGCGCATTGAGCGCAGGAATAGACGCGTTTTGAAGAAATCCACCGCAACACCCAACCCCGAGCCGATCTGGCGCCAGCAGCTGCACTACCGGCTCAAGGAAGGTGCGCTGATCGCCATGGGCGCGCTGTGCCTGTACCTGTGGATGGCCCTGCTCACCTACGACCAGGCCGACCCGGGCTTCAGCCATACCAGCAATGTCGAGCAGGTGCAGAACGCCGCCGGTCGCGCCGGGGCGTTCTTTGCCGACGTGTTGTTCATGGTGCTGGGCTATTTCGCCTATATCTTCCCGTTGCTGCTGGCGATCAAGACCTGGCAGATCTTCCGCGAACGTCATCAGCCCTGGCAGTGGAGCGGCTGGCTGTTCTCCTGGCGTTTGATCGGCCTGGTGTTCCTGGTGCTGTCGGGCGCCGCGCTGGCGCATATCCATTTCCATTCGGCCCCGAGCCTGCCGGCCTCGGCGGGCGGCGCGCTGGGCGAAAGCCTGGGTGACCTGGCCAAGAACGCGCTGAACGTGCAGGGCAGCACCCTGATGTTCATCGCGCTGTTCCTGTTCGGCCTGACCGTGTTCACCGACCTGTCGTGGTTCAAGGTGATGGACATCACCGGCAAGATCACCCTCGACCTGTTCGAACTGTTCCAGGGTGCGGCCAACCGCTGGTGGACCGGGCGCAACGAGCGCAAGCGCCTGGTTGCCCAACTGCGTGAAGTCGACGAGCAGGTGCACGACGTGGTGGCGCCTGTGGTGCCCGACCGCCGCGAGCAGCTCAAGGCCAAGGAACGCATCATCGAGCGCGATACCGCGTTGAGCAAGCATGTGGCCGAACGCGAGCAGCATGTGCCACCGGTGATCATGCCGGCGCCGGCCAAGGCGCCAGAGCCGAGCAAGCGCGTGCAGAAGGAAAAGCAGGCGCCGTTGTTCGTGGACAGCGCCATCGAAGGCACGCTGCCACCGATTTCGATTCTCGACCCGGCCGAGAAGAAGAAGGTCAACTATTCGCCAGAGTCCCTGGCGGGCGTGGGCCATCTGCTGGAAATCAAGCTCAAGGAGTTCGGGGTTGAAGTGTCGGTGGACTCGATCCACCCCGGCCCTGTGATCACCCGCTACGAAATCCAGCCGGCCGCCGGGGTCAAGGTCAGCCGCATCGCCAACCTGGCCAAGGACCTGGCGCGCTCGCTGGCGGTAACCAGCGTGCGCGTGGTCGAAGTGATCCCGGGCAAGACCACGGTGGGTATCGAGATCCCCAACGAAGACCGCCAGATCGTGCGCTTCTCCGAGGTGCTGTCGTCGCCGCAGTATGACGAGGCCAAGTCGCCTGTGACCATGGCCCTGGGTCACGATATCGGCGGCAAGCCGGTGATCACCGACCTGGCCAAGATGCCGCACCTGCTGGTGGCCGGTACCACAGGTTCCGGTAAATCGGTGGGCGTGAACGCGATGATCCTGTCGATCCTGTTCAAGTCCGGCCCCGAAGACGCCAAATTGATCATGATCGACCCGAAGATGCTCGAACTGTCGATCTACGAAGGCATCCCGCACCTGCTGTGCCCGGTGGTCACCGACATGAAGGACGCCGCCAATGCCCTGCGCTGGAGCGTGGCCGAGATGGAGCGCCGCTACAAGCTGATGGCGGCCATGGGCGTGCGCAACCTGGCCGGCTTCAACCGCAAGATCAAGGACGCCGAAGAGGCGGGCGAGCCGATCTACGACCCGATGTTCAAGCGCGAAAGCATGGATGACGTGCCGCCGCTGCTCAAGACCCTGCCGACCATCGTGGTGGTGGTGGACGAATTCGCCGACATGATGATGATCGTCGGCAAGAAGGTCGAAGAACTGATCGCCCGTATCGCGCAGAAGGCGCGGGCTGCCGGTATCCACCTGATCCTGGCCACCCAGCGTCCGTCGGTGGACGTGATCACCGGCCTGATCAAGGCCAACATCCCGACCCGCATGGCGTTCCAGGTATCGAGCAAGATCGACTCGCGTACCATCATCGACCAGGGCGGCGCCGAACAACTGCTGGGCCATGGTGACATGCTGTACATGCCGCCGGGCACCAGCCTGCCGATTCGCGTGCACGGCGCCTTCGTGTCCGACGAAGAGGTTCACCGCGTGGTCGAGGCCTGGAAGCTGCGCGGCGCCCCGGACTACAACGACGACATCCTCAGCGGTGTCGAAGAGGCCGGCAGCGGCTTCGATGGGGGCGGTGGTGGTGGCGGTGACGATGACGCCGAAACCGACGCGCTGTACGACGAGGCCGTGCAGTTCGTGCTCGAAAGCCGTCGTGCCTCCATTTCCGCGGTACAGCGCAAGCTCAAGATCGGCTACAACCGTGCCGCCCGCATGATCGAGGCGATGGAAATGGCCGGTGTGGTCACTGCCATGAACACCAACGGTTCGCGTGAAGTGATTGCGCCCGGACCGATGCGCGACTGATGATTCCTTATCTGCCGGCGGCCATTGACGGCCGCCGGCCCACCCCTACTGCAACGAGGATTTCCATGCGCCTGATTCGCATGCTGTTGGTTTCCGCCATGGCCCTGTCCAGCGCTTCGGTTTTCGCCGCAGAGGCGGACGTCAAAAGCCTGACCCAATTGCTGGAGACGTCCAAGACCATTTCTGCCGGTTTCTCGCAACTGACCCTCGATGGCAGCGGCACCCAGTTGCAGGAAACCACCGGTCAGATGGCGGTACAGCGCCCTGGTCTGTTCTACTGGCACACCGATGCGCCTGCCGAGCAGGTGGTGGTGTCGGACGGCAAGAAGGTGACCCTGTGGGACCCGGACCTGGAACAGGCGACCATCAAGAAGCTCGACGAGCGTCTGACCGAAACGCCGGCCTTGCTGTTGTCGGGTGATATCTCGAAAATCAGCCAGAGCTTCGATATCACCTCCAAGCAACAGGGTGACGTGATCGATTTCACGCTCAAGCCCAAAACCAAGGACACCCTGTTCGACTCGCTGCGCCTGTCCTTCCGCAAGGGGCTGGTGAACGATATGCAACTGATCGACAGCGTCGGCCAGCGCACCAACATCCTGTTCAGCGGGGTCAAGGCCAATGAGCCGATCCCGGCGAGCAAATTCAAGTTCGTCGTGCCTGAAGGCGCCGACGTGATTCAAGAGTAAAGAGGTCAAGCTCGCGTCCATGGACCTGTTTCGAAGTGACCCTGTTGCCCAGCCCTTGGCCGCGCGCCTGCGCCCGGCCAACCTGGACGAATACGTCGGCCAGCAGCACCTGCTGGCGCGCGGCAAGCCGCTGCGCGAGGCACTGGAGCAGGGCGCGCTGCACTCGATGATCTTCTGGGGCCCGCCCGGGGTGGGCAAGACCACCCTGGCGCGTTTGCTGGCACAGTTCTGCGAGGCGCACTTCGAGACCGTCTCGGCCGTACTGGCCGGGGTCAAGGAGATCCGCCAGGCGGTGGAGATCGCCAAGCAGCAGGCCGCCCAGTACGGGCGGCGCACCATCCTGTTCGTCGACGAGGTGCACCGCTTCAACAAGTCGCAGCAGGACGCCTTTCTGCCGTATGTGGAAGACGGCACGCTGATCTTCATCGGCGCCACCACCGAAAACCCCTCGTTCGAACTCAACAACGCCCTGCTGTCGCGGGCGCGCGTATATGTGCTCAAGAGCCTGGACGAAGCCGCGTTGCACCGCCTGGTGGAGCGCGCACTGACCGAGGAGCGGGGCCTGGGCAAGCGCAACCTGAGCCTGGGCGACGAAGCCTTCAAGATGCTGCTGGCTGCCGCCGATGGCGATGGCCGGCGCCTGCTCAACCTGCTGGAGAATGCCTCGGACCTGGCCGAAGACGGCAGCGAGATCGGGGTGGAACTGCTGCAAAGCCTGCTTGGCGATACCCGTCGACGTTTCGACAAGGGCGGCGAGGCCTTCTACGACCAGATTTCCGCATTGCACAAGTCGGTGCGTGGCTCCAACCCCGATGGGGCGCTGTACTGGTTCGCACGCATGCTCGATGGCGGCTGCGACCCGTTGTACCTGGCGCGGCGCGTGGTGCGCATGGCCAGCGAAGACATCGGCAACGCCGACCCGCGTGCGCTGAGCCTGTGTCTGGCTGCGTGGGACGTGCAGGAGCGCCTGGGCAGCCCCGAGGGCGAGCTGGCGGTGGCCCAGGCCATTACGTACCTGGCCTGTGCGCCCAAGAGCAACGCGGTGTACATGGGCTTCAAGACCGCCCTGCGCGAAGCCGCCGAGCATGGTTCGCTGGAAGTGCCGCTGCACCTGCGCAACGCACCCACCAAGCTGATGAAGCAACTGGGCTACGGCGACGAGTACCGTTATGCCCACGACGAGCCCGATGCCTATGCGGCGGGCGAAGACTACTTTCCCGATGACCTCGCGCCGCGCCAGTACTACCAGCCGGTGCCTCGCGGCCTGGAACTGAAGATCGGCGAGAAGCTGCGCCACCTGGCCGAACTCGATCGCCTGAGCCCGCGCCAGCGGAGAAAGCCATGATTGCCCTGGTGGCCGCAGTCAGCGCCGGGGGCATTGCCGGCACGCTGCTGCGCTTTGCCGCGGGAAATTGGGTCAATGCCCACTGGCCACGCCACTTCTATCTCGGTACGCTGGCGGTCAACCTGATTGGCTGCCTGCTGATCGGCTTGCTCTACGGGCTGTTTCTGCATCGCCCGCTGGTGCCGGTCGAGCTGCGCGCAGGCCTGATCGTCGGCTTCCTTGGCGGCCTGACGACCTTTTCATCCTTTTCCATGGACACCGTACGCCTGCTCGAAAGCGGGCAAGCGCCCCTGGCGTTCGGCTATGCCAGCCTCAGTGTAGTGGGTGGCCTGCTCGCCACCTGGGCCGGTTTGTCCTTGACCAAATTCTGAACCAGCGAGAAAACGATATGCTCGATTCCCAACTGTTACGCGGCCAACTTCAGGAAGTGGCGGATCGCCTGGCTTCCCGTGGCTTCAGCCTGGATGTCGCGCGCATCGAAGCACTTGAAGAGCGCCGCAAGTCTGTGCAGACCCGCACCGAACAGCTGCAGGCCGAGCGTAACGCCCGTTCCAAATCCATCGGCCAGGCCAAGGCCAAGGGTGAGGACATTGCCCCGCTGATGGCCGACGTCGAGCGCATGGCCAACGAACTGGCTGCCGGCAAGGTGGAGCTGGAAGGTATCCGCGAAGAGCTGGACGCTATCCTGCTGACCATCCCCAACCTGCCGGACGCCAGCGTACCGGTGGGCGCCGATGAAGACGACAACGTCGAAGTGCGCCGCTGGGGCACCCCGCGCAGCTTCGATTTTGCGATCCAGGACCACGTCGCCCTGGGCGAGCGCAACGGCTACCTCGACTTCGAGACCGCAGCCAAGCTGTCGGGCGCGCGGTTTGCCCTGCTGCGCGGCCCGATCGCCCGTCTGCACCGTGCCCTGGCGCAGTTCATGATCAACCTGCACACCGCCGAGCATGGCTACGAGGAAGCCTACACCCCGTACCTGGTACAGGCCCCGGCGCTGCAAGGTACCGGCCAGCTGCCCAAGTTCGAGGAAGACCTGTTCAAGATCAGCCGCGAAGGCGAGGCCGACTTCTACCTGATCCCGACGGCCGAAGTGTCGCTGACCAACATCGTGGCCGGCGAAATCGTCGATGCCAAGCAACTGCCGATCAAGTTCGTCGCCCACACCCCGTGCTTTCGTAGCGAAGCCGGTGCGTCGGGTCGCGATACCCGCGGCATGATCCGCCAGCACCAGTTCGACAAGGTCGAGATGGTCCAGGTGGTCGAGCCGGGCAAGTCGATGGAAGCCCTCGAAGGCCTGACTGCCAACGCCGAGCGCGTGCTGCAACTGCTGGAGCTGCCTTACCGCGTACTGTCGCTGTGCACCGGCGACATGGGCTTCAGTGCCGTGAAGACCTACGACCTGGAAGTGTGGGTGCCGAGCCAGGACAAGTACCGCGAAATTTCCTCGTGCTCCAACTGCGGCGACTTCCAGGCGCGCCGCATGCAGGCCCGCTGGCGCAACCCGGAAACCGGCAAGCCGGAGCTGGTGCATACCCTCAACGGCTCGGGCCTGGCTGTAGGCCGTACCCTGGTGGCAGTGTTGGAGAACTACCAGCAGGCTGATGGCAGCATCCGTGTACCGGAAGTGCTCAAGCCTTACATGGGTGGCCTGGAGATCATCGGTTAAATGGAGTTCCTGCCGCTGTTCCACAACCTGCGGGGCAGCCAGGTGCTGGTCGTGGGTGGAGGCGAGATTGCCTTGCGCAAGTCTCGCCTGCTGGCCGATGCAGGTGCCGTGCTGCGGGTGGTTGCCCCTGAAATCGAGGGGCAGCTGGCCGAACTGGCACGCTCCAGTGGCGGCCAGACCCTGGCCCGCGGCTATCACGAAAGCGACCTCGACGGTTGCCAACTGATCATCGCCGCCACCGACGACCAGGCGCTCAACGCCCAGGTATCGGCCGATGCGCGCCAGCGCTGTGTGCCGGTCAACGTGGTGGATGCGCCGGCCTTGTGCACGGTGATCTTCCCGGCGATCGTCGACCGTTCGCCACTGGTGGTAGCGGTGTCCAGCGGCGGCGATGCGCCGGTGCTGGCACGCCTGATCCGCGCCAAGCTGGAAACCTGGATTCCTGCCGCCTATGGCGAACTGGCCGGCCTGGCCGCGCGCTTTCGCCATCGGGTCAAGGAGCTGTACCCCGACGTGAACCAGCGTCGTGGGTTCTGGGAAGACGTGTTCCAGGGCCCGATTGCCGAGCGCCAGCTGGCCGGGCAGGGCGCCGAAGCCGAACGCCTGCTGCAGGCCAAGGTGGACGGCGCGCTGCCGCAGACCTCGGGTGAGGTGTACCTGGTGGGGGCGGGGCCGGGTGATCCGGACTTGCTGACCTTCCGTGCGCTGCGCCTGATGCAGCAGGCCGATGTGGTGCTGTACGACCGCCTGGTGGCGCCCGCCATCATCGAGTTGTGCCGGCGCGACGCCGAGCGCATCTACGTGGGCAAGCGCCGCGCCGATCACAGTGTGCCGCAGGACCAGATCAACCAGCTGCTGGTGACCCTGGCCAAGCAAGGCAAGCGCGTGCTGCGCCTCAAGGGCGGCGATCCGTTCATCTTCGGCCGGGGTGGCGAGGAGATCGAAGAGCTGGCCGAGCATGGCATACCCTTCCAGGTGGTGCCGGGCATCACTGCGGCCAGCGGCTGCTCGGCGTATGCCGGCATCCCGCTGACCCATCGCGATTATGCCCAGTCGGTGCGCTTCGTGACCGGCCACCTCAAGGACGGTACCAGCAACCTGCCGTGGAATGACCTGGTGGCGCCTGCGCAGACCCTGGTGTTCTACATGGGGCTGGTGGGCTTGCCGACCATCTGTGCCGAGCTGATTCGTCACGGTCGTGCGGCTAGTACGCCGGCGGCGCTGGTGCAGCAGGGCACTACCACCAACCAGCGGGTGTTTACCGGCACCCTGGCCGACCTGCCGCAACTGGTGGCGGAGCATGAAGTGCATGCGCCGACGCTGGTGATCGTGGGCGAGGTGGTGCAGCTTCGCGAGAAGCTGGCGTGGTTCGAAGGGGCTCAGTAACAACAGCTTCGCCAGCAAGGCTGGCTCCTGCAGGTACACGCGACCCACTGCAGGAGCCAGCCTTGCTGGCGAAGGGGCCCTTCAACCCCTGATCAAAAACTGGTCTTGTCCCAAATCCCCCGGCCCACCAGCCGCTCCCGATCATGTCGCGCCGCAAAGTCCTGCAATGGCCCCTTGGGCACGATCCCGTTCGGGTTGATGGTCTTGTGGCTCATGTAATAGTGATGCTGGATATGCTCCATGTTCACCGTCTCGGCCACCCCCGGCCACTGATACAGCTCCCTCAGCCAGTTCGACAGGTTCGGATAATCGGCGATGCGCCGCAGGTTGCACTTGAAGTGCCCGTGATACACCGCATCGAACCGAACCAGCGTGGTGAACAGCCGCCAGTCAGCTTCGGTCAGGTACTCGCCGGCCAGGTAGCGCTGGTCGTTCAGTAGCTTTTCCAGTGCATCCAGCTCGGCAAACAGCTCGTCGAACGCCTGCTCGTAGGCTTTTTGCGTAGTCGCAAAGCCTGCGCGGTACACGCCGTTGTTCACGGCAGGGTAGATCCGCTCGTTCAGTGCATCGATGCTCGCGCGCAGCGGCTCGGGGTAAAGGTCCAGGCGATTGCTGGTCAGCCCGTCGAAGGCGGTGTTGAAGATACGGATGATCTCTGCAGACTCGTTGTTGACGATGCGTTGTTCCTGCTTGTCCCACAGCACCGGCACCGTGACCCGGCCGGTGTAATGCGGGTCGTCGCGGGTGTAGCGCTGATGCAGGAATTCAAGCTGGTCGAGCTTGTCGCCTGTCGAACCGAGAGCTGTGTCGAAGGTCCAGCCGTTCTCGCCCATCAGCCAGCTGACCACCGACACGTCGATCAGCTTGTCCAGGCCCTTGAGCGTGCGAAAGATCAGCGTGCGGTGCGCCCAGGGGCAGGCCAGCGACACATACAGGTGATAGCGCCCGGCGTCGGCTGCGGGCAGCTGATTGCGCCGCTGCGCGTTCTCGCGCTGGAAGGTGCCGTCTTTGCTGCTTTCATACCACTGGTCATGCCAGCGGCCATCGATCAACAGGCCCATGGTGGTCTCCTTGGCGATTCGTTCAACTTGGAGACCAGTGTACGGGTTCAAGTTCGAACCAATGGCGCAAAGCATCGGCCTGTTTGATCGAAAACCCCGATCAGTCGCCTAGCTCAGGCGTTGATCCCACCAGTGCTGCGCCTGCGTGAAGGCGTCCTCTCGGGTTTGCCCCAAGCCGCGTAGCGCCAGCGCCATGCTCGATACAAGAGCCAGTTCACCGTAGCTGTTGCGGGCCTCGCCGCGCCATACTGCCAGCAGGTGCTGCAGGTCGAGGCTGGCCGGCTTCACATGGCGCTGGGCCGACAGCTGCGGCCATTCTTCATCCCAGTCTTGGCCATGGGCAGTGCCGTACAGGTGGCTGGTGGCATCCGGATTGATCTCGATTTCACCGCCGTCACCCTTGACCACAATCGCCGTATCGCCCAGCAGCCGACTGGCTTCGCGGTGTACGGCCTGGTAGCCGGGGTGGAAGATACTCTGCAGGCCGCACCGCGCCCCCAGCGGGTTGAGCACCCGTGCCAGGGAGTGAATGGGCGAGCGCAGCCCCAGGGTGTTGCGCAGGTCGATCATGTGCTGCAGGCGCGGCGCCCAGTCCTGCAGGGGGATGAACGCGATGCAGTGCTCGTCCAGGGCACTGGCGACGCTGGCCCAGTCGCGGCACAGCGGGATCTGCACCTGTTCCAGCACCTGCTCGGTATACAGGCGCCCGGCGGTGTGAGCGCCGCCGCCGTGCAGCAGGATGCGCACGCCGTTTTTCGCAAGGCACTTGGCCGCCAGCAGAAACCACGGCAGGTGGCGCTTCTTGCCCGCATAGCTCGGCCAGTCCAGGTCGACCGCGATGGGCGGTGCCTGTACACGCTGGCGCACGGCTTCGGTGAAGCCAGCCAGCTCCTCGGGGCTCTCCTCCTTGTGACGCAGCAGCATCAGGAAGGCGCCCAGCTGCGTCTGCTCGACCTTGCCGTCCAGCAGCATGCCCATGGCCTCGCGGGCTTCTTCCCGGGTCAGGCCGCGGGCGCCGCGTTTGCCTTTGCCCAAAATGCGCACGAACTGGGCGAAGGGGTGTTCGGCGGGCGTTTCGAGGGTGAGCGGGGTAGGGGCAGTCATATGCAGTTGGTCGGCTTTGGCAGGCCCGCGAGCTTCGCGGCAAGTTTGGCGGGGGTGCCGTTGAACAGGCGGTTCAGGTGCAGGCTGTTGCCTTTGTCCGGGCCCAGCTTCAAGGCGGTGTACTTGATCAGCGGGCGCGTGGCCGGCGACAGCTCGAACTCCTGGTAGAACTGGCGCAGCAGCTCCAGTACCTCCCAGTGTTCGGGAGTCAGTTCCAGGCCTTCGCGCTCGGCCAGGGCTTGTGCCACGGGCTTTGACCAGTCCTTCAGGTCGACCAGGAAGCCGTCCTTGTCCAGGGCAATGTCGCGGTTGTCGAGGCTCAGGGTGCTCATAGCCAGCTGTTGACCTTGTCGTGGTCCAGCGACAGCTGCACGAACGCCGGGTAGTCGATGGCCCGGGCCGCGTCGCTGGAGATGCCGCGGGCTTGCAGGTCTTCTTCCAGCGCAAACAGCCTTGCGCCCAGGTTGGCGTGCTCCAGCGCCTTCAGCGGCTCGCTGCCGGGCTGCAGCGCGTACACCGCGTCGCCGCACAGCAGCAGGCCGTCGTTGCTGCCCAGCAGGCGCAGGCAACTGCTCAGGCGGTTATCGCCGAACGGCGAGTGGGAAATGACGTGCAGGGTGCTCATCAGAGGGTTACCACCTGGTCAAAACGGTCGATCAGGGCTGCCAGTGCAGCGTCGTCGAGTACCTCGACGTCCAGTGTCAGGTGTTCAGCGTCCAGGCCGCGCTCGAGCAGGCTGCGGGCGTCGGCGAACAGGGCCTCCACGCCGAACATCGGCAGCGCCTGGAGATTGGCCGCCAGGTTCTTCTGTTGCAGCTGTGCCGGTTGCTGTGCAGGTGCCAGCTGAAACACGCCGTCATCCAGAAACAGCATGCCCAGCGGCAAGTCGAAGGCGCCGCCGGCCAGGGCGATGTCCAGTGCCTCGCGGGCCGACGGGCCGGCCCAGGGGGCCTGGCGGCTGATGATCAGCAATGACTTGGCCATTTCAGTCGCCTCCAAAGCAGACCAGGCGGTCGGCGGTTTGTGCAGCCTCGTGCAACTGACCCAGGCCCGACAGCTCCCACGGCGCGGGCAGGTTCACCGCGGGGCGCTGATAACGCTGGGCCTCTTCGGCGTTCAACACGCCACGGCGCAGGGCGGCGGCGATGCACACCACTGCATCGAGCTGGTGCTCGGTGACGAAGGCACGCCATTGCGCCGGCACGTCCAGCTCATCCTGCGGCGCGACCACGTTGGCCGAGGCGCTGTGCACGCCATCCTGATAGAAAAACAGCCGCACGATCTCGTGCCCGCTGGCCAGGGCAGCCTGGGCGAACAGCAGTGCACGGCGCGAGGAGGGCGCATGGCCGGGGGAAAATACCGCGAGGGCGAACTTCATGGCAGGCTCTGTCAGCAAAACTGCGCCCATGATAAAGCAAAAAGCCCGCGCCTTGTGGGCGCGGGCCTGGTTGGGGCAGCTTGGCAAGCGGCCTCAGTTCTGGGCTTTGGACTCGGGCAGGAACCAGTTCAGCACCAGCGCACAGATGCCACCGGTTGCCACGCCAGACTCCAGCACATTGCGCAGTGCCGATGGCATGTGCGCCAGGAATTCCGGCACCTGCGCCACGCCCAGGCCCAACGCCAGGGACACCGCGATGATCAGCAGGGCGCGACGGTCCAGGCTGATGCTGGCCAGAATATTGATACCCGAGGCCGCTACGGCACCGAACATCACCATCGCAGCGCCACCCAGCACCGGCTCCGGCACCGCCTGGATCACCCCGGCCACGCTTGGGAACAGCCCCAGAATCACCAGCATTGCGGCAATCCAGATACCGATATGGCGGCTGGCAATACCGGTCAGCTGGATCACGCCGTTGTTCTGCGCGAACACCGAGCTGGGGAAGGTGTTGAATACACCGGCCAGCAGCGAGTTGGCGCCGTTGACCAGCACGCCGCCCTTGATGCGTTGCATCCACAGCGGGCCTTCGACCGGCTGGCGCGATACCTTGCTGGTGGCGGTAACGTCGCCGATGGCTTCCAGCGAAGTCACCAGGTAGATCACCAGCATCGGAATGAACAGCGCCCAGGAGAAACTCAGGCCGAAGTGCAATGGCACCGGCACCTGGAACACGGCGGCTTCATGCATGCCGGTAAAGTCCAGGCGGCCCAGGTAGCCGGCCAGTGCGTAGCCGACGGCCAGCGCGATCACGATCGCGCAACTGCGCATCCACACCACCGGGATGCGGTTGAGTACCACGATGATGGCCAGCACCACGCCGGACAGCAGCAGGTTTTCGCCGTTGGCGAAGGTGCCGTTGGCCATGGCGCCGAAACCGCCGCCCATGCTGATCAGGCCCACCTTGATCAGCGTGAGGCCGATCATCAGCACTACTATGCCGGTGACCAGGGGGGTGATCAGGCGTTTCACGAACGGCAGAATGCGCGAAATGCCCATCTCAACGAACGAGCCGGCAATCACCACACCAAAGATCGCCGCCATTACGCCTTCTACGGGCGTACCTTGCTTGACCATCAGCGCGCCGCCGGCGATCAGCGGGCCAACGAAGTTGAAGCTGGTGCCTTGCACGATCAACAGCCCGGCGCCGAAGGGCCCGAAGCGTCGGCATTGCACGAAGGTGGCGATCCCGGAGATCACCAGCGACATCGACACGATCAGGTTGGTATCGCGGGCCGATACGCCGAGTGCCTGGCAGATCAGCAGGCCGGGGGTAACGATAGGCACGATGATCGCTAGCAGGTGCTGCAGGGCAGCGAGCAGGGCGATCAGCGGCCGGGGCCGGTCTTCCAGGCCTAGAACCAGTTCATTGGCCTGTTCGGGCGCTTGTTCGAGTGAGCTCATGGGTGTTGCTGCCCCGGGCAGAAAAAAGGAGCGCATTCTACGGCGCGCGCGGGGATTGGGGTAGCCCAGTTTGCCAGCATTATCTGGCGCTACAGCCCGCGGGGCGTAGGGGTCGGCCTTGCCAGCGAACGAGCGCGAAGACAGCGCCTCTCAAACGCCACCCACAAAAAAGCCCGCCGAAGCGGGCTTTTTCAACACTCAACCAACCAAGCTCGGATCAGTCGTCCCGACCCATCAGCCCGAACAGTTGCAGCAGGCTGACGAACAGGTTGTAGATCGATACATACAGGCTGATGGTCGCCATGATGTAGTTACGCTCACCACCGTGGATGATGGCGCTGGTCTGGAACAGGATGCACACCGACGAGAACAGCACGAAACCTGCGCTGATCGCCAGTTGCAGGCCGCTGATCTGGAAGAAGAAGCTTGCCAGCACAGCGCCCAGCAGCACGAAGAAGCCTGCGGTGATGAAGCCGCCCAGGAAGCTCATGTCCTTGCGGGTGATCAGCACGTAGGCCGACAGACCACCGAACACCAGTGCGGTCATGGCGAATGCCGAGCTGACCACTTCAGCGCCGCCGGCCATGCCCAGGTAGCGGTTGAGGATAGGGCCGAGCAGGAAGCCCATGAAACCGGTCAGCGCGAAGGTGGACACCAGGCCCCATACCGAATCACGCAGCTTGTTGGTGAGGAAGAACAGGCCGTAGAAGCCGATCAGCACCACGAAAATGTTCGGGTAGCCGACGCGCATCTGTTGGGCCACATAGGCCATGACACCACTGAAAGCGAGGGTGATGGCCAGCAGGCCATAGGTGTTGCGCAGGACGCGGCTGACCTCTTGCTGTTCGACCTGCAGGCCGTGGTTGACGGCGTAATCCTGTTCGCGCATGGCGACACTCCTGTGGGTTTGAAACGTTCAGATGCAAAGATCATAACAGAGGCGCGCAGACCAGCCACCTAGAGAGTTTGACAGCTTGTTTCATTTCGGTATTATGGCGCCCGCAATACGAGGAAGCGTGGCCGAGTGGTTTAAGGCAACGGTCTTGAAAACCGTCGATGGGCAACTATCCTAGAGTTCTTATCTAAAGCCCCTTCTAGTTGCATCTTATAGTGCTGTTGTCCAGTGGCGCTACGAACACCCCGGGAAATTGGCAGAGTGGTTGAATGCACCGGTCTTGAAAACCGGCGAACGTGAGAGCGTTCCCAGGGTTCGAATCCCTGGTTTCCCGCCAAACATCAATGAATTAAGGGCCTAGAGCAATCTAGGCCCTTTTTTTTCGTCTCGATTTTCTTAACCCCAACCTCACCAGGCCGACAAGAAAACTAAAACGTGCAACGTTTTGGTTGCGTGTTGTTGCGTCTTGTTGCAGTATCGCCACCCGTTGCAACTGGTAGTTGCGCCTTAGGGGTTTGCCCATTCCAGCAAACCTACATCCGAGACGGGGGCTTAATGGCTGCAGTGGTAGATGTGTCGATCAGCATCATGGAAACGTTTCGCGCCGGAAGGCCAACGTACCGCATGCTTTCTGCTGACGTGGTGACCAGCGAGTTCTTTGACACCTGGATCTTCGAGCTCTCGAAGCGTCAGGCCTGGAACACAGTGAAAGCCTATGGCCCAGCAGTGCTGCTGTTCATCCAATACATCCAGGTGGTTGCCGATCTGAATGGGGGCCTCACGCCTTTGCTTCTGACTGAAGCAATCGAGGGGTACGAGAATTTCCTGGCTTATGGCTCGGGCAGCAGTGTCGAGCTGAGCCGATCCGTCGCGAGGATTTTGGGTGACCGGAAAATGGGGGGTAGCTCGATCCGGAAGCACCTTACTGCCGTCAATAACTTCATCGATGCGAGTGAGACTTTCAGAAAGGCAATCCTTCAGCTCCAGGAGACCGGCTACGTAGGCAAAGATCTCGTTTCAGCGCTGCCGGCAATCACCTCTCAGTACGTAGCTGCACCTACGAAGATCAGCATTGCAATTGGCAACAGTAGCTGGTTGGCAGGATGCATAGCGGGTGGGGCAAAACGGATACGACAGGTGGGGCTGGTCGCCACCTCCAAGCCGTCAACCATGGCACATACTGATAGCTATGGTGGCGATGAAAAAGTCTTTCCGATTGACCTGTGTGTGAAGCTTATCGAGAGCGCGACGTGCCTCAGGGACAAGACGCTATGGTCACTGCTAGCGGCCTGCGGTTGCCGTATCTCAGAAGCGCTGACGATGTTTACGTCTGATGTATGTATCTATCCTGGGAAGCCATTTGACAACTACGTTCAGATCATCGATCCGAACACTCGAATCAAAGAGCTGTCCCGCTTCATGACAGATGTGGCTATCAGCAAGCTGAGCCACAAAGGGCGTTTGCACCCCGAAACCTTCTTGATAGAGCCGTTCGCTTCTCATTTTTGGGTGAATCTGGATCTTTACATCGCCGAGCAGCGTGCTCTGGAAATGAAGCGCCACAGGCCTGTGTCGCATCATTTTCTGTTTAGGAACCTCATCAACGGAGAGGGCATGCCATCCTCCTATCAAGCCGTATGGGAGCGCTTCAACGCAGCCGCTAAAGCGTTGACGGGCGAGAGCTATGGGTTTCATGCTCTTCGCCATATGTATGCGTACTACTTGCACAATCACTGCCCAAATCCTTTCAAACCTGGTGCCTTTGGCTTCGAGCTTGGCGTTGTCCAGAAATTACTTGGGCACTCCTCCGCTACTGCAGTCCAGCGATATGCGCGCAAAGATAGCCACATGCTTCGAGCGTCCATGGCTGCGATGAACCTTATGAGAATGCGAGATGGTACCTTCAATGTAGCTAAGGTACAGATTGAGCATTTGAGGCAGCAAATTGCTCATCTTGAAAAATTTGTAACCAGCGAAGCCTGATCTACCTTTTGGTGCTATTTGGCCCCTGTAAATAACGTCTAGTCAAAAAACGCGCGGAGTATCCGGGCGCACTTAATTAGAAAGTGCGTCCTGTGGGCTTCTCTTGTCCAAAATTCGCTATTTCGTTCTGCTTAAAGAGTAAAGATGGTATGAAGATTTTATACAAAAACTCCATGATGTGGTTGATTCCTGGTTCGGAGATCGCCTCTGCGATTCAAGGCGCTTGCAAAGAGGTCAGAGCTTTCTATCAGGAGCACTCTTCAGGGGTAACTCCCGATGCAACTTATCAGGTTGATAGTTATTTTCAGGGGGCGATGATTAACTTCTCGTTGTGGGAGAAAAGTCATTATCGTGCGCTGGTGAATTGCTGCACTGATGATCCTGATGCGAAATTCGCGGATGTTCATCCCCAGCTGACTTCGTGCACTCCACGGCAAGAACAGGCCCTCGCAAATTTCTTCAAGCTAGTCTTTATTCTCATGTGGTCGAGGAGGCAGGTCATCCTGCCTCTTTCGATGAGGGCCGTAAGCCATCTGGATAGCGTCCTTGAAAAAGTGATCGCATTGGGTGGAGCGCCTGCGCTCCAACAGATACGAAAGAATATGAATCATGACAAGTTATACGCCAGCAAGCACGATCGTCATTTTGACAAGAGCGCTTATACACGTTGGACTAAGCTGTTGCTAAGTGGTCAGGTTTACTGTTCGGATGATTTGACTCGGGAGTACTGTGTTGCGGTTTATAAAGATAGTATTGGGCGAAAAAAGCCTCTTGGACAATACCGTGTGTTGCAGTTCCTGTATTTTTTGGCCGGGGATAACGTTGCAGCTCGGGGAATGGTAGAAGAGGTAGTCGCGGAAGTCAGGAGGGAAATCGACGACGTCAATAGAATTGCTCGGGAAAATAGAAAGAAACCTGCAAAAAAGACGGCTGCAGACATCGCGTTTGACGAGGGCGTCGAGTATGGGAATGGCGTTAAGCCCGTAGATCTTGATGCTCTTTTCACTCGTTGCGTCAAGTCGTACATGCTTAAACCTGTATTTGATATGCAAGAGGGTGGTGCGAAGTTTTATGCTAGGTTGCCTGAGAAGGTCAGGGTCTTCTGTGCTGGAGTGGATGCCACCTTCCGATCATTTGTAAAATCGAAGCGGTTGCAAAGCGAAAAAACTCAGATTTTTCTGCTGAATTTGCAGTTGGCATACTTGTCGACTTATCTGCCTAATTTCTTCCTGGCTCGCGATGGAGATCTGCGAGATTACCCGGCTTCTTTCAATGATTACGATTGCGTGTTGTATTTTACTCGTGAGGCTAACTTTGTAGATGGGGTTCTTGTGTATGAGAAAGAACCTCCCATGACATTTCTGAAATTTCTTGAGTGCTACGCTAGGTTTAACGATTGGGGGAATGAGTCGTGGTATTCGCGCGTCCTTTGTGCAGACGAGTTTTGTGATTGGGTGCAAGAGCACCGGTTCACCATCCCAAATGCTGATCGTTTTACGAACAATTTTTCGTCAGCCTGCTATCCACCGGTGAGGCGGCGGAGCGGTACAGTCAAACGGCCAATTCCCCGAGCGTACTTTGGTGCCTTTGTGAGTATGCTTTATTCCATGGAATACTTGGTTATGCATCTGAATATGATGGCTGACGGTCAAATGCCAGGGGTCATTCAGGGGGCGTTGTATCAACCTAGCCTAGCCGAACTGCAAGAATCTTCTGAATGGGAGTCGATGTGGGGTAGGGGGGAGGCTCGGGTCACGGTTATTGATCAGAGTAAATTGAACTATTGTCCTATCTTCTACTGCGATGGAAAAATCCATAAGTTTGAATTTCTTCCCCGTTTCTATCGTACGATCGATTATGAGATTGGGGGCGAAGTTGTGCCTAGGATCGTGCCTAATCACGTTCGCCTGACGCAGCTTATGTGTGAGACTGGCCTTCGTCAGAAGCATCTCATCTGGCTTGATAAAGATCGATACGATTGCATGCTGGATCGCAGTAGTGGTAGCCAGCTGTCGCCGCTGTTTGTTAGTAGTGATAAGTCGCATGGCGAATGGACTGCGATTGTTGCTCGTCCGGTGATGGCCATCCTTGATAGGCAAAGGAAATGGTACGGACAGTGCAGTGCGCAAAACTACAGCGAGCCTTTATGGTACGGAAATAAGGAGAGCTCTAAATTTGGCAAATTCAAGCCATTGTTCAGAATGCCACTGGAAGGGCAAAATAGTTGGGCGAGCTATAGATATTATCCTGTGATGCTGTCGATTTTGCAGTGCTTTATCCATAATCAACTCAAAGATCTGAAAGTCCCTGACCTGGTCTTCGTAAGAAGGAGAAATGGTGGGGGTGAGATCCCTATTGTTTACACCGACGAGTTCTTTGCGGGGATCACTGTTGATTCTATGGTCAGTGATTATACGCCTCACGGGCTGCGCGCTGGCTTCGTCTCGGAAGCAGTCAGGTTCCTCCCTGCATGGGTTGTCGGTCAATATATGACAGGTCAGTCCGAACCGCATGTGTGGTATTACTCTGTATTTGAAGAGGATGACCTTCCGAATCATCAGAAACTACTAGCGAATTATTTGCTGAAAAACACAGAGAAACTCAACGATGCAGAGGCTCCGGAGCTGGCTGCTGCGGTCATCAAGCTCAATGCACGATTAGCTGCTGACATCAAAACTGATCCGGCTCAAGCTATTAAAATGCATGGGCTGATCAGCTTGATTGGAGTGAAGGAAGATCAAAGCGGAATTGAGATTCTAAGGGCTCGTAAGGATACGGTATTTGCCTTCAACCCAACCCACATCTGTCCATTCAACAATCGGTGCCCCAAAGAGATTCTGGAGCTGCTGGGGGCTGGCAGGCCCTGTGATATGTGTCATTACGCCATTCGCGGAGTTTGTCACCTACCGACGATCAGTGCCGAAAAGGACAAATGCAAGGAGTTAATGGTAGAGGTGCTTCGCAAGCTGAAACATTATCGGAATCTGAAACGCACCGCAGCTGATCGGCAGGTGATCGAGACGCTGAGTGAGGATCACGATAGATATGCTCGTGAGGTCTTTGCGTACGAGGCTATCGAGCAGCAGCTGTACCAAATGGCACTCAATGGGCAGGCGGATAAGCTGTTCGTGCCCAAGAAGGATGATCTGTTGATCCACTTCAAGCGGGTGGAGCTCACCGAGGGGGAGCATTTGGTTAAGCGGCTCATCGACGTCCAGAATTTTCCGGACGCATCTAGCGCCGATCTGGACACTAAATTCGCCTATCTTCGAGCAATGTTGCTGATGAAGCAGGGGGATCTAGATAGCGTCCTCAATATCAGTGAGCATCCACCAGGCGTGGCGTTAGCTTCGCAAATTGGCAGTATGGTAAATTCACAGGCACTAGACGTTATGGACGTCTTCAAGATCAGTCAGGCGGCAGCCAAACCGCCAGTGCCCGTGAAACCCGATTTGCTAATAACCAATAGGATCGGGCACAGCCAAGTGGAGAAACACGATGCTGAACCCGAAAAAGGACACGTTCGATGAGTATAGGGAAAATCATAGACAACAGCGTATAGAGTTTATTAGAAAGGCACTGATTGTTCTTTCTAATGCTAAGTATAATAATGTTACCAGGTTAGCCAAGGATGTGGCTAAGCTGGTAACGGAGTTTGAGTTAAAAGCGTTCTTCGCTCAGACGGGTTCAGAGCGTGAGGAGCTTTGTAAGCCTGTGAGCCACGTTACGCTGCTCAGGAATACAAGTTACCGTAAGCTACTTGAAGACTTCCTGGGGGCGGAGGCTTCCGTGGAGGCAGTTTCAGGTAGTGTCATAACCGATATAGAAGCTTTGAGGATACGCAATGCGAGCCTTGAGTCGCAGAATTTATTGCTTAAAGAAAAGATTAGAAGCATTGATTTAGTGGCTTTGCCAACGCAGGGAAAGATAGATCAAGCTGTGGTGGATGAGTCTGAGACTTTAAGGCGTGCGTTGGTTACATTCTTAAAGATGATTGATGGCATGGTAGAACAAGCGGCAGATATATATAAAACAGTTCTAGAAGGGGAGGAGTCCGAAAACTTCCCAGAGCCAGGATTTTATGGGCCTTGGGCTAAAATATCGACATTGGATGAGCTTAGAGAGCTAGATAGAATTAGGAAGCGATTGAGTTAAAGAGCATCCAAATTTTTCCCTTTTTTGATTTTGTTCGGAATTTTCCGGGTTTTAGTGTGTCCGCAATAAATCAATGGAGTCAAAGTCAGTTTCCGTTGCTTTATATTTTGTGCTATTAGATATCAAGTGGTTTTCAGAAGATTTAGATGGCGTGGGTGACGGGGCTGCGTAGGTGGAGTGTTTGACTTAATAACGTCGCTCCGCTGGATGGTCGCCTTGCCGGTGGTTCTACTGAGCTACATAGTCATTCATAAATAGCGCATTGTTAGAGCGAATTAGGCGTTCGAGGTTAGTCCTTGGTTAAAGCATGATCACTTCACTCACTATCTAATTCTTCATGCTATCCGTCGATTTTCCCAAGCCTTGGCTCGCTTGCTAGATGTCATTGGTGTCAATGATATTTATTAATACTTTCTCTAACTAATTTCTGTTGAGATGCAACATTCTCTAATAGCTCACTCGTTCATCCATTCCGGATCATGTGAATTAGCAGAGTTTCGTCCATTGAGAAACCCAACGCAGAAACTTGTAGCGTTTGGGTACAAATGTACTCTTTATGGAGGAGCCAGGCGGTTGTGAGGATTTCTGGCAGCAAAAGCTGATCGGCGTGGCGACTGTGGGATGGCCTTACGCTGCTTAAGTTGGCTAATGCACCCACAGCGCTGTTGTACTGGCTGCTGGCCATTCTTTCCGGATATGCTCCGGCCACAGCATTACATCCTAGCCCTCCGCGAAAGTGGCCATCGGCCCTGCAGGCTGCAATTGATGCTTAATTGTCGCCTGGGCGCATGCCGAGGCGGGTGGTTCCTCTTCCTGCTCAGGAGGGGGGCAGATTCCATGGAGATGGCATGAGCTTTTTTTCGGACGAAGAGATTGATTCACTCAAGATCACACGGATGATCTTGCATGTCGTGGGTACCAAGGACTTCGCGGCCATGCCAGAGCGGGCTCTGGAGGAGGAAGCGTTCTTCATCGGCAAGATCGTGGACATGGCCACCGCGCCGGTCTTCATGTTCAAAGCGGTATCGGTGACCCGTAACGAGGTCGAGGCGATCGCAAGTGCGGACACGTCCTTCGTGGCCGGCGCTCAGGCCCTAGCCGCCAGTTTCAACCGTGCGCACGTGGGCGGCAGTGCTGATGGCGTTCTGTTGATGTTCGAGCTGTCTGTCGCAGACCCGGATGTGAAGATCTACAGCCTGATCAAGTACGACTACAAGCTTGCGTTGGAGCAGAATGACGGTGCTCCAGGAAAGAAGCTGCGGCGTATCGTGAATGCTTTGGTAGACGAGAAGAAGGCCATTCAGAAAACGGCACTGATTCGGGTGATCAGCGGGGTTGCCGACCAGAACATTTCGGCTACCGATCGCACCAAGCAAGGGGTGGATCTTGCCGACTACTTCGCCGATTTCTTGGCTGTGAGTAGAGCAGTCTCGGACACTGAGCTGAGCGAGATAACCCGCAAAGTCCTAAAGGCTGCGCTGCAGACCTGCATTGAGCACCTGCCCGGCCAGGATATTGCTAAGGCGCTCCAGAGAGCCCAGGCCAACCTAGGCACTCGCCGGCGCATTGATGAAGAGGCGATCGTTGAGGCAGTGATGCTGGCAGCGGGTCATCCTGAGGATGAGAAAATAGCCAACCGCCTGGAGCGTGAGACTCGGAGTCGTGTCAGGAAGAGCAAGCTGCACGAGCTGAGCTTCAAGCCCGATCGCCGGATCCTCCGTCAGCCCTACATGCGCAAGATCGTCACGGCTGAGGGCGTCACCATTCTCTTCCCCGATCGGAAGGAAAACCCCAACGTCCAGGTGATACAGCTCGACGGAGATAAGAAACAAATCATCGTCGATACAGATCGAGTCAAGGAGGACAGCGTTGTCACACCAAAGCCTGGCCAGCCTGCTTAACGAGCTATCGCGCAAGCGTCAGGCGCTAATCACAGAGGGCAACCTTACCCTCATCGTTTCCGACCTATCAGCGGAAACTGCTCGGTCGATCAAGAAAGCCGCTGTCGCTGCTGCCTGGTCATTCACGATCTACGACTGCGCGAGCAGCGAAACTGACGTCGATGACGAGGATGAAGATTTCGGGCCGTTCCGCGTTGAGCTGGAGAAGCCACTTCCGGAAGACCATGTCCAGGAGCAGGCCCTCTATGTGGCGACGGAAGTAGGCTTCAAGGCGTTCCTGGTCAATGGACACGCTGCTGCACGTTGGCACCTGCTTGGCCTCACTCAGCCTTTCAATACCAGAGCGAGGGCATATTGTGGTTGGGGTGAAGGGGGCGACTACACCGAATCACAGGCGACCAAGTCACCTCGACTCCTGGTGAAAGAATCAGCGACCCTCCGCAAAGTACCGGAGGATGTGCGCCATTGGTTGCTCGCAGAAGGACACCATCTCGATGAGGCTGATCCTTTACACATGCTCTGGGCAGCGCAGGCGTTCGGTGCCCTCAGCTGTTGCTTTGCGAATGAAATCGACACCAGTGGTAGCAAGCTCACCTTCAAAGGGCCGCCCAAGCTCAACCTGACAATCCCAGAGGCGGTCGAGGGGACTCCATCCATCTCGCTTAAAGACTTCGAGGTTGTCCAGGAGGCAGCGGCATGGGTGTTCGATAACGCGCGGGAAGCAGAGGTGAAGCACATCCTGTTGTCCGCCGAAATCGCGCGCTCCGGTCGGGCGGACGGGGAGGTACAGGAGTACTTCAGGGAGAACCTGGCCGCTGCCTTGGATTGCGCGAGAATCGCTTATCAGATGGCGGTCTCGGAAATCACCAAAGACACACTGAAATCCCTTACAGATCTTCGTAAGGCCGTGACGGAGGAAACGTCGAAGGCCACAGACGCGACTCGCCAATCAATTGCCGCGATCTCCACGGCGCTGACTGTTGGCCTGGGCCTGATTGCCGCGAGGCTCACGTTGCAGATCAACCCGTACCTGATCTCGATCGTAATGGCGGTCGCATTTGGCTACACGGTACTGAACGTGATGTCGGGCCGAAAGTTCATCAGCATCCAGCGAAAGCTGCGTAAGGACTGGCAGCCAAAGCTGTATCGCTTTCTGTCTGAAGCTGAATTCAAGAAAATGGTTGGGGAGCCCATTGAGCAAGCTGAGGGGCTCTTCTACAGGGTCAGTTGCCGTGGTACTGCGATGCTTGGGCTCGCGGCGCTGGGTATTTCTATTTACGCCTTTACCTATAGCGCCCCTGCACCCTCAGCGGCTACGCTCGCCGTTCCATCGCCTCAAGCTCCAGCAACCCCGCATCCGTCTGTCGACGACCCAGCTACGACTCGGCCTGAGATAAAGCCACAACCGAACCCGGAGCAGAAAGAACACGTCCCGTCGAAACCGTTGGAAAAGAGGGAGACCCCCGCAAGGTTTGATCAGGGGATTTTCGCTGCGCGGTCGATTATGCAGAGCTCAGAGAGGGTTACGTGAAAGCCGAACAGTTCTGGGCAGCCGACCGGGCACAAAAACGAAAAAAGCCCCGCTAGGGGCTATCTCAATACGTCACAAACATCCTGTTTGTAGCGCAACTCTACCCAGGCACATTGCAAAGCTGTGTTGCTCGCTAGTTGAAGAGGGAACCGTGGGTTGACGAGCTAGCTGTATGTGCATACAGTGTTAGTGTCAACCACTTTTTCAGTAAGCTCTTCATGGAATGTTCTCCACCCTGCTAGTGGAAAGCGCAGCATTTGCTTGGAAACTTTCCCGAACAAAGCAAATCAGGGCAAGAGTGCAATCAAAACTCTGAAGGCCTCACCAAAACCAGCGACCCCTCATCCTGCTCATACACCTCAGGTATGGCTTCTTCGCCTGGAAACTCCATCGCGACCAAGGCTTTGGCTTGGTGAAAGGCTCTCTGGACGGAATGGCCGAAACCGATCGCTGAGTAGAACTGTGCGGCAAAGAATCGAGCGGGGAGATCTCCCACGTCGCGGTTCATGCCAATCGCTGCCGGTATGTGGCGTATGCATGCTTCGGCCTGGTTGAACGAGTGGCACGTATTGAAGAAGACCAGCTTCAGGTTTTCAGAGCCAATAGCCATAGCGCTTACGATGCCTTCCAAAGGAACATGTTTCGGGTTTCCCTGATCGTCCTGAAGCACCAGCGTGTCGGCACTCGTGCCATGACCACTGAAGTGGACGATGGTTGGCTTGAGCTCGGTCATTGCTTGGAACACGTCCATGGGCCGCACTGCCTCGGGTGTGGAACTCAAGCACATCCCTGTGCTCGGATGCCCTGATCTTCTTGCCATCAAACGAGCTTCCTCATCCAGCAGAAGCCTGTTGCTCTTATCGCTACCGCTCCCTCATTCGCTCTGACGCCGGTACCTGCAAACGCCCCCTCATCGACGTCCGCGCGAGCCAATTCCTTACCTGGAAAAAACACGTTTTCTAGCCCATAGTCATGCTGGCCCAATGCTAGCCGTACCGGTCTCCGCGTCGGTGCCAGGTAAGCAACCCAGGCCAAGAACCATCCAGGCCATGAACAAACCCAGGCCAAAAAAAACCAAGCCAAACGAACAAACACCCAGGGCCAAAAACCGAGCCCAGATCATCAGCATGTTTAGGGAGTGCTGCCTTGCCCAATCCGGAGAAAGTCAGGACGCTTTCCGTACGGTTACTGCGTAGTGACTACGAGGCCGACGAGGCCCTCAAGGAAGAGTACATATCGGGGGCGCGTCGCAATCGACTTACGCGATCGGACTGGCCAGGGGTCGAAGGTGCGCATTTGTTGGTCGGCCAGATCTTCACCAGCAGGCCCGGCTGGATTTCCTTTGTCGAGGAGCAGGTGGGCGCACAGCCTGACAACCTGATCGCCAGCGGCGCCGGTGCCGTGCTGTTCCTGCCCGTCGATGATCGGATTTTCGCGATCTGCTTTGGGCACATCCACATGGCGTTGGAAGAAGAGGCGTTCGAGCGCCAGTTCGGCCTGAAAGTCACGCTGAACTCGGTGCCACGTGATGGGTTGCGCACGCTGGATCTGGCGACCCCTGACGCCGTGACGTTCCAGAAGCGCGTGCAGGCCAGCAAAGACAGTGATTTCCAAGACTTCGGCGTTGACGTGCTGAGGGATCTTGCGCGCGTTGCCGGCGGCACCCCTAACGAAGCAAATTTTGCGAAATTCGTTGCGGGTCGAGACAGCCTTTCCATCACCTGCAAGCTCGCGTCGGACGACTTGCTGACCAAGTGCGAGCAGATTCTGCGCGCCTACCGCACCAACACGTACAAGCAGCGCTTCCCGTGGATCGACAACATGCAGGTTGTCCGGGATAGGGCCACCCTGAACGCCCTTGATCGCAAGCTATTCACGGCATTGCGAGCATTGCGTGAAGGAAGGGACAGTGAGCTCCACATGGCGCCCCCGGAGATCGTTGATTACCAGGAGGGGTGCCTGCTGCACTACAACGGCTTCGGCAGCAGCGGCACGGATTTTCACAGCCTGTCGATCGAGGACTACGTCGCCGAGCTCGATCGCTGCGAATTCGACGGCACCATTGATGACATCCGCGAGCGCCACTACATCAAGGCCAAAGCCCCGGACTCGGACGTCTTCAAGGTGCAATGGCGCGTCTACAACTGCTTTACCTTTGAAACCAACGTCCGGTCTGGTGGTGTCAACAACAGCTACGTCCTTTTCTCCGGGCAATGGTACTGCGTCGAGCGCAACTTTAAGCGTCAGGTGGAGGAGCGTTTCCAGGCTATTCCGAGGGTGGAAATCATCGGGCCCACGCATTGCCGGAATGAGCGGGAGCTCATCGCTCATCTGGAGGAAAACCGGGCTGACCTGCTGTGCCTGGATCAGGTGAAGATCAACCCCGAAGGGGTTCGATACGCGAACATTGAGCCGTGCGATTTTCTGTCGAACGCTAGGCAGTTCATCCACCTGAAGGACGGACACTCGTCAGGCCCCATCAGCCATCTGTGGTCGCAAGGCGTGGTCAGTGCGGAAGCGCTGGTGAGTGATGCGGATTTTCGCAAGAAGCTGCGCAGGGTTGTGAGCACCCGCAGGCGGCCGGCCTTGGCACTGTTGCCCGCCATCAATGGTCGCGTGGCACGGGCTGATTACACAGTTGTGTATGGGG
The DNA here is from genome assembly GCF_017848315.1 of Pseudomonas palmensis. GTDB lineage: Bacteria > Pseudomonadota > Gammaproteobacteria > Pseudomonadales > Pseudomonadaceae > Aquipseudomonas > Aquipseudomonas palmensis. The sequence continues at coordinate 115,533 of NZ_JAFKEC010000002.1, forward strand.
TGATGCGCAAACCCTACAGAAACGGCGACCTGGATCTTCCCTTTTTCAGCAAAGTCAGCCTGCAGGCTGCGGTGGATCGGATTGAGCGACTAGACATCCCAGTGGCCTTGGAAATCATTGCCAAGCCTGCGAATGACGACGGCGATGACGCTGACAACGCCCAGGGCGAATATGGGGAAGCGGAGGGCGAGGTAGGTGAGGATCGGGAAGAGGAATGACTGCTCGGATAGTCGAAGGTTATGAGGGTGCGCCAAACCCTGCGCGTTGACTGCGCAATGGAAATCCTGAAGGGGGGTGATGACGCCTCTCTCTTGATCGTCGACAGGGGGGGGGGCTTGGCATTATGATCTTCTTTGGTGGCACGACTCTGTATCAAATGAATGCTCGACAGAATGTGCTACAGCTCATGAAAATGAAGCCCCATTGCTGATCCGATAGCGTAGCCGACATCCTGCCAGAGAACGCGATTGAGGTTTCCTGCGATCAAGGACGTTTCCTCATTACCGAGGCGAAGAAGCTTTCCGTTCGCTAGATATTCGTGAGTAAATTCGCCGACTGCTCGCTGGCTCAACTGATGAGGCAATACTGCGATAAGTGGATCTACGTAAACGGGATCGTCAGCAATCAAAATGAATTCATCAAAAAGGTGAGCATAGCCCTGCATGTGCTCTCCGAGATCAATGGAGTAGAATTCACTTGCCCGTGCGGTGAATTTTACCTCACCTTTCTCGTATTCAAGAACCTCTGAGTCCAGCGCCTTAATTTCGTCCTCTAAGTGAGGTGGGGCAAATACATAGACAGTGATAAAAGATTTTTCGTGCAACCACTTGATAGCATGCGGGATGAGCTCTCCCAGTGAAGGTGCGCAAAGCTTCCTCTCAGGATAAAGTCTCTTATATAGGCGCAGTGTGGCGTGAGTTTGCTTTTGTAAGAATGAGTAGTCTACGTACATCACCCTGTACTTCGCAGGGGCTCGCTGGAGTATTTCTCGATACGTTTCTCTGACGATAGCAACACATTGATCCGCGCTCTGGTGGATCTCTCTCCCGGTGAACCTGAGGACAGTATAGCCTGCTCGCGCTAGATAGCGTTGCCTCTGCATGTCTCTCGCGATCTGTTCCTTAGTAGAATGATATTCGTGCCCGTCAAGCTCAATTATTAGCCGAGCGTCCTTTAGGAGGAAGTCAACTCGAAAACGATGATGCTTCTGACTGTCCCCAAACCAGTGCTCACGCTGGATTTTCTCAGCGAGGTCTGCCGCTGCTTCAGTGAACGCGCTCTCGATGGGCGACGGAGTATCGTCGCGATACCAGCTTGGGGGCGTAGTAGGGTGTCCAGGGTATTTCATCATTTAGTCCGTTCCCAATTTATAGAGGGCTATGCGCCTTGCGCACTACTTCTTGCCTTGGTCTGTGCGGATCACAAACAATTGAAGCCCTCTGCTTTATCTCGGTTGGTAAGCAACGCGTCACGCCGCCTCGATTACGCTGGAAGCTTGCCTCTCAGCGCGACTGTATCCCCGCAACGCAGCCAAGCCTGCATACACTTATACGATATCTGCAGCTCTATTTCATTGACTCGTAGCCTCGGCAGGCGTGTCAGCACATCCTTGTGATAGGTATACGGATGATGCCCATTTATGCGTGCCGACTGGATCAGAATCATGATCGACGCAGCCCTTTTACCGCTGCGCACCGATCTGGCAACCAACAATTCGAGCGTCCGAGGGCCCATGGCCGTATCTGGTTCCCAGCATAATTGTTGTCGACGGGCACCGAGCACCGCGATCACCCGGACTAATGCTGTTTCGGCACCGGCGCGCATGCCCTGCGGCCTTGAGGTTGAACAGGGCCGTGTGGCCGCACAGAGCTGTGATCGGTAATGGAGGATCGGGCGGTGCTGGTCACGGCAGACGAGAGAGGAAAGGGGCAAAGGGTGAGAGCTCGCCCACCCTGTCTAATCCTTTCAGCAAAGCTTATCAAGCCGGGAATTTCCGACGTTCCAGTTTATTCATGAATGTCTGGAGCTTCTCAGGATTTGGCCTGACCTTGGTATGTTCCTTAATGGCGACCAAGGACTCCTGGATGATATAGGAGGTCTCTTCCCATTCCTTGGAAGTGACGCCCGTGATTTTCCGGCGCAAAGTCCACTTAACTGCGAGCCATTCGAAATTTACCCAGGCGCGCGGGAACTCACGTTGCCGTGACTTCATAAGGCCGTAGATCAGCTCGTAGAAATTGATAAACTGACTACCATAGACATTGTAGATCAAATCTTCGTCGTAAATGCCATAGCGAATGGCATTGGCACAGCCTTCAAAGGCATTCAGGATCTTTCCAGCGGCTTGCCAAACTTCGGTGGCAGTGGGTGCTGTTGTTGCTAACCCACTTGAACCAGTAACACCAGTAATACCAGCAACACCGGGTGAACTAGCAATGCTAACAGCACTGGCCACGCCGGCAGCGGCAGGCGCGCTAGCCACGGCAGCTACACCCACAGCAGAGCCAGAGCCTGCGTCGGTAGAGCCAGCTCCATCAACTCCAGTCGAGAAGAAGATAAAGCTGTTCGAGCCTTGTTCTTTGGTGCTTGAGTTGAGCATCATGAACGCGAAGTTTGGGGCTGCTGCTGGTGTGGAGCTTGCAGGTGGCACGGGAACAGCGGCTTGCGCTTTTTCCTTCTCGGCTTTTACTGCGCCTTCCAGATCCTGCATGAAACCATACGCTTTTCTTCTATCGAGCTTTGAGTCATGGGAAACAAGCGTTTTGCGGACTTCACCGATAACTTTGAAGGACTCGGTCAGTTCGCTCATAGCCTTGTCAAAGTCGAGCGCGTTCTTCTCGCTGGCTGTTTTTCGATTAAAACCGATGGTCAAGCCAACAAGCCCAATGCTGCCGTAGGCGAGGAGGGGCATTAGAAAGAATGAAGGGTTGACAGTGGCAAGTGTGCACGTCGTGCACTTGTATTGCGCATAGGCAAATACGCTGAGCACACTAATGAGTAAAAGTCCGATAATGGTATACACTATTGGAAGCAGGTATTTGTATTTGTTGACAAGGTTGAACATTACTAATTTTATCCATAAAAAAAGCGCCACCCTGTGGGGTTGGCGCTCAGTTGCCTCTTGAAAGGTCTAGATCACATGAATCCTAAATCGATCTCTTTGGCAATCAATTCAAGTTTTGGCTTCATAATGTATTCCTCACGTAATAAAGGGGCAGCTAAGCGCTTTCTATGGCTTCCTGCTTCCTGATTCTCACATCCCTTGGTGTTGAAATGCAATCAAAACCTAGGGTGAAGCTCGGGTTAGGGGGCAAAATGCCATCAAATCAGCGTCTTAGCGCAGGACGGCTGCGTGGAGCTCCAGGCAGTCCCTCTTAACGCACTGACAGCCTCAAGATAGCACTTTGCTGCGTGATGGCCAAGTGCCAACGCTCATGCCCCCGCCCAGGCCAATCCCAAGGCAAGTGCGCCTCCTGATGTGATGGCCGCCTGTACAAAGCCTCATTGCCCCTGCGGGGCAGGATGTCTCGCACCTGCAGGATTTGCCGGTCGATCCGGCAGCCCAGGACGGCTATGCTCCCTCATCTCACTTCAGAGCGAGTCCAATGGAATCTTCCAGCTTCCCCCCTATGGTTGATTGGCGACCTGGCAACCCAATCCCGCTCGCTGATTTTTGACAACGATGCCGATGAGCCCCCGAAGATCTGACTGCCGATGATGTTCAGCTAATCTGGTGGAGTGTTGCGGCCAGCTTGAGTCGCGACGCACTTCGCGAGCAGTTGCGGCCAGTCATCGAGGCACACGATGACTGGAGCTGTTTCGCTTTTGTACCTATTGCATTGCCAGCCGGTCAGCGCCGCTACCCATGGCCTGTGATTGATCTCATTCACGAGCTCCATCATCACGCCTGCGCGCTCCGCTTGCCTATAGGCCAGCGCTCGTTCAATAGACGGGTTGTGCCAGGGCAGCAGGCAGCCACTACAGCAGGCGTTCACATCCCTGGGCCAAGTAGAGCTGGATCGGAGCGTCTCGGACTGACCAGCGTTGGCTTTGGCTTCCCTCTGAATACCGCTGTTGCGCGGCGCCGCAGCTGAGGAGCTAAGAGACAAATCCAGCGATATTTGCCACACCCCCGGCGTTGCGCACCACAGAAGCCCCACCGCAGCCCAGAGCAGAGAGACACACCCCACGATATTCAGCTCATGCACGGCGAATCGACCAGATCCGCGCAGTGAGAGATGAAGCGCGGGTTATTCGCCACAGGCCAGGTGTTGTGCAGCACAGAAACCCTGGAGCCGAGAGACAAACCCCTCGATATTCGACTCAGCCAAGGAGAATCGACCAGATCCGTGTGGTGAGAGACGCCACGCGGGGTAATCGATGTTGAGCGGCCAGAAATGCTTTCAGGTCTCCATGGCGGAGCCCTGAACGGGTGGGCGTGCCAGCGCAGCCTCGCACCGGGTTACCTGACTTACGTACATGGTACCTGGAGGAGTCCGGGTAGTCATTGAGGTCGATGGTGATCATCACTACGCGACTGATGATGGACGAGCCAGCCCCCGCCGCTATTCAGCGATTATGTCGGCAGACAGGGCTCTGAGGCTGGCAGGGTATGAGGTGTATAGATTTGGTGGTTACGAACTCTCCCTGCCGGATGCAGAGGAGCAGATGATCTCCTTCTATCGATCGCTATTCAGACGGTATGAGCTTCTGCCTGTTTCGCAATAGTAAAAGCGTGCTCAACCGATACGGATCGTCGTATTGAATGTCGGTGACTCTGGGCGCGCAGGAACTGCTCGACTCAGCAGCGGCCACGTAGCGCATAGGCATAGGCTTGAAGGTTGAGCGAGGGTCAGGCAGGCCCGGTTTTAAAACTTTAGAGATCGCCTATCCGGTGCCCTCGCGCAGCCAATAGCAGCCTGTAGGGGTCTGATGATTCCGGATAGGCATTTAGGCGAGAATGCACGCCATAGAGAGGGGTCTTATGAGCGTAAGCGTGCAGCGAACTCACCTTGAGCTCTTCGCGTCTATCGGCTCCAGTGTAACCCGCATCGGCGCACACCACGTTTTCCTCGCCGTGCAGCAGCTTGTCGACCTGCGTGACGTCCGCAGCATTGGCCGCCGTGACCACTAGCTATGCACCAAACCAGATTTATCATCGACACCGATATGGGCTTTGGCACCTAAGTAGTAGTGGTTGCCCTTTTTCGTCTGGTGCATCTCGGGATCGCGCTTGCCGTCCTTTTTTTGTCGAACTGGGGGCGTGAATCAAAGTGGCATCGACGATCGTGCCCTGACGCAACGACAGGCCGCAATCGCCCAGATAGCCACTGATCACACCGAGAATTCAAGGTGCCAGGTCGTGCTTTTCTATCAGGAGCCGGAAATTGAGAATGGCGGTTTCGTCCGGGATTCTCCCAAGGCTCAGGCCAGAAAACTGGCGAAGAATGGTCGTCTCATACAACGCCTCTTCCATCGCCGGATCGCTTTAGCCGAACCAGCTCTGCATCAGATGTATCCGCAGCATCGCCATCAATGGGTCGGCCGGACGACCACCTTCACCCTTTGGATAATGCGGCTCGATCAGAGTAATCAAACCCTTCCAGGGCACCTGATCCTTCTCGATCAGGAATAATTCTTGCGGGTCTACTTGCGCTTGCTGGCGTGCTCGGTGTCGGCGAAGGACATCTGTTTCATGATCGAAAGGCTCAGCGACTGCTATTCGGGGATTTTGCCAAATCAGGAAGTCTTTTTCAGAGTCTACCTAGTCGTTTTTCTTGTTGGTCTGAGCTAAAAATGCTGGGCTTTCATAAAAACCATCCAGAAGGTAGCCGTTCAGGTTATTGTGATAATCGACGTGATCGATACCTAGGTGAGGATAGGGTGGTGTACGATACCGACCTGATGGATGAGAGGTTAATCGTTCAGGCTATCGAAATTCAGATCGCTTGGCGCGACTTTATAGGCGAGCACAGTAGGTACTGTTAATGAATTATCTAGCGCATTTGCACTTAGGCGGCCAGGATCCTGACCAACTGCTTGGCAGCTTGTATGGTGACTTTGTAAAAGGGCCGCTGACAGGGCAGTTTTCTTTCCAGACAGAGGAAGCTATAAAGTTACATCGCAAAATCGATGTTTTTACTGATGCCCATTCCGTGGTGAGGCGCGCACTTGGACGTTTCCCTAGCCAAAGGCGTCGTTATGCGGGGATCGTGATCGATATGTTTTTTGATCACTGTCTGGCGCGAGACTGGGATCAATATTCAGATGTTGCGCTCGATACCTTCTCACATAAAGTCTACAAAATTTTGAAGGATGAGCCAGTTTTACCTGAGCGTTTGAAGTCTATTGCCCCTCTAATCATTTCCGAGGATTGGCTTGGCGCGTACAGAAATATTTCCAAGATTGGTGAGGGATTGCATGTCATTTCCCAGCGATTGTCTCAACCCACGCACTTAATTGGTGCTTACGAAGAAATGATGGATAATTATGACTCCCTGAGCGTGGACTTTAAGGAATTTTATCCCTTGCTCTGGCACTACGCTCGATCCGCCTTATCCAAAAAAGCAGTGTGAGAATTCCCGATGTTTTGGTCTGGACTAAATAGCCTCAAGGTGCTGTTGCATTTTAGCGTACTAATTAATTAATTTTTTGATTGGATCTGTACATGCCGGGCGAGCAGCCAAACCATCTAGTGCAAGCTTTGTGGAAGCTACTAGTTCCGCGAAAGTTCAATCTATCTGCGATTGAAGTAAGCGTAGCATCAGAGGTGCGTAAAAGTTCACACGCTATTTCACGCCGGCACTCATCAAGTAAGTCTTTGAAGCATGTCCGTTCCTCATTGAGTCGAGCTTGAAGGGTGCGAGAGCTAAAATTTAGCTCACGTGCCGCTTTATTCAAAGACATCAATCGGCTTGAATTTAGGTCTGTGAAAATCAGATTTTTGACGATAGAAGTGATCTTGCTTTGTCGCTTAGAGAGTAATTCGTTGATCTGGCTCAAATGATATATTTTGAGCTGTGGGTTAGCAGTATCTAGGGGTTTCATTAAGTCACGAGCGGAGTAGGAAATAGTATTCAACTCGCTGGAGAATGTTAAATTATTTCCGAAGATGCGTTTCAGCTTGCTTTGGTCGGCGGGAGCCTCGTAGCTAAATGTCGCGCACAGCGGCATAGGTGGCTCCCAAGGAAGCAGCCAGTGGGTTAGCCCCACCATCGTGGATAGGCAGCAATCAATGTACTGTCGAGTGACATTCATCGATTCAACTCTGAGGAATTTTAGCGTCAACCCATCTTCATTCTGAGTGTATGAAATCGGCGTGCCATCGGCTAGTAATATTGAATACTTAACTGCGACCCTAAGTGCTTCGCCCAGGTTGTCACTCGACATGATTGCGTAGAGCTGGGCATTGAGTTGTCCAGGCCTGAACAGGTCATATGCCATTAGTCCAATATCAATATCTCCTGAGACGAGTGCAATTGCTTGTACCAGACTTGCCGCCTCAGTGATATCTACCCTAGCGTCTGTTCTGACTTTTGAGTCCACGCTTGAGTATAGATGTTGAAGCGGTACTGGAGACTCAGGCACGTATTCGGCCAAGCGTAAAATCACTTGGGCGCAAGAGGGCGCTAGTGTGGGCATGATAGAACTCAATGGGTTAGGTAGCCAATGAGCATGCCAAATATGAGAAAGTATGCCAAGCCTCTAGCGTTCAAAAAACGGCTATGGCGCCAATACGTTTGAGTGCAGGCAGGCCTTCAAGATGGCTACAGTTTTCTTTCTTCGATTTGCGCCTGAGGACGTGAAAATTTGCGTCTCAGGAAGCAACATAAAACAAAAAAGTATGCTGAAATACCGCCAAAAATTTCACGTGTATTTTAGCCTTCTCCTTGGTAGTCTTTTTAGGTTGTCGTGCTCTTCTAGATCTAAGTATCAATCATGGAGGTCTGGGCGATTTGTTTTAATTGGGTTTTGTTGGCCTGGGAAAGTCTGGCGTCGCCTAATGAGCTGTACCATTCCTCTGCTCATTCGTACGGCTTAACCGCGTTCCCCCGATGAGGTTGAGAGGAGGCGTACGCTTGATGTGGTGATTTCTATCATACCGGGACGGTGAGCCTGAGAATCATGAGTTACGAGAAGTCGTTAGCACACTTCCAATATGACGAGTTGGACGAGCTTGTATCCTTATCTATCCGCGATCTAATTGCTGCAGCCATTGCGGGTGATTGTGCAGCCGAGCCTGTCGCGGCATTTCTCATGGCGTGGCATGACCCTGAAAGCTATGGCGGATTCAATTTGTCGGATCTCTGGGTAATGAATGAAAAGTCGCGGCAAGCAGCAGTGGTTTTATTTGTGTGGCTGAGCAAAAATCACGTAACGCCTCGTGAACTAGGTCTCCAAATTGTATTTAATGCGATAGCTGCTCGTTGGGCTTACTAAGAAGAAATTTAGGCTGTGGCCCCGGAACTGCCAACGACTTTTTATTAATTTCGAGGGTGCCGGAATTTAGCTAAAGTGCACAGTTTTAAGCTAGATCTACTTCTCGCCGTAGGTCATCGTTATTTTTGCGAGCTCTATAGCTATGGCCGTTATTTAAAACCTGGAGGACGTTCCATGATGTTGAGACGACTTAATATAGCACCCCGGGCGTTCTCGGGATTTGCGTTTATTGCTGGGCTAGTTATTTTACTTGGATTATTTGCTCAGGGGCGCATGTCTGTGATCCGTGACGCAACGGTAAATATGGAAACTAACCTTCTGCCTAGTGTAGGTTTTCTTGGAGAAATGACTGAAAATACACTGCGGTTACGTATTACCACTTTTCGCATCTTGGTCAATCGTGAGCCTGCTGCGCTCCAGGAAACTGAACGTCGCGTAAAAGAGTTGATTGAGCTCCTCCAGAAGTCAAAAGACAGCTATGCAATCCTGCCGTCGGGTGCCGATGAGCGAGCGCTCTACACTCAATTCGACAGTACCCTAAAGACATATTTGTCAGAGCAATCTCGGGCACTAGAGTTGTCACAGCAAGGACAGACTGAAGCTGTCCGCCAACTTGTAAATGGTCAGATGAAGGATTTGGCCGACTTGATGGGTGTTCAGCTCAGTAAGTTAATAGCTATAAATAAAGTTAACGCGAGTGATGCCTCGGACTTGGCGGGTGAACAATACAGCAACGCAAAGTTGGCTATTATCATCGTTTCGGTGGCTGCCACTCTGCTGACAGTGCTACTCGCTTGGTTGCTGACGCGAAGCATAGTAACCCCATTAAGCGAAGCTGTGAGTGCTGCGCAGGACATTGCCGAAGGTAAGTTGACTGGACATATCGAGGTTGGAGGTAGTGATGAGCCTGCGCGGTTGCTAGGAGCATTGTCCATCATGCAGCAGAATCTGCGTACAACGATAGCAATGATTTCTGGATCGGCCACGCAACTTGCCTCTGCAGCGGAGGAGTTAAGCGCCGTTACCGAGGAGTCTTCGCGGGGGCTGATGCAACAAAATAATGAACTTGAGCAGGCTGCAACAGCGGTCAACCAAATGACGGCTGCGGTCGAAGAAGTAGCCCGCAATGCAGTCTCTACCTCTCAAGCATCCCAGGCGTCTACCGACACTGCGCGCCAGGGGCGCGATAAGGTGGTAGAAACGGTGAAGGCCATTCAGGCCATGACTCAAGATGTACAAACTACCTCTGCTCAGGTCGAAGGTCTTGCTGAGCAAGGACGTGAGATTGGTAAAGTCCTGGATGTTATTCGTTCTATTGCCGAGCAGACCAATTTGCTGGCATTGAATGCAGCCATTGAGGCCGCGCGTGCAGGAGAGGCGGGCCGAGGGTTTGCAGTCGTGGCGGATGAGGTTCGCGCCTTGGCCCACAGGACTGCTCAATCTACCCAAGAAATAGAGCAGATGGTAGCGGGCATCCAAACTGGTACTGGCGATGCTGTTCAGTCGATGTCTCTTAATACCAACCGCACGCAAAGCACCCTGGAGCTCGCACGCTCAGCGGGCGATGCGTTGGAACAAATCGCTGCCTCCATTTCTCAGATCAATGAGCGCAACTTGGTAATCGCCAGTGCATCCGAAGAACAGGCGCAGGTTTCTCGTGAGGTAGACCGGAACCTTGTGAACATTCGCGACCTGGCGACTCAATCCGCCACTGGAGCCAACCAGACCAGTGCCGCTAGCCACGAGTTGTCTAGGCTAGCCGTGGAACTCAATGGCATGGTCGCCCGTTTCGTTATCTAAATGACTCAGGGCGCTCTTCGTGCTCGCAACAGTGACGATAGTGCTTTTGACTAACCTGTCCGAATCTTTGGAAATCAGGGCTTGCAGTGACGTCGGGGTCTTGAAGTGGCTTGAGTGGCGTTTGCCATTCCTTCCGTAACTTCTGCGCGACCGAACCGCTGTTCTCATGAGCGTTTGTCTCAACGTAGGGGCACGAGGGGTGCAAGCGCCCTGTCAATTTGCCCTTCGAGCTCTAGCGTGAACGGCCATGGTGTCTGCATATTTTCATGCGGACGCTGTCACCGTTATCGCTATGATTGCCGATACCCGCAGTCACTGTCTGAACTGCATGTCCGAGAGGAGCCGTTTCCTACCTCAGTTGACCTGTGCTTTCAGGTCTTCAGCGTCGCCTCAGCGGTTAATGAGTGAAGTCAACGTTTGGGTGCCACTCCTCCTTGTAGCAACAGGCATCTGATCGTTGATCACTTCCGCTCGCAAATAGGCCAAACAATCAGTGTAGAGAGGAGCGCACTGTGCGAACCTTAGAAGGTATCGCCAAGGCTGGCGAGCCGCTGCTGCGCGGAGCCCTTGAAGCGATCCGGGCGCATCAAAAAGCTCAGGATCAAAAGGCATCTCTGGAAGAGGTAGAGCGCCGTCGATTGCGAGCGGAGTCCCTTTATCACGAGGTAGTGAATTTCCAGTTGCTGGCAACCTGTAGTCTGCCTGACCTGATTCACTAATCGGAGCATTTATGCCAAAACTGTCCGATCTCCTGCCGCCCGACCATCCAGCCTACTCTGAGGCAGTTGAGGCGATGCGCCGTTACCATCAAGCTCAGGACGCTGGCGCGCCCGCAATCGAAGTGGAAAAACTACGCTTGATTGCCGAGGCCCTGTTCCAGTCTGTAGCTGACTATCAAATGAGGGCATTCGGCAGTGGCGGGGGGACTACGCACTGATGGGCGTCTGGATAGTCGGCTCCATGCTTTGCAGAGGCCGATAGAAGAATGCAAAAAACGGCCACTCAGCTTCTCTGAGGAGCAAAAAATAGAGTACGTAAAATTATAAGTAGGTAGCCTGCAAGTAATTTACAAAAGTAACGGTAACTCAACCGTCCGGCTGCTCGTCGATCTATCGCAGACTTTAATGACAAAAGCTACCATTGCAGTAGCTTTGTCTGTAACAAGCTATTTCTTTGAAGGTTTGCTCGGCTTCAAGTCAGGATTGTTACCTTGCGTGCCTTTATTGTCACGGCGACGTTTATCTACTTCGCCGGTTGATTTGGCAATAGGCTTTGGGCCTGGTTTAAGCGCCATAAGATCTTCCTTGTGTTGATGTAGATGTTGGTGGTGCTCAATGATCTTATTGCTGTTGATGGGCGCTTTCAAGATGTGTGCGAAGCTTAATTCGCGGTATGTGGAAAAATTAACTAGCTTTGTCACTAGCTGTCGGTAGCTGTCCGGCAGACAAGTTATTGATATGCCTCAAATAGTTTGCCCCTACAGCTCCAATCGCACTTACGTTCAGCATCGCTTGAGCGCGATGCACACAACCTTCCAGCTCCCGCGTTCGCTAGCTGCATAGGAGTTCTGGCGCTTTTCAACTCGCCTCCGCTATAAGTGGCAGCATCGGCAGAAGGTGGTCAGCTCTAGGCGGTTGGCTGTTGGCCAGTAGGTCTGCGTTCTCCAGCTTAGAGGTGGCGATCGCCGATCAGCCTAGCCGCTTGCTTGGCCATCACAAGCAACCGTAGCAAACTCGGAAGCTTTCCCTGCGCGCTGTGCTGGTGCTCCGACCAGCAGCCTCTCCGAAACACGTTTGGCAAGGCGAAGCGAGCCTATGGCAGCGGCGCACTCCAGCGCTGCGTCGTCGAAGTCCTCGCCCTGCGTGCGAACACCTTCACCAGTCGTCGAGGATGAATTTCAGCTAGCTTTTACAGGTGCGGGGACGCTCAGTGACTTGGCTTTGAAGACCCGGATTAAACAAACTTAGTGCCAATGCCGTTGGACTGTCGTCCTAGGTAGCTCCAGTTCTTTGGCCACCTCGACCTGCTTTAGCCCCTGCCTCTTGAGCTCCTGGACTTTGGCGCGAACAGCGGCTGCTCGAAGACTAGTCGGATGGGTTCCATCCAGGGCATCCGCTGAAGCAGGAGGCACCTGGTCAATCAATCCGAGCGATTCCAGATCTTTGATGGCCTGCAGAAGCACGGCCCTTGGAGTAGCCCCGGAATCACAAGCCATGGCAACGGCGATTAATGCTGAGGGTGAGAGATCGAGAGCCCGGGCTAGGTCACCGGCTACCTTGACCGTTGGGTAGGTTTTGCCGCTTTCGAGCTGACTGACATGCGATCCCGTTACTGCGCCTGTTAAGTCCTTCTGATTCAGCCCTTGGGTTTTACGAATCAGCCGCAGCGCTGCCGCGAAACCTTCCTGAATCGACATGGCGGCACCCCAAAAGCAGACGGTATGCCGCGTTTGCCTGATTCCATACAAATCTATATATTGAATCGCGTGGGTTTTCTCCGTGATGATCCGCGTGGGCTGTACGCCGGCGAGTTGACGTGCTGCCCACCAGTGGCGAATGAGCTTGGTGGCGGGGGGCGTTCGTACAGTCGCCTTCAGATACCAAGGCTGATCGAGAACTTGTCGACGGAACAGGCATTAAGGAAAGCTAGGATGTCGGAGTTGAGGAAAGTAACCGTTACTGTAAAAAATTATGAATTTCACTCATCTCAAGACTGCGCACGTCTCTATAAAAAGGTTCGCTTGTTGGATGAGTCAGGCAAAATTTTCTACTATCAAAACCTAATTATTCCTAAATACGTTGAGAGCAGAGGTGCGTTTGCATCTGATGTGCCAAGGACGTGGTATGTTAAAAATATTCATAAGTCCGCCATTGTGCTGGTCGCGTTTGAAACCAAAAGCGGCACAGTTGAATATGACCTGGACGAAGTTCGTCAGTTGTCACGATCCGGTTTTTTGGCCGGCGTTCTGATTGGCGTTGCGTCGATCCCAGCGGGCATCGTCATTGCGACTGCGACCTTCGGTTTCGGCCTCCTGCTGATTCCCTTCGGCCTGTACCAAGCTTACAAGCAGATTTTCAAGATCCCAGCCATCCTGAGTCGAAAGCGGCTGCTGGAGGACTTTTCCCGGTTAGGAATTGGTGCGGGAGAGGGGTGGTCGCGCTAGACGTCTGGTGTAGTGAGTGTATGTAAGCAGTCGAAGGCTACGAACGCACCCACTCAGTGCACGGCCTTCTGATCGACCTCCCGCTTCCATAGTTCATGCACTGTCTGCATGGAGATCCCCAGCTTCTGAGCAGTCGCTGATTGAGTAAATTGTAGGTCTTTTGTTTTCGAATGGCCGCCTCCCTGATGCGAGGGTTATTCAGGATCGCTCGCTCTATCCTGGCCGGGTATGGCACATGGTCAGCTTCCACCGAACTTCAATATAGCGCTAAACCGTCAATTGGAAGGCCATGCAGAAGCTTCTCAGCAGGCTCTGTGGTCGTTCAGGCATGCGGCCCCGGCCCAGGCAAAGGTTCCTGAATGAAGATTTTGATCTACTCGGATTTGCACAACGAATTCGACTGCTTCACCCCGCCGAGCGTCAGTGTAGATCTTGTGATTTTGGCAGGAGATATCGACCTGCTGAACCGAGGTGTGAAGTGGGCCAATGAGACGTTCAGCAGTGATGTGATTTATTGCAGCGGCAACCACGAGTTTTACAAAGGCCATCTCACACGCACTCGCGAGAAAATGGAGACAGCAGCGGCCTCGCATGTTCACGTCCTGGACAACCAAGTCTGGACGTCGAACAACGTCCGGTTCCTGGTCGCGACGTGTTGGACAGATTTCAGTGGTACTGGGGATGTGATAGCTGCCTCCAGTGCGTGTGTGCGGGGAATGAACGATTTTCGAATGATCCGTACGGGCAGTGAGTATCGACGTATCCGGCCTGCAGATCTCATCGAAATGAATCGTGCTTCATGCGAATTTCTCCGCGAGCAGCTCGCCACCTCCTTCGTTGGCCAAACCGTCGTCGTAACCCATCACTGTCCCATTCCTGAGGCTTCCGGGTCAGAGTACTCAGGGCACTTGAGTGCTGCCTATTTCAATCGTTGGCACGCGCTCGTTGATCAGGCTGATGTCTGGATTTTTGGGCATACCCACCATGCGATCGATCGGTCTTACGGGCGGTGCCGGCTGATCTCAAATCCGCGTGGGTATCCATCAGAAAAAACCGGCTTTAACCCGTGCAAAATTTTGGAGATTTGAAGTGTTGAACGACGCCAGGTGCTCAGTGAACGACGAGCCCCCCATCCCTCTGAAAGTGTTAGCTGCGAAGCGTATCAAGTGGGGTGTGATCATCGATGCCTACTTGATCGATGTCGCGAGGGTAGGGGCACGCTACTCGGCCATGGCTTTCTCGGATCGCTCGGGCCTCATTCAGGACGGAGAGACAGTCGCTACTCCGCCGGCTAAGACTGTCGATGAGCAGCAGGGCTTTGTATTACTCCAGAGCCTCTGTGGTCGAGATCATTACGTCGTCGTGAATTGGCTCGAAGCCGATAAAGCTAGCACTCATCCCTGCCCCTGAAATGATCCGGATCATCGACCAGAGTAGGGTTTGGCCGGGGCCAGTGTGCTCTTGGATGAGGCAATCGCTTTCGCGCGGAGTCGGGTTCGGATGAAAGCCAGTGGGCTGTCGATTCCTAGTTCTGGATTGTGTAAACCGGTTTATTGACGTGTAAACCTACTTAGTTTACAGGTCAAAAAAATGGTTTACAGTCGAATTCTGGCGGGGCTAAGTCCTGAGGAAAACGGGTGGCGGAGCAGGCTCAGGCTCAGTTCCGTCTTGCTACTACTTGATCCGAACAATGGCTTTTGAACAGGCTGGACAGGAAGAAGGGCACATGATTTCAGCAGTCGTTTTCGATGCATTCGGTACTGTTGTTCGCATCGGTCGACGCACCAACCCTTACGGCGCTTTGTTTAAAGAAGGCCGCCGACAGGGTTTGGCGCTAACACCCGATAACACTCATTTCGTGATGACAGCGAACCTCAGTTTTGACCAGGTAGCTGATCATCTGGGGATCGAACTTTCTTCTTCGAAGCGTGCGGAGATGAACGATGCGTTGGGCAAGGAATTGGCATCTATCGAGCCATACCCTGATGCCCTTGAGGTGATTGACCGACTGCAGGAAGCGGGGCTGCTCATTGGCATCTGTTCGAACCTAGCCCAGCCCTACGGCCTTGTGATCAGGAAAGCCTTCCCGCGCGTGCAATGTCACGCTTTCAGTTACGAGCTTGGGGTCATGAAGCCTGACCCCAGTATTTACCTGAGCCTATGCCGGAAGCTGGGCGTGTGGGCCCCCCACGCCGCGCTTGAAAAAGCCCGAGAGAAAGACCGAGTGGTGATGATCGGCGACTCCAGAAAATGCGACAGAGATGGCCCCAGAGCTGTGGGAATCGTCGGGTATCACTTGGATCGGTCAGGCCAGGGGAAGATCAGCGACCTCGTGCAATTCGCCAGCCTGGTCACCGACCACAATCGCGTCGGTTGAGCAGTAACCATTGAATGATCAGAGCAAACCAGAGCTCAGCCCAGAACGCCCTCTGTTGATCATCCACGCAGCCGGCCCAGCTCTCCAGCTGAACCACCCTGATCAGCCTTGCGAATGGACGCTGAGTTAGATCGGCACGAACCTGCTGCACCTGACACTTCCTCGGCTCACACCAGGGACACGAATAGTTGTTTTTAGTGCGTGCTGGCCCTATGAAATCGCACGGTTTCTGCCTATCTTTGAGTTGGATCTGCCTCTGCCGGGGACTGTGCCATGGCGCCCGTCAGGCCTTTGATGCGTTGCTGATGAACCCCAAATTGGGGAAAGCTACTACCATCGTAACAATCGTCAAAATGTCACATTCCAAGGACAGCGTTGGACAACCTTGTTCAATTGCGACATCTCTTATCAATTTGCGACGTTTTCGCCACCCCCCCTCTTGAAATTTTTAAAGCGAGACGGAGTTCTATATTTGAGAGCAAAAAGATTTTCTACCGTGTCGGCGCCACCGATGATGCTTGGATAAGACACGGTGTGATGGCCGATCTTTTCGCTTTTGATCTGAGCGCTTTTCAGGCCTCAATTGCCTTGCCGATAGGCGAGGCGAGGGCCGGTAGGGGAGATCGTCTTTTTGGCCGTAAGGCCGCTGCTTTTGCTTTTGACTTCAAATAACAAGCTGAACCCAATTTTTTGAGTGGAGTAGCTCCGTCTCAAAATGCACCCATGTCAGACAACCTACGGCGACGCTGGAGTTGCGCCGCCTTATTTTCCCTAGTGCATACGGGTGTCCTTGCCTCTGGTTATCAGCATATTGATCTGCATAATGATGTCCTCGGATTACCGAGTAGCATTTGCCTCCACCAAGGCCTGCTCCAACGCCTCCAGCGCATCCTGCAGGCGTTGATTCTCACGAGGATCACTGCTTGTTGGTCTGTAGGCCTGGCAGTGGCGCAAGAGGGCTTCCAGGTCGTTCTGATTCAGGTCAAATTCGATGTGCATGCTCAGGCTCAATTCCAGGGCTGTTAAATGTCGTGCCGTGTTCTAGTGGGCACGGTGTAGTTGTGCTGTAGCAGCGAGGTTTGTGCTTGGACAGTGATGTGGAAAAGCTGGTGTGGGAAAGGGCGTGGCAGGTCTACGCGGATTCGCTTAGCTTGATTCTGAGTGAGGCACTGGTCGGCTACAAGCGCACCGCTGGCTTCGACGATTTGACCCGGCTCTACGAGGACACACTCGGCGGCGAGACACTGATGAGTTTGAGACACGCCTTGAAGCTTCGCTGGCCTGATAGCGATGTGGGGCATGCAGAACCTTATGTTCAGCTCCGATCCCGTCTTCGGTCATACCTCGCGCAGTATTTACTGCGTAAGCTCGTCTTTGAGCATGAGGGCACGCCTGCTCTGAGAGATGCCTTTTTTGCGGGAGATCTTGGTGTATGAATAACGGCGTCGATCAGAATCAATCTGATGCTGACCGGGCCCCGTTTTGAATGAACTACGTCCAGCCACTTTTGGACGAGGTCAGCATTCCATCGAGCCAACCTAGCCGCCCGCGTAAGCGCCGTAAATGGTTGCTTACCTACAAGGGCTACAACGTCGAAGCGCTACGCCGCTAATGCGACCAATAGCGAATGCAGCCCGCCATCTCCCTGCGCTCGAAGAAATGCAAGCCCAAGCCTAGATTACCCAGAGTGTTCGATCAGCCCAAGTATCGACAGCGCAACATCACCAAGCGCATGTTTGGCTGGCTGAAGAGAACCTCCGGGCTTCGATAAGCTTGCCAGAGGCTATGCCGCCATAGTCTCACTGGCTTGTTCCATGCGGTACAGAGCCTATTGCCGGCGCACCCTCGCAGGGCTCAGCCCAGAGCCTATTCAGTGCCTTCAACCCTGATAAGGCCAGGCTTGACTCTGACCGAGCCTCAACCACATTTCGCGAATATGGATCGCTCCACTTGAGCCTTTGCACTGCCTACGCTCATTCGAATCTTCTTTTTGAAGATGGCTACCTATAGGTAGGTGCGCAGTCATGGCCAGGCGCCTTCGACCAAAATATCATTGGCCACGTATCGATACTGTCACCTCGATCCTGCGTAATGACGTGAATTTAGCATGAGGCGTTGCAAGCCTACCAACTAGATGGTAGCGTATGCTCATAGTCGAAACCAACCCGTGAACCTGCCGGGCGTTAACGCCCACGTGAGAGCCTCATGCAAGATTGGAAGCAAACCCGCAAAGACATCAACACTCGCCTCGTTGAGCTCAATGGCCTGTCCCCTGAAACCATGAAAGGCATGGCTGCGCTAGGCGCCGCTGGCGGCAAGACGAACCATCTGGACGCCAAAACCCGCGAGCTGATTTCTTTGGCTGTAGCTGTGACCACTCGCTGCGACGGATGCATCGCTTTCCACGCAGCTGAGGCCAAGAAGCTCGGCGTTACCAGTGAAGAAGTAGCTGAAGCCCTGGGTGTAGCCATCAACATGAACGCCGGTGCTGCGCTGGTCTACAGCACCCACGTGCTCGACGCGTTTGATAAGTCCTGAATCAGACGCTGACTTTCAACCTTCCAACGACGTCGAGATTAATCATGAATAAGCTGTTCACTCCGTACGACCTGTCCGGTATTGCGCTCAAAAACCGCGTCGTCATGGCCCCCATGACTCGCACCCGAACCTTGAACAACATTCCAAATGAATCCAACGCGCTGTACTACGCGCAACGTGCTTCTGCCGGCTTGCTGATCACCGAAGGCCTGCCTATCTCCGACGAGGCTCGGGGGTATCTGTACACCCCCGGCATTTACGAAGATGAGCACCTGCCAGGCTGGCGCAATGTCACTGACGCTGTGCATGCCAAAGGCGGGAAGATTTTTGCGCAGCTCTGGCACGTAGGGCGTATGTCCCATGTCTCGGTGCATGGTTTGGTACCGGTCTCCTCGGGCAAAGTGCCTGCCGTAGACACCACGGTGTATGCCTGGATCGAACCGGGCAAATCTGGGCCTGTTCAACCAAGCGAACCTCGCGCCCTGGAAACTGAAGAAGTGAAACGGGTCATTGCGGATTTCGTTAAATCCGCGCGGATGGCGATGGACGCAGGTTTTGACGGTATCGAAATCATGGCAGCCAACGGCTTCCTGTTCGATCAATTCCTGAGCAGCGCCCTGAACACTCGCACTGATCAGTACGGTGGCTCTATTGCCAACCGTCAGCGCTTCCTGCTGGAAACAATTGACGCGATTGCTGCTGAAATTGGTGGTTCGAAGATTGGCGTTCGCTTCTCGCCGTTTGGTCGCCTGTACGACTTCGGGGTGTACGAAGGCGAAGAAGAAACCTGGATGAGCATGGCGGCTGCCCTCAACGAACGAGAGCTGGCATTTGTTCACCTGAACTACCAACCGACCATCTTGGCCGCGCAAACGCCCCCAGGCTTCGGTGCTGCGTTCCGCGACGCTTACAAAGGCACCTTGATGGCTGCTGGCGGCTTCACCAAAGAGATCGCAGAGTCTGAGCTGGCCAAAGGCGAACTCGACCTGATCGCTTTCGGCACCGCTTACATCGCCAACCCGGATCTGGTCGAGCGCATGCAAAACGATTGGCCGCTGGCCGAGGGTGATCGCGCTACCTACTACGGCGTAAGCGATTCGATTGATAAGGGTTACACCGACTACCCTGAATACGCAGCAGCAAAAGCCTGAAATTCCATCCCAAACATTTAGGAGAACACCATGCCACTCGTAACTATTAAAGGTATTGAAGGGGTTTTTTCTGACGAGCAAAAAGCCGAGGTCATTCGCAAAGTGACTGACGCCATGGTGTCGGTGGAAGGCGAAAACATGCGTGCCCTGACCTGGGTCATTTTCGAAGAGGTTAAGAGCGGAGACTGGGGTATCGCTGGCAATCCAGTCACTGCACAGGACGTGCTGAAGTTGCAAGCAGGCCAATAAGGCTTCATCGCCAAACCATTAGCTCCCTGATCGCTGAGTGTATTTACGCTCAACGATCAGGGGGCTTTTTCCGTTCTTGAAGAACGCCAGGTTTGTGGGGAATCACGTCATGATTCTGATCATTTACGCCCATCCTTACCCTGAGAAATCCAACGTAAACACGTTGATGCTCAGGTTCGCAGCTAACAAATCCGATGTTGTAGTCCGTTCCCTGTACGACCTATACCCCGATTTCAACATCAACGTTGAAGCTGAACAGAAGGCCGTGGAGCAAGCAGACCTGCTGGTTCTGCAGCATCCTTTGTATTGGTATAGCTACCCCCCACTTTTGAAGCTGTGGATCGATAAGGTCTTCACGCAGGGCTGGGCCTACGGGGCGGGTGCTACTGCTTTGAAAAATAAAAATCTCCTGTGGGCCGTGACCACGGGCGGAGAGCATGATCATTTTGAAGGCGGTGACCATCCGGGTTTCGCGGTGCTGTCCCAGCCTCTTCAAGCAACCGCGAATTACTGTGGAATGCGTTGGTTAAGCCCAGTCGCAGTTCATGGTGCATATAGAGCAGACCAAGACGGACTGCTCAAGCAGATCCGCCATTACGGCGAGCGCCTGGCCTCGTGGAAGGAAGATTGAATGGACACTCATAGCCTGATTGAAATGCTCATTTACTTGGGCTCAGCTGCCTTGATAGTCCCAATTGCCGTTCGGTTAGGTTTAGGCCCGGTTCTGGGGTATCTGATAGCCGGCTGCTTAATCGGCCCGTGGGGCTTGAAGCTTGTGACCGACGTCGAGTCCATACTGCACTTCGCTGAAATTGGCGTGGTGTTGATGCTGTTCATCATTGGTCTCGAACTCGACCCCAGGCGTCTTTGGGCTATGCGCCGGATGGTGTTCGGTGGTGGTGCGATGCAGATGCTGGCATGTGGTGCAGCCATCGCAATATTTTGCGCTGCACTAGGCTTGAACTGGACAGCTGCGCTGCTGGTAGGGCTAACGCTGAGCCTCTCGTCGACAGCTATCGCGATGCAGGCCATGAATGAGCGGAACATGACCTCGACCGCCGTGGGTCGAAGCAGCTTTGCCGTGTTGCTTTTCCAAGACATCGCGGCGATTCCCCTGGTGGCTATGATTCCACTGCTGGCCGCAAACGGTGGCACGCCCTCGGGTGCGGAACTGGCCCTGTCTATCGCGAAAATCGTAGGTGCAGTTGTCGCAGTTGTTCTTTTGGGTCAGTACGTATCCAGACCCGTCCTTCGCTTTGTAGCGCGCTCTGGCCTGAGAGAGATCTTTAGTGCTGTCGCGCTGTTCCTGGTATTCGGATTCGGCCTCTTATTGGAAGAGGCAGGCTTATCGATGGCCATGGGTGCTTTCTTAGCGGGCGTTCTATTGGCTAGCTCGGAATATCGTCATGCCCTAGAGAGCGATATCGAGCCTTTCAAGGGATTATTGCTGGGTCTGTTCTTCATCGGCGTAGGCATGTCGATTGACTTCGGAACGCTGATCGACGCCCCTTTGAAAGTCATCACTCTGACGTTGGGCTTTATCCTGATCAAGCTGCTCGTGATAAAGCTTCTGGGGCGTTTCTTGAGTGTCCCAAGTGATCAGCGCTCGTGGCAGGCGGTGTTCCTCGGCCAAGGCAGTGAGTTTGCCTTTGTGGTATTTGGCGCAGCGACTGTCGCCGGCATCCTGATCGACCCTTGGGGTAAAAGCCTGACGTTGGCGGTGGCGCTGTCCATGTGTATAACGCCTCTGCTGATCCTCTTGCTCAATCACTTGGACTCGTCGGGCAAACAGGGTAGCAAGGAATCGGACATCATTGATCAGAGCAATCCTCGGGTCATCATTGCTGGCTTCGGTCGGTTCGGTCAAATCGCTGGGCGTCTACTGATGTCCTGTGGCTTTGAGGTAGTGGTCTTGGATCATGATCCCGACCACATCGAGACACTGCGAAAATTCGGAGTGAAGGTGTTTTATGGGGATGCCACACGTCTCGATTTACTTCACGCTGCGGGTGCCGCGAAAGCCGTGGTGCTGATCAACGCCATCGACAACCAGGACGATAACCTGGCACTGACCGAGCTGGCTCAAGAGCATTTTCCATCCCTGAAACTGGTGGTGCGTGCTCGTGATATGGGGCATAGCATTACCCTGCGCCAGATGGGCATAGAGGCCGTCGAGCGGGAAACTTTTGAAAGCGCGTTATCCCTTGGGCGTAGAGCCTTGGAGCAACTGGGTGTAGGGCGCTACGAGGCTCGTGAGCGTGCGGATCGGTTCCGTCGCCTGAATTTGGAAATGCTGGAAGAAATGGCCGCTCAGCCCGCTGATGACACCGAATTCAAGTACGACGCTTACAAACGAGCCAACGCTTTACTGACGGAAATATTCAACGAAGATCGTGCTCATCCAATTGACGCAGGCCCAGGAAAAAATGAGTCTTCAGCACCGAGAGGTGAATAGCCGGCCAGACTGCGAGTTATGGAGAACGCTCCGTTAGCTAGCGTCTTCCAGCTCAGTGATAATTGCTTTCTTCAAGGCTGAAACTGACTTAGACCCAGCGAAGACTTTCAATAAGCGGCCTTCGTGAAACACCGCCAAGGACGGCACAGAGCGGATGCCATACATCGGCGCAATTGTCGGAGACACCGCAATATCAATCTTTCCAAAGACCGCTAGAGAATGGAGTTTTCCCTCCAGTTCCAAGAAGATCGGCTTCATCTCTTTACAAGGTTTGCACCAGGAGGCTGAGAACATTACGACACTGCTCCCTTTGGCTACGAAGCGAGCAAATTGGGGAGCGCTCAACTCAACGATACGACTCATCTGGATTTCTCGTTCTGTATTGAGGAAAGGCGGCACCTTGAGAATGCCGCCATCCATTGCCAGTCAAATTTTGCAGCCATCGATCCCGCAGACTTGGCCCATTGATGAGCTATCCAGGGATTTCGCCTCAGCTGCCATCTGATTCAACGCCTGAAGAAAGGATGCGTCTGTCTGTGCGCCTGATACCGAGAACGCATTATTGAAGACGAAGAGCGGTACGCCGGAACCCAATTGGGCGGCAAACTGTTCATCCGCCTTCATCTCAGCGCGCAACTCTGCAGATGACCAAGCCAGCTGGATGGACTCGTCCGACACACCTGCGCCTTTAGCAATCGCCGCCAAGCTGGCGCGATCAAAAAGGGACTTACCGTGGCTGGTACTCTGCTCGTACAGCGCTTCCACAAGACGCTTCTTTACCTCCGAGTCTTCAACAGCTTTTACCAGCACATGAGCATCCGCAGTATCGCCAAACATCATGGTGTCAAAGCGGTAATCAAGCCCGTCGACCTCGCCATATTTACTGACGGTACTCATCATCGATAAAGCGGAGTTTGCGTTACCAAGCTTACGCTTCAAGGCAGGAATCATCGGCTCCGGAGCATGGTTGGCAGCCAGCCGATAGGCCCGAACGTTGACCTGTACGTCGTCCTTCTCTGGGAAGCATTCAAGTGCTTTCTCAAAGCGGCGCTTGGCAATCCAGCACCAAGGACACACATAATCAGACCAGATATCGACAACGTATTTTTTCGAAGGAGTTTTCATAATCTATCCTGCACGAAGAAATGAAGACCGAATTGCCGCCATTTCAAGCAAATGGTTAAAACCAGCCAAAGGGTCGGTTGATCGACCGAGTGTCCAATCAATGAGGCTTGCTCCCTCCAACATACTCAACAGCATGAAGGCGAAGTTTTCAGCCGTTGTTCCCAGCGACCAGTTGTGCTGGCGGACTGCGTCATTCAGGGTGCTTTGGAGCCAGGCGAGCTGAGAGTTGAAGAAGTCCCGCGTGAGCCCTTGGAGCGACAACGGCAACGCAGCCATTTCCGCAGCCAAGGCGCCGCATAAAGGCAGCAGCCCATCATTCGCGCTGATCACGAAAAGTCGAGAAAAGGCCTGCAGACGCTGCAGTGGCTCGGGATACATGGCTTCGATTGAGGCCAGCGTTTCATTGAACCGGGAGATGTAATCGTTGATCAGCTCTGCGCCCAAGCACTCCTTCGTAGGAAAATGATGGTGAATGCTGGCTTTTCTGATACCGATCTTCGCAGCGAGATCAGCGTAACTGAATGCTGAGTAACCCTTTGAACGCATCTGGGTTTCCGCGTAACTCATGAGCGCAGCTTTTGTCGTGATAGGCATTTGGAACTCCTACAGCCAGCACCTTTTTCCACCGGAGGCAGTGCACTGGGAAAGCGCCTCACTGAGAGGCGCTATATGCAGCGCTTGCTACGGTATTAGGCCCGTACTGCCATCACCCCTGCATCAACGTCCCAGATAGCACCTGTCACCCAGGAAGTTTTATCCGAGAGCAGGAAGAGGATGGTGTTGGCGACGTCCTCGGGAACACCGACACGCCCCAGCGG
The DNA here is from genome assembly GCF_017848315.1 of Pseudomonas palmensis. Lineage (GTDB taxonomy): Bacteria > Pseudomonadota > Gammaproteobacteria > Pseudomonadales > Pseudomonadaceae > Aquipseudomonas > Aquipseudomonas palmensis. Next base: position 139,648 of record NZ_JAFKEC010000002.1, read on the forward strand.
GTGGAAATCGTTGAGCGACTTCATCGCATCCGGAATCGCGTCCTTGTCCATGAAACCTTCATAGATCGAGGTGTGAACGATGCCAGGAGACACGGCATTAACTCGGATACCGGAGTGCGCCAGCTCAATTGCCAGGTTTCGGGTGACTGCGTGCAGACCCGCCTTAGCCATCGAATAAGCAGTCGCTGGAGAGCCTGCCAGTGCAGCTTGGGCGCCAATCGAACCGACGTTGACAATGGAACCTTCGCGCTTGGCGGCGAGCATATTCTTGACCACGGCCTGCGTGATAAAGAACGTGGCGCGGTTCAAATCCAGATACATGTCGTAATCAGCCTCATCGTGCTCGATGAAAGGCTTCGGAATGAATATGCCTGCGGAGTTCACCATGAAGCCAATGTCACTGTGATTGGCATTGATTTCGTTGCGTACGAAATTCATCCCTTCTTCGGTCATGAGGTTGGCAACGATCACCGATACGTTCCCCAACGAACTCAGCTCAGCGCGAACAGCGTCGGCTTTATCCTGTTTACTGCCGGTGAGAACCACGCTGCCACCAGCCTTCAAAAACAGGCGTGCTGTTTCCAGGCCCATGCCGCTTGTGCCGCCCACGACCAACAGTTTTTTGCCTTTAAAAAAATCGTTCATTACAGACTCCAGTACCAGATAACCGAAAGGTCGCTGGCCGCCAGGTGCCGTACACACCTGCGGCCATGACAGTTAGCCTTCGATGACTTCGAGCTTAGGGAGCATGCGGATGGCTTTAGAGAAGTTTGCGTAGTTGACCGAAGTCTTAAGCACCACCTTGTGCAGCTCTTCCACGCGCTCACGGGAGGCGTCGGTGTGCAGGCGGATTACGACGCTTACCTCGTCGTAGCCTGGGTTAACGCTTTCATCGATACCCAGGAAGCCACGCAGGTCGAGAGTGCCGTCGGTCTCAATTTCCAGGCTGTGGATCTTGATGCCCATCATCGCGGCATTGGCGGCATAGCCGACCGACATGCAGGCGTTGAGAGCAGCCATCAGCAGTTCCTGAGGGTTAGGCGCAGTGTTTTCGCCCAGCAGTTCATTGGGTTCATCGGCGGCGATTTCGAAATCACGCGAGTAGGTTTCACCGGCCAGGCTATAACGGCTGACTTTGGCTACAGAGCGGGTCTGGCCTTTCCACGCGGTCTTAACGTTGAAACTGGCGTGGCGCTTGCTCGCATCCTCAGCAACGGCTTGGGCAAATTGTTGCAGGGCAGCTACGTCAATACCGTTCAGATTGGTAGTCATTTGATAGATCCTCGGTGCACGCATTTACGGGGGTAGGTTGTTCGCTGAGAAACAACTCTACCAACTGGTAGGTTGGCGTGCAAGAAATTCTTTTCCCGTGAAGTGTGCGCACGCATGCGGCGACCTTTCGATCCGAAGAGGCTCGTATCTTAAGCTTGGTGAAATACCTGCTATTTCAGCAGGTTAGGCGACTGAAATGCCAGGCTCTCGGAGGTTTTAGATTTACACAGAGGGGAAGAGGCCAGCTCCGTTAAGAACTGGCAGCGGACAGTGCGGAGCTCCACTGCGAAGAGGTGGTAGCGGCTCAGAGTGAAATACTCCAAGACGTTGTTTTTAATATAATTAATGAAAACATAAACCAGACAAGAGGGGTTTTAGGCTGGCAGCAGTTGTCTTCGGCTGATGCACCTTAGGGGCACGTTTTTCATGCATGTTTTTGGTCGAACAGGGAGGGTGGCGATGATGGCATCGACCATCGACCACTTGCGCAATGAGAGGCCTTTGTCGAGAAGAAGTCGTCGATGATCTCCAGAATGCCCCTCGCAAGCAGATGCTCTTCCAGCAGATGCCGGTAACTCACCATCGTGGTGCCCTCAGGGGGCGGGGCGCTGAGTGTCAGCTGTGCAGACTGGCGCATCGAGGTGATCTCTTACAGCGCTTCTTCCATGGCTGGATCGCTAGTGAGACCAGTATTGCAGAGGTGGATGCGCAGCATGGTTTCCAGTGGATAGGGCTTCCTACCGCTGTCAGCTTTTGGATTATGCGGTTCGCAATGCAACCAGTGCATGCCACGGCACGACCTGTTTCATCTCAGCCAGGAAACGCTTGTGGCGTGTTTGCAGAGCACGGCGAGACTGATCAAGTTGTTTGCGCTCTCAAATCTGTGGCTGGTGCGCCTGCATTAGTTGGGGGACGTGCGTCCGTGAAGAATGTAACCAGGGCGTTGCCCTGGTTTCTCAATAATCAGCGCATGAAGAACAAGCTTTTCTGAGCCCCAAAACGCCTAATTAATGGTAAGGGGCCGGCGAACACACCTTCCCGATGCAAACGCCGGAGGCCATGGTATCCACCTAATTTAAGTGGACGCCATTTCTGACCCATCAGGCGGACTCTTCATGCGCCTTCAGCGCCGTACCTACAGCAAATCCTTCAAAGCCCAGGTCATTCAAGAGTGTTCAGAGCCCGGCGCCTCCATCGCCAACATCGGATTGGGCCCCAGCCTCAACGCCAACCTCGTGCATAAATGGATACGCCTGCACACGCAGAAATCCACCGCGTTGCAGCCAGCGTTCATCCCTCTGCATACCCAGATGCTCCCGACCAGATCACAAGGCCAACCCGCCTACATTTGCCTTGAAATCCAATATCCGCGCACGCTCATCAAAATGAGTTGGCCCGTCGACAGTGCCGCCGCCTGCGCAGCCTTAGCTTGAAGGCCAAGCGGGACGAGGCTGGCCTGCATCATTTTCGCCCTATCTCCCGAGCGTCTCCGCCACCAGGTGCAGGCCAATTCAGCATGCGTGAGCGCTTCAGATCCTCACGACGAATCACGTAATGGCCAGCGTCAAAAAAAAGTTCGAAATTTTTGGGGCGCGCTGCAAGCCAAGCGGTATGCAGCTTGGGCTGTACGCCCAACAGGATATGCACACATTATCCACAGGGCATATGTGTCTTCAACGCTTGATAACTAAGCGGAAATCGCTCATCTTGTGGTTGCTGCGACAAAGACACCCTAGATATGGTGTTTGCAGTGCCGTGTCCCTAGACGGGAGGCGAGTTCAGCGAGCGGTCACGTTAGGTCGCCAAACGTTCCGTGATCCACTCGCTCTCAAAGCCATACGGTTGGACAACCTGACTTGAGTGAACGCATTACATCGAATTGCGCACTGCCGCGTCAAATGAAAGGTGACGCGTGGTTCGATGCGCTAGCGCTCGGTCGGGGCACTTAATCTCTGATCAAAAGGTAAGACTATGAGCTTTAATGCGAAACAAACCAGCAGTTCGATCGCCAGCCTGGCCTCGGCTGTACTGCTTGACTCTAAATCCTCCGCTTTGGCCAAGGAGCTAGCTGGCTCGGCGCTTTCTCAGGCCTCATCTACCAAGCAAACCAGTGCTCGGATGGAGGAGCTAGCCAGCAAAATTCTGGGTGAGTTGGGCCACAGCCAGACGGTGTTGAGCCTGGCCGGCTCCGTGCTTTCGCAGGCGAACAAAGAGCGCTGAGTTCGGTGCTGGTAACCACGCCCCGCCCAGGCGGGGCGTTTCTATTTCTGTTGCGGAGCCCGACGCTTCATCTCCTACCTGTGACACCCCGCCATGAGGTAGTTTTTGCGAGGTGGAGCTTGGCTCCGGCTGCCCGTTGAGGCGAGTACCGTAGCGGGATTTCTTGATTGTGGGCCAGCAATGGATAACCCCCGTCTGCTTTAGATTGAGCTTCGAGTTGTTCCTGTGCATTGATGGCCTATTGCCCTGGCGATGCCTTTTCGGTCTTTGAGCGTTAGAGCGAGTGGAATGGAAAGCATAATCGTCAGTGACGTCTGGGGCGCGCCTCGGGTTGCTATGGCGAGGGCGTCGCGAACGCCCTCAGCGAATTGCTGGACGGATACAGGCGTATGCTAGGGAAAGATGACCCTGTTCGAGTCACGTAAGAGGTCGAAGAACGCACCTTCAAAACCCCAGTATTGAGGGCGATGGTGTCCACTCGATTAGGTGGACACCATGGCTTGCAGCGGGTGGGGCGGGAAGATGTGTTGGCCGGACGGTTACTATCAATGTTTAGTTTCAGAATTCAAAAGCCCAGCCAGAATCAAATCAAACCCAGAAGACTTCTGGTAATCATCGTTCATGGCCCAAGACACAAAGCTGGCACCCTCCAGGGCATTCAATATAAATCTTGAAACCTTCATAACGTCTAGGTCGGCCTTAAGCTCACCCAGAACCTGGCCATGCTTGATGTTATCTTGAAGCCAAGTGAGATGGATTTCGAAAAAATCCTTTGTTATCGCCTTGAGGCTTTCAGGTAAGGCCAGCAGCTCTGCGGCCAACGCCCCGCAGAGTGGAAGCATTCCATTTTCACTACTGTGCGCGAACATAAGAGCAAAGGCGTTCAACCGGTCAACAACGCCAATATTTTCATCATTGATGGCATTCAGCTGCTTCTTGAAACGAAACAGATAGCTTTCGACGATGGCAATTGCCATGCCTTCCTTGGTCGGGAAATGATGATGAATACTCGCCTTCTTGATGCCAATTTCCTCTGCCAAGTCGGCATAGCTGAAGGCTGCGTAGCCCTTCGTGCGCAACAGAATTTCAGCGCTGGTCAAAAGGTCTGAACGTGTACTCATGATGCGGCATCCAAATTTGTCATCCAGACATCATAAATTAGTCACCCCTCATAAGACAGCGTTCGCCATGCGCGCACTGGGCTTCCTAACCCTTTGCGCCCATCTCGAATAGGCTCCATGCGGGATTGGCGAGCCTAGGAGCCTGCTTAGGACTACCGATCCACCAGGCGGCGGCTGATCTGAGGCCATTTCGAAATGAGCCAGAAACGTTAAGACGCAAACTGGTTCGGGATCAACGAATTTTGTTGGGATTGGTTGCGAATGCGCAGATCAAAATCCATATGTGAGCAATGAGGCTTCTCAGCCAGGCTATCTATTTCTTGGAGGGCAGGGCGGGCAAAAAGCTTACCAAGAGCGCGAGTACTGGGGGCATGCCGTTTGCCGCCTTGCTTGATCACTGAGTTTTCTGGGGCGATTCTGCGTCTGACACCCGCTCGCCTAATTCGACGACGTCATCATTGAGGTCGGGCACGCAAAAAATGCATTCGTTTGGATCAATTTGCGTTCCTTCAATGTAACGCATTCGCTTGTTAGCCGACGATCGATTGATGCCGAACCGAAAGGTAGCTCGGGTGGGTAGTTTATCGTTTGTGTCCACGTGTAAATTCCTCCGACTTGTGGAGGTAAGATACCATCCAGTAGGTAGGTTTGCAATGTGCGGAGCCATCTGACATAACTGATGTCGCGGGACAGTACTAAGGAATTTGGATCCAGGGGTAACCGAAATGGGGCACTGCTGTATCCATGTGGACTGGAGTGTGGCTGCGGCAGTCCTGCTGGTGCACGGCTGGTGTTTAATAACGCACGATAAATGGTAAGGTTTCAGTACAATTTGGCGAGCCAGCTACTTTTTTAGATTATCGTCACTGCTCAATATGATTGGCTGGAAATTATTCCATGGTCGATTGCATATTTTACCAGCGCTGCAGGTTTGTCGATTTTTAGTTTTCGTCGAATGCTCAGGCGGTGCGTCTCTACTGTTCTGACGCTGATATTAAGTTCGCGAGCCATTTCTTTGTTATTCAGTCCCTGAGCCATTTTATAAAGAACTTGGCTTTCCCTAGGTGTCAGTTCGCTGGACTCGCCATCATCAAGGAGAAGTTTTTGTGCTATTTCAGCGCTGTAGAAAGTACCTCCAGTTGCGATCGCCTCAATTGCCGCAACTATTTCTCTGGAAGGGGAGTTTTTCAACACGTAGCCGCTTGCACCTGCACGCAATGATTCGCTCACGTACTCTTTGCTGTCATGCATGCTGAGCACTAAAATCCGCAAGGAAGGATGTCTTTCGCGTATTTTTCGTGTGAGCACAAGACCGTTTATGTCTGGTAGATTGATGTCCAATAGAAGTAGGTCTGGTTTGCATTGTTCAACCATTTCTATGGCCTGTGCGCCATTTTCAGCCTCACCAACAACAGCCACATTGGGTACTACCGAAAGCAATGCCCTGATCCCGTCGCGAACAAGCGAGTGGTCATCGACTAAGGCTAAACGAATTTTTGTTGATAGGCTCATAGGGGGGTGTCCATTGTTATCGAAATAAGTGGTTCAAACTTTTCTACAAGGGATGCTCATTGGGATCTCAATGTCGACCTCACTCCGGCCAGGTGAAGATACCAGATGAAATCGACCACCCATGTGTTCGACGCGTTCGCGTATGTTTCTTAGTCCGATCCCGGCATGGCGACGCTCAACTTCATCGACGTTAAAGCCAACTCCATCGTCGATGACTCTTAAGCGAACAGATTTCTCGGTTCCAAACAAAGTAATCGCTACATGGAGAGCTTGAGCGTGTCGCTCGATGTTAGATAATGCTTCCTGAACAATTCGAAAAAGCGAGACGGGTACCCCATCGTCCAGCAGGCATTCAAACTCATTGGTTTCGAACGTTACCCGCAGTCCACTGCGCTGCTCGAACTCATCAGATAATTGTCCGATTGCGGCGGGAAGCCCCAGGGTGTCCAAGAGCGAAGAACGAAGGTCGTGTGAGATGCTCCGAACCTCCCCGATGGCCTCTCCAAGTCGCTCGGTAGCCTCTTTCAAGATAACTGCACCTGGGCTTTCTTCGTTTTCGAGCAGAAAGCCTGCTAGCTCAAGTTTGTATTTTATGGACACGAGAACTTGGCTAATGCCATCGTGAAGCTCGCGAGAAACGCGCGAACGCTCCTCTTCCTGAAGGCTGACAATTCGCTGGTTCAAGCGTTGTAGCTTGGTGTCGGCCAGTCGATGCTCACTCAGGTTCAGCGTCATCCCGCTTGCAAATACGAACAGGACTGCCACAAGGGCGACGACAGCAATTGAAACCATCGTCTTGCGGATGCCATGAGCCACTTCATCGCGCGCTTGCCGAGTGGCTTTCTCAACGTCTTCAAGGTAGATGCCCGTACCGATCATCCACCCCCATTGTTTTAACATTACGACGTACGCTAGCTTTTCGGTCACTCTTCCGGATGAAGGCTTATTCCACGCATAGCGTTGAAAGCCCTCTCCAGACCTGGCACTTTTCAGCAACGCTTGAATCACTAGCAGACCGTGTGGATCTCTCATATCCATGAGGTCTTTGCCGACAAGCTCTGCCTGCCGTGCATGCATCAGGCTGCGGCCTTGGCGATCGTAGACGAAAAAATAACCATTTATACCAAAGCTTAGCTTCCTCAGCTCGTCTAGGACTTTTTGCTTGGCATGTTCGTCACCATGGCCATCGTTATAGAGGGGGGCGATCAAGCTCCTTGCCATCGCTACGTAGTTCTCCAGCTCTGCACGCTTACTGACCAAAATACTGTCTTCGATCAGTTGTGCTTGCTGGTCACCCAGCTGGTTGTTCAGGGAGATGACAAGCGCGCAGATAGCGGCAATAGCCAATACAAGTGGCAAGATCCCCAGGGCGACAATTTTGTGTTTGAGCTGCATTCCTACTCCTGTCCAGACCTTGTACGCGACCAGCGGTCTTGGGGGCTGCGGTTGGAGACCACTGAGGCTCCAGCATCTTATGTCAATCCCCGATGCACCGAGTAGCCGAAAGCGGCTAGCGGTCGAAAGACCCGATTGCATAGCCGGCAGCTCAGTAGAACTACGTAGGCTTGTGGGCGTAGTTGTGCGGATTTATTTGTGGTGGGTATACGCGGATATTGGCCGCTGCCGCGAAGCGGACACAAATATAAAAATCACGGTCGACGACCTACAGGCTGTCGACAGGAGACACGTAATGACCCATATGGCTAAACACATTGCCTGGTTTGCCGTGGCTGTTCTGGGAGCATTCGCGCTGAGCGTCGTGGCCTTGCGCCGTGGCGAAGCTATCAATGCTCTCTGGATCGTAGTCGCAGCAGTCGCCATCTATCTCGTTGCATACCGATACTACAGTCTGTTCATCGCCGAGAAAGTGATGCAGCTAGACCCTCGTCGGGCCACTCCCGCCGTTGTCAACAACGACGGCCTGGATTATGTGCCGACCAACAAACACGTGCTCTTCGGGCATCACTTCGCTGCAATCGCTGGTGCGGGGCCTTTGGTTGGGCCAGTACTCGCTGCCCAGATGGGCTATTTGCCTGGAACGCTTTGGCTGATAGCCGGCGTGGTGCTTGCCGGCGCGGTACAAGACTTCATGGTGCTATTCCTGTCTACCCGCCGCAACGGTCGCTCTTTGGGGGACATAGTGCGAGAGGAGATGGGCAGAGTCCCAGGAACGATCGCGCTGTTTGGCTGCTTCCTGATCATGATCATCATCCTTGCCGTATTAGCGCTGATTGTGGTCAAAGCGCTGGCTGAGAGCCCCTGGGGTATCTTCACCGTCATGGCCACCATTCCGATCGCCATGTTTATGGGCGTCTACATGCGCTATGTTCGTCCCGGGCGCATCGGAGAGATCTCGGTAATTGGTGTGTTGTTGCTGTTGGGCTCAATTTGGTTGGGGGGGCAGATTGCTGCTGACCCAGTTTGGGCCAAGGCTTTTACCTTCACCGGTATTCAAATCACCTGGATGCTGATTGGCTACGGCTTCGTCGCTGCGGTGCTGCCCGTCTGGCTGATCTTGGCACCACGTGACTACCTGTCCACGTTCCTCAAAATTGGCACGATTCTCGCGCTTGCCGTCGGTATTCTCGTCACTATGCCCGAGCTGAAAATGCCGGCGTTGACTCAGTTCACCGATGGCACGGGGCCGGTGTGGAAAGGCGGCTTGTTCCCGTTCCTCTTTATTACCATTGCCTGCGGTGCAGTCTCGGGATTCCACGCGCTGATAGCCTCTGGCACAACACCTAAGTTGCTCGCAAGCGAAGGCCACGCCCGCTACATCGGCTACGGTGGCATGTTGATGGAGTCCTTCGTAGCGATCATGGCTATGGTGGCTGCGTCGGTAATTGAGCCTGGTGTGTACTTCGCCATGAACAGCCCTGCGGCTATCGTTGGTGGTGATGCAGTGTCCGTAGCGCAGACGGTTAGCAGTTGGGGGTTCACAATTTCACCTGATCAGCTTGAGGCTGTTGCCCGAGATATCGGTGAAACCACAATTCTTGCCCGGGCAGGAGGTGCACCGACGTTAGCTGTAGGTATTGCCCAAATCCTGCACCACCTCTTGCCGGGTGAAAATACCATGGCGTTCTGGTACCACTTTGCAATCCTCTTCGAAGCGCTGTTTATCTTGACCGCAGTCGATGCTGGCACCAGGGCAGGACGCTTCATGCTGCAGGATTTGTTAGGTTCGTTTGTTCCTTCCCTACGCCGCACAGAGTCCTGGACGGCGAACCTTATTGCCACCGCTGGCTGTGTGGCACTGTGGGGCTACCTGCTCTACCAGGGCGTGATCGATCCGTTGGGTGGTATCAATACGCTTTGGCCGCTGTTCGGCATTTCCAACCAGATGTTGGCAGGTATCGCTTTGATGCTAAGTACCGTCGTGCTTATCAAAATGAAGCGTCATCGGTATGTTTGGGTGACCCTGCTACCAGCGATTTGGCTGCTGATTTGCACTACAACTGCGGGATTCATCAAACTGTTCGATGCTAACCCTGCTATGGGCTTCCTGGCGTTGGCCCGTAAGTACAGTGATGCGCAGGCCAATGGTCAGATTTTGGCGCCGGCGAAGGACATTTCGCAGATGCAGCATGTGATCTTCAACGCCTATACGAACGCTACGCTCACAGCCCTGTTCTTGCTTGTTATGTTTAGCATTTTGTTCTACGCGCTCAAGGTTGGGATTGCGGCGTGGGGTAGCAAGGAGCGGACGGATAAAGAGTCGCCTTACCAAGCACTGCCTGATGCATAAAGGAGGGTGGTAGCGTGTTCAATGACCTGAGTCGCCTCGGTAAATACCTGGGTCAGGCAGCGCGTCTGATGGTGGGCATGCCTGACTACGACACCTACGTCGAGCACATGCAGAACAAGCACCCTGACAAACCTCTGATGTCATATGAGGAATTCTTTCGGGAGAGACAGGAAGCTCGATATGGCGGCGGCAACGGTCAGCCACGTTGCTGTTAGCACCTTGAGGTATTTATCTGCGTAGTCAATCGCGCCCGATGCAATGCATCGGGCGCTTTGCGTCTTGGTCTGCGAAAACGGTGTCAGTCTTCTAAATGGTTGGTAACGCCATGGTTTAGTTGCTTTCCGAGTGCTCCCGAAAATTCCAACGCAAATGCTAGTCCCCGTCTGACATCCGGATCAGAGGTCATCCGAAGCAAACGGATTAAAGAGGGAGGTTCCGAAAGCTTGCTCACTTGCGCGCTTGCGACGCGAGCTGCGTTACCCGCTAACCATGCAGCAGACGTGCCTTCTTCGAAGACATTTGCTAGCTTTTCGACCATGTAAGAATCGCTCATGTCGACGATGTCGGTCGCAACTGACATTAGGTCGACCAGCCTTGAGAGTCGATCTCCGGCCAAGAGTGGCTCAAGCTTTACGACAAGCAGCCTGAGCCCTTCGAGCGCCGCCTCGCTAAGTTCCAACGGTTCCAAAATCGAGGGCGCTCCCGGTTGATTTTCCGAGGCGCTTCCTTGTTCAGAGAGTAAGCTCATCTGAGGTGTCCTGTAAAATTATTGATCGTGTTACACCAGGCCGCGCGCGACCGCCCAATATATGCCTCTATTGAAGCTTTTCCTCATAAGTCCGCCAACCTTAGTGGGGGGCGTAGGCTTTACATCACTTTCATAGTCGTACCAGAGCGGCATTCCTGCCTCCAGTCCCATTTGAGCAATTGCAGCAACCTTGCCCTCGTAACTGTCGCAAGTCCGCCCGAAACGAAGCTCGGAGGCTATGTTATTTACTACAACGGGGGACTGGCTATGGCATGCGCCTCCGGCCTTGCTCACGGGGAGATCAACGGTATCGCCCAAAACATAGACGTTTTCTAAGCCATAGACTTTCATGGTTTGATAATTTGTAGGGAGCCACCCTTCACCGTCTGCAGCTTGCGATAGTCCGGAGTTTCTGACCGCCTCTACGGCGCGGATAGGTGGGGTTGCCATAAGGATATCGAAATCTTCAGCCCCACCTTCTTCTGAAAAGGCGATATTGCTTTCTGGATCAACTCTGTTGAGAGTAAAGCTTCTTTGATGCTTGATACCCCTTTGCTCAAATATGCTTGGTAGTACTTCGCAGGTGTCCTTTTGCAAAAAAAGACAGTTTCTTAACAGTTGAGCTACGGTGGGGTACGTGTAGACAATTTCCACATTGTTTCTAACGCCGCGTTTACGCAGCAGGTCGTCAAGCATTAGTGTGGTTTCAATTGGAGCAATCCCACATTGGTGAGGCACATTGGGCGTCTTGGGGAATGTTACGGTGACCAGAATTCTGCCTTTTTCTATCGACTTCAACTTATCTGCAAGCTGCCGCGCAGGCTCATACTGATAGAAATGATCACCGCCTTCTTTTAGGCCGTTGATTCGCTCGGGGCATGGTACGCAGCCTGTCGAGATAACGAGTTGGTCGTATCCGTATGCTTTTCCGCTTTTACATTTCACACGGTTTAGGTTGTACTGGAATTCTTCGACCTCTTCTATAAGAAAGTCGATCTCAGGGCGGAGTAGGCTACGTTGAGGTCGTCGGAGTTCATTTTTGAAGAAGCTGTCAAAAGCAATGTACATGAAAGCAGGTTTGTAGTAGTGCCAGGGAGAGTTTGATAGCATCAAAATTTCCACTTTGCCGCTGCGTATCTCAGGGTAGAGTTTGGTGGCAAGATGATTAGCGGTCATTGTGCCGCCAATGCCGCCGCCGACAATAATTATCCGATGGGACATGTGCTCTCCATAGTTTTAGCTAAACGAAGGCCAGTCGTGCTGTGAGCGAGGCTGGCCACAATGAGGCTCTAGTGGATTAGGCCGGGGGAATGCCTGTGTTCAGTGCGCCATCCGTAGAGGTATTGAGTTTTGAGTGTTTTTTGGCGTATAGAAAGTAGATTGCGGCACCAATGAGCAGCCATGCTCCGAATGCAATCCATGTGTGCAGTTTTAGATACGACATGAGCGTAATGCAGAAAATAATCGCGAGTGCTGGTACGAGCGGTACGAGAGGGCATTTGAAGGCACGTGGCAGATCGGGCCGCTTTTTCCTAAGTACGATTACTGCAAATGAAATAAGGCAGAATGCGGCTAGCGTGCCTATGTTCATAAGTTCGGCAAGTACATTCAATGGCACTACTGCTGCGATAAGACCGAAAATTATGCCGATCGCCCAAGTAGTGAAGAATGGTGTGCCATATTTAGGGTGGATTTCGGAAAACTTAGAGGGCACCAATCCATCGCGAGACATAGCGAAGATAATTCTGGATTGCCCATAGAGCATTACAAGCACGACCGTGGTCATCCCCAAGATAGCACCCAAGTCGACAAAGCCTGCTACCCAGTTTTCACCTGCATGTTGGAGGGCGAGCGAGACGGGATGGTCGACGCCGAGGAACTCACCGAATGGAACGATACCTGTCATGATCATGGACACCACGACGTACAATATCGCGCATATACCAAGTGAACCAATAATCCCGATAGGCAAATCACGCTCAGGTCTTTTGACTTCCTCAGCTGCAGAAGATACTGCGTCAAAACCAATGAACGCAAAGAAGACCAGTGCTGCTGCGCTCATTATTCCATTGAATCCAAAAGGCGCAAAGGGCTGCCAGTTTTCGGGCTTTACGTGTCGGGCGCCGACAATAATGAACAAAAGTACGACTGCAATTTTGAGTGCCACCATGATGTTGTTGATTTTTACAGATTCACGTATTCCAACAGAAAGCAGCCACGTGATTACCATCATGATGACAAACGCAGGAAGGTTGAAGAATGTACTAACGCCTGGTAGCGCCCCGGGTGCTGCAGTCAACACGGTGGGTAACGATAGTCCGAACCCACTTAGAAGAGACTGAAAGTAACCAGACCACCCAACAGACACTGCTGCGCTAGCCAACCCGTACTCAAGCATAAGATCCCAGCCGATCATCCATGCAACAATCTCACCGAGTGTGAAGTAGCTGTAGGTGTAGACGGAGCCTGCTACCGGAATGCTTGATGCAAACTCTGAATAGCAGAGTGCTGCAAAGCCACACGCTAAAGCAGCGATGATGAACGAAACTGTCAGTGCAGGCCCAGCTGTAAGAGCGCCCGTGCCCGTTAAAACAAAAATACCTGTTCCTACAATGGCGCCCACCCCGATAAATATCAGATCGACGGGCCCGAGCACCTTTCTTAGAGATACTTTTGAAGATTGTGGTTTGCTTATTTCGTCTAAGCTTTTTGTTCTAAAAATGCTCACAATTGCCTCCGGTTTTATTATTCGCGGCAGTACGTGAAGAAGGGGGGGTAACCTACCGGCCCCCCCTGTTTTAGCGCGCGCAAGGCTTTATTTATCTTCTAGGTTAATTAACGCTGGATCAATGTTAAGCTTGATTGCAAATCAGATCGAACCTATCAAAGCCTATTTTTAGGTCGGCGATCAGGTCTTCTGCATTTTCCAAGCCGATATGAAGTCTAATCAGGTGACCTTCTTCCTCCCAAGTAGTTGTGGTACGCATTTTTCGTGGATCAACTGTCATCGCTAGGCTTTCAAAGCCACCCCAGGAATAGCCGAGTCCGAAAAGACTTAGATCATCAAGAAGGGCTTTGACTGCTTCAATGGGGGCGGACTTGGTAACAAACGATAGGAGGCCTGTTGCGCCGGTAAAGTCCCGGCGCCATAGGGAGTGATTTTTGTGGGATGGTAGCCCAGGGTAAATGACACGAGAAACTTGGTCTTGCTCTTCCAACCATTTTGCCACGCACAGGGCGCTGCGTTGATGTCGCTCCAGACGAACGTCTAATGTCCGAAGTCCTCGCAGTGCCAGATTCGCGTCGTCCGGGCTCACATATGTGCCCGATTGGAAATGGTAGGCTTTCAGTTGCGGCCATGCGCGTGATGATGCGGCGATGGTGCCGATAAGGGCATCAGAGTGACCAACGATATATTTGGTGGCAGCCATAATCGAGAGATCAACGCCATGATCGATCGCTTTGAAGTAAAGCGGCGTCGCCCAGGTGTTATCGAGCAGAACCAGTGCGCCATGGGCGTGTGCGGCCTTGGCGATTGCCGGGATGTCTTGAATTTCAAAGGTGTGAGAGCCTGGGGACTCAGTAAACACCGCCTCAGTATTAGATTGGAAAAGTTCGGAGATGCCCGCTCCAATTTGAGGGTCGTAGTAGGTTGTCTGAATACCCAGCCGTTTTCCTGCAGTATCCAAAAAATGGCGTGTCGGGGCGTAAACACTGTCCGGCACCAGAATATGGTCGCCTGAGCCTACAACGGACAATATCGCGGTAATGCACGCGGATAGGCCGGACGGGCACAGAACGGCCCCAGTGGCGCCTTCCAGCGTTGATATAGCTTCGCACAGGGCCTCGGTCGATGGATTGTTCCATCGACCGTACTGATAGCGCTGATCGCCATTCTGCATACAGTCGACGCTTGGGAAAACGACTGTCGAACCTCGGTAGATAGGAGGGTTGACGAAACCGTAGTGGTCTTCGGGATGGCTACCTGCGTGAGCAATTACCGTCGCACTTGAGGTGGTTAACTTATTGTTATTCAAGGCTTTTCTCTCTGATCGATGCGTGACTAGACCAGTTAATTATATTTATTTCCTAGAGAAATTTTCTTTCGTATATTTCTTGCGTGGCGGTTCTCTAGTTAATATTATTAGGGTCGTCTAGGAAAATTCCGTATCCCATTAATTTAGATTTTTCTGCCATTGCCCGAGATGCGCCCATGATTGAGCTGGATAAGGTGGATCGAATGATCCTTGAGATCGTTCAGTTGAACGGTCGTCTCACCAACGCTGAGATTGCAGCTCGCGTCTCGCTTTCGGCCCCTGCAAGCTGGAAGCGATTGAAGCGGCTTGAAGAAGAGGTGATTGAGGGGTATCACGCTTCCCTTAACCGAAAAGCTATTGGTTTGAATGTTTTTGCTTTCATCAGTATTACGTTGGATACGCATTCTGAGGAGGCGATGGACAACTTTGAGAAGGGAATCAATTCACTTCCAAGTGTGATTTCCTGTCATAACATATCTGGGAAGTATGACTATTTGCTTCAGGTGGTGGTTAAAGACATGGACGATTTCCATCAGCTGGCTATGTATAAGATCCGCCGCTTGGGAAATATTAAGGAGATGTATACGGGCTTTTCTCTCAAAGAGATCAAAAGGTGCCCGACTCTTCCTTTGTGAGTGCCAAGGTTACGCGCGATGTGGAACTTGCCTCAGCGATTGATGCAGTGCGTGCAGCCTAAGATCGACTGTGCTGCACGTGTCGATGCTTTTCAGTCTCTCGGCTTTAATGAAGCTGTTTGCTTAGCTGACAGTACCAGGGCAATGCCACCTAGTACTGTGAGGGAGCTTAGGCCAAGTCGAGTAGTAAAGGTTTCCCCTAGCAGTAGAACTCCGGCGATAGAGGCAATCACTGGCACGGTCAGCTGTACCGTAGCTGCGCGAAAAGATGAGAGATTTCGAACCGCCGCGTACCAGATAGCGTATCCCGCGCCTGATGCGATTGTGCCTGATACGACGGCAGAGGTAATACCGACAACGTCTGCATGGAAAGAGGATATGAAGGGCAGGGAGGTAAGCATGATTAGCGGCACAGACATCATGAAGTTGCCAGCTGTAGCCGCCAACGGATCAGTTAAGCCTTTACCGAGGATTGAGTAGACCCCCCATGCCACCCCTGATGTTAGCATTATTACTACGCTTGTCAGCGGCGGAGCGCTGGATCCAGGAAGAAGCAGCACGACAAGGCCAGTAACCGCCAACACTAGGCCTAGCAGTGCCAAGACGCCCATACGCTCTCCCTGCAGAACTCCGTACCCGAGCATGGTTAGCTGCACTGCGCCGAACAGAACAAGTGCGCCGGTACCGGTGTCTAGTTTCAGGTACGCGTAGGAAAACGCAAAGGCATAAACATAGAGTGATACAGCTCCCCCCCAGGAACCTGTCGCCTTCTTTACTGGCCGCTGAAACTTAAGAATCACCCATAGGATCAGTGCACCACTCACCAAACGTATGACACTGAAGCTGATCGGATCGATAGCGCTGTGGCGCAGTGCGACGCGGCACAGCACTGAGTTCGCAGCAAAGGCGGTCAAAGCGATAGCGGTGAGAATGACAACGCGTTGTGTTTTTTTGGTGGTGAGAGCGGCAGATAGACGTGTATTCAAGAGAAGTCCTCCACTGGGTAGGGTCAGATTTCCAACCGAGAATCTGTTATAGAGTGTCAACCTTAAAGGTCGCTTCAGTCCATGTATTTGAGTTCAATTTCCAGAGCTTTCTGCAACTCCCTGTATGAATTCGCACCCATGATCAACTTAGAGAGAACCCCCTCTCTAAATACTGCGATTGAAGGAACGCCGTGAATATTTGATGCTTTCGCAACCGTGGGGGACAGGGCGACATCAACGTGTCTGAATGACGCGAGCTGAGAGTAGGCGTCAGCGAGCTTTTGGAAGACTGGCTTCATTCCGGTGCACGGGCCGCACCAAGGAGCAGAGAAGTAGACCACAAAAAGTCTATGGGGTACGCTAAGTTCTCTATACAGCCCGTCTGCATCTAAGTCATGAACGTCACTCATAGAAACATATCCAAGCTTGTTCTTAAAGTGCTGCGTAGGGCCGCCAGGTAGTACTTTGGCGTCCCTTCAGCGATGATGCTGCCAGATATTATATGATCTCTAGTTTAGGTGATACTTTGATTTCTCTCGCCATATTATGGAAGTTTGGCGAGGTTTTAATGACGTGTGCATGAAGCTCCTCGATTTGATGCTGAGGCGCGTCTGCGCAAATTTTTACTTTGTAGTTAATTTCATTTATGCCAGGGTTGAGGCTTTCATCAAGACCCAAGAATCCACGTAGATCTAGATTAGTGTCCGTTTCAATTTCAAGACTCTTGATTTTGATGCCCCTCGCCGCAGCGCCTGTTGCGTAACCCACCGACATACAAGCATTCAGGGCGGCAAGCAGCAGCTCCATTGGGCCGGGAGCTGTATTCTCACCCAGCAGCTCAACAGGCTCGTCCGAGACGATCCGGAAGTCTCGCGCTATTTGCCGACCGGCAAGCCTGCATTGAGTAACATTCGTAACGCTTTTGGTTTGGCCCATCCACTTAGTCTGGACATTGAAGCGGACTTCAGCTTTTGTGTCATCCGCCGCTACTTCGCGAGCGAAGTTCTCTAGATTAGTAACGTCGATACCATTCACAATGTTGTTCATGCTGACGGCCTACAGAAATTAATATTTATCGTTAATGTGCGAGCATGTTCATCAGCTGTCACATCCGTTTAGGCCGCAGGTCTGCCCTTGAAAAGATTCATCTTCGGTGGCATCCGAATGCATTCGTTGTAGCGCCAGTTTGAATGCGTCAACGGTTTGGGCTCCCGAAATGTAGAAGCCGTTGTTGAAGACAAACAGAGGAACGCCGTTTGCGACCTCACGAGCCTCTTTCTCATCCTTGGCGACTAGGTAAGGCAGCGTCTCATCATTCCAGGCATGCTGGACGAAACTTTCTGAAAGGCCGACTTCTCCCGCAATTTCCGCTAATGAGTTCACTTCGAAGATCGAGCGTCCATCTGTGGTGCAGGCCTTATAAAGGCGTTCGCTGAGAGCCTTTTTGATGTCGTTATCGTCGACTGCTTTGACGAGAGCATGTGCTTTTGTGGTGTCTCCAAAAAGCATAGTGTCAAAGTTGTAAACGAGGCCTGTTTCTGTGGCGTTCGCAACAACAGCCTGGATCATCCCCTTGGCAGACTGCTCGTTGCCAAACTTCTGCACAAGAACCTGTTTTATCGGTGCAGCTTTTTGGCCAGCAGCGAGTCGAAATGCCTTGTAGTTAACTTGAACCAAGTCCTTGTGCTCGAAATCGGCGAGGGCAATCTCGAACCGGCGCTTCGCAATCCAGCACCAAGGGCAGACGAAGTCCGACCAAACGTCAATCGTGATCAATTTGGATTCTGCGCTCATTTTGTATCACCTGAAAGATTCAGCAGCCCAGTTATTAGTCTGGGCGCGGACGGGAAAAGGATGGCTGCTCATTAGGAAAACAGCCCCTTTAGGTCATTCTTTGTCGAAGGCGTCTAGCACATGGGTGCTATAAACCAGAGCTGCGCCTGCGTTCATGTTGATTGCGACTCCCAGAGCTTCTGAGACCTCCTCAACCGTAACACCAAGCTTCTTAGCTTCGGCTACATGGAAAGCAATGCAGCCGTCGCAGCGAGTGGTCACCGCTACCGCAAGAGAAATCAGCTCGCGGGTTTTCGCGTCTAGGTGATTGGTTTTTGCGCCAGCCCCACCTAGTGCCATTACGCCTTTAATGGTTTCTGGCGAAAGCGAGCCAAGCTGCATAACGCGGGCGTTGATGTCTTGTCGGGCCTGTTTCCAATCTTGCATGTGATCCTCTCAGCTACGCCAAGGCGTAGAAATGAAACATTTTAGTATGGTTGCGTGAAAGAAAAACAAGCCTACCACCTAGTAGGTAGGAATAGCAATTCTGTTTCACTTATTAGGATTTCCCAGCCAACAGGCGCAATCACTTGCGCCGAGCCTCTGTGTCTGGTCGGCTGGACTTGGCTTGATATCTGGCTTTCAGAAGCTTCCGGCGGTCACGGAGCGCTGTGGATGCTGAGCTACCTGTGCTTTCCTCACCCCTGCCGCTTAGCCGTTTCCCGCAGTGGATATGAGTGAGCCGATGCTGTACGTGATCGACTCGACTGGCGGAATTGGTCTGAAGGGGAGCTACGGCCATTCGTTAGGTGTCTAGGATGGCTTCACGATTGAGCTCGTCATTGGTGGCGGCAACAACACAGCCTTGCGACCGCTGAAGAGTAGGGTGCCAGCCCTATGCAGAATTCTCGCACCTACGCTAACGCTGGGATTAGGACGATTGCATTAGAGCTAACGCAAAAAACGCCACTAATATGATGAGAAATATCATAGACCAAGAACTGCTACTGGCACTCTCTTTCCCTTGTCGCTGTGCCGATTCACTATCGCAGCAGAGGGGAGTTTCTTTCCCTTGTTCCCTAGCCTTCTTTAGGGCCAAAATTGAGCAGTATCGCATAAGACAATTCCTTTAGATCGAGGCAGTAACACTGTTATAGATATCTAGAGCTCCAGGCGGCAATGCATGAGGCAACATACTCCGCATCTCGACTGTTAGTTAATAGATGGTCGGCGGAATCCAGTGAAATGAAGCTTTTAGGGTGTTTAGCTGCTTGGTAAATCTTCTGCGCTTGTTCTATCGATACGATGTTGTCCGTGGGGGAGTGAAAGACAAGAAGCGCACGTTTCAAGTTCGCAGCACTGTTATCCTGCTGGTGGCTCTCAATGTCGTCAAGAAACTGCTTTTTTATTGTGAATTGTCTATCTGCAAGCGTTACGCTGTACTCACCAATGTCTCTGATGGTTTCCACCTGACCTTTGAACTGTTTCATGACATGAGACGCATCGGCGGGAGCGCCGATTGTAACTACCCCCTTTGCCTCTGGAATGTGCTTGGCCGCTGCTATAACTGCGGCGCCGCCTAAACTGTGTCCAATCAAAAGGGATGGTGCCTGGTGGAAATTACGCAAATATTCTGTTGCAGCTACTAAGTCGGCAACATTAGAAGAGAAATTACTGTTGGAGAAATCTCCATCACTGCCACCAAGACCTGTGAAGTCAAATCGAAGCACAGAGATATTATTGTCTACCAACGCTTTGGCAATTCGGGCGGCTGCTTTTATATCTTTTCCACACGTGAAACAGTGCGCGAACAATGCGTAAGCTTTAGGTGACTGAGGCGCCTCAAGCAGACCTGAAAGGTTCATGCCCTGGGAATTTGGAAACGTAATTTTCTGTTTGGTCATGTTTAGCTCCGTAGGAAGCATTGGTCTTGGAGTAGGCTTGCTGAGAGTTTTGCGTGTGTGAATTGTCGCAAAGGTGGTAGGGAATTGAGGGTCGAACTCGAATAGATCGAAGCCTACCATCTAGTAGGTGTGCTTGCAATCGTGATTGACAGCCTCGATTTTTAGAGGGGGGCGAACTGGCACAGGGCTGCACGGTGCTAAGCACTGAGGGGGGGTGACTGATCACCAGAGCGTGTTTTATACGTTACTATTGGAGCGCCCGGTTAAATGCCGAACTTCACGGACAGCGTCAGACCAATCTTGTCATTCGCAATGCTGAGGCCGGTCTGGCCAAGGGGTTGTTGCCAAAGAAATTGACTGCCACATGGTGGCCTACACCCTTCACACGGCAGCTTCGGCCATCGTACTATTCGTGCAGTCTCACCAGGCTCTGCCTGAGGCTCAAAACGAGCCTAACCAATAATCTAAAAGGAACCGATATGTCTAGGCTCGCTGAATTCCGCGCCCTTGAACAACAGCTCGCTGCACAGTTGGCTGAGCTGGAAAGCTTGAAAAACGATGATGGTCTCAAACGCGAGATCGAATTTGAGAAAAAGCTTCGCAACTTATTGGGCGAGTACAATTATAGCTTGCGTAACGTTGTTGCCATCCTCGATCCTCAAGCCGCTTCTCGCCGCGCAGCTCCTGCCGCAGTTGCTGAAAAAGGCAATCGCAAGCCGCGCCAGGTCAAGCAGTACAAAAACCCGCACACTGGTGAAGTCATCGAAACTAAAGGCGGCAATCACAAGCAGCTCAAAGAGTGGAAGGCTGAGCACGGTGCCGAAGAGGTCGAATCCTGGTTGGCTAAGTAACACTGTTTGAGTACAAATCAGGGCCCTGCGGGGCCCTTTTTTATGGGATAGGGATATATGGGATTTTGAAGGCCAGGTCGAAAAGGAACTTCTGCGCCTTCGGCAGTAGGCGCTTTGCTATGCCTGTTTGCAGTCAAGTACGCTCCTCCAGCAGTTCGCGATTGACGTTGGAGGGTGGCCTGGGTTTGAGCTTGCGCGAGTTTTCCCGAAGCTCGGCCTGGCGCCCTATTCGGGAAAAGTCCCGCCACTTGGCCGATTTTATTCCAAGGTAGCTGAGCCGACCGACTTAGGTTGAAGTGTGTGATGCAGCTCTCCGAGGCTCGCGCGGCCACTGGCTACCAGCTCAGCAATTGGGCCTTCATGCAGTGCCTCAATGAATTTCCCCTTGTTCAGCCAGAACTCAGTCTTTGTGAACACGGCCTCTAGCTCGGGAGGGATATCCATACGATCTCTTCCCGAAAAATCGCACAGATTGTTGTAGTACTCCCAGGTAAAGCGGAGTGCAGCTAAAGTTTCTAAGGTGCTTGTGCCAAAAGTCGGGGCGTCGGAGTTGTCTTCATATCGCACATACACTCCTTGCTCCCTCATTGTCATGTATATTTTTTTGATATTTAGTTTTTTTGCTGCGTGATATATGTTTTTGTTTGCTGCCAGATAAAAGCTAAATGAGTCTTTGTTGCTTCCATCTAGTACGCCTCTTAAGTGGTTGGCGGCTCCCTGTATAAAACTTTCAATTTGTTCAAAAGCACGCTTATGTACGACGGGCGTGCCGTCTTCAGGTGTGCCAATAAAAAATCTTTTATGAACCACAGGGTGGGTTTTGTAGCTGAAGGTATACTGGTTGAAATATTTGGTGTCGTCTATTTCTTTGAAGTATTCGAACATGGCTTTTCGATGCGCATAGTAAGCATCTAAATTGTTTTTGGTTCGGCTTATAGTGATTTGTCTAGCAGCTTGTTGGGTCGAGTGAAAGCGTGCAACCAAAGCGGCTAATGGCAGTGACGTTGACATGAGCGCCAGTGGAAGAAGACTTATCTCAGCGAACTTTTTATACCCTTCGGTTGTGAGGCTTACCTCATAACCTGACCACGTCCATAGGCCGAATGCGAAGCCTAGGCTCAATGGAATGCCAATGGCTAACCACAGCAAACCTTGCCTGATCAATCCATGCTCGGTGTTGAGCTCAAAGACAGAGCGTGCTTTGGTATGTAAGTTATGACCTTCCCCAAGCTTTCTACTGACTAGCCAGAAGGTGGTCAGTGCGGGACACAGTATTGTTGCAGCAAGCAGCGCTAGATCAAGCATTCTGAAGTCCTGTCGCAATCGTCGTTCTTGGTAAGCCGCTGAGGGCTATGGATGCTCGCTTTAGCTCTCTACAACCGTCATCCTACTGGGATCTCCAAAGCGGGCTCCGGGCTTGAATGAAGAGGTGGGCATTGTCGCATGATGGGCTGCGCCACCATGGCAACGGAGGTTACTGGTCGAAGAGATCGTTGCTTGGCTCGCTGGATTGCCTCCTTGAGCAGGTGGTGAAAACGCTTATCAATGTTGGTACCTCCAAGGCGGATCTTCAACATGCTGAGGAATCTTCCGTCGAGATCTGGAGGCAGGCGGTGATCCATGACCTGGATGCCTTGAGCGCTGGAGTGGAGGTCTCACCACCTGCTAAACCGCGCCAATCCCTCTAAAAATCGCTGGAGGTAGCTTTCACTGCCAAAGGCGAAGCCGGCAGCAAGCAAAGGCTCCTTGAATTCCGGGATAGAGTATTCCTGAGCGAAGCGAGAGATGGTTTCCGAGTGCCATGACAGTCGCCCCATCGCGATATTTCGAAATTGACTTTGCTGGATCAGAATGTTGAGCTGTTCTTCGTTGACGCCATTCTCTTGAACGAAGAACAGTAGGTTCATAAACTCGAATCGCTCGTAGAGCAGCTCAGGATCATGCACTCCGGCAAACGAGGGAGCCCATTTGCAGGAAATGAGGCTGGCAAGTCTATTGGATAGGGGAGTACGGGCGCTGCTCTGGCCCTCTAGGGTTTTCCAGCGTTCTAGGAGCCCGTTGCCGCACTCAAGGTAGAACGGTGATAGTTCATAGCCCACCACACTAGGCCGCTCGCGACGGTTAATAACTGTTGAACTGAACAGCCGATGCAGAACGTCAAGGCGATTCGCACGAGTTAGCCCAAGTGCATAGCCCAGCACGACCAACATTGCCGGATAGTCTTTCAGGGCTAGCCAGTGAGTATAGCCAGCCTGCTCTCTATGAGCTTCGGCATACAGCCCTTGGACTGCGTCCAGGACGAGCCGCAACTCATCACCTGTGCCCCAACGTCCTAGTACTGAAGCAAGGCGGGCGATAGGTTCGACAATGGCCTCGTATTCTGGAACCCAGTCACTGAAAGCCTCGTTTCTCACGTCAGCCCCTCCTGCGAAAAGCGGGGAGAAATCAGAAATCGTCTGCCGAGTTTGGGTCGTGACCAAGTCGTCGAGCTGGATCCTGTGTTCAGGTCGATCCATGAAGCGTTTTGTCATGGCGATCATCAGCTCGACGCTTGCCGGGTTGGGCTGGCGTGATTGCTGGATGGTCTCAAGCTTCAGCTTAAGCGCGTCGAAAAATGTATCCGCGTCAGTGCCATTGACCACCGATGCGCGACGCTGTGTGACCAATTCCTGGCCACGTTCAGAAAGACCACCACGGGCAAGCCAGTAAGTTGGGTAGCGGCGGGAGGGGGCGCGCAGAAACGCGGCCCTCAGGGCATGATCCCATTCCCCTGACCAGCCGGCGACGATTAACCCGAACTCATCGATGATGCGGTCGAGCAGGGCGTTGAACTCGGCAGAGTAGTCACCCAATTCCACATCCGTATTCAGAATTCTGGCGTCCTTGTAGTCACCATGAATTTTGAGGATGAAGCACTGGGAATGGGTGATCGGCTCGGCCCCTGCCAAGGCGTCGACTGAACTCACGATAGTGGGCTCAATGCCGGCATCACGCAGAGCATTTTCCATTAGCCTGTCGAAGTTAGTGGTGACGATGACACGTACGTGTCCAGCACGCACCATTTCTGCAATAGCTCGATGAGCCCGTGTGGGAACCTTCAACCCATCCTCTAGCTCTTGGGCTGTCGGCTCCAGGAAGCCTTGAACAATCGCCCTGCGTTCGCTTTGCGTCCCAGCCAGTGTCTCAAGCAGCGTCGAATAGTTTGGCTGCTCTCCTGTCTTACCTACATACCAAGCATGCCAGTCTTCTTGCTCCCCTACGCCTGAGGCAATACCGGCGCGCTTGACCAGCTCCATGGTGATCTCCCACCCAGTCGGGATGCCGGCAGAGCGTGACACTCCTGACCCCAGGAGTAGTGCGTACACCCCTTTGTTCTCGTACACCGAAAATGCAAGCTGGGTAGTTGGGTCATTTGCGATCATGGGCATAAGGTCTTCCTTGTGTTCTGGGGAGAGCGGATCAGAAACTCTCGGATTCGCTGACGTTATCCTGGATGGGGATATTCTAGCGAATGGCCATCACTGCCGCAGTGATTGCTTCTTCCGGACTCCATGTCAACGCCATGGCCTTGGGGGGCTCGGTGGGGCTCAGAAGAACTAGTTCTCTGGAATGAACATGCGATCAGGGGGGAAGGACGGGTGGCATCCAGAGTCGGGTGAAAACGCCTTGCTCTGGCTTGAGCATTGGTGTGGTAAGGGTTTCCCACCGCTCGTCGACGGCATGGACATGTCGGAGCAGCGGTGTTGTGCTCGCTGGAAAGAGGCGTAGATTGATGAGCTCACAATGAGCGATTGAGGAGAGCTGGCCATGACTCAGAACCTAGATCTTCACATCTTCACCCCCGATCAGCTGCAAGCCCACGATTTGAACATCGCCACGAAGGTACACCAAGCGACCGTCGCTAGCGTCATTCGCAAAGTGAATGTCATGAACCCGGGACAGGTTCTGAACGCCTCTAGGGAAAACGGTAAGGAACTCCTTTGGCCAAAGGAGAAGCTGGAGCAGGTACTCAAGCACATTGAAGAGTCGTAATCGCTGGAACCAATGCGAAACTGGTTCGACTATCCGAACTGGAGGCAATGAGAAGGCCCCGCAGCCTGGGATGCGAGCCCTACTCATTGTGCGTTTTACTTCAGTCGAGGCCGGCTATAGGACGGCTCGGGGCTGAGGAATTTGGGCACCTCCGAAAGCATCAGATCACACTCCACCAATGCGGGGCCGTGCCAGAACAGTGTCCAGCGGTTGTAGTCTTCCTGCGTCTCGATCACGTAGAGCGTCTCCTTTCTGGTTTCCCGGAAGGCTCTGATAAACCAAGCAGGGTTAACCTTCGATGGAACTCGGAGCTCATAACCGTCGTCCGACCACCCAACCCAATGGCTAAAGAAGCTGCGCTCAAAGAAGTCGTGCAACTGGACGAAGTAATAGGATTTTCTTTCGTCGGCTGACGCCGCTGCGCAGCGGTCTTTACCGTGGTCACGCCACGATTTGAATGCATTCTTGAAGGCTTCGAAGCAGTTTTTCCAAGACTCAAACCCGTAGCGGCGCGCGACGATAGACAAGCAGGCTTTATGTCGCAAAGCCTTCTGGCTGTTACGCTTCAAAATCTTGGCTTCGCGCTTAATCTGCTGAAAAAGCTCGGGGGTGAGGGGATGTGTGGTGGTAAGAGTTTTGGACATAGCTATCCCATAAATCCAATACGGAGCTCTGGCCCGCTCAGGCCCAAGATTTGTGGGTAGTCGTCAGATTTTTGCTAACAGTGTTCTCACTTGGGCCAGCGGGCGGCTCAGGCACCTGTAGTCGTACCTATGGCCAAAATGGTGCAGTAACTCTTGCGAGGCTGTCAAGGCGTTGGTCGTTCTGGTCATCGCCATCGGTGTTCCGTGCAACGTGTTTTCGCGTCCGTGCCCGCGCCCGTCTGCCCTCCAAATGAATATGAAGCTCAGCGTCTTCTGGTGCTCTCTACCAGATTGCTGAGGTCGCTTCGGGGAGAGGTGCTTGATACTCTTGAAACGACCCGATCAGTCATGGTGCTCTTTCTGGCTGCATGACCTTCCGTGATTACAGAACAGACCAAGCTTGCACGGTGATGGCGAGCTCGATAGTGCGGGGTGGCGTGTGCAAAATTTAGATGCGGTGTGGCGAAAAGCCGAGCAGGTGTTTGGCGACAGGGCCAAAGCCGCTACATGGCTGTCGACGCCTAGTCAGTTATTCGGTAGCGAGGCACCTGTCGACTTCGTGAAAGATCAGGAAGGCTTGGAGCGGGTGATCGAAGTGCTGACTCAGATTGAGCATGGGTTTGCTTGTTGAAAGCTGTATTCGCTGCAGGTGGGGAAGGGCTGATCACCCGCAATTTTGGCGCTAATTGGCTCCGTCGGGTGCTTGGCACTTACCGCTGTTAGGACATACAGTAGTTCCCTAAGGCCGTCAGTTTGGCGTGCGTTTGGGGGATCATTATGAAGGTGTTCGTGAGCTCCGTTGTCGGAGGGTTTGAGCAGTACCGGGCTGCAGCTAGGAAGGCGATCACACTGCTGGGGCACACGCCAGTCATGTGCGAGGACTTCGGTGCACGTCCTTACTCTTCGCAGCATGCGTGCATGACGGAGATCGACCAAGCTGATGTCGTGGTACTTATCCTTGGCGCGAATTTCGGCTACGAAACTGACACTGGTGAGTCAGTTACTCAACAGGAGTTTCGGCGAGCGAAGACGACCGGCAAGCCTATCCTGGCTTTTCTCGAAACAGTGGAGATGGAAGAGCGGCAGAGAGCGTTTTCACGGGAAGTCTCCGACTATCTCGATGGCCTGTTCCGGCTGACATTTTCTGATCAGCATGAGCTATCAGACGGCATCGTTCAGGGCCTGAATCAACTATCTCTGAGTCGTAAGGCCATATCGGAGCAGGAGTTCATACAGCGCTTGCAGCAGAAAGATGGCAATGGCCGGCGGGGTGGCTATGACCACGAAGCTCGCCTGGAGGTAGCGTTCTTGCCTCAGCCTGAAACCCTCGGCACGTTGCGCGCCGCCCATGCTCAACACGACCCGTTTTTTCTCAAGCTGTGCCAGGCTGGGCTTGGCTCGATCAAAGGCGGCTACAAGGACTTCGATAGCGCCGATCAGACGGGAATTGATACTCCGGGCTTGAAGTGGCGACACCATGAGAGTGGTTTGTGCTGGTTGTCGATTTCACTGGCCAACGCTTCGACGTCGCGAGGGATCATGGACTCGTATTACCTATCCCCATCCAGGGTCAGAGCAGGCGCTGAAGCTGCGTTCGGGCTGCTGTGCGAAGGGAAGAGTGGGTGGTTCCAGATCAGCCTGACTGGAGTTGACCACAAGCTCTTCGCTGAGCCCCCGGCTTCATCTTCCAGCAGCATCTCGTTGCCGTTCCGATCTGAGCAGAAGCTGGAAGAGCGGAGCTTGTTGATTCCTGCCACGCCGGCGGCGTACCGTCTTTGGTTGGACGAGGTGATGTTCAGGTTTGAGCGCAAAATGTCCATGTGAACGTTGATATGGGCTGGTGAGTGGACACGGGCATATAAAGCAGGCCGTCTGGATTATTTATCGTGGGACACGGGCGGTCGCGTCGATACCACCACCAAGAAGAGCTTCGCCGCTCACGCCCCCCTGTAAACCTCTTTTTTGATGTGTAAACCGCATTGGTTAACAGGTCAAAAATTTAGTTTACAAGCCAAGGTCGAGGGCGCCTGGATGTCGTCATTTCGGCTCGGAGGGTGACATGCCAGGGCGCCTGCCAATGAGCTGAGATGATGATTAATTCAGCTCATCGATGCCCCGGGTATCTGTTGAATTGGAGATCAGTGTGGAGCGGTACTTCAGGCTTTGGGTAGTAGGATTAGGCCGATCGGAAGCCTATTACCTCGCCTCCTCAAGCCCCAGGAGAGATTTTGATCACAGCGCCTTTGCAAAGCTGCAACCACCAAAGGTGCAACTAGTTGCATCTTCTTGGGAAGGCAATGAAAAAGGCTTGAGAGGCCCGGTTTTATTGGGTTATAATTGCTCTCAAGGTGAGCAGTGACAGGATCGCATCACCGGTGTAAGGGGCGGCTCCTTAGAGAAGGGTTCGAATCTCTACGCTTCCGCCATATTCAAAGCCCTGATTACTCAGGGCTTTTTGCGTTTTTGGTGCATAGAAAAACTACTCATGGGAACACCCTTGGGAATGGTTTTGATTTGTCAGCGCTGACAATACTTTGCTACTTGGAGGGTTTCGCCAAGGCTCCAATTCGACGATAAACACGCTCGGTAATGTCGCCCTTGGTGTGGCCCAGCAGCAGGCTGGCGTGGTCGACATCTGTGATCTCGGAAGCCGCCTTCGGGCGAATGTCGCGGAACTGGAACTGGCTGACCTTGCCAGCCAGGACCTGGTGTCCGGCGGAGACTGCTTCTTTCACCGCCTCCTCCCGGGCGTCGTCCCAGCGGTGACGCAGCATCGCTGCCGTCACCCGTTTGCCGTTGTCGGTCAGCAGCAGGTGTAGTGGCCTAATGAAACCGGACACCCATTTAGGCGAGAATGCTCGCCATAGAGAGGTGTCTAATGACCAAGCAACGTCGTACCCTTACCCCTGAGTTCAAGCGCGAGGCTGCGTGCCTGGTGCTCGACCAAGGCTACAGCCATATCGAAGCCGCCCGTACGCTCGGATTGGTCGAATCGGCGCTTCGTCGATGGGTGAACCAGCTTCAGCAAGAACGTAGCGGTGTTACTCCCACCAGCAAGGCTCTGACACCTGAGCAGCAAAAAATCCAGGAGCTCGAAGCCCGTATCAATCGGCTGGAACGGGAAAAATCGATCTTAAAAAAGGCCACCGCGCTCTTGATGGCCGAGGAACACGAGCGTTCGCGTTAATCGATCAACTGCGGGCCCAAGAGCCTGTTGATCTGTTGTGCTCGGTATTTGATGTCACCCGATCTTGCTACTACGCATACTGCCGGAAACGTCGGTATCCGGATGCCGAACGAGTAGTCTTGCGTAGCCGCGTGAACGAGTTGTTTACGCAATGCCGAAGCGCTGCGGGCAGCCGGAGCATCATGCTGATGATGAAAGAGGACGGCATGCAGATCGGGCGATTCAAGGTACGTAGGTTGATGCGCGAGCTGAACTTGATCAGCAAACAGCCGGGCTCCCATGCCTACAAAAAGGCTACCGTGGAGCGGCCTGATATCCCGAACGTGCTTGATCGTGGGTTCAGCGTGGCATCCCCGAACAAAATCTGGTGCGGTGACATTACGTACGTCTGGGCTGAAGGCCAATGGCACTATCTGGCGGCTGTCATCGACCTTTGTGCCCGGCGTGTTGTAGGTTGGGCGTTCTCAGCCAAGCCTGATGCCGACCTGGTGATCAAGGCATTGGATATGGCCTATGAGCGGCGTAGCCGGCCTCAGAATGTGCTGTTTCACAGCGACCAGGGCAGCCAATACGGCAGCCGGAGTTTCCGCCAGAGACTATGGAGATACCGTTTCACGCAGAGCATGAGTCGGCGCGGCAACTGCCTCGACAACGCGCCGATGGAGCGGCTATTTCGCAGCCTGAGGGCTGAATGGATACCGACGGTGGGCTACATGAGCGCTGTGCTGGCACAGCAAGATATCAGTAGGTTTTTGATGGAGCGGTACAACTGGCGGCGATCGCATCAATTCAACGAAGGGCTACCGCCTGCGGTCGCAGAGGAAAAACTCAATTCAGTGTCCGGGATCAGTTGACCACTACAAGGTATGGCGACCCATGCGAAGCGTTACGCGCCAGAATCTTCCTGATCAGGGCGCCCAGGCTGCTCTCCGCGCCATCCACTTCCAGCATGATCCGCCCGGATTTTTCTTGCTCTTGCTGGTGCGCTTACGCCGGTACCTCCCCGGCGGCAGATTCCAATACCTAACTCAGATAACGAGGAATGCTGGGGTAAGAAAATATTAGTGATGGTTGATTTTTAAGTGGCGGGGACAAAAAAACCGGCCTTAGCCGGTTCTTATGAGCGAGGAAGTGATTTACTCTTGGCTGTATATTTCCTTTGTGAAGTAGGAACTGCTTTTTTCGATCTCCGCTTCTAGCCAATCTGAGGAATAAGAGTTTTTACGTTTGGAGCTTTCAACTAAATAGCCCTCAAAGCTCAAGCTCACAGATGTGACGCCCTCATTTTTCTTTGGTGAGGAAGTCAGAGCGTCTGCGAGATTTTTGCTATCTTTAGCTTTGCTCATGTTCCGCTCCTGACCATTCTGTGACATTTCGCTCGATGTATATAGATAGTAGCTTGGCTATCGTAAGCGTGAAGAACTTATCTCGCTCCCAGTTAAACTGGCCTGCGCTACTACTGGTAAATACTAGCACGCCCAATGGTTTTTTTCCATCATCATTGCCAAAGTAGTCTTTAACTGGGATTGAAAGGAATGATCTATATTTTTCTTTGTCTGAGGTGTCGCTCGTTGAGGAGTTGGCTAGCTCGGTGCTTTCAAAAATGTCATGACAAATCTTTGCTTCTTGTTGCACAAAGGCTAACCCAACGTGCCCATAGCCTGGCTTCCATCTTCGATTAGATGTAGTCATCCTGTCATCATGCATACGCCAAATGATACACAGGTCTTTATCATCTTTATCATACAAATAGAGTGCCATGTTGTACATACTGTCACCAGTGAAACCGAACAATGGGGTTCTATGGTGTGCGAGATGTCCTAACATGGCCTCTAGGCCTTCTTGCGAGTCCTCCCACTTTTTTACTAGTGGGTAGTCTTTAGGCTTTCTGTTGATTTCGGATATTATGGACTCTAGTTCCAGTGTTATAAGGTAAATAACACTTTGCTGGGTTGTGGCGGCAAGATAAAGCTCTTTGGCTTTTGGGATGACATCCTTTTTAAGATGCTCATTCTCATCTGAAATGTTGTCGATCTCGATGGAGTTTATGTGCCTTGATCCGCCCCTGTATAATATAAGTGCCAGGATCAAGTGGGCTACGACAGCAATGACTGCAAAACCGCCCTCTAGAAACGTAAATTTGTTGTCGGTGGAGAAAAGTTTGCTAATGCATAAGCCTATTATGATTGGAGATATTAGAGTCATCCACATGCTTGCAAAAATTATTGAAATTGCAACTATGTTTGACTCGATCAACTTATTTTTTAGGTTTAGTTGTCGTAGGTCCATCTCGAGCTCTCAAAATATTTTGCGCTGTATGCAAGATTCTAGTTCCATAGTCAAGACGTATCGCCACGTGACCCCGTAGATTTGCGCTACCTTCCCACCGCCCGTAGCCTACGCGACCTTTGTAGATCGCGTAGGCCATGCAGGCGAGGGCGACCACGGCATCAGCTCCTTGGGCACCTTGACCACGTTGGGGAATTTTGAGGCAACCACGGCGCGGCGAGCGCTCGGCTCTGCGCTGGCGGATAGGGCGGTCTCAATGTGCTTCCAGAAGCTGCTGCCGCCAGGTGCATCGCTGATGTCGCGCAGAAGCGCATCACGTTCGGCCAACTGGGCGCGCAGGGTGTCGTTTTCGACTGCACCGCCTCGTGCGAATACCCCCGCTCAACCTCGCCAGCGGCGGGGTGGGTGTAGAGCGTGCGAACCTCGTATTCCTTCGGCATGGACAAGCAGATATCCAGGCCTTCGCCTCTTGCATCCTCCCAGCAGCAAGACCCGTGGGAACGAACGATGTGCACCGGCTCGCCCTGGTGTACCGCTGGAGCTGGTCGGGTGTAGAGGGGCCCCAGCTTGGCGATTTCGTCGAGGCATGCGTTTCAGCCCTTGCCAAAATGAAGTCCGGCACCCTCCGGATAGTCTTCACAGGCCCGCTCAGGCAACGACACCGGCTCGCCCTGGTGATGGGCCAGTTTCTCGTCAACTCGTGCATCCCGCAGAGCTTCCAACTCTTTGACTGCCGCGCGCAACATCTCAAGCTCTGACAATGGCCCATCCTGCTTCTGGGCGGCTGCATGCTCATCCATCCAGCGCAACACGTCGTCGCTGGTTACTTCGGTGGGCTCGCGCAGCATGTAGAGCTTGTGCTGCTGGCAATACTTCCAACCTGGCGCCGCCTGAGCCTAGCAGGCTACCGATTGGCAAACTTGGGCGCCCGGCTGGGCGAGAAGTAGGCGCGTGCGGAACATTGCCTCATGACGGCGGATAGAAATGCGCTCCTTTGGCGCAGAGGGCTCGGCCATCAATTCCGCGTCAATGCGCGGCACGCTGACCATCTGTTCGGTGTTACTCGTCGGTTTTCTGTGGGCATGGGGATACCTCGCCGGATCGGCTACAGTCATTAGCTCATTAAGGAGGACTTAAATATGGAATGCTTTATCTGCCAGGCCAAATCAACAAAGCTTGATCCGACTGGTGATCATCAGCGGTTGGCGTGCCCTGAATGCGGCGAATACAAGATCAGCAACACCGCGCTTGATCTCATGAAGAAAAACAAGTTGAGGTTCAACGTCGACATTGCAAGGGATTGGTTACGCAGGCACCAAGGAAGCGGTGAAATTCCGCTCATCAATGACATAATCGCTGGCAACTTGGTCTAAGCCGCTTTCAGCATGGCTTCAATCACCAGCTGGCCTGCAAGTGGTGGAACTGCGTTGCCCGCCATGTGCATGGTCAGCCGGTGGTTGTCCGGGCGCAGGATGTCGATCGGGAATGACATCGCGGCCAGACCCTCGTCAGCACTGAGCATCCGCATCCGGTTGCCACCGACCAGCGCCCAGCGATCCACAGTGGCAATCGTGACGATCGGCCGATTGATGTCCCGGCCTGGCGTGCCGGAGCCTTTGCCGTAGTAGGGCATGATGAACCTATCGCCGAACCGCGCTCGGCCATTGCGTACCCGGTCGAGCGTGGCCTGGGCCCGACCTGGCTTCTCGATTTGTGAGCAGCGCCCGGCATCGAAGTCGAGGAAGCTGCTGGCCGGCACATGCCGATCCTGCGGTAGCTGAAGCATCAGCGGCAGCCTTGCTGCGGGTCAGCACCATGAACAGGCGTACGCGATGCATGTGGCATGCCTAGGTCGGCGCAGTCCACGATGTGCGGTGCCGCCTGATATCCCAGCGCTTGAACCGCCTGTAGCCAGGCCGGGTAGAGCACCCAGTCGGTGAACTCCGGTACGTTCTCGATCACTGCCGCCTGCGGCCGGTGGAATTCCAGAGCCGGTACCGGCGCCCATGTCGAGCGAGAGGCGTCATGCTCGGGGTTCCCTGACTTCTTGCCGCGGGCCTTGGCGTTGCCCTGGCAGCAGGGCGAGGCGAGTAGGATGTCGTGCGCCAGCACCTGCTCCCAGCGCGCCTGGTGAAGGTCCTGGCAAACGTGCTGCGTCTCGGGTGGTTGGCGCTGTGCCACTCAACGGCCACAGGCCAGTGGTTTGCCGCCCAGAGAACCTGGACACCTGCGGCGCGCGCGCTGGTGCTCCATCCCCAGAGGCCGGCGAACAGGTCGATTGCTGTGGTCATGGGGATACCTGAAAAAACTGGGCTGTGGGATAGTCGGAAGTTTCTACTTTCAGGAAAGAGCATGAAGTTAGAAAAAACGCAGACGGAGAGCCCTCACAGACTGACAGTCGACCAGCATGTGTTCCCAAAGTCGGGGATACGGCGCTTCTGCAATCCTGAAGGTGCTGTTCAAGTGTTCAGTAGAAAACTGGGGAAGGCTCTCCATTTGGCTCCAGGAAATCCATTTTTTTTGCGTGAACGGGTGCGGGACCAGAGTGCCGAGACTGGAATTGCAAAGCAGACTGAAGACTGCTTCGGGTCCTTGGTTGACGGAATCCTATCCGGAACCGTAAAAACTATTGGAGTTTTGGAGAAGCGCGTTGTGGAAGAGTTCTTCAGTCTCTGGAGAACTCGGCAATAAGTTTAAGATGGAGGGCCTGCCAGATATTAACTTTCCAGAGTTGAGGGGCGATCACCTTACGAAAAACGAACAGGAAATTCTCGAAAGCAAGCATGTTACATTCATTTTGGACGGAATCATGCCTGGCAGATTCGCTGCAAGTGTGCAGTTGTTGGGCTTCTACAATCGATTCTCTATAGACAATCGACGGATGCAATGGGCGATAGTTCGGGCGGAACAAGGTACTGCGGGGCATCGAACATTTGGCTCGATTGCTTCACCTTTTCGCCGGCCATGATCGCTGCGGCGCGCTGTTCAACGGCCTCATTCCACTCGGCAAGGGTGAGCCCAAGGGGGGGGGGCGACTTTCCCGCTTGGCCTGGTCGTCTCGCTGATCTTCCTGGCCTCAGCCAGCGCTACGTCGGCGGTCATGCCGAAGACTGCGAATGTGCTCATAGTTCACTCCAGCGGGCAGCGCCCCGCCAAGACAATAGGTTTTTGAGGATTTGGCATTAAGATCGGCTGAGTAGATATGCCGGGATGATGGCCAAACGCCACCCGGTTCTGTATATTTACTGAAACTAAATTTGGATGTTCGAAAAGTGACCAAAGAACGACCCGCTAAGTCCGCTGAGACTGGAGCGCAGATTCAAAAGAACAAGAATTGTTTTATAGTTACACCTATTGGTTCGAGCGAGTCTTCAATTCGCAGAGCGGCTGATGGCCTTATTAGCTCTGTGCTTAAGCCCCTACTTGCTGAGATGGCTTTTGATGTCCACGTCGCACACGAAATATCTTTAACCGGCTCAATTACTCGGCAAGTCGTTGAGCATATCCTCACTGCTGAGTTAGTAATTGCAAATTTGTCTGAGCTTAATCCGAATGTGATGTACGAGCTGGCCGTCAGGCACTGCACGGGGCTTCCGGTCGTAGCAATCGCTGAAAGTGGCACTAAGCTACCGTTTGACATTTCAGATGAAAGAACCGTGTTTTACACGAACGATATGCGTGGAGTATTTGAGTTGACTCCGGCGTTGCGTATTGCAATTGAAGGTGCGATGGTGCGCACCGATTCAGATAATCCTGTGACCCGAGTGAGAAAAAATCGAGTATTGCTTGAGTCGCTTGATCAGGGCGATGCGAAAACAATACTTATTGAGCGCCTTGATAATATCGAATCGTTGTTGGGCGATTTAAGGTTCGCGGGGGATAAGTTTGATAGGTTGACCCGAAAGAATCATAAGCTTATGCTGGTTGTTGAGTCGGGAGAGGCTGTAGATAGATTCAAAAACTCGTTGATGAGAGCGCACCCTAACTGCTTGATAAGGGATCGAGCGGGATCTCATCATAAGTCTGGAACTGTATTTAGCTCTTGCGTGAATCTTTCTATTGAAACGCCTGATGGAATCGACTCAGGTGTTATTCTCGACCTATGTCATCAAGTTAATCTTAAAGTTCTTGACCTTATAGCGATATGATATGTTGCATCGCATTCTAAGGGGACACCCAAAGGATGAGGCTGTAGAATCCTCGACAGTGCCGCTTTACGAGCAACTCCGCGTGTGCTGACAATTTCGTCGCCAGGATCGCGTCTTAGCTCGGCGACGCTGGCTTCTTCAAACTGACGTGCTAGTTTTTTAGATATCTTAAAGCTGGCGCGTCAGGCTTTTTCAGGCGGCGCGCTTGCTCTCGATGGTCAACAGCAATGAACGCCCAGTGCAGGTCCTGCAGCAGCTCCTGCAACTGGGTGTAACCGTGAGCTTTCATCGCCTTGGCCATGTCGGCACGCGTCCCAGCAGCTGACTCCACTGGCAAGATCTCTAACTCCCGGCGCTCGGCCTCGGCCTTTTTCCTCTCGCGGTAATCCGCTGAGTGCTTCGCTGAACCCGTCTTCTTCTCGGCCATGGCCGGTACCTCCTAAGCCGCTGGGCGACAAAGTGATCTGCTGCTGGCGCCAGCCGTGCCGTGCGCGGTTGAGTACTCGCCGGATCATGCCGACCCGCCGAGGATGATGCTGTTCTCTTGGGCGATCAGCCTGATGCGCGTGTGGCTGGTCTGCATCGCCTCGCCGATCTCCTGAGCATTCAAGCCCTGGGCTGCCAACTCGCGCACCATGGGCGCCGCTGCGTCACGCGCGGCGCGCTGCTTGCGCTGGTGCGTCTTCATGCCGCAGCATTCGCCGCTCACGCCGGAAGGGATCACTACGGGGCGCCGGCCTGCCGCGAAGAACTGATCGATCTGCGCGCTGAGGACGGCCTTTACTTGCAGCCGTGGGCCGGGAATAGGGCTGCCGATGTTCATTGGCGACCCGCCTTGCGATCAGCGCCTGGGCGGGGTTGACCGCGACCTTGTAGTTGAAGCAGAACACCCGAGTCTTGCCGGTGGAGCGCTCGATGATGTGGTAGGCCTTGTCCTTGGCGACGAGCTGGTAGCGCACTGACTGGGCCGGCGCGGTTAGGCCGAGAATGACGTGCAGGTTTGCCGGCGGCAGGGTGGTTCGGGCACGCATCGCGGCCAGGCCGTCGACGTGCTGCTGCATGGAAGGGTGCATGG
Organism: Pseudomonas palmensis; assembly: GCF_017848315.1. Taxonomy (GTDB): domain Bacteria; phylum Pseudomonadota; class Gammaproteobacteria; order Pseudomonadales; family Pseudomonadaceae; genus Aquipseudomonas; species Aquipseudomonas palmensis. The sequence continues at coordinate 175,830 of NZ_JAFKEC010000002.1, forward strand.
AGAGCTCCAAGGGACGGGCAAGAAAAAGCCGGCGTACCGGGCTCGCTCAGTAAGTACCACCTCACGTGAGCTACCGAGGCCGCATGTGGCGGTCCGGCAAGGGCTGGCGGTTACATGGCGGCATCCTCCGTTGTTCGCCGCTGGGAAGGCAGCGGCCACCTATGAGTGCAGTTCGTAGGCCTCGGCGCGGCGCAGCACGCGAACTTGGGCAATGCGTCGTTCAGGGGCCGGCGGTCGCGCCGCATTGAGTTGCCGCCACCAGCAGAAAGTGAGTGCATGGCGATCAATGCGACGATCACGAAGCACATCGGGCTGATGATCTGGCGCTTCATGCCTCAGCGACCATCGCGGCGCGGCGCTGCACGCCGAGCTTGAACATCGCCGCCGACAGCCGCTTCGTGACCGTGCCCGGTGCAATGTCGATTGAGCGGGCGATCTCTTTCGCGGTCATGCCCTGGGCAACAGCGAGCAGGCAATGAAGCTCGCGCTGGGCCAGGCCGCGCCCGAGTTGACCTTTCCGCTGTCCGCTAACGATTGTCGATTCCATGAATGCCTCGATGGGGGCTGCATGACGCTGGCCGTGGTGAAACCACCCAAGGTAGGGCGAAAGTCGAGCCAGCTCAGTTCAGTAGTAGCGAATTGATTCCGCGCCCTGACAAAACCACCCCAAATGCTTTAACCTACTTACTGACGGCAGCCAAGGATGAGTGGAATGTCAACGCTTATAACTAGCGCGGAAGATCTTAAGGAGCGTGAGAATTACCGAGAGTTTCTAGACTTCGGCGAAAACAGCGGAAGAGAACTTCTCGATATACTCGGTGATTATGCGTTTCCTGATACGAAGATGATTCAGTGCGGCATTCAAGGCTGCCGCACTCCGCATATGCGGGGGTTTCTGGTTTTAACCACTGATGGACTGGAAACTAATATAGGTAACGTTTGCGGCAAAAAGCATCTTGGCGAAAGCTTCAAAGTTAAGAAGGCAATATTTGTTCAGAAGCAAAATGAAATACGCAACGTTTCATTGATTCTTGATCTTAAAGAAAAAATCGAACTCGTTCGTCCTAAACTTGAGGACTTGCACGTAAGAGCTAACACGGTCGTTAAGCTGAAAATGATATGTAACAAAGCCCATGTCCAGTTAGCAAGATTGATTGTCGAGCGTGCAAAACTCGACAAGCCGGCCCTGACCAAGCCGGTGCCAATGAGTAAGGCTGAAGCAAAAGGCTTGCATTTTCATGAGGCCAAAGAGGATGAAAGAGGCGAGGTGGAACCATTTGAAAAATGGTTTGATCGCCGGCGGCCCACGAAAGTTGTACAGGTTGCTTCCTTGGAAGGACTACTCTTTTGGAGGTTCGATCTGCATCAAATTTTCAGGCAGGATGTCCTGAATAAAGTTTCGGAGTTAGACAGGCTTGACGATCAATCACTCTCGGGATCTTCGTCTTTATTCAAGCGTGAATTTGCAAGGTGGGGGCAAGGATTAGATCACAAGCTTGCTACTATTGAAGAAGTAGTTAAAGCAGGAGAGAGGTTTTTCGCTTTAGTTAATATTGAAAGTCTTATTCTTCTTGAGCCTGAGTTGGATAAAGGCTCTAGGCCATTGTTGCGTTATGCACTTGAATCGATAAAAAAGACGATCAAGGCGGGCTGAGTTTTAGAGTGGGGTTGATCGCGGCTAGCCGCATAAGAAGTGCGGTGTCGGTCTGATCAACCTCACATGGGCGGGAGTGCCCCGCCCATGTGAAAGGCTTTATATAAGTCCTTTGTCCTTCAGCTCACGCTGGACACGACGTTCGATCTTGGCGATTGGTGGGTTTTCGACAACCTTGGATTGCTGTCTGAAGAGCGACGGGAATCTGGACTTGGCCATGTCCACAGGCACCAAGGCGAACGAGCCCCATTTCAACTGCCAAGCGTGAAACTCCGCTTCAGTCTCGATGACGTACAGCGGTTCATCAAAAATCTCGCGGAAGTCCATGGCGCTCAGCGTGCCATGACCGGGAGTCGGCACTCGCACCTCGCGTCCGCGCTTGTCCCAGCCAATGAAGTACGAGTCAAAGCCGACTGACGTCCACGTGCAATCATTCAGGCGCACGTGGTCGACGCCTTCCTTCGGCAGTCGCAGGGCACAGATTTTCTGCATCAGACCCATGTAGAAATGACCGATGCGATCGGATGGGGCGGTTTTGACGCAACCTTTAAAGTGGTTGTAGTCCTCATACCCCAAGCGTTTGGCTAGGTAGTTGAGGTACTGAGTGTGCTTAAGCTTTGGCGCATCCGCCACCTTCGTGTCTTTGAAGGTTTCCAGGATGGATTCAGCAGAAAAACTCATGACATTAGCTCCACTGTCATGGCCGTATAAGCACCTTAGAGATTAGACCTTTGCAGATCTGACGCGCTTTGCTGGGCTTGCTGCGAGCCGGGCTGGCCACGGGAGTAATGTGGTTGGCGGCTACTGCACCGTACTTTCCCACGCAGCAGGGCGGCGTACGGTGACCTGGGCTCCAGGCCCTGATCTGCAGAATAGCAATTGTCAGATTTCATGTGCAAGCGCTCTAGCTGAACCCATCATCCTCTGAATCTACGCATGCCTGTAGGAGATGTGCGTGTTTGTTCTTGTGTTAGCTTGCAGCATTCTCCGTTCGTCATGGCACAATGCCGCGCCTTGGGCTTCTGCCTCAACGGGTGAGCGGGCTCTGATGGCAGACGGGTAGGGAAGATGATTACGGATAGGCAACAAGCTTGGGACTTTGCGAAGCGTTGGTTCTTGCCGGAACCGCGTAAATGGCTCTCGAAGAAGCTGGTCATTGCGGGACTGGCAATGATATCGGCGCCATTTTGGGAGCCTTACCTGAGAGCCTTGTTTTCGCGCTATACCGGTATTCAGGCGACGCCCTCTGATGGCACAGCAGGCTGGATTATCCTGGGGCTGGGCGTGGTGGTCATCGGCATCAATTGGTACGTGGATCGCAAGTCCGCGCTCAAGGTAGATCCTGCATTGGCTGCGGACAAGGAGGTCATTGAGGCATTCTTCTCATCCTTTGACATGGACACCCTAGACCTCTTCTTCGATTACGGGAAGTCGATGTACATCTACATGCCTGTGCTCTATTACTACCACGGCATTCAGGGGGTCGTGGAGTCCGCCCACTTCCATCTGAACGACTTGGAGCTGGAGGTTGAAGTGGAGGGCCTATTCGCCGGGCTCAGCAAGGCCCTGTCGCAGGATGAGTACTTTCACGAATGCTCAAATGAAGAACTGCAGAAATTCGACAGCAAGAGAGACATTTATCGGTACCCTGACGCTAGGGAGGCTCACGAGAACTTCCGGAGCGGGGTGTATGAAGGGGAAGCGCACCTAAAAAAACTGAACCAGCTGGTCAAAGCTAAATTTCCGGGTTTTGACACCAATGCGACCAGTGAGGTGGCCATCGCCAAGCGTTGCCGCCATGAGAGCCATACCCTGGGAGATTGAGCGGGACAGAAGGCCTACTGTCATCTCACCTGTTCGGACAGTCGTAATCCAATGATTTCGATGGGGTTAGCAAGTGTGCAGTTGAATGCATGCTTAGCGAGGGTGGGGCGCTGCCTCGGCAGGGCCCGGAATCGTTGGGCTAGAGGTTGTTTGAGAGCTTTGATTTCAAGGGCATACAGGGAGTTGGGGAGAGGGTACCTAGGCTCTGTCTGAAATTCGGAGAAACTGAACTAACGCGCCGCGAACGCTGAGATTTTGTAAGGTTTTCAGCCATCTATGGAAAGGACTCCTGTGATGGCTAAGCGCTACGAGATTTCGGATGAAGCATGGGATGTGGTCGCGGATCTCTTCACCCCAACCCACACCAGAGGCAGGCCACGATCAAGTGATCGTCTGATGCTAGATGGCGTGCTGTGGTTGTTGCGCTCAGGTGCTGCTTGGCGGGACATGCCCGAGTGTTTTGGACCCTGGCGGACGGTTTATCACCGCTTTCGCGTTTGGCGAAACCGAGGAACATTCGATCAGATGCTCAAGCGATTACATCTCAAACTCAATGATCAAGGGCTCATTGACCTGCAGACCTGGATGATCGATTCAACCGCTGTCCGTGCAACCCGCGCCTCGTCAGGTGCAGGTAAAAAAGGGGGCCGGATGAACCCGCTGATCACGCTCTAGGCCGCAGCCGCGGTGGCCTCACCACCAAGATTCATATGCTCTGCGACGCCAACGGCGTGCCCCTGCGCTTTCTCCTTTCTGGCGGTCAAGTCAGCGATATCAGTTATGCACAGCCATTGCTGGATGACGTCTGTATCCAGTCGAGCAAACGCGGCCGACCTCGCAAGCGCTGCCGTTGGCTTTTGGCTGACAAGGGCTACGACGCTGATGCACTGCGGCGTTTTTGTGACCGATACCGCATGCAACCGGTTATTCCTTTGCGTTCGATGAAGCGTAAACCCAAGCCTGGATTGCCCCGCCTGTTTGATCGTCCCAAGTACCGCCAGCGTAACGTGATCGAGCGCATGTTCGGCTGGCTAAAAGAGAACCGACGAGTCGTGACACGCTTCGACAAGCTCGCAAAAAGTTATGGCGCGATGGTCTCGCTGGCTTGTGTCATGCGGTGTATACGACACCTTTTTTCAGACAGAGCCTAATTGGTCTGGCTACGAGTGCCAGCCCGCCCGCACCGAATCGCTGTCGAGGATGCTGGCCTCACCGTAAGCGATGACCCGGCGCACAACCAGCAGTGCTGCCTGATAGATAGACAATTATTTTCTCTCTGAAAAAGTTAGCCGCGCAAAAGAATCGGGCTGTTTCGTGCACTATTTTTTCAAGGCGCTCAGGTGCGTGACGAGTGAACGACGATTGGCGGGTGGGCTGATCAGGGCCTAAAAAGAAAAACTTGCGAGCAGGCCATGGCGGCCTGCTGCAATAACAGTCAGGAGTAGCGAGTGCAATAGTGTTTTTTACTTTACAGCTTTTCTGGAGGGCTACTCTTTTTACGGTGCTTTCTGGTTTTTAAGATGCACTCCGGCAGCTTTCGCAGCGCCATCCCTTGTAACTTTCGGCTTTTTCAAGCGCTGCAACCAGATCACGACCGGCTATCGTGTTTTGGCAGTTGTTGTGTTTTTCGTTTGGTTTTCTCATCCCCTCGCATTGTTTCTTCAGGAAGGGGCTCACCACCGCCTGCTGCCTTGACGTAAGCGCTCTGAAACCCTTGTCTACGGCTAGCTGGGCGTAGCTTTGTACGCTTGGCTTTTCACCTTGAAATGCGTTCTGCGCGATAAGGGCCGAGAAAATCTCTCGCTCGATAGTCATTCGTTAATCCTTTATTCAACCAACAAGTTTGCTCGTGTTTTTTATTATTCTGAGCAATGCGAAAGCATACGTTACCATCGGGTGAGGTTTTATTGAACTGGGTTTCCATCCAGCTATAAAAACGCACGGCTTCACATTTTTTGGTCAATAAAGGTTGGGTTCCTGGTATTTAAAATATTTCAACAGGTCATTGTTACAATTTATTTCTTGTTCAAAAAAGTTTCGCTCTCACTTTAATGGGGTCGTGCACCGTGTAAGTTTCCTGCCTTTCCCACTAAGTTTTACGGTGACGACACGCCTTATGAGTTTTTATGAAGTTCCGCGATTTCCTTTGCCGGGCTGCCACTGAGTGCGCAGCTCGTGGGGAGCACTCGCCCTGTCGATTTCAGCTGCAGGTCGTGCAGGTCCTTCGTCAGCCCCTGGTTCATCGCCACAAGCTTGGCAATGTTCCTGCGCGCCTTGCCCGGCTCTCGGGTCAGGTATTCGGCCTCATTCGTAATGAGCACCACCTGGTGCTTCCACATCTCCAGCTCAGTGGGCGCTCCGAAGCCGTCAAGGTCTTCAATGTCTTGGGTCATTTCCGCCACCATATGGATACTGTTTGCATATACAGTAATCCAGTCGGGCGAGCACGGCGAGCCGAGGCGACGAATTGCACGGGGAGGGGGATTTTTTCGGTCGGCAGGACGCCGGAACAGGGGTGAGAATCGGTTTCAGAACGCCAGCGGCGCCACTTGCAGCATGCGGCCTGTCGCATGCCGAGTTATCGCCAGCACCACGCCCCTTCAGTCATGCTCCATCTGAACATACTCCAGCATCTTCTGGCTCCCATCCAGAATGTCACTGCAGATCGCCAGGCGAGCCGCCGCACCATCGCGCTGCTTCAACGCCTCCAGCACATCCCAGTGATGATCAATCGCCATGCGCTCGTTGAACCCGCCGTAGGCCCGGGCAATCAGCGGCCCGGTACGCATCCACAACCCATCCAGCAGGCTGACCAGCACCGGCATATCGGCGATTTCCGCCAACCTGAAGTGAAACTCGTGGTTGAAGGTCAGCGCGGACCTCAAGTCATTGTCCTTGATCGCCACCAGGTTGTTCTGAATGCAGGTTTGCAGCCGCGCCACTTGCTCCTCGGTCGCCAGCGATGCAGCTGTTTCGGCCGCCAACCCCTCGAGCGAGAGCCGGATGCTCCTGATCTCCAGGTACTGCTTGGAAGTCAGTACCGGCACACGAATGTCCCGCGGTGTCTTCAGAACCAGCGCCTGCTCCTTTGCCAGTTGAAGAATCGCGTCCCGCACTGGTGTGACACTCGTACCCAGCTGTTCGGCAAGGTCGCGTATGCGCAGCCGGTCGTTAGGCTGGAAGCGCCCTGTAATCAGGGCTTCGCGCAGCAGGCCATAGATACCGCTGCCAAGGTAGGAGTGTTTCAGGTGCTCAATCGGATAATTCATCGCGTACTCGTGTGCGGCGCAGGCCCGGCGGGAGAGGGGAGGCTACCGGCAGCGATTATCGAGTAACTCAAACATGTTGCCCACCGTTTACATGGATTTCTGCGCCATTGACGTACGAAGCGCCCTGCGTGCAGAGAAAATGCACCAACGCCGCGACCTCCTCGGGCTTGCCCATGCGTTTCATCGGGATCGATCGCTCCACGATCAGCTCGGTGCCAGCGGAGAGGATGGAGGTGTCGATCTCCCCCGGGGCGATCGCGTTCACCCGAACCCCATAGGGCCCGAAGTCATGCGCCATCTCGCGCGTCAGCGCCGACAGCGCCGCTTTGGAGCAGGCATACGCCACCCCTGCGAACGGGTGCACCCGCGAACCGGCAATGGAGGTGACGTTGATCACCGAGCCCTTTGCCGCCTTGAGCTCCTCGAACAACCCCCGCGCCAGCAGGGCGGTCGAGAAGATGTTCACGTTGAACACGTTCAGCCAGGTCGAGTAGTCGGACTCCAGCACCCCCAGTCGCTCCCCATCCGGGCCTTTGGGTGAAACGCCGGCGTTGTTGACCAACGCATCCAGCCGCCCACCGAGTTTTTCCCGGATTTCCGGAAGCCTGCGCTGTATGTCCTCCACGCTCCCCAGGTCGAGGTGAATGTGGTTGGCGATGCCTTCGGCCCAGGGGCAGCCTTCGCCCAGGTCCTGCCTCGAGGCGGTAAACACGCGCCAACCCGCAGCACTGAAATGTTTCACGGTGGCGTGGCCGATGCCCCGGCTGGCACCGGTGAGAAGCAGCGTACGTTGATCGGTCATGGCGGGTTCCCTGTTCATTGGTAAGGGCAAGTGTAGCGTAAAATATGATGCATCATATTTATTATGTGTTTTAATGCGTTCCGTCCCCACCGGGGAAGCGTCACGTTCGATCGATTGCTGCCACTACAAGAAAACTGCCATCCCTTTAAAGCTGCCCACGACCCGTAGCTGACCTGGAGAGACGCATGAATAAGAAAATCGCAGCTGTACTTTTGCTCGCAACCATCGCAAGCCCGCTGTATGCCGCTGAAAAGCTGACCGTGGTGTCCTTCGGCGGCAACAACCGCCAGGCGCAGGAGAAGGCGTTCTACAAACCCTTCACCGCCCAGACCGGCGTGGCCATCACCGCCGACGACTACAACGGCGAAATGGCCAAGATCAAGGTGATGGCCGACACCGGCAAAACCAGCTGGGATGTGGTGGAGGTCGAATCGCCCGAGCTCATCCGTGGTTGCAGCGAAGGGGTGTTCGAACCGCTGGACTGGAGCCGGATAGGCAACAAGGAAGACTTCATTCCTGCGGCCGTCAGCGACTGTGGTGTCGGCATCTTCATCTGGTCCACCGTGCTGACCTACGACCCCAACAAACTCGCCTCCAGCCCGCAAGGCTGGGCCGACTTCTGGGACCTGAAGAAGTACCCCGGCAAGCGCGGCCTGCGCCGCGGCGCGAAGTTCACGCTGGAGTTCGCGCTGCTTGCCGATGGGGTAGACAACAAGGACCTCTACACGCTGCTGGGTACTGAAGAGGGTGTCAAACGTGCGTTCAAGAAGCTCGATGAAATCAAGTCCAGCATCCAGTGGTGGGACTCCGGCGCGCAGCCGCTGCAATGGCTGATCGCCGGTGACGTGGTCATGACCTCCGCCTACAACGGCCGTGTCACCTCTGCCCAGGAGGAAGGCCAGTCGTTTGCGATGCAATGGAATGGCAGCCTCTACGATCTCGATCACTGGGCCATCGTGAAAGGGGCGCCGAAAAAGGAACTGGCAGAGCGCTTCATCGCGTTCGCCAGCGAGCCCATGCAACAGAAGAACTTCGTCGAGGCCATCCCCTACGGGCCCAGCAACACCGGCGCGATGGACCTGCTGGACAAGCGCGTGGGCGAAAAACTGCCCACCGCCCCGCAAAACCTGAAAAACGCCCGTGCCACCGACGCCGAGTTCTGGATCGACCACGGTGAGGACCTGGAGGAACGCTTCAACGCCTGGGTCAACAAGTGATGCATGGCGCCCCTGAAACCGGGGGCGCCATTCAAAGGCCGTATAAGGATGCCAGTCATGCCCCTTGAAAATCTGGCTGTCGATGACAGCCTGCTCGAAGCTGCTCCGGCACGGGTCACCGATGCGCAGGCGTGTGCAGTGCTGCGCCAGCAATTCGGTTTGACCGGCACGCTCGAAAAACTGGGCGGCGAGCGCGACCTCAATTTCCGCGTGATGCTCGAAGACGGCTCATCCCGGTTGTTCAAGCTCTCCCACCCGCTTGAAAACCCCGATGTGGTCGACTTCCACAACCAGGCGATGCGAAGAATCGAACTTCGCGATCCCGGGCTTGCGGTTCAGCGCGTGCACCCCTCGCTTGAGGGCCAGTACGCCACCTTCGTCGAGGTCGACGGGCAGCGCATGCTGGCGCGGCTGCTGTCCTTCGAAGACGGCATGCCCCTTCACTGCGTGAGTCACCCCACACCGACGTTTCGCCGGGTCATCGGGCAGTCCATCGCCCGGCTTGACGTGGCGCTGCAAGGGTTTGCCCACCCCGCCGCCGGGCATGCGCTGCTGTGGGACATGCAGCACGCCGCGCACCTTCGACCGCTGTCGGTGCACATCGAACCCGGCCCCGGACGAAGCCTGGTGCAGCGCAGCCTCGAGCAGTACGCGTCGGCGGTGGTGCCAAGCATCCCCGGGCTGCGCAAGCAGGTCATTCACAATGACACCAACCCGCACAACATCATCGTGGATGCCCACAACCCCGATGTGCTGCGCAGCATCCTCGATTTCGGTGACATGGTGCATGCGCCCCTGGTCAACGAGGTCGCGGTTGCCGCTTCCTACCACCTTGGGCAGGTAGGCGATGTACTGGAACCGGCCCTGGATGTGATTGTCGGCTACCACCAGTGCAACCCCCTGAACCAGCAGGAGCTGGCGCTGCTGCCCGAGCTGCTGGCCACGCGCCTGGCGTTGGCCCTGTGCATCAACTCCTGGCGCGCCGAACTGCATCCGGACAATCGCCAGTACATCCTTCGAAACACCCAACGTGCCTGGGCAAACCTGAAGGCACTGTCGGCGCTGTCTCGTGCTGAAACAGAAGACCGAATTGCTTCGGCCTGCCTGCGAGCAAATCGAGCATGAGCATGATCAACGGCTTCACGTCAGCCGACGCCACCCGGCTTTCGGCATCGCAGCGACGTCTGATCGAGCGCCGCGAGCGGCTACTGGGCCCGGCATACCGCCTGTTCTACGAGCGACCGCTGCACACTGTTCGAGGGGAGGGCGTATGGCTCTTCGACGAGCAGGGCCGTCGCTACCTGGACGCCTACAACAACGTTGCCTCCATCGGTCACTGCCATCCCCGGGTGGTCGAGGCGATGCATCGGCAGTCGCAGGTGCTGAACACGCACACCCGTTACCTGCAGGAGGGCATTCTCGACTATGCCGAGCAGTTGCTCGGTACCTTCACCGATGACCTGGATCGCGTCATGTTCACCTGCTCCGGGAGCGAGGCGAATGATCTGGCGCTGCGCATCGCCAGGCACTGCACCGGTGGCACTGGCGTCATCATCACCCGGTTCGCCTACCACGGCGTCACCGCAGACATCGCCGAGCTTTCACCATCGCTTGGCAGCGCCATGGTGCTCCCGGCGCATGTGCGCACCGTTCGCGCACCTGACGCTTACCGTCTGGGGGCCGAAAACGTGGCGTCGATGTTCGCCGCAGACGTGCGCGCCGCAATCGACGACCTCAAGGCGCACGGCATCCGCCCGGCGGCAATCCTGCTGGATGGCATCTTCTCCAGCGACGGCGTGCTGCCCGGGCCGGCGGGCAGTATCGCCGAAGGTGTGGCGCTGGCCCAGGCCGAAGGCCTGCTGTACATCGCCGATGAGGTACAGCCGGGTTTTGCGCGTACCGGCCTAAACATGTGGGGGTTTACCAGGCACGACGTGCGCCCGGACCTCGTCACCCTCGGCAAGCCCATGGGCAATGGCCAGCCCATTGCCGGCATCGTCGGGCGCTCCCAGGTGGTCGATCACTTCGGCAGGAGCATGCGCTACTTCAATACCTTTGGCGGCAACCCGGTCTCGTGCGCGGCAGGTCAGGCGGTGCTGGACGTCATCCGCGAAGAACACCTGCAGCAGAGGGCCCATCACATTGGCAGCTACCTGCTGGACGGCCTGACACGGCTTGCCCAGCGCCATGAAATGATCGGCGACGTCAGGGGGGCCGGCATGTTCCTTGGGGTTGAGCTGGTCACCGACCGCGCCACCAGGGCACCCGCAGCCAGGCAGGCCCGCCAGGTGGTCAACGCGATGCGCGAGCAGGGCGTGCTGATCAGCGCCGCCGGTCCGCACCAGAACGTGCTCAAAATCCGTCCGCTGCTGGCGTTTACCCAGGCGCATGCGCAGATGCTTGTGGAAGCGGTCGATACCGCGATGCAAGGGGCTTGTTGAGAAGGCCAGGCCCTTGTTCGTCAGCCTGCGCCGTGGGCGGCGAGGTTGCAGTATTGCCCCTTGAAGTACAGCAAGGGCTGCGTGGCGGCAGTTTGCTGCAGGTTCAGCGCCTTCACTTCGCCAATCACGATCAGGTGATCACCGGCGACGTGTTCGGCGTGGATCTCGCAATCGAGCCAGTGCAGGCTGCCGGCAATGATCGGGTTGCCCAGTGGCGATGCCTGCCATTGCACGCCCTGCCACTTGTCGGTACCTCGTCGGGCGAACTGGTTGGAGATCCCGACCTGTTCACCGGACAGGATATTGACCGCGAAGCGGCCTGCCTGGCGGATCCTGGGGTAGCTGGCCGAACCGGCCATCACGCTGAACGACACCAGCGGCGGGCTCATCGACACGCTATAGAACGACTGGCAGGTAAAGCCGACCGGCTCCTCCTCGATTTGCGACGTGATCACCGTGATACCCGATGCGTAGTGCCCGAGCGCTTCGCGAAAGCGCAATGGCTCGATGGCAGTACTGGAACGTGACATGGTAGGTCCTGGCTGAAAGGGCGGGTCCAAAGGCGGCGGGGAGGGGGCAAGCCGCTCGATCAGCGCTGCAACCCCTCCTGCACCCTTATCGGTTCAAGAGCTCTCTGCGCACGATGTCCGCGCCGGCGCTCAAGGCGTTCAGCTTGCCGCGTGCCACCTCGCGGGGCAGAGGGGCCATGCCGCAGTTGGTGCAAGGGTAGAGCTTGTCGGCGTCCACGAACTGCAGCGCTTTGCGCAGGGTGTTGGCCACTTCCTCGGGGGTTTCGATGGCGTGGTTCGCCACATCGATGGCCCCCACCATCACTTTCTTGCCGCGAATCAGCTCGATCAGGTCCATCGGGACATGGGAGTTGTGGCACTCCAGCGAGATGATATCGATGCCGGATTTCTGCAGCTTGGGGAAGGCTTCCTCATATTGGCGCCACTCCGAGCCCAGCGTCTTTTTCCAGTCGGTATTGGCCTTGATGCCGTAGCCGTAGCAAATATGCACGGCCGTTTCACATTTGAGCCCTTCGATCGCCCGTTCCAGGGTGGCCACGCCCCAGTCATTCACCTCGTCGAAGAACACGTTGAAGGCAGGCTCGTCGAACTGGATGATGTCCACGCCCGCCGCCTCCAGCTCTCGGGCTTCCTGATTGAGGATCTTGGCAAATTCCCAAGCCAGCTTTTCCCGGCTTTTGTAGTGGCTGTCATACAGCGTGTCGATCATGGTCATGGGGCCGGGCAGGGCCCATTTGATGGGCTGGCTGGTCTGCTGGCGCAGAAACCTGGCATCTTCGACAAACACCGGTTTCTGCCTGGCAACAGCACCCACAACGGTCGGCACGCTTGCGTCATAGCGGTCACGAATTCTGACGGTTTCGCGCTTCTCGAAATCCACTCCGCTCAGGTGCTCGATAAAGGTGGTAACGAAATGCTGGCGGGTCTGTTCGCCGTCGCTGACGATATCAATGCCTGCGTGTTGCTGTTCCTGCAGGGCCAGGCGCAAGGCGTCCTGCTTGCCTTCGAGCAGCTCCTCGCCGTGCAGCTTCCAGGGCGACCAGAGCGTCTCGGGTTGTGCAAGCCAGGACGGTTTGGGCAGGCTGCCAGCAGTGGAGGTGGGTAGCAGTTTTTTCACGATAGATGACCTTGTATGTTCTGAATGATCAAAGCGCGTATTGGGCGGACCACTGCTCAAGCACGGTCTGGTAGGGCTTGATGAAGTGCTCTTCGACAAACCTGCCCTGTTCGATGGCCAACTGACTGCGCTCTTCTCGATCGTAGACAATGCGGGTCAACGAGTAATCCTGGTGATTCAAGCTCGGCTGATAGGATCGACCTGCTGCTGAATTCGCGTTGTAGATTTCAGGGCGATAGATCTTCTGGAAGGTATCCATCGTGCTGATGGTGCTGATCAGTTCAAGGTTGGTGTAATCCCCAAGCAGGTCCCCCGCAAAGTAGAACGCCAGCGGTGCCACGCTGTTGGCAGGCATGAAGTAGCGAACCTTCAGGCCCATCTTCCGGAAGTACTCATCGGTCAGGGAATATTCGTCCTGCTGGTATTCGGTGCCCAATACCGGGTGCTGGTTTTCGGTGCGCTGATAAGTCTTGCTGCTTGAAACACTCAGGCAGATGACCGGCGGTTTTTTGAAGTGTTCTTTATAAGTGCTCGAACTCACGAAATGCTTGAACAGCTTGCCGTGCAGCTCGCCGAAATCATCCGGCGTGCTGAACCCCTGCTGGTTCTTGTTGTGCCCCAGCAACAGCACGCTGAAGTCATAATCGCGCACGTACGAGGAGAAGTTGTTGCCTACGATGCCCTCGATGCGTTCGCTTGTTTTGCGATCCACAATGGTGGTCTGCAATATTTCAATCAGCGGCAGGGCGGTGTCGCTGTGCTCGGCATCCATGTTCATTTCCACGGAAATGATTTCAAGTTCGACGTTGTAGCGGTCGCCTTTCGGGTTGTCCCAGTGCGCCAGGGCGTTGAAACGATTGTCGATCATCGTCAGGGTATTGCGCAGGTTTTCCTGGCGACGCTGCCCCCTCGCCAGGTTTGCGAAGTTGGTGGTCGTGCGGGTGTTTTCAGCGGGGCGATAATGTTCGTCGAAACGAATACGCTTGATCGAGAATGTAAATGCTGTGCTCATTTTAATCGGATGCCCTGATGGTCCGAGATAAAAACCGAATCTACATTTGCCCTCTTCGGCAAGTTTGATTCGTTGTAGGTTTTTTTGCTCGGGCGTCTTGAAGTGTTCCTTAATTGGGGCGTATTTTATGTCCGGGCATCGAACGAGTTAAATTGAATTGATTTCATGGGAACGTTAGCCACCCTCATGATGCTCATCTGCAGGGCTTTTGATTATTATTTTCCACCTTGGCCAATAAGCGGCAGGTTCGCTTTTTCAAGATGCGCGCAGGCCATGGTGACCATTGAGGCCTCAAGGCGCTGGAGGCCATGGCGTCACTTGTTGCGGATATATAAATGAAACCACTGATCACGGCCCTTGCGCTGTTCATCCTCGCCGGCTGTACCTCCAGCGGCGCTCCCACGGCTGAGCAGCAAACCCGGGAATGCATGAACTATCACGCCATGATGACCGCGCCCATGGCGCCCGATGCCATGCAACGCCTCAAGGCTGCCTGCGAACAGTCCAGGCTTCGATAGCGGCCTAGGCTCTGTACGAAAAGCCTTGATACTCGGTGATGCTGCGTTGAAAACAGCCTGACCTTCGTCTCAAGACTTTTCATACAGACCCTAGTCCCAGGCCATCACCACGCCTTCCAGCCGGCGAAATTCATCCAGTGTGCGGTGGAATTCGGCGCGTTCAAAGGTGGCGGTGCAAGCGGCCTCGAACCAGCTGACGCGGGGCTGCTCCAGGGTGATCACCTCGTGCAGCAGGCCGAAGCGCCGCCAGTGGATGTGATCCTCATGGGCGTGTTGCTCCACGACGATGACCGTGCAACTCAGGTCCAGGTCATCGGAGCACACCAGCAGCGGCACCAGGGTGGTCCACCCAGGGGCAGTGGAGTAGCTGCGGTCCCACACCAGTTCATTATCGTCTTCGCCGTAGAGGCCGGCATGCGCTGCCACCAGATGAAGCTGTGCAGCGGGGTCTCGTGCTGGCAGCCAGACTTCCAGCGGCGCGCCATCGATGGCGAAGGTCGAGTAGAAGCCCTGGCTGTACTTCGATTTGAAGCTGGCGATTGAAAGCTGGTTCACGTTGGTTTCTTTCCTTTGGCAAAACCTGGCAGGCCCTCAGTGCCCGCCCTTCATGCGCCGCGCCACCAGGTAGATCCCCAACCCCACCAGCGCAGTCGCCGCGCCAATGTAGCCGGTACTGGTCCAGCCGAACCCCGCGGTAATCGCCATGCCGCCAAACCATGGCCCCAGCGCATTGGCCAGGTTGAACGCCGCATGGTTCGATGCCGCCGCCAGGCTCGGCGCTTCATGTGCAATGTCCATCAGGCGAATCTGCAAGGGGGCGGCCAGTGCGATCATGGTGCCGACCAGCCCGCAGCCCAGCAGCACGCCCCACGGCGAACTGGCCGCGAAGGGGAACAGGCTCAGCACGAGAATCGACCATACCAGCACCAACCCCACCGCGCGAAACTGCAGGCGGTCGAACAGCTTGCCGCCCGCGATGTTGCCGATGATGCCGCCCACCCCGAACGCCGCCAGCCCGAATGGAATCCACTGTGGCGACACCTTGGTCACCTGCAGCATGGTCGGCGCCAGGTAACTGAACACGCAGAACATGCCGGCAAAACCGATCGAGGCGATGGCCAGCGCCATCCACACCTGCGGCAGGCGAAACGCCTGGAGCTCCTTGCGCGGGTCGCTGCGCACTTCATCGTGACGCTGCGGCACGTAGCGCCACACCAGCCCGATGGTGCACAGCGCAATCGCGCCCACCAGCACGAACGCCGCACGCCAGCCGAAGAACTGCCCCAGGAAGGTCGCCACCGGGTTGCCCAGCAGCATCGCCAGGGTGAGCCCCATCATCACCCGTGCCACCGCGCCCGCGCGCTGGTCGGTGGCCACCATGCTCGAGGCCACCACCGCCGCGATGCCGAAGTAGGCGCCGTGGGGCAGGCCGCTGATAAAGCGAAACGCCACCAGCCCGGCGAAGGAGGGCGCGAAGGCCGTGGCCAGGTTGCCGATCGCATACAGCGCCATCAGCAACAGCAGCATGTGCTTGCGCAGCAGCTTGGCACCCAGAATCGCCAGGGCCGGCGCACCCACCATCACGCCCAGGGCATAAGCGCTGATGGCATGGCCCACCTGGGGCTCGCTCAGGTGCAGGTTGCTGGCGATGTCGGGCATCAGCCCCATGATCGCGAACTCGCCGGTACCGATGGCAAAACTTCCCAGGGCCATGGCGGCTTCCATCTTGCCGACGGTGGCTCTGGAATAGGCGAGTGGCGGCGCTTGCTGAATGGTCATCTGAATCCTTGAAACAAACTGAAACGTTAAAGCGGGAAGCTTAATCAATCTGCACCCTACGCGTCGAGAATCAGGGCACGCGCATTGGAATCGCCGCACAAGCCGCGGTGAGTACCGGGCCTGCTCGCGTCAATCACGCTACCATTGCCCGCGTTCCCCAAACGCTCAATGGAGTTGGTCTTGACCGGTTACCCAACCACCCGCAAACACCTGATCCACGCCCTCGGCTTCTCGATGGCAGCGTTGCTGCTCGGCGCCTGTACCAGCGCAACCCCGCCTGCGCCATCCAGCACCGCCTTGCCCGCCGCCCCGGAAGTCGCCTCGGGCTACCGCACAGGCATGGCCCCGGTACAGGCACAGCACCATATGGCCGCGGCAGCCAACCCCCTGGCAAGCGCCGCCGGCCAGGCGATGTTGCGCAAGGGCGGGTCTGCGATCGATGCCGCCATTGCCATGCAGGCGGTGTTGACCCTGGTGGAGCCGCAGTCCAGCGGCATCGGCGGCGGCGCCTTCATCCTGTACTGGGATGGCAGGCAGGTGCAGGCGTTCGATGGGCGGGAGACGGCGCCCCAAGGGGCCGACAGCCGCCTGTTCCTGAAGCCGGACGGCACGCCGATGGGATTCAAGGACGCCCAGATCGGCGGTCGCTCGGTGGGCGTGCCCGGTGTGCTCAGGGCCCTGGAGATGGCGCACCAGCAACACGGCAAGCTGCCCTGGCGCGCGCTGTTCCAGCCGGCCATCGACCTGGCCCGCGACGGCTTCCCCGTGTCTGCGCGGCTGCATGCCCTGATTGCCGCCTCCACCTCGATACCGCAGTCGCCTGCACTGGCCCGCTACCTGCTCACGGCCCAGGGCCAGCCCTTGCCCGTGGGCACGCTGCTGAAGAACCCCGAGCTGGCGCAAACCCTGGAGGCCATCGCCAACCAGGGCCCGGACGCCTTCTACCACGGGCCCATCGCCGAGGCGATGGTGCAGCAGGTCAATACCCACAGTAACCCCGGCACGTTGTCGCTGAGCGACATTGCAGGCTATCGGGCCAAGGTGCGCGCGCCGGTATGCGGGCCGTACAAGCAGTGGACGGTCTGCGGCATGCCGCCACCGTCGTCCGGTGGCGTCGCGGTACTGCAGACGCTGGGCATTCTGGAGGCGCTGCAGCGCCAGAAACCGGCACTGGACCTGGCCGCGATGGCGCCCGAAAAAGCTCGCCCCGGGGGCGTCATGCAACCCTCCGCCCAGGCCGTGCACCTGATTGCCGAAGCCGAGCGCCTGGCCTATGCCGACCGCGCCCTGTACCTGGCCGACAGCGACCAGGTGCCGGTCAATGTGCCAGGGCTCACCAGCAAGGCGTACCTGGCCCAACGCGCCACGCTGATCGGTGACCGGAGCATGGGCGTCGCCACTGCCGGTGTGCCGCCCGGCATGCCCCTGGCATGGGCGCCTGACCGCTCGCCGTTGCGCATTTCCACCTCGCAGATCGTCGCGGTGGACGATCAGGGCGGCGCGCTGTCGATGACCACCTCGGTCGAGGCGGCGTTCGGCTCTCATGTGCTGGTCAAGGGCTTTCTGCTCAACAACCAGATGACCGACTTTTCGTTCATCCCCGAGGAGAACGGCAAGCCGGTGGCCAACCGCATCGCACCGGGCAAGCGGCCGCGCTCCTCGATGGCGCCGACCCTGGTGTTCGACCAGGCCAGCGGCCAGCTGGTGGCTGCCCTCGGCTCGCCCGGCGGCTCGCAGATCATCGAGTACGTGAACAAGGCGCTGATCGGCTTGCTGGACTGGAAGCTCGACCCGCAGCAGGCCGTCGACCTGCCCAACTTCGGCAGCCGCAACGTCGGCACCGAAGTGGAGGCCGGGCTGGTCGGCCCTGCCCTGATCGAGCAGCTCAAGGCCCGCGGGCATGCGGTATCGCCCATCGAGATGACCAGCGGCACGCAGGTCATCGTGCGTGATGGGCAGGGCTGGTCGGCCGGTGCCGACCCACGTCGCGAGGGCGTCGCGTTGGGCGACTGAGTTTTTTGCCTGCCCAAGCTGGTAGGGTACGCAACGGTATCCCGCCAGGGCTGTTTTTTCAGAGGATCAAGCGAAGATGAGTCTGCAGTCAGTCAAAGCGTTTTTCTCCCACCATTCACCCGACCTGCAGGTGCTGGAACTGGCGTCCAGCACCGCCACCGTCGCCCTGGCCGCCGAGGCGCTGGCGGTCGAGCCGGGGCAGATCGCCAAATCGCTCTCGCTGCGCGTGGGCGAGGAGGTGATCGTGCTGGTGGTACGCGGCGATGCGCGCCTGTGCAACCGCAAGTACAAGCAGCAGTTCGGCGTCAAGGCACGCATGCTCGAGGCCGAGCAGGTCGAGCAGCACACCGGCCACCCCATCGGCGGCGTGTGCCCCTTCGGCCTGAGCCAGCCGCTGCGGGTGTACTGCGACGAGTCGCTGAAGGACTTCGAGGTGGTCTTCCCCGCCGGCGGCGCGGTCAATGCGGCGGTGCGCATCGAGCCCGAGCGCCTGGCCACCCTGGTCAACGCGCAGTGGGTCGACGTGATCCAGCCACTGGCCTGAAGTCGCCAGGCGCGCAAGCGGTGGTGGCGCGGGGTTATGAAAACCGCTCGATTATCCGTTGCAGGGCAACGGCGGGCAGGCCGACTTGCCACGGCAAGCCGGCCTGCCTGGGGGTCACACGCAGATCTGCTTGCGCGCACCGCGTGGCAGGCGGCAACGGTCGGCCTGGCTGCTCAGGCGGGCCTGCCAGCTGGCCTTGACGCTGAACGCGGGCACCGGCGCCGGTGCGGCCTGTTGCTGGCGCTGCTTGCGCAGTTCGGCCAGCGAAGGGGTCTTGGCCTTGGCGGCCACGGCTGCCGAGTCGGGGGCAGCCAGCGAGCGCAGGCAGGACTTGCACGACACCTGATCCGCTGCCTGAGTGCTGTTGAGGGTCTGACTGGTACGCCCGCAGGCGGCATTGGCGCCGTTCGCCGAATAGTGTGTAACCAAACCGTACATCTCCAACCTGTTGATAACAAAGGCGCTATTTTCGCACAGCCGCGCCGCTGGGTGGGCGCCGGCTTCAGTTCACCAAGGAGAAGGCACATGCAATACCGCGTGATTAAAGCGCACCGCAGCGAATTCCCTCAGCCCATCACCTTTGCCAAGGGGGCCGTGCTGGAGGTGGGGGAGGTGTACCAGGGCGATGAAGGATGGGACAACTGGTACTTCTGCACCACGCCCGGCCAGCAGGGTGGCTGGGTGCCGGCGCAGGTGATCGAAAGGCTGGGCGAGCAGGCAGGCCGCGCGCGCGAGGACTACACCGCCAGGGAGCTGGACGTGGACATTGGCGATGAGTTGCTCTGCGTGAGGTCGCTCAACGGCTGGTCCTGGTGCACAAGGTCGCGCGACGCGCAGGCCGGCTGGGTGCCTTCAAGCCATCTGCGCCACATCGAACAGGCGCCGGCGGCACCGACCCGCTGAAGGGCTGCACGCGGGTTCAACGGTGCGAGCGCTGATGCTCGCTGCACCTGTCGCGTATTGACGCCCGCCCGTGACGCCCACTAGGCTCGCTGCCGGTCCCTTTCATGGAGTGCTGCAATGGTTACCTGCTACCTGCGCTACATCGTCGATGCCTACAAGCTGCAAGAGTTCGAAGCCTACGGGCGCATGTGGATACCGCTGGTTGAGAAATTCGGCGGCCAGCACCATGGCTACTTCCTGCCCAGCGAAGGCGCCAACAACGTCGCCCTGGCGATGTTCTCGTTCCCCAGCCTGGCAGCGTACGAACGTTACCGCGAACAGTCGAAAACCGACGCCGAGTGCATCGCCGCGTTCAAGTACGCCGAAGACACCCGGTGCATCATCAGCTACGAGCGCAGTTTCTTCCGCCCTGTACTGGGCTGACCCCATCACGGCGCAAGCCCCCTCCTGTGGGAGCGGGCTTGACCCGCGATCGGGCCGCAGAGCGGCCCCAACTGCGGCCTACAGCTTCATCACCACCGACTTCAGCTCGGTGTAATGCTCGATGGCCGCCGCGCCCATCTCGCGCCCCACGCCCGACAGCTTGTAGCCGCCAAACGGCAGCGCCGGGTCCAGCGCACTGTGACAGTTGACCCACACCGAGCCCGACTTGATGCGCGGCACCATGCGGTGCACCTGCGCCAGGTCGTTGGACCAGATGCTCGCGCCCAGGCCATAGGCACTGTCGTTGGCCAGGCGAATCGCCTCGTCCATGTCGTCGAACGGAATCGCCACCAGCACCGGCCCGAAAATCTCCTCCTGCACCAGCGGGCACTGCTGGTCGACGTCGGCAATCACCGTCGGCTGCACGAAATACCCCGGCCCGTAATACTCGCCGCCACACGCCACCTTGGCGCCCAGCTCGCGGCCCATGTCGATGTAGCGGCCCACCCGTGCCTGCTGCTTGGCCGAGATCAACGGCCCCATGTCGATGCTCGGGTCCAGGCCATTGCCCAGCTTCATGCCGTTGGCGATGCCGGCAATATCGGCCACCACGCGGTCGAAATGCTTGCGGTGCACATACAGGCGCGACCCCGCGCAGCACACCTGCCCCTGGTTGAAGAAGATCGCGCTGGCGGCACCGGCAGCGGCCACCTCAAGGTCGGCGTCGGCCAGGATGATGGTCGGCGATTTGCCGCCCAGCTCCAGCGTCACCCGCGTCATCGAATCCATCGCCGCCTTGCCGATCAGCTTGCCCACCTCGGTCGAGCCGGTGAAGGTCACCTTGTCCAGCAGCGGGTGCGCCGACAGCGCCGCACCGGCCACCGCGCCCACGCCGGTGACCACGTTGAACACGCCCGCCGGGTAGCCGGCCTCCAGTACCAGTTCGGCCAGCTTGAGCGCGCTCAACGGGGTTTCGTCCGCCGGCTTGAGCACTACGCTGCACCCGGTGGCCAGCGCCGGGCCCAGCTTCCAGCAGGCCAGCAGCAGGGGGAAGTTCCACGCCACGATGGCACCCACCACACCCACCGCCTCGCGGCGCACATAGGCATGGAACTCGCCGTCGAACAGCGGCAGCGACGGGTCGACCGTGGTGCCTTCGATCTTGGTTGCCCAGCCGGCCATGTAGCGCAGCGAGTCGATGGCCATCTGCACGTCCATCACCCGCGCCACCTGCGCGCTCTTGCCGTTGTTCAGGCATTCAAGCTCGGCGAACACCTGGGCATCGCGCTCGATCAGGTCGGCCAGCTTCCACAGCAGGTTCTGGCGCTCGCGCGGGCGCATGCGGCTCCAGGGCGAGTCATCGAACGCCTGGCGCGCGGCACGTACCGCCTGGTCGACATCCTCGACCGTGGCGGCAGGCACCTGGGCCAGCGCCTGGCCGTTGGCCGGGTTGAGCAGTTGCAGCGTGGCGCCATCGCTGGCGCCGCGCCAGTCGGCACCGATCAGCATGCGGTGCTGACGCTGTACGAACGCCTGGGTATCACTGTGAACCGGGAAGGCATGGGTCATGGGTGTGGCTCTCTTGTTATTGAAAGGAACCCGAGGCATTCAGCAACCCTTGTGCCAGCTTTTTTCTACTACCAAAGTACTTGTTTTTCAGGGGTTTGGAGGGCTTGAGCCGGTTCTGTGCGTATTAGGTCGAGACAAACGGTGAGACACATGAGACGCCCCTGAGAAACCCCGCAAAGCCTTGAAAACCGGGCCTGCAACGGGGCAGGTGGCAGCCGGGCACTTCACCGCAGGTTGACGCCCTCAAAGCGCAACCAATTGATATCAATGGATTAATTTCGTTGGCACGAAGCCTGCTACGGCCTGTGTGCCGCCCGTTGGGTGGCTCATCCGACAAAAACAATAAACAGGTGACTCGATGAGCAAGACCGTACTGTCAAGCGTGCCGGCACACCGCCGTCGTACTGCATTGGGCTGGGCAAAGGCCTGGACGCTGGGCCTCGCCGGCTGCCTGGGCAGCCAGGCGCACGCCGTGGATGTGGACGCCGGGGACTACACCGCCTTGCCCGAAGGCACCAACCTGGGCATGGTCTACTACCAGCATGCCGAACGTCGCTCGCTGTACGCCGGTGGCCACAAGCAGCCGGTGCGTGCCGGGCTGAACTCCGACATCGGCATTCTCAGGGGCGTGCACTTCATGAAGCTGGGCGGGTTCACCATCGACCCGCAGTTCCTGCTGCCCTTCGGCCAGCTCGAAGGCAAGCGCGACACCTCGGGCCTGGGCAAGAGCGATGGCGGCATCGGCGACCTGATCCTGGCCTCCACCGTGTGGCTGGTGGAGCGCCCGGAAGAAAAGACCTATTTCGGCATCACCCCGTTTCTCTACGTGCCCACCGGCCGCTACGACCGCGACGACGCGCTCAACATCGGCGAGAACCGCTGGAAGTTCGCGCTGCAGGCCGGCTATATCCAGGGCCTGGGCGACAAGTGGTGGCTGGACCTGATCGGCGACGTCACCTGGTTCGGCAAGAACGACGACGCCACCTCCGCCGGCCTGACCCTGCGCCAGTCCGCGCTGTACCAGGGCCAGGCGTTCCTGCGCTACCAGCTCACCCCGAGCCTGGACCTGCGCGTGGGCTACTCCAGGTTGTGGGGCGGCGAAACCCGCCTGGACGGCGTCGACCAGCACGACAAACCCGACACCGCCAAGTTTCTGGTGGGCGCAGGCTGGTTCGTCACGCCCAAGACCCAGCTGCTGTTCAACTATGGCCGTGACCAGTCGGTGGAAAACGGTTTCAAGGAAGGCGACCGCTTCAACGTACGCCTGATGCAGGTGTTCTGACCCGCACCTGCAGCCATCACCGAGGACACCGAACATGAAAAAACCTTTGCGTACTTCATTGCTGATGCTGTGCCTGGCCACCCCGCTGGCAGCCCTTGCCGCCGGGGTGGACGAGGCCGCCATCCGCGCCACCGAACAGGCCGGCGGCGAGTGGCTCAGCCACGGCCGCACCTATGCCGAACAACGCTTCAGCCCGCTCAAACAGATCGACGCCAGCAACGTCAGGTCACTGGGCCTGGCCTGGTACATGGACCTGGACAACACCCGCGGCCTGGAGGCGACACCGCTGTTCCACGACGGGGTGATCTACACCTCGATGTCCTGGAGCCGGGTGATCGCGGTCGACGCCGCCAGCGGCAAGGAGCTGTGGCGCTACGACCCCGAGGTGGCCAAGGTCAAGGCCCGTACCTCGTGCTGCGACGCGGTCAACCGCGGCGTGGCACTGTGGGGCGACAAGGTCTACGTCGGCACCCTGGACGGGCGTCTGATCGCCCTCGACGCCAAGACCGGCAAGGCCATCTGGAGCCAGCAGACCACCGACCCGGCCAAGCCCTACAGCATCACCGGCGCGCCACGGGTGGTCAAAGGCAAGGTCATCATCGGCAACGGCGGCGCCGAATACGGCGTGCGCGGCTTCGTCTCGGCCTATGACGCCGACACCGGCAAACTGGCCTGGCGCTTCTACACCGTACCGGGCGACCCGGCGCTGCCCTACGAGCACCCCGAACTGCGCGAAGCGGCCAAGACCTGGCAGGGCGACCAGTACTGGAAGCTCGGCGGTGGCGGCACGGTGTGGGACAGCATGGCCTACGACCCCGAGCTGGACCTGCTCTACGTCGGCACCGGCAACGGCTCGCCGTGGAACCGCGAGGTGCGCAGCCCGGGCGGTGGCGACAACCTGTACCTGTCGTCGATCCTCGCCATCCGCCCCGACACCGGCAAGCTGGCCTGGCACTACCAGGTCACCCCGGGCGACAGCTGGGACTTCACCGCCACCCAGCAGATCACCCTGGCCGAGCTGAACATCGACGGCAAACCGCGCAAGGTCCTGATGCAGGCGCCTAAAAACGGCTTCTTCTACGTGCTCGACCGCACCAACGGCAAGCTGATCTCGGCCGAGAAGTTCGGCAAGGTCACCTGGGCCGAGAAGGTCGACCTCGCCACCGGCCGGCCGGTCGAGGCCCCTGGGGTGCGCTACGAAAAAGAGCCCATCGTGATGTGGCCCAGCCCCTTCGGCGCGCACAACTGGCATTCGATGTCGTTCAACCCCGGCACCGGCCTGGTGTACATCCCCTACCAGGAAGTACCCGGTGTGTACCGCAACGAAGGCGAGGACTTCGTTACCCGCAAGGCATTCAACACCGCCGCCGGCTTTGCCGACGCCACCGACGTGCCGGCCGCCGTGGTCAGCGGCGCCTTGCTGGCCTGGGACCCGGTCAAGCAGAAGGCCGCCTGGAAGGTGCCGTACCCCACGCACTGGAACGGCGGCACCCTGAGCACCGCCGGCAACCTGGTGTTCCAGGGCACTGCGGCGGGGCAGATGCATGCCTATTCCGCCGACAAGGGCGAGGCGCTGTGGCAGTTCGAGGCGCAAAGCGGCATCGTTGCCGCGCCCATGACCTTCGAACTGGCCGGGCGTCAGTACGTGGCGATCATGGCCGGCTGGGGCGGCGTGGCCACCCTGACCGGCGGCGAGTCGATGAACCTGCCGGGCATGAAGAACCGCAGCCGCCTGCTGGTGTTCGCCCTCGATGGCAAGGCGCAGTTGCCGCCACCGGCCCCGGCGCCCGCCAAGGTCGAGCGCGTGCCCCAGCCCGTCACCGCAGCACCCGAGCAGGTGCAGGCCGGCAAGCAGCTGTATGGCCAGTTCTGCAGCGTGTGCCACGGCATGGGCACCATCAGCGGCGGTTTGATCCCCGACCTGCGCCAGTCCAGTGACGCCACCCGCGAGCACTTCCAGCAGATCGTCCTGCAGGGCGCGCTCAAGCCACTGGGCATGCCGTCGTTCGACGACTCGCTCAAGCCCGAGGAGGTCGAGCAGATCAAGCTCTACGTGATGTCGCGCGAGTACGAGGACTACATGGCGCGCCACAAAGCCGCACCTTGAATCGCACCGGCGGCCTGTGTACGTCACAGGCCGCCGGTCGGGTGCGTGTTGGTGCTCCGGGTCGATCTGGTCTTTTCTGAAAGAAGTCACATCGCTGGCAGTCTTTGTGACTTCAACGCAAGAGCCCGATTGCCCCTGGAGCCACTGCCATGTCCGCCATCCCTTCGCGCAGCCCCCGCAGGACGCCACTTGCCCGCAACAAGGACGTGACCGCGCTGGTCCCGGACTTCCCGTTCCACTACGCCGACTACCTCGCCGCCGCCCGTGCCGCCGGCCAGCCGCTGTGCCGCGTGCCGCCCGAGTGCTGGGGCCGCAAGGTGCTGGTGGTCGGCGCCGGTATCGCCGGCCTGGTGGCGGCCTACGAACTGCTGAAGATGGGCCTGCACCCGGTGGTGCTGGAGGCCGGCGAGCGCATCGGCGGGCGGCTGTATTCCAGGGTCATGGGCGACCCCGGTGCCGAGGTGATCTGCGAGCTGGGCGCCATGCGCTTTCCGGTATCCGGCAAGGCGCTGTTCCACTACTTCGACAAGGTGGGCATGAGCGCGCAGTCGGCGGACTTTCCCAACCCCGGCACAGCGGCCGCAGTCAGCACCGTGGTCGACTACCAGGGCCGCGTGAAGTACTACGAGCACGACAGCCCGGTGTTCCCCGTGCCACCGGAGTACCTGCAGCTCGAAGAGCAGTTCTTCGATACCTTTCTGGCGGGCGCGCCGTTCCACTTCCATGAACTGGAAACCGCCATGACCGAAGGCAGCATCGACCAGAAAGCCATCAAGCGCCTGTGGAATGCCATCGTCCACTGCGGCGCCGGCCGCAGCTGGGACGACGTCAGCTTCTACCAGGCCCTGCTGCAGGAGTCGGGGTGGAGCCGCGAGCAGATCAACCTGTTCGGCCAGATCGGCTTCGGCACCGGTGGCTGGAACACCGACTACCCCAACAGCATCCTCGAAGTGCTGCGGGTGCTGTACACCGGGCTGGATGCCAGCCACCGGCTCATGTACCAGGGCGCCGATGCACTGCCCAGGGCGCTGTGGACGCAATCGCCCACTGCGTTGGGCGACCCCTGCGCCAACGGCCAGGGCGACAGCAGCGTCGAGTCGATGACCCGCCAGGTATTTGCCGAGCCGTTCAACCAGGAAGTCCGGCATATCAGCCCGCTGGCGAACGGTGAGTTCTCGGTACTGGTCCACGACCTCAAGCGCGATACCAGCGCCTGGCTGACCATCGGCCACGTGGTCTACACCCCGCACCTGCGGGTGCTCGACAAACTGCGCGCCAGCGGCACCGTGCCGCAACTGAAGGCCATGGACGCGCTGCTGCCCAGCGCGACCTGGGAGGCCGTCAAATACACCCACTACATGCAGTCGGCAAAGATCTTCGCGGCCACCCGGCGGCCCTTCTGGCACGAACGACCGGGGCCGATGCAGGAACGCACGCTGAGCGTGACGCTGTCCGATGGCCTCACCCGTGGCACCTACCTGGTCGATTACGCGCAGGCGCCAAGCGGCTACCGCGGCAGCGGCATCTTCCTGTCGTACACCTGGAACGACGATGCGCTGAAGTTCCTGGGCGACCGCGCCAGGCCGGCGCCGCAGCATGCCCAGCTGTGCACCACGTTGCTGCAGGCCATCTACCCCAACGTGGACCTCGCCGCGCACTACAGTGCCAGCAACACCTTCGTCGAGTTCAACTGGGAGGACCAGCCGCACTACCTGGGCGCCTTCAAGATGAACCTGCCCGGGCAGTACGCCTACCAGCGCAGGCTCTTCGCGCAGTTCATGACCGGGGTGGGCAGCGCCACGCCCTACGGCTTCGTGCTGGCCGGCGACGACGTGTCCTGGACCGGTGGCTGGGCCGAGGGCGCGGTCACCAGCGCACTCAATGCCGTGAACAAGATTGCCGTGTGCCTGGGCGGCGCGAGCGACCCGAGCAACCCCGGCCCGGTGGAATCCTGGGCCGACCTGCAACCGGTCGAACTGCGCTGAAGCTATCCACAAAAAAAGTGGGTAGCTCTGTGGATAAAGCGCTACACGCTGCGTACCACAAGGGCTGCGTCAGTTTGATTACAAACTGAACAGCTTCCCTGGGTATGCGTCGGGGGCTGTTGGCCACTGTGCCAAGTTCGTCATGCCCGTGGTCCGAATCGATCAAGCCCGGCCCCGGTCGATGGGGCACGATGGGCGGTCTGTCCAAGGAGCTGACCATGATTCGACTGACCCTTACCCAAGCCCATGAACTGGCAGAGTCGATCCTGCTGCACAACGGTTTCAACGCGGCGCACGCCGCAGCCGTGACGGCCACGGTGGTCGCCGGGGAGCGCGATGGCTGCGCCTCCCATGGGCTGTACCGGGTGATCGGCTGTGTGAACTCGCTCAAGGCCGGCAAGGTGTCGGCGGCGGCCGAGCCGCAGGTGATCGACCAGGCGCCCTCGATCGTGCGTGTGGATGCTGCTGGCGGCTTCTCGCAGCTGGCGTTCCAGGCCGGCTTGCCGATGCTGCAGGCCAAGGCCCGCAGCAACGGTATCGCGGCCCTGGCCATCAACCACTGCGTGCACTTTTCGGCGTTGTGGGTCGAGATCGAACAACTGACCGAGGCCGGCCTGGTGGCGCTGGCGTGCAACCCCAGCCATGCCTGGGTGGCGCCGGCCGGGGGCAGCCAGCCGGTATTTGGCACCAACCCCATCGCGTTCGGCTGGCCGCGTGCGGGCGCCAACCCGTTCGTGTTCGACTTTGCCACCAGCGCGATTGCGCGCGGCGACATCGAGCTGCATCGGCGCGCCGGCAAGGCCATCCCCGAAGGCTGGGGCGTGGATGCCCAGGGGCAGCCGAGCACCGACCCGAACGTGGTGCTCGACAGTGGCGCCATGCTGACCTTTGGCGGGCACAAGGGCTCGGCGCTGGCGGCGATGGTCGAGCTGATTGCCGGGCCGCTGATCGGCGACCTGACCAGTGCCGAGTCGCTGGCCTATGACGCGGGCAGCAAGTCCTCGCCGTACCATGGCGAGCTGATCCTCGCGCTGGACCCGCAGCGGTTTCTGGGGGCGGGCGCCGAGGCGCACCTGGCGCGGGCGGAGGCGGTGTTTGCGGGCATCGAGGGGCAGGGTGCGCGGCTGCCGTCACAGCGCCGCTTCGAGGCGCGCAAGCGCAGCCTGGAGGAGGGCGTGCAGATCCCCGAGGCGCTGTACAACGACCTCAAGGCATTGCTGAACTGATCCTTTCGCCGGCAACGCCAGCTCCTGTAGGAGCCGGCGTTGCCGGCGAAGAGGCCCGTCAGCCTGCCACTGCCTCCCGGCTCTGCACCCCCTCCACCAACCGCACAATCCCCAACGGGTTGCCATCCTGCAACGCCGCCGGCAGCAGATCATCCGGGCAGTTCTGGTAACACACCGGCCGCAGGAACCGATCGATCGCCAGGCTCCCCACCGACGTCCCCCGCGCATCCGAGGTGGCCGGGTAGGGCCCGCCATGCACCATCGCATCGCACACTTCAACACCGGTCGGGTAGCCATTGAACAGCACCCGCCCAACCTTTTGTTCCAGCAGCGGCAGCACCTGGGCAAATTGCGCCAGGTCGTCGGCTTCTGCAATCAGGGTGGCGGTCAACTGCCCATGCAGGCTCGCCAGCGCGCTATGCAACTGATCCGCATCGGCCACTTCCACCACCACCGTGGTCGGCCCGAACACCT
This sequence comes from Pseudomonas palmensis, assembly GCF_017848315.1. Lineage (GTDB taxonomy): Bacteria > Pseudomonadota > Gammaproteobacteria > Pseudomonadales > Pseudomonadaceae > Aquipseudomonas > Aquipseudomonas palmensis. The sequence goes on from NZ_JAFKEC010000002.1 coordinate 204,519, forward strand.
CCTCCTGCAACAGCGCATCACCGTCGAGCAGCAAGCTCACATCTGCCTTGAACAGCTGCGGCTGCGCCTGGTTGCCCTGTTGTTCACGGCCCGCCAGGTGGCTCACCCCAGGGTGCGCCTGCAACGCCTGTACGCCCTTGGCATAACTGCGCAGGGTGCCGGCATTGAGCATGGTCTGCGCCGGCTGCTCGCCCAGCGTCGCCGCCAAGTGCGCAACAAACGCCGAAAACTGCGGCGAGCGCAGCCCGATCACCAGCCCGGGGTTGGTACAGAACTGCCCGCAGCCCATCACCACCGACGCTGCCAGCTCCGTGGCGATTTTCTCGCTGCGCACCTGCAGCGCCTGCGGCAGCACCAGCACCGGGTTGATGCTGCTCATTTCGGCAAACACCGGGATCGGCTGCGCCCGCGCCGCCGCCATGTCGCACAGCGCGCGCCCGCCCTTGAGCGAGCCGGTAAAGCCCACGGCCTGGATCGCCGGGTGCTTGACCAGCGCCTCGCCCACCCCGGCGCCATAGATCATGTTGAACACGCCCTCGGGCATGCCGGTGCACTCGGCGGCGCGAATGATCGCGTTGGCCACGTGCTCGGCCGTGGCCATGTGCCCGCTGTGGGCCTTGAACACCACCGGGCAGCCGGCCGCCAGCGCCGCTGCGGTATCGCCCCCGGCGGTGGAGAACGCCAGCGGAAAGTTGCTGGCGCCGAACACCGCCACCGGCCCCACGCCGATACGGTACTGGCGCAGGTCCACCCGTGGCAGCGGCTGGCGCTCGGGCAATGCGCGGTCGATGCGTGCACCGTAGAAGTCGCCCCGGCGCAGCACCTGGGCAAACAGGCGCATCTGCCCGCTGGTGCGGCCGCGCTCGCCCTTGATCCGTGCCGTGGGCAAGGCCGTTTCGCGGGTTACCAGCGCGACGAAGTCATCGTCCAGCGCGTCCAGCTGCTCGGCTATGGCCTCCAGAAACTCCGCCCGGCGCCCGGCCGGCAGGTTGCGAAACGTCGGGTAGGCCGCCGCTGCGGCGCGGGCGGCAGCGTCCACTTCCTCGGCGGTGGCCTGGGTGAAACGGTACGGCAGGGCGTCGCCGGTGGTGGCGTCATGGCTGTGCAGGGTGATGCTGCCGGCGGCGCTGCGCGCACCGCCGATGTAGTTGTGGCCGATGATCTCGGTCATGCAGACCTCCTGTTGAAAGGGTTGGGCTCAGGCCAGCGAGTTGCCGCGAGCGCTGGCGGTGTCGGTGCTGGCGGCAACCCGCTCGGCCGACTCGGCGTCGACCAGGTGCAGCGACTTGCCACGGGTTTCACGGGTCAGGCCGACGGCGACGATGGAGATCGCCGCGGCGCCCACCAGGTACCAGGCAATCGGCGTCGAGCTGTTGTACTTGTTGAGCAGGGTGATGGCGATCAGCGGTGCCAGGGAGCCGGCGAAAATCGGCGCCACCTGATAGCACAGCGACAAGGCGGTGTAGCGCACATGGGTGGGGAACATCTCGGCCATCAGCGCCGAGTAGGGCGCATAGGTCATCGACTCGATGGCAAGGCCCAGGGTGATCGCCGCCATGATCAGCCAGTTGTTGCCGGTGTCCATCATCGGGAAGCCGACGAAGCCCCAGAACGCGGTCAGCACCGCACCGGTCAGGTACACCGGCTTGCGCCCCACCAGGTCGGACAGGTAGCCCATCAGCGGGATCAGGAAGAAGTGCAGCAGGTGCGCGCCGAACATCAGCAGCAGAATCTGCGAGGTGTCCTTGTGCACCACCAGCTTGAGGTAGGTGATCGAGAAGGTCACCACGGTGTAGTACAGGATGTTCTCGGCAAACCGGGCGCCGATGCCCACCAGTACCGAACGCCAGTGATGGCGCAGCACTTCCACCACACCCAGCTGCTGCACCTTGTGCTGCGCCTGGCGGGCCTGGGCCTGCTTGAAGATCGGGGCATCATCCACGCTGGTGCGGATCCAGTAGCCGATCAGCACCACCAGTGCCGACAGCCAGAACGCCACGCGCCAGCCCCAGGCCAGGAACTGCTCCTCGCTCAGGGTGCTCGACAGCGCCAGCAGCGCCACCGTGGCCAGCAGGTTGCCCGCCGGTACGCCGGCCTGCGGCCAGCTGGCCCAGAAGCCGCGACGGTTGTCCGGGCAGTGCTCGGACACCAGCAGAATCGCGCCGCCCCATTCGCCGCCAAAGGCGAACCCCTGGATCAGGCGCAGCAGCACCAGCAGGATGGGCGCGGCGTAGCCGATGCTGTCGAAACCGGGCAGGCAGCCCATCAGAAAGGTGGTGATGCCGACCACCACCAGGCTCAGTTGCAACAGGCGCTTGCGCCCGAACTTGTCGCCATAGTGGCCGAACACCAGGCCGCCCAGCGGGCGGGCCAGAAAACCTACGGCGTAGAGGGCGAAGGCGGCGATGATGCCGTCGATGGGGCTGTCGGTCTGGCGAAAGAACAACTGGCCGAACACCAGTGCCGAGGCCGTACCGTAGAGAAAGAATCCATACCATTCGGCGACGGTACCGGCCATGGCGGCCGCTACCACACGCTTGAGGCCCGCCGGGGCGGTGGTTGCGCGGGGAGAGGGGTGTGCAGTGCTCATGCTGGCGTTTCCTGTGCAGGCGCAAGACAGAAAAACTGGCGCGCCGGGTGGGCCCCGCAGAGAGGCCCGCCCGGCACTCACTCAGAGGCCGACATCCGGCAGTTCAGGGCGATTGGCCAGGGCCTTGGCCATGATCTGCTCGACGAACTCGCGGTCGTCCTTTGGCAGGGCCAGGCGCGGTGGACGGGTCAGCGCGCTGCCGCGACCGGCAATGGCTTCACACAGCTTGATGCACTGCACCAGGTCGGCGCGGGCATCCAGGTGCAGGATCGGCATCAGCCACTCGTAGATCGGCATGGCCTCGGCAAAGCGTCCGGCCTTGGCCAGGCGGAAGATCGTCTCGCCCTCCTTGGGGAACACGTTGGACATGCCCGACACCCAGCCCTCGGCGCCCACCGCGATGCTTTCGAGCACCACGTCGTCGAGGCCGGCGAACAGCACGAAGCGGTCGCCCACCTCGTTGCGCACGTCGATGAAGCGGCGGGTGTCGCCGGAGGAATCCTTGAAGCACACCACGTTGTCGCAGTCGGCCAGGGAAATCAGGATGTCCGGGGTCACGTCGTTTTTGTAGATCGGCGGGTTGTTGTAGACCATCAGCGGCACGTCGGCATGCTTGGCCACGTAACGGTAGTGCTCGGCGGTCTCGAACGGCTTGGAGCCGTACACCAGCGCCGGCATCAGCATCACCCCGTCCACGCCCACCTTGCGCACCGCGTTGGCCACCTTGGCGGCCTGCACGCTGGTGAACTCGGCCACGCCGCAGATCACCGGCACACGCCCACGCGAGGCATCCACCGCCACTTCGGTCACGGCAATCTTTTCTTCGGCCGTCAGCGAGGTGTTCTCGCCCACCGAGCCGCACACCACCAGGCCCGACACGCCGTCGCGGATCACGTTGGAAATCACCTGGTGGGTTTTTTCCAGGTTGATGGAGAAGTCGTCGTTGAATTGGGTGGTGACCGCAGGGAACACGCCACTCCAGTTGATGCGCTTGCTCATTGGTTGTCTCCGGTGGTTGTTAGTATTTCGTATACGATATTTTATGTGTGTGAAGCAGACCAGCGTTATTTCGGGGTTTTTGCTGGTCTTTTTGCTTAGGGTTTGTGAATCAAGGGCTTAGCGATCAGGCGCCGGGCCAGGTGTCCGACAGTCGGTAGCCTTGTGGCCACGGGTCGGCAGGGTCGAGCAGCAACTGATGGGTACCGGTGATCCAGGCACGCCCCGAAATGCACGGGTAGATGGCGGCGCGCCCGGCCACTTCGGTCAGCGAATCGATGCGACAGTGGAACTCCGAGCCCAGGATCGAGCGGCCGATGAAGCGTTCGCCCACCTGCATCAGGCCCTTGGCCTGCAACACTGCCATGCGCGCCGAACAGCCGGTGCCGGTGGGGGAGCGGTCGATCTTGCCGGGCTGGATCACCACCGCGTTGGCACCGGTGGCCACGCCATTCTCCATCACGATGGGCGCGGCGATCTGGCAGAACGAGATATGCGACCAGCCGGGGTTGAGCGGGTGCACAAAACCCAGTTGCTCGTTGGCGGCGCGGGTGATCTTCAGGCCCACCTCCACCAGGTCGGCGGCCTCGTCGGGGCGAATGGCAAAGCCCAGGCGCTGGGCATCGACAATCGCGAAACTGTCGCCGCCATAGGCGGTGTCGACCTGCAGCGAGCCCACGCCCTCGACCTCGATCCAGGCGTCCAGGCGGTCGGCGAAGGAGGGCACGTTCCTGACCTCCACGCGCTGCACCTTGCCGTCCCGGCATTCGGCCACGGCCTCGATCAGGCCGCCGGGGGCTTCGAGCACCAGGCGGGTCTGCGGCTCGGTCATCGGCAGGATGCCGCTGTCGAGCAACACCGTGGCCACGCACAGCGAGTTGGAGCCGGACATCGGCGGGGTGTCGGCCGGCTCCATGATGATCCAGCCCATCTGCGCGGCCGGGTTCTTGGGCGGCACCAGCAGGTTGACGTGGCGGAACACGCCGCCACGCGGTTCGTTGAGCACGAAATTGCGCAGGGTGTCGTCCTGCGCGATCCAGCGCGACTGTTCCCACAGGGTGTCGCCCGGTGGCGGCGCGACGCCACCGACAATCACATCGCCGACCTCGCCTTCGGCGTGGCAGCTGACTACATGAATCACCTTTGATGAACGCATTGCCTGGCTCCTGATTGATTGGGGCTGCTGCGCAGCCCATCGCGGGTCAAGCCCGCTCCCACAGGGTATGGGCTGATCTGTGTGGGAGCGGGCTTGACCCGCGATGAGGCCCCTGGTTACTTCACTGACTTGAGAAACGCCGCCGTCTCCGGCTGCTGCGGGTTGCCGATCACCTGGTCCGGCGAGCCGATCTCGTGCACCAGCCCGTTGCGAAAGAACGCCACCCGGTCCGACACATCCCGCGCAAAGCGGATCTCGTGGGTCACCAGCACCATGGTCATGCCGTCCTCGGCAAGCATGCGCATGGTGTCCAGCACTTCGCCCACCAGTTGCGGATCGAGCGCCGAGGTGGCCTCGTCGAACAGCATGTAGTCCGGCGACATCGCCAGCGCCCGGGCAATCGCCATGCGCTGCTGCTGACCACCGGACAACTTGCCGGGGAAGGTCTTGAACTTGTCGCCCAGCCCCACGTGGGTCAGCTGCTGGATCGCCAGTGCCTCGGCTTCCTCGCGGCTCTTGCCCAGTACCTTGCGCGGCGCCAGCATCACGTTCTCCAGCACCGTCAGGTGCGGGAAGGCATTCCACTGCTGGAACACGATGCCGATCTTCTGGCGCAGGCGGTTGAGGTCGGTGGCGCGGTTGTGCACCTCGATGCCGTCCACGCGAATGCTGCCCTTCTGGATCGGCTCCAGGCCGTTGATGCACATCAGCAGGGTCGACTTGCCCGAGCCCGAACCGCCGATGATCGACACCACCTCGCCCTTGTTCACCGTCAGGCTCACGCCCTTGACCACTTCCAGGTCGCCGAAGGATTTGTGTACGTTGTCGATCTCAATCATTTTCTTGCCACCTTCTTTCCAGTCGGGCGCCCAGGCGTGCGACCACCAGGCTCATGACGTAATAGATGAGGCCCGCGATGCACAGCACCAGCAGGGGTTCCTGAATCCGTGTGACGATGGTCTGGGAGGCGCGCAGCAATTCGACGATGCCGATCCACATCACCAGCGCGGTGTCCTTCATCACGCTCAGCACCAGGTTCAGCCAGCCCGGAAAGGCCACCCGCGAGGCCATCGGCAGCACGATCCAGCGCAGGTCCTGCAGGTAGCTCAGGCCCAGCGACCGGCTGGCCCGGCGCACGCTGGGCGGTACCGCCAGCACACCGCTGCGCACGATCTCGGTGAAGTACGCCGCGGCGTACACCCCCAGCACGATGCAGCCCACGCTGAAGGCGCTGATGTTCAGGCCCACGATGCTCTTGAACGAGTTGAACAGCACGAACTGGATCAGCAGCGGCACGCTGCGAAACACATCCAGCACCCAGGCCAGCGGCAGGCTGGCGCGTGGCAGCAGCGCACGCAGCAGGCCGAACACCAGCCCGGCCACCGAGCCCAGCATGATCGACCAGAAGGTCAGCTGCAGGGTGACCCAGGCCCCGTCGAGCAGGAACAGCATGTCGTTCCAGGTAAAGCTTGTAGAAAACATGGACAGCTCCTCAGTAACGGAACAGCCGCCAGGCCATCAGCCGGGCCACCGCGACGATCAGCTTGGCGATCAGGTAATACAGCACCGCTGCAATGGCGAAGTACTCGAAGGTGCGGAAGGTCTTGACGTTGTAGTCCTGGGTCACGCCGGTGAGGTCGTTGTTGAGCCCCACGATCACCCCCAGCGAGGTCATCAGCACCGCCCACACCATCTGGTTGCTCAAGGGGTAGAACACCACCCGCAGCAACTGCGGCACGATGATCATGCGGTAGGCCTGGAACGCGCTCATGCCCAGCGAGCGTGCCGCGCGCATCTGCGTGGTCGGCACTGCCTTGAGCCCGCCGCGAAAGTTCTCCGCCAGGTACCCGGCGTTGTTGAAGGTGATGCCGGCCAGCAGTGCGAACCACGAACTCACGTGCAGCCCCAGCGAGCCAAGCCCGAAGTACAGGATGTAGATCTGGAACAGCGAAGGGGTGTTGCGCGCAATCGATACCCAGGCATTGCCGATGCCGCGCAACACCGGCTGCTGCGCTTCACGCATCACGGTCAAGGCCAGGGCGATCAGCACGCCGAAGATCATCGACAGCGCGGCGGTCTCGAAGGTGACCCAGGCACCGGCCAGCATGTCGGGCAGGGCGCGCAGGGCCGAGCGCCATTGGAAGGTGTAGTCAAACATGCGCGGGGCTCTCCTGTGGGGCGGCCGGTTGCAGCCAGGCCGGCAGGCGACCGCTGGCGCTGCCGGTGCAGGCGGCCTCGACGCACTCGCCAAGGCTGGCGAAATGCACCGCCCGGCCCGCCAGCCCGGGGGCGTAATGGGCGTATTTGCCCGAGTTGGTCATCAGTGTGCGGGCGGCGGGCGGGATCACCGGCTCGCCGAGCATGCACCAGCAGGTGTCGGTCACCAGCACCGCGCCGAAGGCTTCGATCGGGGCAAGGTGGCCGGCGTCACGGGCCTGCTCCAGCACCGCACGGCCGCAGGTGATCACCAGGCTGACCGCCGGGTTGCGTGTGCGCCCGCGGCACAGCTGTGCCAGGTGCGCGAACTCGCCCAGGGAGAAGTGCGGGTTGCCCAGCGACACCAGGTCCACCTGGCTGTCACGGGCACTGTTCAGCTCGCGCCAGCTCACCAGCAGGTCGGCCAGGGCAATGCGTTTTACCGGCAGCACCTCGCCCGCGCTGACCGCCTGGGCCGGGTCCAGCGCTTCGGGTGTGACCCCGGCGATATGGAACAGCGGCGCCGCCGAGGTGGTGGCGAACGCGGCGCCGAAGGCCTTGAGGTCGTCGTGGGTCGGGGCAAAACGCTCCAGCCCTGTCACCAGCGGGATCTGGCTGCCGACCATGGCGCCGATGTGATAGCCCAGCAGCGGGTAGAACGCATCGTCCAGGTGGGTCAGCGCCGGCAGGTCGATCTGCACCCGCGCCTTGCGCTGGGCCTCCAGGTGGCAGCCGATCAGCGGCGCGCGGCCGGTCAGGGCGATGCAGATATCCAGGTAGTCGGGGTATTTCAGGGTACGCGCGCCGAGCACGCTGTTGGCGTACACCACGGCGTTGGACTCGGCCCACACGATCTGCTCGCCGAGCTTCGGCGCGCTGTCGAGCAGGTAGGGGGCGCAGGTAAAGCTCATCTGCGCGCCCATCGCCATGTAGGCATCGCCCAGCGCACTGGCAGGTTCGCCCAGCGCCGCGTCGATACCCAGTTCGCGCCAGCGGCGCTGGTCCACGGAAATCGAATTGAGGGTGGTCGGCACCCGCACCCTGGCGCCCCACTGCACCAGCTGCTGCGCAAAGCGCAGGCTGGCGGGGCCGGTGTAGATGCAGCCGTCGATATGCGCCTGGCTGATGTCCACCAGGCTGTGTGCGCCCTGCAGCTCGGCCATGCGCAGCACGATCTGCATCGCCACCTGCGCGGCCTTGCCCAGGTCGCCCGCGAGCAAGGCCTGGTCGTGGTCGGTAAGGGTGAGGGTGGTCGGGCGCGTCGCCGCCGGCGGGCTGGCCGGGGCTGCCGGCAGCGCCTCGGCGGGGGCCTGGTCGAACAGCATCAGGCGCTCGCCCTGCACCTGCGCGAAGGCCTTGCCGCGCAGGGCGGCAAAGGCCTGCTGGCCGATGCACAGCACCGGCAGCGAGCGCCCGAACAGCAACTGCGCCACCAGCACGCCCAGGGTCAGGATCTCATCCGGCTCGGCCAGCACCAGTGCCGCCGGTGCATGGCCATTGCTGATCAGTTCCATCATCACACTGCTGCCGGTACACGAGCCGCGCCCGCTGGGAATGGCCAGCACGCGGCCGGCCAGGTGTGCGCCGCTGAGCGGGTGATGGCGGTCGATGACCTCGCCGCTGAAGGCGTCGACACCGCCCCAGAAACTCAGGCCGATGTCGGCGAACAGCAACTCGCCACTGGCCGCGCCATCGACCAGGCTACGCCCGTTCAGGGCAGTGGAAGGGCTGGGCATGCCGGGCACCTCAGTAGTAGACCTTCGGCACGGTCAGGTCGGTCGGCGGGATATCGGTGCCTACCCATTTGACGAACAGCTCGTTGTAGCGGCCGCTACGTACCTGCTGGTTGACGAACAGGTTGAGGTAGTTGAGCAGGCCGTACTCGTTGCGCTTGGCTCCCAGCGACACGTAGTCGATCACGTAGGGTGCGTTGCCGGCGATCTTCAGGTTCTTGTACTTGCCCGACTTGAGCGTGGCGGCGGCCACGGTGTTGGTCACCACGGTGGCATCGATGTGCCCCTGGGCCACGGCCAGGATGGTGTCGTTCTGCGACTGGTAGGCGCGGAAACTGCCGCTGCCCCACTGCTTCACGTCCTTCTCCAGCGCGATGGCTTCATAGGTGCCGCTGGTGTTGCCCAGGGCCTTGCCCTTGATGTCGTCGAAGCTGTTGATGCCGGTGTTGTCGCGGGTCAGCACGACCATCTGGAAGGCAAAGTAGGGCACCGTGAGGCCGACCGTCTTGGCTCGCTCCAGGGTGTCGGAGGTGGACGCCACGATCACGTCGGCCCGCCCCGAGACCAGCGCCGGGATACGGTCCGGGAACGGCGTCTCGACGATCTCGGCATCTACCCCGAGGACCTTCGCCAGGTCGTTGCAGTAGTCGACGTCGAAGCCGGCCGGCTTGTTGGCGTCGTCGCGAAAGCCCATGGGCGGGAAGTCCAGGGTCACGGCGCAGCGCAGCTTGCCGGAGCCGATGATGTCATCGAGCTTGTCGGCCTGGGCGGTGGCGATGAAGGAGGTACTGAGCACAGCGCTGAGAGCTACAACAAAAGCGGGGTTTTTCATGGAAGCCTCGTTTGTCGGAAGGTGCTGGTAGCGGGCGTATTGTGAATTTCGTATACGATATTTTTATAGCAATGCCCGTGCCTGTTTTTGCCCGCGCGATGCAATTGCTGTGCGGCCCTTGAGCCAGAGGACTTGCGTTGAATCCGGCAGGGCAGGCGGGCGGTGCGCAGGAAACGCTGCCCGGTGCCGGCGGTGTTACATATGGGAGCAGTGGACGCGGCGGCGCACCCTAAAGGAACACACCGCGTCTAGCGGCGGGTATCGCGGTACTGGCTTGGCGACAGGCTGGTGAGGGCGCGGAACTGGCGGCTGAATGCGCTGTGGTCGGTGTAGCCGCAGCGCAGGGCGATCTCGGTGATCGGCAGGTCGCTGTGGTGCAGCAGCCGCGAGGCTTCTTCAAGGCGCACCTTGTGGATCATCTGGCGCGGGGTGAGCTGGAACACACGTTTGCAGTTGCGCTCCAGCTGCGCGGCAGACAACCCGGCAATCGCGGTCAGCTCGGCCAGGCTCACGGGCCGTGCGAAGTGCTCGCGAATGTGCGCATCCACCGCCGCCAGGCGATCGAAGCCGGGGTGGCTGGCCTGGGGCGCCTGCAGGTCGCGGGAGATGCCGGCCAGGCCGACGATCTGGCCCTGGGTGTCGAACAGTGCCAGCTTGTGGGTCAGGCACCACACCGGCTGGTTGCCGAAGTACAGGTGCAGTTCGAGCTGGTCGGCCAGTTCGCGGCCGCTGTCGAGCACGCGGCGGTCCTGCGCGGTGTACAGCGGGCCGAAGCGTTCGGGGAACACGCTGTCGGCCGTCAGCCCCAGCAGCTCGTGGCTGTGCCTGAAGCCGCAGCGCCGCGCCAGGGTGTGGTTGACGAAGGCGTAGCGGGCCTGGGTGTCCTTGATGAAGAACACCACGTCGCTCAGCGTATCGAGCAGCGGCGCGATCGGCTGCAGGCTGCTCAGCAGGCTGGGCAGGTCGCAGGGCTGGAAGCTGTTGAGCGATACGTACATGGCGCTGACGGTCTGGTGGGCACCTTCGGGATCATAGAGATCCGGCGCCCGCCTCGAAAGCCCCGGGGTGCGTTTCATGCGGGCGGGGTGTCGTCCAGGCACAGCAGGGTCTCGATGCGCGCCGGGCTGAACGGCGGGCGCGGCGCCGAGGGCTGCCAGCCGAACAGGTGCTGCGCTGCGGCGCCGCACACCCGGCCCTGGCAGGCGCCCATGCCGCAGCGGCTGCTCAGCTTGGCCTCGCGCCAGTCACGCTGGCCGGCGAGCTTGCTGTAGGGCACGTCCTCGCAGCGGCATACCAGGGTGTCGGGGCGGGCCAGTTGCTTGAGCTGCGGGGCGAGGGCGAAGGCGTGGTTGAGCGCCTTGGCGAAGCCCTGCCAGCGCGCTCGCTGCGGCCAGTGGCGGGCGGCGCCCTGGCGGTCGCCCACGGCCGCCAGCCCGGCAATGGTGCCTTCCACCAGCGCCAGTTCGCTGCCCCCAAAACCGGTGCATTCCCCGGCCGCGAACAGGCCCGGCTCACTGGTGGCCTGCCACGCATCCACGGCCAGCGCCTGGCCGTGGAGTGTGCAGCCCAGGGCCTGGCCGAGCTGGCTGTTGGGAATCAGGCCGAAGCCGCAGGCCAGGCGCTCGCAGGCCAGCTCGACCAGCTTGCCGTGCTGGCGCAGGCGCACGCCTTCGAGGCGCTCGGTGCCGAGTGCCTCCACCACATGGCTGTCGGTGCGGTAGTGGCGGTCGAACAGGCCGAACGCTTGCAGCAGCTTGTTTGGCCAGCGCGGCAGTTGTGCGGCAAAACCCGCCACCGCGCCGCGGGTTGCCTGTTCGGCAACGCCTACCACCTGCGCGCCGTTGTGCCGCGCCGTGGCAGCGCTGGCCAGCAGCAGCGGGCCGCTGCCGGCGATCACCACGCGCTGGTCGCGCACCGGCAGGCCGCCCTTGACCAGTGCCTGCAGGCCACCGGCACCGGTCACGCCGGGCAGGGTCCAGCCGGGGAAGGGCAGCAGCAGTTCGCGTGCGCCGGTGCACAGGATCAGCGTGTCGTAGTCGATCAACCAGCCGCGCTCGGCGTCTTCCACCAGCAACTGGCGCGGGCCGGTGGCGGCGATCACGCGGGTCTGCGGGTGGTGCTGCACATTGTTCAAGGCGCCCACGTGCTCGCGCAGGCGCTGTGCCTGCGCCGGCACGCTGGCCTGCGGGCCGGCGCGCCAGATCTGCCCGCCGGGCCAGGGGTTGTCGTCCAGCAGCACGATGCGTGCACCGCTGGGGGCAGCGGCCAGTGCGGCATTGAGGCCGGCCGGGCCGGCGCCGATGATCAGTACGTCGGCATGGGCGCTCATGCGCGGGTCTCCACCTGCATGCCGTCGCGGCACAGGGTCTGGCAGGCCAGGCGGCGCCGGCCGTCGATGCTCACCCGGCATTCCTGGCAGATGCCCATGCCGCACAGCGGTGCGCGGCGCTGGCCGCTCACCGAGGTACGCGTGCAGCCGTCGCCAGCCAGGGCCAGTGCAGCGGCCACGCTGGTGCCTTCGGCCACGCGCAGGGCACGTCCGTCCAGGGTCAGTTCAGGCATGGGTCGGTTCTCCGAGAAAACGCTGTGGCAGGTAGGCCTGTGCGGCCAGGGGCGGGTGTTCGTCGAACAGTTGCGCCACCAGCAGGTCGGCGGTGGCCGGGGCCGTGGTCACGCCCAGTCCTTCATGCCCCACCGCCAGCCACAGGCCGGGGCGTTGCGGGTGCTGGCCCACCAGCGGCAGGCCGTCGGGGCTGGCGGCGCGAAAGCCGGTCCAGGCGCGAATCGCATTGAGCTGGGCCAGCGCCGGCACGTATTCGGTGGCGCGCTTGAGCATCCTGGCAAGCATCCAGCCTTCCACCTGCGGGTCGGTGGTGCCGAACTGGCGTGAGGCACCGATGAACAGCTGGCCGGTAGGGCGCGGCTGGATATTGCACGCGGCCGACGGGCCGCTGGCGTTGTGCGCACTGGTCACGTAGCCCAGTTCCACCAGGGTGTGGGTGACCTGGCCGGGGTAGCGGTCGGTGATCAGCAGGTGGCCCTTCTTGGGTTGTATCGGCAGTTCGGGGCACAGTTCGGTGGCCTGGATACCGTTGGCCAGCACAACGGCCGTGGCGGCCAGCCACTGGCCGTCGTCCAGGCGCACGCGGGCGCCATCCACCTCGGCGACCCGTGCCTGGCGCTGGCGAATGCGCGGCTGGTCGAGCATCCAGCGTGCGGTGGCCGGGGCATACAGAATGCCGTCGTCCTCGATCAGCAGGCCGCCCTCCAGCCCTTCGCGCAGCAGCGGTTCGCGTTCGCACAATCGAGGTGCGCCGACCAACTGGCAGATCACCCCATGGGCGCGCAGGTTGGCATGCTTGTGCTCGGCCACGGCCATTTCTTCAGCGTTGGCGGCCAGCCACAGGGTGCCGTTGCTGCGGTAGGCGCAGCCTTCGGGCAGGTTGCGCGCAATGTCGCGCCAGCGTTGCAGCGAGTATTGGCTCAGGGCCAGTTCGGCGGGGTTGTCGTCCAGCACCAGCAGGTGGCCCATGCCGGCGGCGGTGGCGCCGGGCAGCCCGGCATCCAGCACCAGCACGTCGAGGCCGCGCCGGGCCAGGGCCTGGGCGCAGGCCGCGCCGATGATGCCGGCGCCCACCACGATCACATCGGCGGCCAGGCCCTGGGTCACAGGCGGATGCCCCAGGCGAACGGGTCGTCCTGCTCGATGATCAGCGTGGCTTCGGCGCTGATATGCGCGCGGCCGCGAATGGTCGGCACGATGCGATCGCCGGCGGTTTCGAACGAGCCTTCGAACTGGCTGCCGATCACGCTGGCCTGGCGCCAGATCTGGCCCGGTTGCAGCTTGCCGTCGGCGGCCAGGCACGCCAGCTTGGCGCTGGTGCCGGTGCCGCAGGGCGAGCGATCATAGGCCTTGCCGGGGCACAGCACGAAGTTGCGGCTGTCGGCGTAGGGGTCGTCGGCGAACAGCTCGACGTGATCGATCAGGCCGCCGTCCTCGCCGCGCAGGCCCTGATCTTCCAGGGCCTGCTGCACGGCCACGGTGTAGGCGGTGAGCGCGTCGAGGTTGTCGCCGCTGACACGCAGGCCGTGCTCGGCCACCAGGAAGAACCAGTTGCCGCCCCAGGCGATATCGCCGGTCACTTCGCCGATGCCGGGCACCTGCACGCTGACGGCGTGGCGATAGCGGTAGGCGGGTACATTGCGCACGCTGACCGAGTGGTCGTCGTGCAGGGTGGCTTGCACGTTGCCCACGGGGGTTTCGAGGGTGTGGGTGCCGGGGCCGATCCTGCCCAGGTGGGCCAGCGAGATCACCAGGCCGATGGTGCCGTGGCCGCACATGCCCAGGTAGCCGGTGTTGTTGAAGAAGATCACCCCGGCGCAGGCGCTGGGGTCGACCGGTTCGCAGAGCAGTGCGCCCACCAGCACATCATTGCCGCGGGGTTCGAGCATGCAGGCGGCGCGCCACTGATCGTGGTGTTCGGCCAGCTGTTGCCTGCGTTCGGCCATGCTGCCGTGGCCCAGGTCGGGGAAGCCTGCGGTGACCAGGCGCGTGGGTTCGCCGCCGGTGTGGGAGTCGATCACGGTGATGCGTTTCATGGGGCGCGTCCGTTGGGGGTATGGACGCAAGGGTGGCGGTTGGTGGGGGGTGGCGTCTTGATGGAATTGCGCGGTGTGGATGACGAAATCGGCATAGGGCCATGACATGTCCGAACTGTTGCAACGCGCCATGGCCTGGGGGTTTTGAGAGGTCAGCCTTGTTGGCCCGGCTCCAGACCGGGGTGGGGCTTGGCCATCGGCAAGTGCTCCAGCAAGGTCTCGCACACCCCCGCAATGTGCTCATCCAGCAAGCCCACCGCGCGCTCCACGTCACCCGCCCGGCATGCATCGAGGATCTCGCGGTGTTCGTGGTCGGCACGCTCCTTGCCTGCCGACAGGCTCATCTGCATGCGCAGGTACCGCTCCAGCTTGTCGTTCACCGAACGGATCATGCTCACCAGAAAAGGTCGCTGCGCCGGCTCGTACAGGCACGCATGCAACTCCCAGTTCAACTGCGCCCAGCGCCCCACGTCGTTCTCGCCAATGAACTCCTGGCAGATGCGCTCGGCCTGTTCGAACGTGGCCTCGGTCATGTTCGGGATGGCCAGGCGCAACACCTTGTCCTCCAGCAACATGCGCACCTCGAACATCTGCGCCAGCTCGAAATCTGACAAGCGCGTGACCATCGCCCCACGGTTGCGCTGGAACATCACCAACCCCTCGGCCTCAAGCCGCTTGAGTGCCTCGCGCACCGGGATCTTGCTGACGTTGAACTGACGCGCGATGTCGTCCTGGCGAATCGGCTCGTCTTCGTCGAAGTGCCCGGCCACGATGGCATCGCGCAGGTGCCGGGTGATGATCTCGGACGTGGAGGGCGTGTTGCCCAGGTCCGGCGCGTTGAGTTTGGGTAGGTTCACGGTGGCAATCATTCGAGGGGATTTAGGGATATGGTATACGAATTATCTGGAAACGTTCGCCCGGGAGCGCGACGCGTTGCCACACGATGACGGCGACGGCGGCTCGAAACCGTCCCCCGACAGGCACTGGCGCAGGTGCGTCAGCAGCGTCGCGACCTTGGGCTGCGCCTGCCGGCTCTTGAGCCACGCCAGGTGAATCGGCAGGCCGTCGGTGGCCAACTGCGCCAGCACCTCCACCAGGCTGCCGTCTTCCAGCTGACGACGAATCAGCCAGGTCGGCAGCTGTGCGATGCCATGCCCGGCCAGCACTGCGGCCACCTGGCCCTCGGCATCGCCCACCGCCATGCGTGCCGGCATGATCCGACGCTCGGTATGCCCGGGGCGGGCGGTAGGGAAGTGCCACGGGCCGACCATGCCGTCATTGAGCCCGTACACGATGCAGCTGTGGCGTTCCAGTTCGAGCTCGTTGCCGGGCTCGCCATGGCGCTCCAGGTACGCGGGGGCGGCGCAGAACACCACGCGCTGCGAGCCCAGGTAATGGTGCCCCACCGCCGCCGGCCAGCTTTGCGGCCCGCCGATGCGCACGAACAGGTCGATGCCGGCCTCGACCGGGTCCACGAAGCGGTCGGAGAAGGTCACGTGCGGCATCAGCAGCGCATGCTCGCGCACGCAGGCCAGAATCGCCGGCAGCCCGTGCAGGCGCCCGAAGGCCGCCGGCAGGTCGATGCGTACCCGGCCGCGCGGCTCGGCGTCTTGGGTGCTCAGCGCCAGCTCTGCCTCTTCCAGCTCGGCCAGCACGCCGGTACAGGTGCGATAGAACGCCGCCCCGGCTTCGGTCAGCGCCACGCGCCGTGTTGTGCGTGCCAACAGGCGCGTGTGCAGCCGCGCCTCGAGCCGCGCGACGCTCTTGCTGACTGCCGAGCCGGTCAGGTTAAGGCGCTCGGCCGCGGCCTTGAAGCTGCCCAGGTCGGCCACGCAGACGAACACGTCGATGCCCTTGAGGCGTTCCGAAGAATACATGTGCCCACCCCATTGATGAATTGCAGTCACTTTACCCGGTAAAACATATCGCCAATACGCCGTTTGTTCCCGAGTAGCCTGATTCGACCTCTACTGCACAACAGGTTGCGACCATGCACGACACCAAGCCCACCGTCCTCATCACCGGCGCCACCGGCCAGATCGGCGGCGACACCCTGCGCTTTCTGCAAGGCGACGACACCATCGAACTGGTGGCCGCCGTGCGTTCGCCGGCCAAGGCGCAGCCCTTCCAGGCCCGTGGCATCCGCACGGTGATCATGGATTTCGACCACGAGCACACCCTGGCGCCGGCCCTGCAGGGCGTCGACCGGGTGCTGCTGGTGACCGGCTACAGCGTCGACATGCTGCGCCAGAGCAAGGCCTTTCTCGACCGCGCACGCCACGCCGGGGTGCAGCACGTGGTGCACCTGGGGGCCTGTGGCGACGACGACGCCACCATCGGTCACTGGGCCTGGCACCAGTTCGTGGAGCGCTATGTGCAATGGTGCGGCTTCAGCTTCACCCACCTGCGCCCGGAGTGCTTCATGCAGAACCTGCTCAGCTACGACGGCACCCAGGCCGTGCGCAACGGCGTGATCGAACAGTACACCGGCCACACGCGGTTCAGCTGGGTCGACGGCGAAGACGTGGCGCGGGTGGCGGCGCAGGCCCTGCTGCACCCGCAGCGCCATGCCGGGCAGACCTACCGCCTGGGCTACGACGTGAAGTCCTACGACGAGGTGGCACAGGTGATGAGCGAGGTACTCGGCCAGCCGTTTCGCTATGACGCGCAATCACCCGACGTGTTTCTCGAAAACATGCGCGCCGCCGGCGCCGAGATGGCCTACATGAGCTGCGTGCACGACAACTTCACGCGCATGGCCGCCGGCACCATCCCCGGGGTCGACCAGGTGTTCGACAACTTCCAGGCCATCACCGGTCGCGAGCCGGTGCGCTGGGTGGATTTCGTGCGCAAGCACCGGGCTGCATTCGCCTACTGATCGAATACATGTCTGAATCTTTTTGTAAGAGGGAAATGCCAGATTAGAGGCGGGTCAATCTTCATTTTAAAATACAATAGTGTATGTTTGTGCGCGGTGCGCCTTGCGCCGTCGTGCATAACAATAAAATGAGGTATTGCCCCCTATGATCGGGTTGAGACATCTGCGTATCAGCACCCGCATCACCGTGCTGGTGATCGGTATCACCCTGTTTGTCGTGTTGCTCAGTGGCTGGCTGGGGCTGACCCTGCAACGCAGCCTGCTGCAGGAGAAGATGGCCGGTGTCGGCACTGCGCTGGACACCGCATCCACCCTGCTGGCGCATTATGAGAAGCAGGCCGAGGAAGGCCACCTGAGCCGCGCCGAGGCGCAGCGCCAGGCGGCAGAAATGGTCAGCCGCATTCGCTACCTGGGCGACAACTACCTGCTGATTCTCGACCTGCAGCACCGCATGCTCATGCACCCCAAGGCACCCGCCCTGGTGGGCAAGTCGCAGGCCGATTTCAAGGACGTCAACGGCAAGCCGTTCGCCCGCGAAATGATCGACCGGGCCGTGGCCCAGGGGCGCGGCACGGTCGAGTACTGGTTCCCGCGGGCAGCCGGGCAGGCGCCGGAATTCAAGGTGTCCGAGGTGGTGCTGTTCAAGCCCTGGGGCTGGGTGCTGGCCAGCGGCATCCACCCGCAGGACGTGCGCCACGAAGTGAACACGGTGCTGCGCATGCCGGCGTTGCTGGTGCTGGTGGCGTTGCTCGGCATGGCGCTGTGCGCCTGGCTGCTGATTCGCAGCATCACCCGGCCGCTCAACCACACCGTGCAGGCGCTGGCCCGCGCCACCGATGGCCACACCGACCTGACCTTGCGCCTGCCCACCGACGGCTTCGACGAGCTGACCCAGGTGGCGCACAGCTTCAACCGCCTGGTGGAGGCTGCGCACCGCGTCACCCGCAGCATGGCCAAGGCCAGCCAGCGCATCTCCAGCACCAGCGACAGCCTGGGGCAGATCACCGAGGCGGCGCAGCGCAGCATGCAGGCCCAGCAACTGGAGACCGACAGCGTGGTCACGGCCATGAGCGAGATGGTCAGCACCGTGCAGGACGTGGCGCACAACGCCAGCGTCGCCGCCAGCGCCACCCGCGATGCCGAGCAACAGGCCACGGCCGGCAGCGCCACGGTGCGCGATGCCGGTGAGGCGATTGGTGCGCTGGCCGAGGCGCTGGAGCACAGCCGCAGCGTGGTGGACCAACTGGCCACCGACTCGGGCAGTGTCGGGCGCGTGCTGGACGTGATCACCGCGATTGCCGAGCAGACCAACCTGCTGGCGTTGAATGCTGCCATCGAGGCGGCGCGCGCGGGTGAGCATGGGCGTGGCTTTGCGGTGGTGGCGGACGAGGTGCGCACGTTGGCGCGGCGTACGCAGCAGTCGACGCTGGAGATCCAGCAGATCATCAACCGCGTGCAGGCCGGTGCCAGCCAGGCGGCGGCGCAGATCGGCGCCAACGTCGAGTCGGCGCAGCAGCCGGTGGCCGCCTCGGCGCGGGCCGGGCAGGCGCTGGCGTTGATCGATGCGTCGGCGTCCACGGTGAGCCAGATGACCTTGCAGATTGCCAGTGCGGCGGAGCAGCAGGCGGCCACGGCAGACGGTATCAACCGCAGCGTCACGCGCATCCACGACGCCTCGACGGTGAGCGCGCGCACCATCGAGCAGACGCGCCAGTCGTGTGATGAGCTGAGGGCGTTGGCGCAGCAGCTGGAGGAGCAGGTGGGGCAGGTGGTTACGGGGTAGGGCGCGGCAACGGACGTGTAGGAGCGGGCCTTGCCCCGCGAACTGGTGCGAAGCACCAGCAGGACCGGCACAGGCGGCCTGACTGCCCCGCGAGCGCAGCGCGCCCGTTCGCCGGCAAGGCCGGCTCCTACAGGTACCGCGGTGATTCGACGCTGCCAACGCAAAACGCCCCGGCAAGCCGGGGCGTTTGTTCATCTACACACGATGCCAGCGCGTTACCAAAGCGCCACGGTGTAATCCACGTTCACCCGCAGCTCGTTGTCATCCCTGAACGCCGCAGTCGAGGCAAAGTCATTGCGGTACCACGCATGGCGCAACCGCAATGCAACGTTCTTGAACGTGCCGCTCTGCACCACGTACGACAACTCGATGTCCTTCTCGCTCTCGCTGCGCCCGCTGCCGCCCAGCGCATTCGGCAATTCGATGCGGCTGCCGTCCAGGTAACGCAGCATGCCCTTGAGCCCCGGTACGCCCAGGGCGACGAAGTCGTAGTCATAGCGCACCTGCCAGGTACGCTCCTTGGGGTTGAGGAACTCGCTGCTCAATGCGCCCTCGCTCACCACCATCGGCTCGGACCCGGCGATGTACGGCATCGCCGTATCGCCGCTCAATTGCATGTAGCCCAGCCCCAGGCTGTGTGCGCCCAGGCTGTAGGTGCTCATCACGCCGAAGGTACGGTTGTCGACCTTGCCGGCCCTGGCCGGGCCGTCCTCGCCGCTGATGTGGTAACGCACATCGGTCTTCAGGCGCCCGTTCGCCACCGCACGGTTGTCGACGAAGCCGACGTAGTCCTGGCGATAGATGTCCTCCAGCTGCGCATGGTAGTACTTGAGCACCAGCTGCTCGGACCACTGATAGTCGCCGCCGCCATAGGTGAAGCTGTCCGACTCGGCTGCACCATTGAAGCGCCGGTTGGGCGCGGCGACGGTGATCTTCTGGTAGTTGGTGGAATCGCGCTGGTTCATGCGGTCCAGGCGCCCGCCGCTGAGGGTCAGGTTGTCGATGTCCTGGGACTTGAACTGCACCCCGCGAAAGGTCTGCGGCAGCAGGCGCGTGGGGCTGGCGAACAGGATCGGCGAAAACGGTGCCAGGGTGCCGGCCTGCAGTTCGGTCCTGGAGACCTTGACCTTGCCGGTCAGGCCCAGCTCCGAATAATCGTCGCGCGGGTCGCGGTCCCTGGGGTCGAACGGCAGCAGCCCGGTGCCAGTGCGCGCGGGGCTGGAGTCCAGTTTCAGGCCCAGCATGGCCTGGGCATCCAGGCCGAAGCCGACGGTGCCCGGGGAGTAGCCGGAAGTGAAGCGCAGGATGAAGCCCTGGGCCCATTCGCGCGTCGCCGACTGCGCCGATTCGCCCTTGTAGTCACGGTCGAAGTAGTAGTTGCGCGCGGTCAGGGTGGCCTTGCTGTCTTCGATGAAACCCTGGGCCAGCAGTGCCGGGCTGAGCCCGCACAGGGTGCCGAGGGCGAGGGTGGTGTTGACCCGTTTCAGAGTGCTCATGGATCTGCCTTTTTTATTATTGTTGTGGGGGTTTATTCAGGGGCATGCAGCAGGACCCATTGCTGGTCCTGCACGCTCACCAGTGCACGCGCGCGCTGGTCATGGCCGAAATGGTCGGTGGCGCTGAGGTTGTACACGCCATGGGTGCCGACCACGTCGCGGGTCTGCTCCAGCTGGTCGCGCAGTTGCTGGCGAAATTGCGCGGTGCCGGGCTCGGCACCCTTGAGCGCCGCCGGGGTGGCCGCCTGCACCAGCAGCATGGCGTCGTACAGGTAGGCGCCGAACGGCGACAGGCTGTTGTCCCCGTACTTGGCCTGGTAGTCCTGCGCGTACTGGCTGGCGATGGCCTTGGAGGGGTGGCTGGCGGGCAGCTTGTCCCACACCACCACCGGGCCCACCGGCAGTATCGCACCGTTGAGCGCCTTGTCGCCGATGCGCAGGAACGCGCTGTTGGCCGCGCCGTGGGTGTGGTACACGGTGCCCTTGTAGCCCAGCCGGCGCAGCTCGGTATGCGGCAGTGCCGCCGGGGTGCCGGTGGCGCCGATCAGCACCGCGTCGGGCTTGCTGCTCATCACCTTCAGCGCCTGGCCGCTGACCGACGAGTCGGTGCGGTTGAAGCGCTCGTCGCGCACCAGCGTGATGCCTGCCGCCGGCGCCATTTCGCTGAGCACCTTGTGCCAGTCTTCGCCCCACACATCGTTGTAGCCGATGTAGGCGAGGGTCTTCACACCGTTCTGCTGCATGTGCTCGATCAGCGCCTGGGCCATCAGGGTGTTGGTCTGGGCGATGGTGAAGATCCAGCTCTGCTCGCCGCTGGCGGGGCTGAACGGTGCCAGGGCGATCTGCGCGGTCTGGCTCTCCTTGGCGATCTGCGCGACTGCTGCCGAGGTGGGCACGGTGGTCGAGCCGATCAGCAGGTCGACCTTGTGCTCGCTGACCAGCTTGCGCGCGTTCTTGGCCGCGGCGGTACTGTCGCTGGCATCGTCCAGTACCACGTATTTCACGGCCTGCCCGGCAATCTCCCTGGGCAGCAGCGCCACGGTGTTGCGCTCGGGGATGCCCAGCGAGGCCCCCGGGCCGGTGGTGGAGAGAATCACGCCGACGGTCATGTCGGCCTGTGCAGCGGTCGACAGCGTGGCCAGCAACAGCAAGGGAAGAATCGGTTTCATGCAAGCTCCTGATATTGTTTTTATGGGTGTGGCAAGTGCTGCGGGGCGCTACGTGCCGGTAGCGCTGATCACCTCCGTGGTGGCGGTGGGCGCGGGTGCGCGGCCCAGGTAGCTTTCGACCACCCGGGGGTTGCTGGCCAACGCCTGGGCGTCGCCTTCAAGCACGATCTCGCCGACCTCCAGCACGTAGCCGTAGTCGGAAATCTTCAGCGCAGCGCGGGCGTTCTGCTCCACCAGCAGGATCGACACGCCGCTCTGGCGCAGGGTGTCGAAGATGGTGAAGATCTCGCCGATCACCCGCGGCGCCAGGCCCAGGCTCGGTTCGTCGAGCATCAGCAGGCGCGGTTTGGCCATCAGCGCGCGGCCGATGGCGAGCATCTGGCGCTCGCCGCCCGACAGCGTGCAGGCGGCCTGCTGGCGCCGTTCGAGCAGGCGCGGGAACAGCCCGAACACCTCGTCGAGGGTCTGCTGATGGTCGCGAAAACCGCGCCGGTGGCGGCTGAAGGCGCCCAGGCGCAGGTTGTCCTCCACGCTCATCAGGCCGAACAGCTCGCGGCTCTCGGGCACCAGCACCATGCCCTGGTCGATGCGCTGGGCCACGTCGTGGTGGCCCAGCAACGCCTGGCCGGCGTAGGTCACCTGGCCCTGGCAGGGCAGCAGGCCGATCAGCGCCGCCATCAGGGTGGTCTTGCCGGCGCCATTGGGGCCGATCAGGCTGACGATCTGGCCTTCCTCCAGGTGCAGGTCGAGGTTGCGTACCGCCTCGACCTTGCCGTGGTTGATCGACAGGTTGCGCACATCCAGCAGGCGACTCATTCGACACCTCCGAGGTAGGCGGCCAGCACCGCAGGGTTCTGCTGGATCTGCAGCGGGGTGCCGCTGGCCAGGGGCTGGCCGAATTCCATCACCACGATGTGGTCGGCCAGGCCCATCACGAACTCCATGTCGTGCTCCACCAGCAGCACGCCCAGGCCCTCGCCACGCAACTGCTCGAGCAGTTGCGCCAGCGCCTGTTTCTCGCCATGGCGCAGGCCGGCGGCGGGTTCGTCGAGCAGCAACAGCAACGGGTCGCTGCACAGCGCGCGGGCGATCTCGACGATGCGCTGCTGGCCCAGCGGCAGGCTGCCGGCCGGGGTGTGCAGGTATTCGCCCAGGCCCACCCGCTGGATCTGACGCGTGGCCTCGGCGAGCAGGGCGGCTTCTTCCTTGCGTTCCAGGTGCAGCATCGAGCGCAGCAACCCGGCCTTGCCCCGGGCATGGGCGCCGAGGGCGACGTTCTCCAGCACGCTCATCTCGCCCAGCAGGCGCACGTGCTGGAAGGTGCGGCTCACGCCCAGGTGGGCAATGGCGCGCGGCGACAGGCCTTCGATGCGCTGGCCGTTGAAGGTGATCTGCCCGGCATTGGGCGTCAGCACCCCCGACAGCAGGTTGAACAGGGTCGACTTGCCGGCGCCGTTGGGGCCGATCAGCGCGGTCACCTCGGCGGCATTCACCGACAGGCCCATGTTCTTGTTGGCCACCAGCCCGCCGAACTGCTTGAGCAGCCCCTGGGCCACCATCAGCGGCTTGCCGGCCGCCGGCATGCTGCGCCGGGGCAGGGCCGGCGCGTCATCCAGCGCCAGGGTGCGTGGGCGGCTGGCCGGCAGCACGCTGCGCAGCACCGGCAGCAGGCCGCCGCGGGCGTACTGCAGCACCAGGATCACCAGCACGCCGAAGAAGATCATCTCGACGTTGTCGGCATGCCCGAACAGCTGCGGCAGCACGTCCTGCAGCACCTGCTTGATCAGGGTCAGCAACGCTGCGCCCAGCAGCGCGCCCCACAGGCTGGCGACGCCGCCCAGCACGATCATGAACAGGTATTCGATGCCCATCACCACCGAGAACGGCGTGGGGTTGACCACCCGCTGCAGGTGCGCGTACAGCCAGCCCGACAGGGCCGCCAGCAGGGCGGCGATGATGAACACCTGCAGACGGCTGCGTGCGGTATCGATGCCCATCGCCTCGGCCATCCCGGCCGATTCCTTGAGGGTGCGGATGGCACGGCCCTGGCGGCTGTGCAGCAGGTTGTCGAGCAGCCACAGGCTGGCCGCCAGCAACAACCCGATCAGCACGGCGAAATCGGCCGAGCCGCTGATCTGCCAGCCCAGCAGCTCGATGTTCGGCAGGTTCTGCAGGCCGCCGAAGCCGCCCAGGCCCGGCAGGTTGCCGAACAGGTAGAACAGCGCCAGGCCCCAGGCCAGGGTGCCGATGGGCAGGTAGTGCCCGGCCAGGCGCAGGGTCAGCAGGCCCAGGCTGGTGGCCACCACCAGGGTGATCGCCAGCCCCGCCAGCAGGCCCAGCCACGGCGACAGGCCGTACTGGGTGGTGAGCACCGCGCTGGCGTAGGCGCCAATGCCCACGAATGCGGCCTGGCCGAACGAGGTCATGCCGCCGATGCCGGTCAGCAGCACCAGGCCCAGGGCCACCAGGCTGTACAGGCCGATGTAGTTGAGCAGGGTCACGTGAAACGCGGGCAGCACCAGCGGCGCCAGGCCCGCCACCAGCAGCAGGGCCAACAGGGGGATCAGTCGCAGGGCCATCAGTGTTGCTCCTCCAGGTGCGGGTTTTTCAGCGACAGCCATAGCAGCACCGGGATCACCACGGTGAACACGATGACCTCCTTGTAGGCCGAGGCGCCGAAGTTGGCGAAGCTCTCCAGCACGCCGACGAAGAACGCACTGGCCGCGGCTATCGGGTAACTGGCCAGGCCGCCGAAGATCGCCGCCACAAAGCCCTTGAGGCTGATCAGAAAGCCCGAGTCGTAATACAGCGTGGTCAGCGGGCCGATCAGTACCCCGGAGATCGCGCCGATCAGCGCGGCCAGGCCGAACGCGGCCTTGCCGGCCAACTGGGTGGGGATGCCCACCAGCTGTGCGCCGGTACGGTTGAGCGCAGTGGCACGCAGCGCCTTGCCGTACAGGCTGTGGCCGAAGAAGGCATACAGCAGGCCGATCAGCAGCAGCGCGCTGCCG
Source organism: Pseudomonas palmensis (assembly GCF_017848315.1). Classification (GTDB taxonomy): domain Bacteria; phylum Pseudomonadota; class Gammaproteobacteria; order Pseudomonadales; family Pseudomonadaceae; genus Aquipseudomonas; species Aquipseudomonas palmensis. The sequence goes on from NZ_JAFKEC010000002.1 coordinate 228,958, forward strand.
ATCACCAGCAGGCTCTGCAGGCCCACCGGCAGCTCGCCGAGCATGAACACCGACTCGGCCAGGGCCTCGGTGCGCACGCCCTCGGCGCCGAACATCAGCAGGCTCACGCCCACCAGCGCGATATGCACCGCCACCGACACGATCAACAGCAACAGCACCGAGGTCTCGGCCACCCGCTGGTACACCAGGCGGTACAGCAACGGCCCCAGCGGCGTGACCAGGGCCAGGGTCAGCAGAATCTGCAGCAGCGCCGGCAGGCTCGCCAGGTCGAGGTTGCCCAGCACCGCCCACAACAGCAGCGGCAGGCTCAGGTAGCGCGCCAACAGGCCCGGCAGCCGGCGCCATTGACGGCGCCGTGCGGCGTCGGTGCAGTCCAGTGCGCAGGCGGCCAGCGAGCAGCCCAGCAGCAGCCACACGGTGCCGGGCATCAGGCCCAGCTGCAGGGTGGCCAGGGTCAGGGCGCTGTAGGTGACGAAGTCGCCCTGGCACACCAGGATGGTGCGCGTCACCGAGAACACCAGCACCAGGGCCAGCGCCACCAGTGCGTAGATCGCGCCCGTGGTCAGGCCGTCCTGGGCAAGAAACGCCAGTATCGAGAAATCCATGGGCAGGCCTCAGCGAGCAGTGGGCAAGGGGGAGGTGGGGTGCCGGCCGCAGAGGGCGGTCGGCGTCGGTGCGGCGGTGCCGTAC